>CAVPMI010000077.1:0-274776 GCA_963705975.1 uncultured Pseudomonadota bacterium
AACTCGGGCCGATTTTTATAAATATGGTGAAAAACGCCTGGAAGAATCGCGCAACGCCGCGCGATTTTTAGGCAAAGGCGCTCTAAAGCTGGATTTGTTGGGCTTTTCGGATGGTTCCATCTATGACATGCTGGTTTCGCACTGGCGGCGCAAGCATCCGGATAAATCCGGCTTTACCGGTTTTGACCATGTGTTTTATAGTGAAGCGGAAGATAAAGGCCTGGCTCAGGATGGCGAAGACCTGAGAAATAGAATAATTGACATTTTGAAGGCTGCTAGGCCGACCCTGATCGTGTTTCCCGATGTGATGGAAGACGACTCGGACCACGCCGGGCTAGGCATGTTTACTCTATTAGCCGTGGATGAATGGCTGGCCCAGCAAAAAAGCCCGCATGTTCCGCCGCGGCTGTTTGCTTATCTAATCCATTGGCCGCACTGGCCGCCGGGTTCTGATTTGCCGCTGCCGCTGGACGCCAGTCAGGAGCCGCTGTATTTGCCGAAAGACTTGCCATTGCGAGGTCTTACCCGTGTCTGCGTCGATCTTAACCGGCAGGAAACGTTGACCAAACACGCGGCTTTGGCCAGGTATAAAACCCAGCAACGCATCATGGCCCCGTTTTTGGAAGCCTTTGTGCATACGAATGAGTGTTTTACCGAGTTGAAATACGCCGATACCAAGGGTATCGAAAACGTGGTGAAACAATGGCAACATGCCAGGAAGTCGTTTAGTTCGCATCCGTCGACGCGGCGGCGGATTTTGTAGTGTAATAGAAACTTTTCACCCTTAATTTTCGCAGAACAATACAGGACAAAATTCGACATATTTAATAATCAGTTGACACAAAAGACACTGAGTGGTAAAAAAAATTATCCAAAAAATCGTTTAAAATCAAAGCAAAAATCCGCATTTATATCGAGTCTGTAAGTCTAAAATAAGTCGTGCCGTAACAGCAATAAGCGAATCTTGGAAAAAATTCAGGGTGTTATCAATCAGGCTGTAACGCTCGCCAACTAATCCCAGTCGGCGCTTCGTCGCCTATGGAATCTCAACGGCCAACGCTGGATTCAAAGGTGGCGTATGCGTACACGTTATACGGATTATACATAACCTACGTATTGTAGTTGTCATCCGGTTAATGGCGGCCATGACCTGCCGGTTGCGACTGGTCGCTTTTTAGCGATGAACATGGCAATATATTGATATTACCAGGAGAAAATTTTGAAACAATCCTTTTATGATCTAAATTATGCTGATTTAGAAATGGTTTTAAAGCAAAATAATTTAAACAACTCAGCAGCGGCAGTTCTTTTTAATTGGCATTATAAGAAAAAAGAAAATGCTCAATGCTATGAAAATATTTCCAAATCCGCGCTGGCCTTTTTTCAAAATAATTTCGACTTTTCTCTACCCGAAATCGACATGGTTCATGAGTCAAAAAAAGATCGAACAGTAAAATTTCTTTTTAAGCTTAAAGACAAGCATAAAATTGAAACCGTTCTTATCCCGTTTCATAATAAATTTTCAATTTGCCTCTCATCTCAGGTTGGCTGTGCAATGAATTGTGCTTTTTGTTTTACCGGAAAACAAGGGCTTAAAAGAAATTTGACTACCAATGAAATTATTGGCCAGTTTCTACAGGCTTGGCGTTGGTTGGCGACAAATAGGCCTGGAGAAGAGCGGATTTTAAATATTGTTTTTATGGGGCAAGGCGAACCTTTACATAATTTTGATGCCGTTAAAAAAGCGTGTGAAATATTTTTATCACAACACGGCACTTCAATTGGTGTGCAAAAAATTACTATTTCAACGGCTGGTTATATTCCCGGACTTAAACGATGGAGCCAGGAAATTCCTGGAGTAAATCTTGCGTTATCTCTACATTCTCCTTTTGAAGCAAAGCGGAATGAACTAATTCCCATTAATAAAAAATATCCACTAGATGACGTGTTGGCATATATTGACAAGATACCTTTAAATAAAAAACAATTTATTACTTATGAATATATTCTGATAAAAGATTTTAATGATTCTCCAGACGATGCTAAAGAACTTGGAGCTATGCTGGCTGGTAAATCTGCTTATATAAACTTAATTCCTTTTAACTCATTCCCAGGTTCACATTACCAGTTTCCGGAAGTGCATAAAATTGAAAAGTTTAAAGAAGTTTTAGATACTTTTAAAATCCCGACTTTAATAAGAGGTGCGAAAGGCGATGATGTATTAGCAGCATGCGGACAACTCAATTCTAAATATTAAATAACTATCAAGCGCCAGAGAATGGGGTCGATGCAAGTCAACACGTAGTTTTCATAAAAAAATTCAGCTTCTGTGCTTTGTCCATGGGTAGCGGCGTGCGCAAGGCGCGATGTGTTTCATCGCATGCCGTTGCGCACACCTCTTGCATCTCCAAGCGTCGATTGCTGACTTCGATTATTCTCGCAATATCTGCTCGCATAATTCCGGCAAAACTTGCGGCGGAGCAGGGGGCTGCACTTTAGGGCTTGGATTTTTGGCTTCTGCGGAAAACCACCAGGCTAAACTGGCGTCGCAACCGTCGCCGGCCGGCAAGGGATCTTGTTTTTCGCACCACGGATTATTGTCAGGGCATTTTAAGCGCACATGAAAATGATCGTCGTGTTTCCACCAAGGCCGAATCTTGCGGATCCAGGCGTCTGCTGCGGTTTTTTGCTGACAGAGTTCCCGTTTGATGCTGGGGTTAACAAATATCCGTTCGACTTCCGGTTGTAAAGCAGCAAGCTGCAGTATTTGCTTATGCGTCGGCGACCATAGTTTGCGGTTAATGGTATCCGTATTGAGATCAACCAAAGAATTGGCATTCCAGGTTTCACGTTCGTCTGTGGTCAATAAGCGTTGCGTCGCGATGTCGGATAATAAAAACCAGATATCCACATCCAAGCCGGTTTGATGGCTTTTGTGGCCGCTTAAGGTGGGGCCGCCACGGGCTTGACCTAAATCACCGATTAATAAGGCGCCCAATTTTTGACTGTCCGCTATCTGCCCTAAATTCTGGATGAACTGAATTAAGTTGGGATGTCCGTAATAGCGGTTACGCGATAAGCGCATGACTTGATAGCCAGTGCCGTTCAAGGGCAATGTGGCCGCACCGCTAAGGCAGCCGTTGGTATAAGTGCCGATGCTTTGCGAGCCGTTTGAGCTGCGATTGGGCGAAGCGACCTTTGCCCAGTCTTGAGCGGTAGATGCAATGGGGCTGTTGCTGTAAGTCAATAGCAAAGCAGTCAAGCAGATAAAAAGCTGAAATTTGGGTGTTTTGAGCATGTTGCTGAAAAAAATGTACGTAAGGAATAGGGAATTAAACCAATAAAAGGCTTAAGTGCAAAGCGTCTTGGAAAGTTTTTTGTCACTATGCAGCTTGACCAATAGTTTCGCTTAAATCAAAACTCACTCAGGCTCGTTAGAAACAAGCTCTTCAAAGTCTTATTATTCCTGTAATCAATCTGACTGACTCCTGTAACAATTCTTTGTAAGTATAGTTATACGTCATAGCATGTGGCGTATTAGCAATAACTTAAGCACTGGTTTTCTAAAGCTTAATTCTAGGCGGGTTATTTAGCTATTTAATTCGGTGGTGTAACGATAACCGCCGCTTGTATTTTAATGGCATTAAGGAGATACGCAAATGTATAGCAAACAGAGTTTAATAACAACTACAGTCAAATCGATTTTGGTTGCCACGTTATTTTCCAGCTTCGCGCAAGCGGATATATTCACCGGCGACATTAATACCAGTCTCAGTACCAGCAATTTATCTACTGATGGTGTTACTTACTTCAATACACCCAGCTTAGCACCATTTTCTCTGTTGACCGTAGGCGAATTCGATTTTAGCTTGCCGTCGGGCGCTTCTATCGGCGGCGGTACTTTATCCGGCGATTTCGGCAGCAATACTTTAGGCAGCAGCTCTTCTCAAGTGGCTTTGTTTGCTGACGGCATTGCGGTTGCAACTTGCGATGTAAATTGCGAAGCAGCTACCCAAGCGAACGATGTGGCATGGAGTTACACCTTTAGTGCGGCAGATTTGGCTACGTTGAGCGCTAATGCGCAATGGCAAGCCGGTCAACTGGTGTTAACCGCTCAGCAAATGGACCCTTATCAAATCGCATTGGATCCGACAACCGTCGCTTTGACTAGCGTACCACTACCAGGCGCTGCTTGGCTATTTTTGTCGGTGCTGATAACCGGCCTGGGTTTCAGCCGCCGTAAAGCTGTTTAATCTATTTAAAAGGATAAAAACAATGCATAATAAAATTCTAAAACACGCTGTTTCTGCCGTCATCGCGTTTGCCGTTCTGGGGCTGGGCGCTAAGCAAGCTGCCGCAAGCTGCCAATTTGCCAACGGTATTCAACATGTGGTGTTCATCCAGTTCGATAACATTCATTTTGAACGCGACAACCCGAATGTGCCTTCCGATCTGGAGCAAATGCCCACTTTGCTGAACTTTCTGCAAAATCAAGGTACTTTGCTGACTAACCATCATACGCCGCTGATTGCGCATACAGCGGATGATATCATCACTACCATGACCGGTATTTATGGCGACAGACATGGTCAACCCGTGTCCAACTCTTACGGTTATTTCAAAACCAACGGCACAATTGGTTTTACCAGTTCTTTCGCTTATTGGACAGATGTTAATAGCCTGGAAGCTACTGCAGCGCCTATTATGTACGGCCCTAACGGCGTTGCCGCGCCAGCCCCTTGGGCGCCTTATACACGCATGGGCTGCGATGTAGCCGGCGTCTCCATCGCCAACATCGATCTGGAAAATGTCACTACCGATGTCACCACGGTGTTCGGCGCGGGTTCTCCGGAAGCGCTTGAAGCGACCAGCAACAGCACTCAAGCCGTGGCCGATTTTGAAGGCGTCATAGTGCATTGCGGTTTCAACAGCGCGACTTGCAACAATAGTTACGCCAAAGCCGATAAACTGCGTAGCGAAGTCGGTGGTTACGCCGGTTACAAAGGCTTGTTCGGCCACAAATATGTGCAGGCGGCGATTTCTCCAAATGGTCCTTTGCTGGATTTGGATGGTAATGTGATTAAGGGCAGCAACGGTAATCCCGGTTTCCCTGGTTTCAACCCTTCCGCATCGCAAACCTTGGGCTATATTGCTACCATGCTGGAAAGCGGTATTCCGGTTGTGTATTCTTACATCGCCGATGCGCATGATAACCACGGCACAGGCGGTATTGCCTATGGTCCGGGCGAAGCCGGTTATGTAGCGCAGTTGCAAAGCTATGACGCTGCCTTCGCTAAATTTTTTACCCGTCTAAATAACGACGGCATCAACACCAGCAATACGCTGTTCGTGATCTTGCCGGACGAACAGGATCACTTCGCCGGTACGCAAAACCCAACCCCAGCCGGTTGCGACGGCGTGACGACGCCTTGTACTTACATCCACACGCCATCCGCTTCAACCGCGACCAGTTCTGCGAATATCGGCGAGATTAACGTCAATCTTAGCAAATTGTTGGCGACCGAAAAAGCGAATACCACCCCGTTCTCGGTGCATAGCGATTTACCGCCGACTTTTTATCTGAACGGTAATCCGGCGCAAACTGCTAGCGTTACCCGGCAATTGGAGCGTGATGTAGCCGGCTTGAGCACTTACAATTACTTTAAGGGCGTTACTGAAGCAACAGTCGATTATTTGGCTGATCAGGCCGGTATGAGCATGTTGCACATGATCACTGCCGATACGCAACGTAATCCAACTTTCGTCGCGTTTCAGAAAGCCGATTACTACGGATACGCCAGCGGCACTTCCGCTTGTACGCAAGCGAATTTTGCGGACTGCGTGCAAGTTGAGCCAGGTAACGCCTGGAACCATGGCGGTTATCAACCTGAAATCACTACAATTTGGATGGGTATCGTCGGTCCTGGGGTAAAAGCCGGCGCCGGTGTAACGGATAACACCACTTGGAGCGATCACACCGACGTGCGCCCTACCATCATGAACCTGTTAGGCTTGGTTGACGACTACCAACATGACGGTCGTTTGCTGGTTGAAGTCTTGAATGATAATGTAGTGCCTGCATCGGTAGGTGCTACCGGTAGCGCCAGCCGCAACGCTTTCGTCAGTCTGGCGCAAGCGTATAAGCAAATCAATGCGCCGGTCGGTGCTTTGGGTCTAAAAACTTTGCAGGCGTCGACTGTTGCTTTGACCGGTAATGACGCCGGTGATTTGACCTACACCACTTGCACTGCACAAATCAATAGCTGGGTTGAAACCCGTAATACTTTAGCCAAGCAAATGATTGCAATGCTGGAAGGCGCGGTATTCAATGGTGCGCCGGTTGATCCGACTGTTGCCAATGGCTTAATCAGCCAAGCTAATAGCTTGATCGCAAACGCCAGTTGCTCTTCTGCCAGCTAATTATCGCTAGTTGGCTAGGAAAGCCTGTCCGCGGATTTTAAAATCCGCAAACCAAAACGCCGGGTTCGCCCGGCGTTTCTTCAAGTTGGCTGCTATCGGCTGATCCTCACTGACTATCATGTACTATACTTGATTAAGCTTGGATCTCTGCTTATTCGGTAGCATTATGATTTTAAAACTTTTCCAAAAGATAATTCTGCGCCTGCTGATTATGCTGGGCATTTTGCTGGGCGGTGGTTTGTATCTGGGAAATCTAGCCGGCGGCGATTCCAACAAAATGCTGGAATTGGTCCAGGATTATGTGCATAAAAAAACAGTTATGCCTGCGCTGCCTGCTTTGGGTAATCCTGCCGGCCTAGCAGACCTAGGTAAGCTAGGCAATATGAATGATTTACTGAAACTGGCCCCGCAGGGCGCTACGGGCATGCCGGAAGCGCCAGCCGACAACACGCCGGCGCAACGGATTTTAAAATCGGATGAAGCGCAAAACGATCAACTGAATCCGCGAGACAATCCTAGTGATTGGGATTATATCGCCTCAAAAACCCAAAAATGTTGGTTTCATAAACGCACGCGGAAAAAAGTGTGCGAGCCTATATCTGCTGTTCCATGAATTAAGTCTGCTTTTTGACTTCTCATCGTTGAAGTTAAAATATTAATCAAGTTCAATACCCAGGAAGGATGCGATTAACGCATTAATCTGTTTAGCATGCGTGACCGGCGCGGCGTGGCCGGCTCCGGAAATGATCTCGATTTTTCCGTAACGCAGCATTTGTGCCAAATCCCCGGAGTGCGCTAATTGTATGACATCGTTTTCCCCGGCTATGACCAGGGTTGGCGCTACAATTGAGTGCAAGTCGGACTGAGTGAGCAGTGGCGCGGTTTGCCATAAATGATTGAGTTCTTTTTCCAGGCTAGGGTAATTACCGTTCTGCGGCGACAAAAAACTGCGTAGCCAAGACATCAGGTCATTGCGTAATTGCTGATACGCGTCGTTTTCTGTCGCCGGCATCTCGGCGATTAAGCCCGAAGGGTGGAAGTTTGCGCTGATGGCGACAATTCTGCCGACCCGCTCCGGCGCTTCCAGCCCCAGCAACAGCGCTATGATGCCGCCGTCGCTCCAACCGACGATATCGGTGCGTTTGATATGTAGTTTATCCAGTACTTTTAGCGTATCTTCCGCAAAAATTTCGTAGCTAAGCTCAGGCTCGCCATGCGTGGAATTACCGTGTCCACGGGTGTCTATCAGCACCACCTGGCGTCCGGACTCCGCCAGCCAGGGGATTTGCGAAAACCAGCTCAATTTATCGGCCAAGCCGCCGTGCAAGAGTAATACCGGCTGTCCAGCGCCATAAGCGGCATAATGGATTAGAGCGCCTTGGTTTTCGACATAGCCGGATTCATACTGGGCGCTGCTGACGGTTTTCCATAGCAGGTATTTGAGGAAATTAACCGACATGGGTTTGAGAGCCAGGAAAACGCTGAATACAACTGCCAAGCCGATAACCCCGCTTATTAAAGATAAACGCTTTATACCCCTATGTACCTGGTTAGCCATCGTATATTCTCGACATGTTACAGGGTTTAGAATGCATGGCTTAATAAGCCAGCAATCCTGAGAAAATCACAGCTTCACTGTACAATAATGCCTCTGAGTTTTCTAGTATTAAGTAAAAATGCACAAAATCCTTTTTGTTTTTACGCTATTTGTCGGACAACTACGAAACCGCAGCCAAAAAGGAACTGGGGCCGGATTATCCGCAACTGCCAGCCGCAGATATGCGCGCGCCTCTAGCCGTTTGGTATGCGGCGAATGCCCTGGATGTGCCGGACTTTGAAAAACAAATGCGCCGCAGTTTGTTCTCGCACTTTACAACCGTTCAGCAACCATAGGCTGCACCTTGACGCTACCAAATACACCCCCAAGCATAACTCGCATCGCCCTAGCCAGTTTCATCGGCACCACCATCGAATTCTACGATTTTTATATCTATGGGATGGCGGCGGCCTTGGTGATAGGGCCGGTGTTTTTTCCGGGCGATAGTCCGGCTACGCAAGCCTTGAGTGCCTTTTTGACCTTTGCCGTGGCCTTTCTGGCCCGGCCTTTGGGCGCAATATTGTTTGGACATTTTGGCGACCGGAAAGGCCGGAAAGCCACATTGGTTACTTCTTTATTAGTAATGGGCGTTTCCACGACTTTAATCGGTCTATTGCCGGGCTTCGCAGTGTTCGGGGCGTGGGCGCCGATTTTGTTGTGCCTGTTGCGCTTTGGACAAGGTATCGGCTTAGGAGGCGAGTGGGGCGGGGCGGCGCTATTGGCGACGGAAAACGCCATGCCGGGTAAACGGGGGTGGTATGGCATGTTTCCGCAGTTAGGACCGCCGGTCGGGTTTTTATGTGCAACCGGGAGTTTTTTGTTGCTGGCGCATCTTCTGAGCGAGGCGGAATTTAAGGCTTGGGGTTGGCGTTTACCTTTTCTGGCCAGTTCGGTATTGGTGATGATTGGTTTGTATGTGCGATTGGTGTTGACGGAAACCCCGGTTTTTCAACAGGTTTTGCAACAACATCGGCAAATAGGTTTCCCGCTCCTGGCAATACTCAGGGGGCATGGCCGGCCTTTGCTGTTGGGGGCGTTAGCTATGGTAGTTTGTTATGCCTTATTTTATATCTCGACGGTATTTTCCCTTAGCTACGGCGTCAGCGTTTTACATATCCCCCGCCAGCAATTTTTGGGCATGTTGTGCGTGGCGGTGGTGTTTATGGCAGCCGCAACGCCGCTTTCCGCTTGGGCTGGAGATAAATACGGCCGCCGTCCGGTGCTGTTGCTGGCGGGTAGTTGCGCTTTTTTGTCCGGGTTTGCGTTGGAACCGCTGCTCAATAGTGGCTCAGCCTTTTTGATTACGGCCTTTTTAGCGCTGGAACTATTGTTGATGGGTGCTACCTTTGCACCTATGGGGGCTTTATTGCCGGAATTATTCCCCCGGCACTACGCTATACCGGCGCCGGCACGGCCTATAATTTGGGCGGTATACTTGGCGCATCGTTCGCGCCTTATATTGCGGAACGTTTGGTCAGTGCCGGCGGGCTGGCTTGGGTTGGCGCTTATGTTTCACTTGCTGCGGCGATTAGTCTGACAGCGGTTTGGCTATTGGGGGAAACCCGCGATCAAGCTTGGTAATACTTCAGTCAGCAAGTTGTACGCCATTGCGTTTGCCTAATTTGATTTGATACAGGGCTTTATCCGCGCGCGCTATTAACTCTTTACTTTCATGTTCCCAGCCGGTTGACCCGGCAACGCCAATACTGACAGTCAGCGGTTGGCAAAGGGAAAGACCCGGCGGTTGAGAATTTTCAATAGCATGGCGTATGCGTTCCGCCAAGCCCAAAGCTGTGACGCCATCGGTGTTGGTGGCGATGACGATAAATTCTTCTCCGCCAAGTCGACAGGCTATGTCGCTGTTGCGGATAGCTTGTTTGATGAGTTTCGCGGTATGCACTAACGCTTGGTCGCCAGCGTCATGGCCTAAGCTATCATTGATGATTTTAAAATGATCAAGATCCAGCATCAATATGCTGATCGGCCGTTTAAAACGTAGTGCTGTTTCAAATTCCTGCGCCAGTCTATTCAAGCCGTAACGCCGATTCGGTAAATCGGTGAGCATATCAGTGTGCGCCAGTAATTCAAAGCGGCGGTTGATGGTTAACAGTTCAGAGGAAGCCCGCTGCACTTCGCGGCGTTCGATGTCTATTTCCTGTTGCAATTGAACTATGCGTTTACCGGCGCGAAGCCGGGCTAAAAGTACCGGAGAACTGACGGGTTTCGTCACATAATCGTCAATCCCGGCGTCAAAGGCAGCGATTAGATCGTCCTGGCTTTCTTCAGCTGTCAGCATAATGATATACATCATGCGCCCGAAATCGGTGGTGCGTAAGGTTTTACACAGGGAAATGCCGTCCATCGGCTGCATGCGCCAATCGGTGATCAAGATAGACGGACACTGTTCGACGATGTATGTGAGCGCCGATTCTCCATCGGTGCGCACCGCAACATTATACCCGGCGGCTGTCAGTTGTTTAGACAGGCGGGCGATCAGCAATGCATCATCATCCACCAGCAGTAATTTTAGGTCAGCAGTTTTTGTCTCGGCGTATTTCCGAGCTGGATTCAGGGAGATTCTGCGCTCGGTTTTGACATCAATTTCCCGTCCCCAGTTGTGCCATTTTTCAATGATTGTTTCCAGTAAGCAGGTCAATTCGGCGCTTTCCAGGGCGTGGTCGCCGGCTGTCTTGCTGAGTTGCTTAAATATTTCCGGTTGTAAGCTAGGGTCGGCTTGGCAGTATTGGGAAATTTTGCCGGAAAACGACAATTGTTTGGCAAGCCGGGCTATTCGTGAATCTTCTCCCGGTTTTTCTAGGTTAAAGCAAATCTTTAAAGCGTCTAAAAAAGGTTTCGGCATACCCCAGTCGGCTAACAAGAATAGACACATGCTATGCTGATCAATAGCAAACAAGGTTTGCTCCATTTTTCGCAACTGTTCGCCTTTGGCTGATTGTAAGCATTCAGTATAGGCATCCGGCCAGGCGCTTGCCAGCGCCAAACGGCCCACATCGGTAAGCAGTCCAAAAGTAAAGGCTTCTTCTGGGGCTATAGTCCGTTCACGAACGGTCACTACCGCCATAGCCACCGCCATGGCCAGCGATCGCGACCAGTACAGTTCGTAATCAAAACCTTTACAATTGCCCTGCTTGTTGTTGTCAATAAGCGATAAACTCAGGGCAAAATTGCGTAAAGCCTGCATGCCCATCATCATCGCGGCATCAGGAATACTGGCAATTGCTCTGTGCGCGCCGAAGGCCGCTGAATTTGCAAAACTTAAAATTCGCCCGCTCAAAGCCGGATCGGTTTTGATGAGTTGCGCTACTTGTTGTAGCGTGGCGTCTTCCTGTTGCACCAGCTTCATGATTGCTAAAGCCACGCCCGAGGGTGAAGGCAGCCGGACGATGGCTTTAAGTTCGTGAAAGCCGGCGTTGCTGATCATGCCTGTGCGTCCAATTCTTGTTGGAAAACCAGCAGCAATTGTTGTAGAGCCGCCAGCAAATTTTGGCTTAGCAAGCTACATTCTGCGGGGTAGTTTCGGGCGCTCTGTTCCAGTTTCAAAGCCAAGGCGTAAGTTGTCTCTGCAAAAAAATTGCTTAACATGCCTTTGATGGCGTGTGCAGAATTGGCTAATTCCTTATAATCCAGGCTGGTTAGGGCGTTTTGCATCCTGGTCATTTGTTGCGGCATGTTTTCAATAAATAACTGCATCAGTTCGTACAGTAATTCGGTATCGCCTTCCAGTAACTTAAGTGCAGCGGCTTTATCCCAACTGGCAATGTTGTTGTGAATTATTGGCATTTTTCTGTTTTGTTGCTAATAGAACAAGCTCTTGAGTTTCTGTTAATACATACTATAGACGAAATAAATAAAGTGAAAAGTTTGTCAGCACTATCGACAGGCGAAGCACGCCGTTGATGCTGCAAAAACATAAAATCAATTCGTGTCTTAAAGTAGTTATCGGCGACTCAGTTCAACATGAAGTAACTTGATTATATTTGCCTAAATAAAGCATAGCAGTTCCGGAAAAATATGAAATAAAATTTGCACGGTTTTAGGCGGGGATTTTTTTAGACCAAGCCTTTATTCTTTAAACTTAAAAACCGATTTTCGCCCACGTAGCGCGTACAGAAAAGGAAGACAGCTCACAGTCTCAGTTTTTGAAGCGCTGCTATAATTTAGGGCAATCTATCACTTATCCGTATAGCCCATGAACAACGACAACAGGAATACGGCTGAAGGAAAACAGGCGGCGAGTTGTCCGGAGCGTATAGTTATTGCCGCCGCTGGGGCATTAAAGACAGAAATCGACCAATTACAGATGATTTCTGCGGTCGCTTTGAAGTTATTGCAATTAAGTAATGACGAGAATGCTCAGGCTAAAGATTTGTCGCGGATCATTGCCACAGATCCAGCGCTGACGGCAAGGATATTAAAGGTGGTTAACTCGGCTGCTTATGGCCTACCTCATAAAATATTGTCTATTAATCACGCGCTTAGCATTCTTGGGTTCTCCGCCATCCGGCGGATTGCGACCGAACAGTTGTTGTATAACCAACTGATCAAAAATAGTGGTAATCGTAGATTTAATCAGTTGTATTTTTGGCAGCACTGTTTGTTCGTGGCCTGTTTAAGTAAACAAATCGCTATCCAATTGAAATATCCTGATCCCGATGTCATCTATACGGGCGGCTTGTTACACGATATTGGCAAAATTGTGCTGGAAGGTTACGGCAAAGTCAGCTATAGCGATTTTTTACTGAGTAGCGATAAAAGCGCTTGCGCGACCGAACATTGCGAGCGGGCATTTTTTGGCTTGACTCATGCGGAGATCGGCTATGTTTTGTGTCTGAAATGGGATTTACCGCCGGTCATTACTGCGGTGGTTGGCTTTCATCACGCGTTGGCGCCGGAGCATTCACCTTATAGTCAGTTTGGTAAAGAAGCGGCGATCATCTGTTTTGCCGATTATATTGCTTGGCTGCATGGCATCGGCTCCGGCAAAGGCGCGGCGGGTCCGAGTTTGCCGGAAGAAGTCAGTCTGAAAATCGATTTTAGCCGGCTGAATTTTGAGAGTTTGCTACAAACAGTTGATAGAGAAATGCAGAACACGGCCAAATTTTATCGCGTGGAGTTTCCCGATATACAGAAGATACGCGCAACCTTGGTGTATAAGGCCATTACCTTGGGCAATAAACCGGACGCAAGTCCAAATCCGCCTAGTTACACGCACAATTATCTTGCCAGCCTGACTTCGCCGCATCTCAGTCTGGAACCTCATGCAATTGTGTTGGCGACGCTGGAAGCGATACACAGCGATTTTAACTTTTCTCGCGTCATTATGTTTGGTATGGCGCCTAATCGCCAGGGATTGATTGCGAAACACTGCTGGCCCCAGCAAAAGGCCCATGAGCTTTTAATCCCGATTGCGGCTATCGGCGGTGAATTGCTGCAATGTTTGCGCAACCGCACTGTGCTTATCCTTGATCAGGCTAGCGATAGCTTTGGCCAAGCGCTTTTAAAACTTTTGCAGGTTGATTGTTTTATTGCTGTGCCGGTATTACAACATAAGCAATTAATAGGTGTTCTGTATGCTGACTATGGGGCGTCAAAATTTCCGATTTCCGAGGAATGCGCCGGCTTGCTGTTGCCGGTTGCGAATCAATTGGGCGTGGCATTGTTAAATGCCAAACGCTATAGCTTAACGAAAAAACAGGCGGAAATGGATACCTTGAGTCAGCTATTTAATAAAGGTAAAGTCAATCAGCTATTAGCGGCCGCCTATCAGCAAGCGCCGAGTTTGTTGACTGGTTTTGCCGTTGGCTTTGTGGATATTGATCACTTCAAAAAATTTAATGATGTCTGCGGCCATCAGGCCGGCGACGACGCTATCCGGATTGTCGCTGAAATCCTGCGCAGCATGAGTAGGCCCGAGGATTTTGTCGGCCGTTATGGCGGCGAGGAGTTTTTGTTTGCCTTACACCATACGCATCGCGAAGGCGCATTTGGTTTTGCCGAGCGGATGCGCTTGGAAATCGAAAAACGCGGCTTATTATTAAGTCCGCGTTTTAACAATTTGGCGCTCACTGTGAGTATTGGCGTAGCCTTGTATAAAGCCGAATTTTCCACTTATCGCGATCAGGTGCAAGCGGCGGATAAGGCCATGTATCTGGCTAAAAACCAAGGCCGGAATCGGGTTGTGCTGGTTGAATAAAATTTTGCGTTGATTTTTGCTCCGGCGGCGGTAAGTAGTTATACTTGTTAGACAAATTCTAGTTATCCACAAAATCTGTGGATAACTTTGTGGATTACTCGCGATTAACTCAGCTTAGTGCTGATTATTATTAACTTTTTGTTAAATTGGTCAAATTTAAGACATGCCGGCATTTCTATATAGATCAATTACTTATGTTGCTATATGCTCTGTGCAATGCTGGCTTGGAATTCAGTTTGCTTGATTATGCTTTTTGTGCATAACTCGCTGTGGTTATAAATGTAAGAGCGGGCCATGCCCGCGATGAAAGCCTATCCAGACCTAAACGCCTTATTTCGGGCATGGCCGGTTCCTACAAGGTTGTTTTAGCTTTATTCTGCTAACAGCGTGGCAATAGCTGATTTTGCATTACACTGTGCTATAGCTTCCGCTAGCTGTGATTCCTGCAATTTATGTTTGATAGCTGCTTCGCCATTGAAGTCAAACACTTGATAATCTTTTTTGGCAAAGGTGACGGTTTGGCATTTCTTAAACGGCATATTTTCAAAGGGCAATAGGGGCGGATGCATAGTTAGCGGCGCCGTCCCTTCTGAACTGGGAGCATAGATCAAAAATTCTCCTTTCATCGCGAGTACAGCACGATATTGATTTGCAGTCGTTAGATACAAATAGCCGGCTTCAACCTCTTTTTCTTTTAATCGCATCTTGTTTAATTCCTTGAATTATATGATTTTCTTAGCGGATCGAGCAAAGATTTTAAACCATTGTGATCAATTTCCTGCATCAGCGCCAATAACCGGCCTAGTTCACTATTTGGAAATCCTTTTCGAGCAAACCAATTGAGGTAGTAACCGGGCAAATCTGCAATGACTCGGCCTTTGTATTTACCGTAAGGCATGGCAAGGGTAAGCAGTTTTTGTAAGTCTTCGGGGTTCATCGGTAAATTCAATTAGTCAGACGTTTAATTAAAGCGCCGCAGCTCAATTGTCCTGGTCGTACCAAGTCACACCTATAACAGGTTTGTGTGTTGTTTTCTTTGCACGCAACCTATGCAACAAACTTGGTTTTTTCATAATTTTGCTTTCTTTTAATCTTCAAACTTGTTTAGTATACAACGGTGTACAGTATACATAAAATGGGCTAGCGTTTTATGGTATTGATAGTCAAGCAACATAAGGATTTTAACTTAAATCATGTTAATTCAAGATCTTAAAGCCCAGCCGCAGCATCTCCCTACTTTAGCCGCATGGCACCATCATGAGTGGTGGTCTCTTAACCCTGGCAGCAGCGTTGAACAACGCATTGAAGATATGCAAGCTTATTTGAGCGCAGATTTTATCCCGAGTACCTTTATTGCCACACAATCCGAGCTAATGGGCTCCGCAGCCATTGTGACGCATGATATGGACATTAACCCCGAACTGACGCCTTGGCTGGCCAGCGTGTTTGTGGCCCCGGCCTTTAGAAACCAGGGGATAGGCAGCAAGTTAGTGAAAACTGTCATGCAACAAACCCAACAGGCCGGAATTGATACGCTTTATCTGTTTACCTCGGCCAGCCGGGAAGCGTTTTATCAAAGATTAGGCTGGGAGGTTTTGTCAAAAGAAGAATATTATGGGAGTGTTGTTTCTATTATGCGGGTGGATTTAAGCTACAAGAGTTTTGAAAGATCAATACCTTAAATAAGCTGCGCCAATATTCCATACCCATTGGCAGGTTTACCCAACTCCTTACGCAGTGTTGCCTCATCAGTCTGTAACAGTTTAAAACCCAGCGCCTCCAGCAATTGCTGGATATATTCATGCTGATGACAATAGCGGCCACTGGGCGTTAATTGATAAGAAACAGACTTTTCAAAAACCGCTTCTATAGTGAAAGCAAACCGCCCGCCGGGGCGTAATGCCTGCCGGACTGCTGTAAACAGCCCGGCCAGTTCGCCGAAGTAAATCAAAGTATCGGCCATGACGATTAAATCCCAGCTATGCGGGTTAGCCCAAAGGTAGGTGCTTAATTCCATCTCAACTAACTGGTCGTAATAGAGTTTTTCCGCAGCCTTGCTTAGCATGCCTGGAGATATATCCACGCCCGTCAGATACCGTGCATAGGGTTTTAAAACTGCGCCGCACAAACCAGTTCCACAGCCGCCGTCGAGGACATGCAAGCCGGAATTGGCGGCGAGGTGGGCTTTAAGCAAGCCGGCGATAATCTCCGGTCCGCGGTAGCCGAGTTTGCCGATCAGTTTTTGGTCAAAGTGCTCTGACATGTCGTTGAAAAGGGCTTGCAAGTATTCGCCGGTGGCTTTTATAGGAACGTTTTCCGCCGTACAGGCCGCAAGATGGTGTTTGGCAAAGGCATTGTCCGGTTCGCTACTTAGCCAGGCCCGGTAGCATTCAGCGGCGTCTGTTAAGCGTTCGAGTTGATAGTAAGCGTAAGCTAGTATCTTTGCAGATTTGCCTTCTAGCGGCGGCTGAATGTAAGCTTGACTAGAGAACAGCGCTGACTCCGGTTCGCGTCCGGTTTCCGCAAGCAGCACGGCTAAATTACTCAGTGCCGGCACAAAGTTGACATCAAGACGCAGTGCGCTGAGATAGGCTGCTTCCGCGCCGGACAAATCATGCAGATGGTGCAGCACAGAGCCTAAATTGTTCCAGACATTGGCGTCCTGAGCGTTTAGCGCCAGCGCACAACGGAAAGCTGCCGCCGCTTGATTCAGTTCGTTTATTTCGGTCAGTATGTTGCCTAGATCGTTGTAACGGCCTGGGCTGCGGGCGTCTGCTGCAATGGCGCTACGTATCAACTCCAGCGCCTGCGAAGTGTTTCCGGTTTGGTGTAACAGCATGCCGAGGTAATGCTTAGCTGCCACATGCTGTGGATCTGTTGCTAAGATGCGCCGGTAAGCAAATTCAGCTTCTATATACTTACCCGCAAGGTGAAGTACTAAGGCGGATTCGATGAGGTCATGCTGTTTCACAAATTTATTTTCGTTAAAAGCTGTTGCCTATTCTTTTGCTAATAATTCCAGTAAAGAGTCAGAGGGCAGGGGGCGGCTAAACAGGTAACCTTGTAATTCATCACAGCCGATCCTGTGCAAAAAGGCGCGCTGATAATCGGTTTCTACGCCTTCCGCCACTACTTTGAGGTCAAGGCTGTGCCCAAGAGCGACGATGGCCTTGAGAATGGCGACACTCGCCGCTTCGGTTTCCAAATTGGCGACGAACGCTTTGTCGATTTTCAACCGGTCAACCGGAAAATCTTTGAGGTAGGCCATACTGGAATAACCAGTGCCGAAATCATCTATGGCTAATTTTACGCCAAGCGCCTTTAAATCATGTAGTGTCTTGATAAAATTGTGCGTGTCATGCACCAGACTGGATTCGGTAATTTCTAATTCCAAACATTGAGGATCAAGTCCGGTCTTGGCCAAAACGGCTGCGACGGTCTCGACCAAATTCAACTGGCGGAATTGCCGCGGCGAGACATTCACCGCGACTGGGATATTTCTATTGAATAGGGATTGCAATTCACTGGCTTTCAAGCAAGCGTTTTCCAATACCCAGCGGCCGATTTCTTCGATTTGACCGGTTTCTTCGGCGACTGGAATAAAATTCATGGGCGGGATCATGCCGCCTTCAGGGGGGGTCCAGCGGATCAAGGCTTCTATGCCGCAAATCTTGTTGGTGGCAAAATCCACTTTGGGCTGATAGTTCAGTAGAAATTCCTTATTTTCTATCGCGCGGCGTAAGCGATATTCAATATCAATTCGCGCCATTAATAAGTCATTCAGTTCCCGGGTAAAAAATTGGAAGTTGTTTCGTCCGTTTTGTTTGGCTTTATACATGGCTGAGTCGGCATTTCTGAGCAGTGTATTGGGGTCGGCGCCGTCGTCAGGATAAATGCCAATGCCGATACTACAGGAGACCACAAAATCCCGGCCTGCTATGGCGCAGGGTTCGGCGATGACTGCCAGCATGCGTTGCATGGTTTCTGCAATATCTTCAGCTTTCTGTAGGTTGGTGATTAATAATATGAATTCGTCGCCGCCAAGCCGGGCGACCGTGTCCGAATCGCGCACGCATTCCGCTAAGCGCTCTGCCATTATGACCAGCATTTCATCGCCGACATGGTGACCTTTGCTGTCGTTAATGAGTTTGAAATGATCCAAATCCACAAACGCCACGGCCAGTTTACTGCGGTTTCGATCTGCAAAGCTCATGCTCTGTTGGAGTCTATCCAACAGTAAGGTACGGTTCGGCAAACCGGTTAAAGGATCGTGCGTGGCTTGATAATGAATTTGCTGCTCATGGTTTTTGCGCTCGGAAATATCCTCAACCGTGCCTTCATAAAATTTTAAATAGCCGTCGGCGTCGCGTACCTCATGCGCGTTTTCCGTGATCCAGATGATGTCGCCATGTTTACGGTAGACCTGGGCTTCAAAGTTATTTACATAGCCCTGCGTATGCATCAAGCTGACGAATTCGGCGCGCTTCTTGGGGTCGACGTAGAGCTGCGTCTCGATGTTGCGTATATTTTGTTGCAGGTCGCTTGCGGAATCGTAGCCGTAAATGCGGATCAATGCTGGATTAAATTCAAGATATTGCCCGGTAGGACTACTTTGGTAAATGCCTTCGATAGCATTTTCAAAAATTAATTGGTAGCGTTTCTCAGCGACTTGCGCTTGATCTTCGCTCAACTTTCGCCGGGTGACATCCTGAATAAATCCTTCCAAAGCTACCAAATTGCCGGATTCGTTGTATAAAGGTCCGCCGATCTCCTGCACCCAACGGATGCCGCCATCGGCATGGAGAATCCGGTATTCGAGTTCAAAGGGTTCGCCTTTGTTAATGGCCGCATTAATTTTCTTGCGTACCCAACCCCGGTCTTCTTCCAGGGTTATTGTTTCGTAATTAATACGCAGATTAAACAGCAAGTCGTTGGCGCAATAACCCGTGAGTTGCCGGCAGCCTGTGCTGACAAACACCATGGTCCAGAATTCATCCAACAGGCAGCAGTACACCATGCCTTTTAAATTGCTCATGAGCGTGTTCAGCATCCGTTCACGGTCCCGGAGCAACTTGCCTAGGCTGGAATCAATGATTAATGTCGCCTGGGATAAAAGCATCTATCTCTCGTTTGTTTGGAAAACCTATATACCCAAGTATAGGTTACCAATTAGAAATAAATATGGATAGCTGGGTCAAATGTTAACAATTATAGTAGTTGACTAGAAAATCTTCCCGGAAAATTTCTGGTTTACGCTGGGAATCCGCCTATTTGTTCACGCGGTATTTTTACGCCGATCAGCTTTTCCACCAGTCGCAAAGCTTGATACTCATCTTCGGAAACCAATGAAACCGCTTGTCCGCTTTTTCCGGCGCGGCCGGTTCTGCCGATTCTATGTACGTAATCGCTGGAAGAACGTGGTAATTCAAAATTTACCACATGCGGCAATTGGGAAATGTCGATGCCGCGCGCCGCAACATCGGTCGCGACCAACACCCGGATTTCACCTTGCTTGAATCCAGCCAAGGCACTGGTTCTGGCGCCCTGGCTTTTATTGCCGTGGATGGCTGCCGCCTTAATTTCTGCGCTATTGAGTTTTTCGGTGAGTTTGTTGGCGCCGTGCTTGGTGCTGGTGAACACCAGCACTTGTTGCCAATTATTGGTTTTCACCAAATGCGTCAACAAGGCGGATTTTGAGTTTTTGTTTACGGTATAGACGATTTGATCTATGGTGTCCGCCGTGGCATTTTCGACAGCGACTTCAATTTTAAGTGGATTGACTAATAGTTCGCCGGTGAGTTTGCGGATATCGGCAGAAAAAGTCGCCGAAAACAGCAGGTTTTGCCGATGCTTAGGCAGCATGCTTAAGATTTTCCGGATATCTTTGATAAAGCCCATGTCCAGCATGCGGTCGGCTTCGTCCAGCACTAGAATTTCTACTTTATTTAGTTTGACGGCGTTTTGACTGACCAGATCCAATAAGCGTCCTGGCGTAGCGGTTAAAATATCCACGCCGCCACGCAGGCGCATCATTTGCGGATTGATTTTAACGCCGCCGAATACTACTTCGGATTTTAAACGCGGGCTTTGGTGCGCTCCGTACTTGACCACGGATTCGGCGACTTGTGCGGCCAATTCGCGCGTTGGCGTTAAAATGAGCGCGCGTACCGGGCGATTACTGCCGTAATTGGTTTGCGCCAGACGTTCCAATATGGGTAGGGTAAAGCCGGCGGTTTTGCCGGTGCCGGTTTGGGCGGCGGCTAATAAGTCACGTCCGCTCAATACAGCGGGTATGGCTTGCAGTTGAATAGGGGTGGGAACGGTGTAGCCGGAATCTTCGATTGCTTGTAATAAAGCAGCCGATAAACCGAGGGTGGAAAATGGCATTTAGGGTCTCAGTGAGGGAAGTGATGCGGCAGATGTGTATTTAAGCAACATCTGAATAACTGATAATTGTAACATTATAAGCTCAAAACGTATGCAACTTAGCCAGTTATCTTTGGCAGTGAACAATCACAAGCTTTTTTAGGCTTTATCTGAATTCTTCAAAGTGGCGTTTGAGAGCCAGTAGGGCTTTATCACCGCCAATGCATAATACCGCTCAATTGGCTGGAATATTTTTACTGTCAAATCCTGAGTAATTTAGTTGGTTTTAGTAAAAATACTGAGTATTTATCTTGGTATTTAAGCTGGATCGGTAGTTATAGGTATTTTTACGTATATAAAATATAAAGATTATCTACTAGAATTTAGAATAAAATTACTTTATACTTCTGGATTATGTTTTAATTTTTAAGAGCTTTGTAACTTTAATGGACTGTCATCAATATTTAATTTGACAACCGGACTGAATTAAATTACCTTTTAAAGTATACGTTTTATTCTTTATGCACTGCAAAAAATATTTTATGAAATCATGTTACGCGTTCATTTTAAAGTCCATTTCACTAGTCGTTTTCATGTCATTGTGGTTTTCCGCAAATGCGCAAGCAGTTGATGTTGAAGCCGCTAAAGCTTTAGCTAAACAAAATAATTGTTTTAGATGTCATGGTGTGGATAAAGATAAGGACGGCCCGGCTTGGAACAAGATTGCGGCAAAATATAAAGGTGACGCCCAAGCCCAAGAAAAGCTGCTTCACCACCTAAGCTCCGGCGAACCGGCCAAATTCCCAGATGGTCATGAGGAGCCCCATGCGATCCTGAAGTCCGACGATGCGAATGCTACTAAAAATTTAGTAGACTGGATTCTGTCATTATAACCCTGCAAACTTAATCATTGTGGCAAGCTCCGCTTGCCATTTTTGCAACAATTATCTTTAAGGCTAACACTCGGTAAAGGCCTTGAGTTATGGCGGCGTGCTGCTACAAACTTTGTGGAAAGACAGCTTTATGAAAAATTTTTTGAAGACAATAATCCTGTCTGTTTGCCTAGTAACTTGTGCAAGCGCCGAGACTCAGTCGGAGTTAGATAAAAACCTGCCGACTATTGGCGGAGAGACAAAAGACAGCAAGCAGCAGGCGGTTGCCGCAGCCTACAAAAGAGACGCGGTTTGCACGCGCTGTCACGATGAATCCGAAACCAAGCCAATTTTGTCAATTTATCAAACGGCTCACGGCAATAAGGCCGATGAGCGGACGCCTTCCTGCCAAAGCTGCCACGGTGAGAGTGAAAAACATCTGGCCGGCAACGTGACTAACGGCGTACGGGCAACCCCGGATGTAGTATTTGGCGCAAAATTAGGCAGTCTTTCAACAAGTGAGGTTAATCAGCAGAACCAGGCTTGTTTGACCTGTCACGGCAAGGATCAAAAACGCACGAATTGGCAGGGCGGCCCACACCAAACCGCGGATTTGGTTTGTTCTTCATGCCATCAAGTTCACTCGCCGCATGACAATGTACGGGATAAAAAGACCCAGCCTCAGGTGTGTTTTACTTGTCATAAGAATCAGCGCGCGGATGCCAACAAATATTCGCATCACCCAATTACCGAAGGCAAGGTGGCATGCTCCGAGTGTCATAACCCGCATGGAACCGCCAGCCCGAAATTGCTGGTAAAAAATACCGTCACGGAAACCTGCTATACCTGCCATGCCGAAAAACGTGGACCTTTTCTTTGGGAACATCAGCCGGTGACCGAGGATTGTACAATTTGCCATACCCCGCACGGTTCCAATATTACACCTTTGCTTAAATCGCGTCCGCCGTTTATGTGTGATGAGTGTCATGATGGTCCGCATCAAAGCAAAAGCCCTGCTGCCGGAAATGCGGCAGGCCTACAGGCTGGACTAACCAGCGCCAACACTTCGCCGGCCAATCCAAGTAGTGGCGCTACAGGCCGAGCATGCATGAATTGCCATAGTATGGTGCATGGTTCGAACGATCCTGCCGGCGCGTTGTTCCAACGCTAAACATATATCCGGAGAAACTCATGAAAATTCATAATGTAATGAAAGCCAGGGTCTTATCTTTAGCGGTGCAGTCGGCATTTTTTATCACTTTCGCCCTGCCGCAGATAGCATTTGCGGGTGATGAAGAAAGCGAAGTCTATGGCTTAACACACCCCAACAATTCGGTGGATTTCGGTTCCTTGTATGTCAGTCAGTCTTCGGCCAGGTTCGGTCAGTACAACGGTTTGAACAAGGAGGGCTTCTATGGCCTGGGCGCTTTAGATCTGCGTGGCGGCCCTGGTTATGATGGGGGAGGCAGCGCTCTGCGCTGGTGGCTAGGTGGGTCTGACTTAGGCACCACCTCCCGTACCATTACCGGCAAGGTTAGCGAACAGGGCAAATGGAGCGTCAGCGTCGGTTATGACGAATTGCGGCATAACATCAGCAATACTTTTCAGACCCCACTGCAGGGTAACCCTGGCGGAAATGACTTTACCTTGCCCGCAAATTTTGGCTCGATTAACGCTGCTTCTGCATCTGGCGCTACTCCTGCTAAACCAGGCTCAAGAGACTTGTCGCCTACCCAGTTAAATGCTTTGCAGACTGAGCAAGAGTACACAACGCGTCAGAATATCCCTGTCAGCGCTACGTATATTTTCTCGCCGGCGCTGAGTGCACAGATTGATTTCAAACACACTGAACAATCGGGTGCTAAACTCATCGGCACTGGCTCTCAGGGCGGAATACCTCTCCCTACAGGTAGTTCTCCAAGTAAGGGGGAAGCTATCAATATTATCATGAACCCTACCAGCTACACGACTGATAATATTAATGCCGCCTTAAACTGGATGGGTGACAAGGCGCATCTCAGCGGTGGCTATTACGGCTCGCTGTTCCACGACAATTACAACAGCGTAAGTTGGCAAAATGCAATAACTTCTGTGGCTTGCGCGGGCTCAAATTGTTATCAAAACAACACCATGAGTACTGCGCCGAGCAACACGCTGCACCAAATTAACCTGAACGGTGGTTATGATTTTGCGCAAACGACCAAGCTGGCCGGCGGATTTTCTTGGGGCTATAACAGCCAGAACGATAGCTTTGCACCTACCAGCATCATGCAACCCAACGGCACAGTGCCTAGTATGATGCAGGCCAACGGATTGCCTGGTTCGTCGCTGAATGGCGTAGTCGAGACTACTCATGCGGACTTAAAACTGACCGATCAGAGTATCAAGAATCTGACTCTGACTGCCGGGTTTAAATTCAATGAGCGCGATAACAATACAAAATCTAGCATCTATAAATGGACTGCTCTTGATGCTTCATCGTGGTATGGTACGAATATGCCTTTTAGCAACAGAAAGACACAGTATGAGGCGGCGGCGGCTTATCGATTAACCAACAACCAGACTTTGCGTCTGGGTTATGAGCGCGAAAGCATAGATCGTTGGTGTAATTCAGTGGTTACTGGCGTCGGCTGTGTTGCTACTCCCAGCACGAATGAAGACAAAATCAATTTGAGCTACCGCTTAAAAGCCTTAGATAATGTCAATTTTAACGCCAGCTATAATTATGGTAATCGTACCGCTTCCTTCGACCCTAGTTTCATGTTTGATTCTTATCAGACTTCTGGTGGTGGGACTAACCCAATTAATGCTGGTAATGTCCAAGGTTTCTCTGCTTACCCTTACGCAAGCCGTAATCAAAATATGGGCAAAGCCGGCGTTACTTGGCAGGTTACTCAACAATTGGATATGGGAGTGAACGGCAGCTATAACTATGAAAATTACGACGAGATGCTGGGTGTGCAGAATAAGCGCGCGGCAAGCGTCAATTTCGATACCACCTATAATTATGCGGAAAATAACAGCCTTACCGCCTATTTTAATTGGCAAAACGGTTTTAGGAACATGCGTAGCGGCAACAACGGCTCTGCATCCACAGCACCCACAAATATCTGGACCAACCAATTGGATGACACCTCAAATGCCTTCGGCCTGATGAGCCGACATACAGGTCTAATGGGCGGCAAATTGGAAATCATAGGCGATGTTTCCTACGCACTGGACACGTCAACCTATGCTACGCAAATCTACTATCAACCAACTTCAACCTGCGGAGCATCCACTTCGTTAACTTGCGGTACTTTGCCGCCCATCAAGAACGAACTGCTCAGCCTAAAACTTACCGGCAATTACAAAGTGCATAAAAACGGCAAGATTTCTTTAAGTTATATGTTCCAACAATTAAACAGCAATGATTACTTTTACAACGCCCAGCAGGTTGGCTATACTCCAAGCACAATGATGCCAACCGGCCTCCAGCCGCAAAGTTACGCGGTTAGCGTTGCGGGATTAACTTATCAGCTTACATTTTAAGGAAACAGAACATTGATTAGCGTGAAAAAAGAAATGACCTTAGGCAAGCTCCCGCAAGCCTATCGGGTGTTATTCACCGGCTTTCTGATGGTGATAGGCTGCGGCCTGATGATGGCGGGCATGCAGATCATGCTCACCCACGGCATGGCCGACGGCAAGCCGGGTTTATCCATGGACGACATCGTCTACAGCTATTACGGCAATCGCTCCGGTTCAAAACTGGAAGCTGCCTTGGTCGGTAAAATGAAGGGTAACGCGCCGCAAGATGTTAAATTTACCCTTATCCAATGGGCGAGGGATGAAGCACCTGCTGCGGAATGGAATAAGGTCGGGCCGTTATTCGAGAAATATTGCAGTAATTGTCATGACGCCGAATCCGGTTTACCCCAAGTAGCAAAAATGGAAGTGGCGCAAGGTTTGGCAGAAGTCGATCACGGCGCCAGCATCAGCACACTGACACGCGTGTCGCATATTCACTTATTCGGTATCGGTTTCATCTTCCTTTTCGTCGGCTGGATTTTCGCTATGGCGGAATTTAATCAAAAATGGAAGCTGATCTTGATAGCCACGCCGTTTGCGTTTTTGGTATTGGACATCGCTTCCTGGTGGGGCACGAAGTATTGGCCGGGCTGTGCCTGGTTCACGATGATAGGCGGTTTCGGCTATAGTTTGGCTTCGACTGTCATGATTGCGACCTCGTTGGCGCAAATGTGGCTGCCGCGCTGGACCAAAAAATAGTAACCTGTACCTTTTAAGTATTTACACCAAAACATCTTACAAAAATTATCGGTACTGGAATTGTCGACAACTATGGATTTTGGCGCCGGGTAGCCGACAAGCTTTTCATTTGAGAATTTTTAGAAAAATTTAAATGAATTTCACTTTATACCTTTCTGACAAAAAAATAACCAATGTCCTTATCCCCAATTACAGACCGTGAAGAACAACGCGAACTGGCATTCAGCACAGTTTGGAATCAGCAACTGAATGAAGCATTTAAGGACATCGCGCCTTATTATGACCGTGGCAATCAAGTCGCCAGTCTCGGCACTTGGAACTGGTTTTTATATTGCTTTATGTCCTTGTTTGAATTGCAGCCCAATCAAAAGGTTCTAGATGTTTGCGCCGGCACCAATGCCATTGGTATTGCCCTGCTTAAACGCGAACCGACCTTGGACATCACCGCCATTGATCGTAGCGCCGACATGCAGGCGGTGGGCAAAGAACGCGCTAAGAAACTGGGCTTTCATATCGATAGCCTGATTAGCGATGTGCATGCGCTGCCTTTCCCGGATAACCACTTCGATATGGTCACCTTGCAGTTTGCCTCGCGTCATCTAAAAATTACTCAAGTGTTTGATGAAATCAATCGCGTACTGAAGCCGGGTGGCTATTTCTATCATTGTGATATGCTAAGACCCAGCAGCCCAGGCATAGAAAAAATTTACTATCCCTATTTACGGGTATGCTTAGGCGCGACCGGCTTTCTGTTCGGCAGCAATTCTGCTGCTTTGGGCCTGATTAAATATTTTACCGATGCTTTAGAGATTTTTTATACAACTGAAGAGTTGACAGTTCTTTTGGAAGAGCAAGGTTTTAACGAAATTAAAGTCAGAAAAATATTTACCGGTGTATTAGGTTGTCATCGGGCGCGTAAACCGGTTTTGCTGAACTAGGCAACACTGTCCAAGCCTGTTTGCTTATTGCTGTCGGCTGCTCAAATGTCAGTTTTTAGTAAACAGGTCTGTGTCGACTATTCAGTAGCGCAGATGTACGATCTGGTCAGCGATGTAAATGCCTACTCTAAATTCATTCCTTTAATCGCTTCTGCTAGGGTCCTGACAACACAAGGTAATAAATTACGTGCGGTATTTCATATAGCTAAAGGCCCGCTTTGTTTTGAGTTTACCACAGTTAATACCGCTGAGTATTGTGATTATATTACGATGCATTTAGAGAAAGGCCCCTTTAAAAAATTCAATGGACTTTGGAAATTTAAGTCACTTGGCGCGCATAAGTCTTTAGTTTCATTTTCTTTGGAATTTGAGTTTTCAAGTAAACTTTTGTGTTTTATTTTAGAAGGTTTATTTAACCAGTTGTGTGATTCCATGATCCAGGCGTTTCGCGATCAAGCTGCGGTTCTGTATAATTAAAAAAAAGTTGGTTTTTTTGCCGATACAGAAGTCATACAGCTGGTTGTTAATCCCAGCTCTAGTGGCCGGTGTATTCTGTCACGAACGCTGCGCCGCCCGTTGGTTGGCACATCCTTTTTTTGGCGGTACGCCTTAGCTAACGTCAATTGCCTAAGTTTTTCAGAATTTCCTCGCGAATTTTTTGCTGACCGGCATGATCGTTGATAGGCTGACCTTGTTGATCAGTCACATAAAACATGTCCTCAACCCGGCTGCCGATGGTGGTAATTCTAGCACTATGCAGTTGAATCTGTTGTTGTAGAAAAGCTTGGCCTATTTTCGACAGCAATCCGGCATGGTCGGTAGTGACAAGTTCAATGATGGTGTGTTTGCCTGCTGGGTCAGTTAGAAACTGGATGTTAGTAGGGATAGGGAAGTGCTTCGCTTGTCGTGATTCGCGATGGATATTTTGGCTGCCCCTTACTTCTTGGTTAAGCAAGTTATTGCGCAGGGCTTTGCAAATGTATACCTCCCGGTTCAACTCGTTGATAGGCTGTCCGGATTGCTCTAGAATTTGGAAGCTATTCAAGACGTAGTGATCCGTCGTCGTCATGATTCTGGCGTCGAGTATGGTTAAGCCTAACTGATCGAGACTTGCGGTACAAATCGAAAATATAGCGCCGGCGTCTAGGGTATAGACAAATATTTCTGCGCTGCCGCGATGGGTTTGCGGTCTGAGCAGCACCAGCGGGAGCTCTTCCTCATTGGACGCAGCTATGGCTATGGTGTGCCAAGCGATTTCATCCGCAGAATAACGTAAAAAATAATCATCGCTGGTATGTTGCCAAGAGGTATTGATGGCCTGTTCGGAAATTCCGAGTTTGATTAATTCGTCTCTCGCTTCTTTTTTGTGGGTTAACAAACGGTCTATTTGCGCTGCCGGCGTTTGCAAGCCTTTGCGTAGCGCTTTATGGGTCGCCAAATACAGTTCTTTCAGCAGCGCATTTTTCCATGAGCTCCAAAGTCCCGGATTAGTGGCACGGATGTCGGCGACGGTGAGTAAATATAAGTAATTCAGATATTCAATACTGCCGACTTTTTGCGCAAATTCGTGAATCACATGCGGATCTCCTATATCTTTGCGCTGCGCGGTCATGGACATAATTAGGTGATGACGCACCAGCCAGCACATCACTTTGCTGTCATGCGGAGAGATCTGATGCTGAATGCAAAAATTCCGCACGATGACTTCGCCTATGCTGGAATGGTCGCCGTGTTTACCTTTGGCAATATCATGGAACAATGCGGCTAGATATAATACTTCCGGTTTGGCTATATGCAGAAACACATCGTTACAGAACGGCAGTTCTTTGTAATGTTTGTCTAATTGAAACCGGCGTAAATTGCGAATCACGAAGAGCGTGTGTTCGTCTACGGTGTAGATATGAAACAAGTCATATTGCATGCGCGCGACGATATGCGCGAAACTGGGTAAATAGGCCGGCAAAATTCCGTAGCGGTTCATCCGGCGTAATTGCCGGGTAAGTCCATTTGTTTGCCGGAAAATTTCTATAAAAAGACTATTGGCGGTTTTATTTTCTCTGAAGGCGGCATCGATCAAATATAGGTTTTTTCGAATCAAGCGAATGGTCGTCGCTCTGATGCCCTTAAGCGCTGGATTTTTCTGCAAAATCAGAAAAACTTCCAGTAGCGCTGGTGGGTCGTCAAAGAACACCGAGTCGTTTACCGCTTCAAGATAACCGTTAATGATCAAAAATTTATCATTTAGCGGCAGAGGCGTATTATCCGTTTGTCCGGACAGGAAGCGCTCGTTGAATAACTGCAACAGCATCTCATTTAGCCGCACCAGGCTGCGTACGGTTTTATAGTAGAAATGCATAAATTGCTCTACATCTTCATTGTTTTGCCGGTTTTCTGCATGAAAACCGAATTGTTGCGCCAGTTCGCGTTGATATTCGAAAATCAAGCGGTTTTCACAGCGGTTGGTTAATAAATGCAAGGCATAGCGAATCCGCCAGAGTGCGTCGAGCGAGGCGATGAGTTCTGCATATTCGGATTCAGGTAGGAATCCGTACTTGACCAACTCTTCCGGCAAAAAGCCAAATTTAGCCAGTTCCTTCAGGGTTGAGGTGTCATATTGCCGCTTAAAAACCCAGGCAATCACATGCAGGTCGCGTAAACCGCCGGGGCCTTCCTTGATATTAGGTTCAAGATAGTAAGCAGCTTCGTCGTATTTGGCGTAACGCTTTTGTTGTTCTTGCATTTTCACAAGAAAAAAATCCTCGGCCGGCCAAATTTTATTTGGGGTAATTTCCGCCTTGAGCGCTTCGAAAAGTATGCTGGAGCCGTTAATCAGTCTAATTTCCATCAGGCTGGTCATCACGGTTTGGTCAAGTTGCGCATTTTCTACGCATTCCTTGATAGTACGTACGCTAAGACCCGGCTTTAAGCCGATATCCCACAAGAAGCTGAAGAAGTTCGCCAAAGCCTCTTGTAAGGCTGCGGTTTTTTCAAATTGCAACAACAGCAAAATATCGATATCGGAAAAGGGAAATAATTCGCGCCTGCCATAGCCGCCAACCGCGCACAAGGCGAGTTGGGAGGAGTAGGCGCCGAGGAAATGTTGACAGCAGCAGCTTAAAATTTGGTCGATAAAATCGGATTTTTCTTCCAGCAACTCGGCGACGGAATGCTGTGGATTAAATTGTTGGCGTAGCCGGGTGTTTTGGTCTTTGAGGATATGTTTAAATTCCAGCACGCTATCCTGGGAAGCAAACAATGCGGAATTAATGTTGGGGAACAAGTAAATCACAGTTTATCCTGAGGTAAAGTTAACAGAATAGCTTTCCGCAGTTACAGATTAAGGTATGTTCCCATTGCGCAGACAAAACGCATTTTTAGGTGAATACCTTAACATGAGTTTACTGAGCGCTATTGCCTTAGGCAGGGTTATCATACCTTGATTTTGAGTGGGATCTTGCATGTTTTTTAATAAAATGTTAAGAAATTCCAGTGGCTGACGTTGAGCTTGAGCATCTATGCCTTAGTCAGGGGTGTATCAGGAATCGTAGCTAGTTGGGCTGCATAGCAAGTATGTTAACCATTTTTGTTTGTTAATAGTTTAGCTTGCTATAATGTTCAAATTGTCAAGAAAAGAGAATTGGGATCATGTCTACCGCTGCTGACGAGATTTGGGCGATTTTGCGAGAATCAGCCGAATCACAAAAAATTACAGATAGGAAATTTCAGGACACCCATCGTGAGTTTCAGGAAATCAAGCAATTATTTCAGGAAACGGATCGGCAAATGAAAGAAACTGATAGGCTGATGAAAGAAACTGATCGAAAAGTTAAGGAAGTGTCTCGAGATATTGGCCGTCTGGGGAATCGTTTAGGCGATTTTATTGAAGACGCCTTACGGCCTGCCGTGGTGCGCATGTTTCAAGAGCGTGGCATTGATGTGCATGAAGTCCATCAAAATATTTGTTCCAATCGCGGAAATGAAGGTTTGGAGATTGATTTATTAGTGGTCAACGATTCTCAAATTGTAGCTGTTGAATGTAAAAGCAACCTTAGCGTGGATGATGTTAACGAACATTTGGAACGCTTGGCTAAATTAAAGCGACTGCTGCCATCTTACGCGGATAAGCAGGTATTTGGCGCGGTGGCGTCTATGGTGATAGCGGATAATGTGGCGAAATATGCTTATCGGCAGGGCTTGTTTCTGATAGGGCAAAATGGCGATCATTTGGAAATACGGAATGATGAGGATTTTGTGGCGATGGTTTGGTGAAGAATTTAGTATAGCTATAAATTTGGTTAATCTTTGCCTTCGAAAGTGGTACTTTAAGTTGTAGGATTAATTTTAAATGGTTTTAAGTTTTCCTGATTACTTATAAGTCTCAATCAAAACTGCAAAATTATTTTTGTTTACAATCAATTGCATACACCTATTTTTATGGCTGTAGGATGGGTAGAGCGCCAGCTAAACCCATCTCTGAAGGTTATCTTGTCGTAATATTTGTATGCATCTCAAAATTATAATAATAAAGTTTGCTGTTTTTGCTAAGGTTTTGATGGGTTTCGCTATCGCTCTACCCATCCTACGCACTAATTTCTGAATTAAACCAAGCATAAACGCAACTAACAACATGCTAAAAATTGATGCGACTATGCCTAATACTAGACTTAGCGATATTAATACAGTTTGTTGCTTGCGGGTTTTTCCAAACTTGGCTTGAAAAAATTGTGCACGTGTTAGGTCAGCATAGCGAAAATCCGCGCCACGTAAATCACAGCCACTAAAATCAGCGCCTATTAGATTTTGTCCTCGGAATGAACGACCACGTAGGTCTTGGTTTTTGAAGCTTTGCGGCATATCGGCTATTTATATACAAGGCTATGATTAAAAAGCTGAAATTAAATTTAGACTACGCTATTACGTTAAAAATGGCTGGTAAGTGCAATTTTTACCCTAACAGCGTTTACTCATTCTAATCCTTGAGCTAACATTTTTACAAATCCAATCTTAAGCGTATAATTAAACTAATTGGTCAAGGGGACTTTGCAATGCACATTGAAGCAGATTTAGACGACATACACGCCCAGCGTTTGTTGACGTTGCAGCAACGCATGAATAAGAATGTGTCAGAAATTATTGCAGAGCTGATTGATGCCGATTGGCATCAGCATTCCGAAGCTCAAACTGTTAACGAGGTTTCGCCAATTTATAAGGCATTTGCTGATGCAGGCCTTATTGGCTGCATAGCAACGGATGAACAATTATCAGCCAATTACAAAGAAAAAATGGATTTTTCCAATAAAATCGGTGAGGAAAATGCGTGATTATTGCCGATACCGGCTTCTGGGTTGGATTGTTTGATAATAAAGATGCGGCACATTTAAGTTGTAAACGCTTTCTAGCACAATGCCGGGAGCCTTTGATTACAACCGAATCAGTATTAACAGAAACTGTGCATTTGCTTAATCAGCGCCGTTATCACCAAATTGCATTAGATTTCCTCGCGTTATTGGTTCAACTGCAAGAGCGGCAGCTATTTTCGATTTTTACCAGCGGCGGAGAAAATTTGCCGCGACAATTGCAGCTTATGCGTCAATATGCTGATTTGCCAATGGATTATGCGGATGCTTCGTTGGTGCTTCTTGCACAGCACCTTGGTCATGGTCGCATTGTATCTACTGATAGACGAGATTTTAGAACGTATCGCTGGAAAAATCGTCAACCATTCCACAACTTGCTGGAATTCAGTTGATCGAAAATCTGAAATTTCAAATTCCATTCGAATCTTAACGCCATTTCGTCGATAATACCCGGCTGTTTAACGTTTTGGGGTAAATCCTGCTTTCATGAAACTGGAAAAAATCAAGCTTTCGGGTTTCAAATCCTTTGTCGATCCAACGACGATACCGATTAACGGCAATTTGACGGCGATTGTCGGGCCGAATGGTTGCGGTAAATCGAATATCATCGATGCGGTGCGCTGGGTGATGGGCGAGAGTTCCGCCAAGCATTTGCGCGGCGGCAACATGGCGGATGTGATTTTTAACGGTTCTTCGGGGCGCAAACCGGTGAGCGTGGCTTCGGTCGAGCTGGTGTTTGATAATAGCGATGGCCGCGCTGCCGGCGAATATGCGCAGTACAATACCATTTCGATTAAACGTCAGGTCAGCCGGGACGGCACTTCGTTGTTTATGCTGAATGGCGCCCGTTGCCGGCGCAAAGATATTACCGATTTGTTTTTGGGTACCGGTTTAGGTTCGCGCAGTTATGCGATTATCGAACAAGGCACGATTTCCCGAATGGTGGAAGCCAAGCCGGAAGATTTGCGCGTGCATATCGAAGAAGCGGCGGGGATTTCCAAATACAAAGAACGCCGTTCCGAGACGGAAACCCGGATGAAACACACCCGGGAAAATTTGGAGCGGTTGGACGATCTGCGCGATGAGGTGGATAAGCAGATTAAAAATCTGGCTAAACAAGCGCAAAAAGCGGAAAAATATACCGAGCTTAAAAAACAAGAACGCCAATATAAACAAGAACTATTGGCGATGCGCTGGCAAAACTTTCATATTGCCGCGCAAAAGCTGGAAGAAAAACTGCAAACCATTGCCGCCGAGCATAATCGCTTATTTATGTTACTGCGCGAGTTGGAAAAAAATATCGAAAGCCAGCGTACTGCACAGAAATCGACGCAGCAGGACGTTGACGCCAAGCAGGGCGATTATTACGCATTGGTGGCGGAAGTCAGCCGGCTGGAGCAGGCCATCAAGCACAATGAAAGAAGCCATGAAGAAACCCGGATTGAGATTGCTCGGCTAAAACAACAGGCTGAACAAGCCAAGCGCGAATCTGATCAAGACGCCATGCAGCTGGAGGAAATCCGCCAGACTTTGCTGGAAGCGGAAGAGACTATGGTGGTCGCCAAAGAACGCGAGGAAGACGTTTTGGGGATTCAACAGGACGCCGAGCAGCAAAAACAAAACTGGCAGCAGCAGTGGGAACAGTTTTTGGCGGAAAACGCTGGGCGTCGCGAGCAGGCGGAAGTGCAACGCGTTAAACTTTTGCAGTTGGAGAATCAAAATCGGCAATTACAGCAACGCCTGGATAAACTGCACAGCGAGCGCGGCGAGTTGGCGGCCACGCAATCGCAAATGGACTTGGAAAGCCTGGAAAGCAGTATAGAGTTGATCGAAACCGAGCGCGAGCAACTACAACAACAATTAGAAGCGGTGTTGCAACGCATTACCGAGTTGCGACCGCAAATTAAAGGCTTGCAGGAGCACTTACATCAAAAACGCGCAGAACTGCAACGCGTGAATGGTAAAATAACCTCTTTGGAGCTGTTGCAGCAACATGCAATGGGCAAGGATAAAAAAGATTTGAGCGTCTGGCTGGACCAGGTTGGACTGTTGCAGCAGCCCAGGCTGGCGGAATTTATTGAAGCCGAAGCGGGTTGGGAAACTGCGGTAGAAACCGTACTGGGCAGTTATCTGGAAGCCATTTGCCTGGAGAGCGCCGAAGCTATACTTGGGGCATTGCAGGAAATTAGTAAGCAATCCTTGATTATTTTTGAGACGAAGGCGGCCGGTGCGCTGGTGATCGGCGGCGAAAATGCTTTACTGAATAAAGTGCGCAGCCGTTGGGACTTGTCCGGTCTGTTGAGCGGCATTTTTTGCGCGGACAGCATGTGCCAAGCCCGGCGCATGGCCTTGCTGCCGCATGAGTCCGTGGTTTTGCCGGATGGGACCTGGCTGGGTAAGGATTGGATAAAAATCAGCCGCGGCAGCGACAGTAAAGCCGGCGTGCTGCATCGCGAGAAAGAGTTACGCGAATTAAAGCTGCTACAGAGTGAGTTGACAATGGCGATTGCGGAGGACGAGCAGCAACTGGAAAGCTGTGAGCATGAACTAAAAACCTCGGAAAGCAGCCGCGAACGCAGCCAGCAACAAGAAAAATTATTAAGCGCGGAATTTTCGGCGCAAAGCGCCCAATACAGTGCGCAAGCGGCGCGGATGGAACAGCAAAAACACCGCCTGCAGCAACTCGATCAGGAAATAGCCGATATTACGGCGCACTATGCGGAAAACGCCGAAGCCGTGTCGGAAGCTGAGTTAATCAAGCAGGAAGCGGAAACGGCGTTGGACGATTTAATAGCGAAAAAAGCCGAACTTGAAGATTTAAACCGGCGCTTGCAGGCGCAGCAGCAAGACACGAATGCCTCGGTGGATGAAGCGCGGCGGCATTTGCATCGTCTCTATGCGCAAATTGAGTCCTTAAAATCTTCTGAAGTGTTAACGGTAAAGCAGATAGAGCGTTTACAATTACAGCATAGGCAGTCGGCGGAACGTATTGCTGAATTGGAGCATAAACTGGATTTTACGCTGACGCCTTTAGATGATGAAAAAATGCAATTTGAGTTGTTGAGCGAGAGAAAGCTGGCGTTTGAAAACAGTCTGCAAGCGGTTAGGCAGGCGCAACAGGCCGGCGAGCAGAGTCTGAGCGAATTGACTGAACAACATGCTCAGACGCAAAGAGCTTTAGAGAAGCAAAAGGAAGCGCTGGATAATGTCCGCTTTGAGCAACAGGACAGCCGAGTGCGCCAGCAAACCATTGCTGAGCAACTAAACGAGGTGAATGCCGATCCTCAGGTTATACTATTACATTTGCCTGCCGAGGCTAAAGAGCCGCAATGGAAAAAAGCGCTGGATGAGTTATCCGACGAAATTGAAAAACTGGGCTCTATTAACTTAACGGCTATTGAAGAATTTAAAACCCAGTCGGAACGGATGAAATTTTTGAATGAGCAGCATGCTGATTTAATCGAGGCGTTGCAGACTTTGGATCAGGCTATAAGTAAGATCGATAAAGAAAGCCGGCAGCGGTTTAAGGAAACTTTCGATAAGATTAATCATGGCTTGCAAGAAAAGTTTCCGCGTTTGTTTGGCGGCGGACAGGCTTATTTGGAATTAACCGAACAAGATGTCTTGGAGGCCGGCGTGAATATTATCGCCAGACCGCCGGGTAAGCGGAATAGTTCGATACACTTGCTGTCCGGCGGCGAAAAAGCCCTGACGGCTGTGGCCTTGGTGTTTTCGATTTTTGAATTGAATCCGGCGCCGTTTTGCCTATTAGATGAGGTTGACGCGCCCTTGGATGATGCAAACGTGGTGAGATTTTCGCAAATGGTGGAAGATATGTCGGCGACAGTACAGTTTTTGTATATTTCGCACAACAAAGTCACAATGGAAATTGCAAAACATCTGGCAGGTGTTACTATGAAGGAACCTGGAGTATCCAGAATGGTGGCGGTTGATATTGAAGAAGCTGTAAGTATGGCAGAAAGCTAATGGATAAAGAATTATTAAGAGTAGTGATTATTTTGTGCGGCGTATTGGTAATGATAGTCATGCTATTGTGGCATTTCTTCAAATCCTTACGCGAACGCCGAGAGTATGATGATAATGATGCCGTTTACGCCAGGGGTGCGCCGCATTTCGAAGACGACGACGTAGATGCCGACGAAGAGGAACTTTTCAATTTTACCGATGGCGCAGTGGTTGACGGCGATGCTTTATTGGATGATGAGTCCATAAAACCTTCGGCAAAACAGGCCGTGCCTAAAGCTGCGCCCTCAGAGAAAGCGAGTTTGCCGATCCGCAAAGATTTGCCGAAGTTGATTGAGTTTAGCATTGTCGCGCGGGCGGATATGGGGTTTAACGGCGAAGAGCTGTTCGATGCTTTTGAACGGGTTGGCCTTAAATACGGTAGCGTAAAGGTTTTCGAGCGGATTGATAAAAATCGGCTGGTGGATTTTGCGGTGGCCAGCATGGGTAATCCCGGCACCTTTCCGGACGCTGGTTTGTATGAGTTTTATTGTCCTGGCATTGTGTTTTTTATGCAGCCGCGTGAACTCGATAATCCGCTGGCGGTATTTGATGATTTTATTGAAACCATTGATATTCTCGCCGTGGAATTGGACGGCGTGGTTTGGGACCATCAAAAACAACCGTTAACAGCGGAAACTATCGCGCATTTTCGGCAAATTCTGGCCCGGAAGCCGTCGTAATCATCTGCAATTTTTCAACCGGAGCAGCAGGGCGCGCTCCGGCATTTAGTCATCAAAAGTAGTCGGATTCAGTGGATCAAAAACATATTAGAAACTTTTCCATCATTGCGCATATCGATCATGGAAAATCCACCTTGGCGGATCGTTTTATTCAAATTTGCGGCGGTTTAACCGAACGGGAAATGGAATCACAGGTATTGGATTCCATGGATCTGGAACGTGAACGCGGCATCACGATTAAGGCGCAGAGTGTTACCTTAAATTACAAAGCCGAAGACGGCGAGCTCTATCAGCTTAACTTTATCGATACGCCGGGCCATGTGGATTTTTCCTATGAGGTTTCGCGGTCTTTAGCGGCTTGCGAAGGCGCTTTGCTGGTGGTCGACGCCGCTCAGGGCGTGGAAGCACAAAGCGTAGCCAATTGTTATACTGCAATAGAGCAGGGCTTGGAAGTGGTGCCGGTATTAAATAAGATAGATCTACCGTCTGCCGAACCTGAACGGGTTATGACGGAAATCGAGGAGGTCATCGGTATCCCGGCTGACGAAGCCTTGAAAATCAGCGCTAAAACCGGCTTGGGCGTCGAGGCGGTGCTGGACCAAATCATACGCAAGGTGCCGCCGCCGAGTGGGAATGAAGATGCCCCGTTACAGGCTTTGATTATCGACTCCTGGTTCGATAATTACCTGGGCGTAGTGTCTTTAGTGCGAATTATGCACGGCAGTTTACGTAAAAAGCAAAAAATTACCGTGATGTCGACCGGGAAGTCGTTTATTGCCGAAAAACTGGGTGTTTACACGCCAAAACAGTTGGAACAACCCGTGTTGAATGCCGGGCAGGTAGGTTTTGTAATAGCCGGTATTAAAGATATTTTCGGCGCTCCGGTTGGGGATACCATTACGGCAACGGATAATCCCGCCTCTGAAGCCCTGCCGGGATTTGAAACCGTGCAACCCCGCGTGTTTGCCGGTTTGTATCCGGTGAGTTCGGATGATTACGGCACGATGCGCGAGGCGCTGGATAAATTACGGCTGAATGATTCGGCCTTGAATTTTGAACCGGAAACCTCGCAGGCCCTTGGGTTTGGTTTTCGTTGCGGCTTTTTGGGTATGCTGCATATGGAAATCGTCCAGGAGCGCTTGGAGCGCGAATACAATATTGATCTGATTACCACCGCGCCGACCGTGGTCTATGAGGTGGAAACGCATAACGGCGAAGTGATTATGGTGGATAACCCGGCAAAATTGCCGGACCCCGGCACGATAGTGGAAGTCCGGGAACCGATCATTCTGGCTAATATTTTGGTGCCGCAAGCGTATTTGGGCAATGTGATTAATCTTTGCATTGAAAAGCGCGGCGTGCAGAAAAATATGCAGTATGCCGGCGGGCAAGTGTCCTTGAATTACGAATTGCCCTTGAGCGAAGTGGTTTTGGATTTCTTTGACCGCTTGAAATCGGTCAGCCGCGGATATGCGTCTTTCGATTACGAATTTTTACGCTTTGATCCTTCGCCCTTGGTGAAACTGGATGTGTTAATTAACGGCGATAAAGTCGATGCATTGTCGATTATCGTGCATCGGGATTTAAGCATGAATCGCGGCCGCGATCTGGTGGAGACTATGAAGGATTTAATTCCGCGGCAGATGTACGAAGTGGCTATTCAGGCCGCTATCGGCGCGAAGATTATCGCCCGTTCCACCGTAAAAGCGATGCGGAAGAATGTGACGGCTAAATGTTACGGTGGGGACATCACCCGGAAGAAAAAATTGTTGGAAAAACAGAAAGCCGGTAAGAAACGCATGAAACAGGTGGGCAGCATCGAGATTCCTCAGGAAGCATTTCTCGCGGTGTTGCAAGTCAATAAAGATAAATAGCACTTTAAATATTACTATGGATTACGATTTTTCATTTTTTCTGGTGGCGGCTACGTTCGTGACTGGCGTGGTGTGGGGTGGCTATTGGCTATTCCTGAAATCCCAGAATTTACCTTATCCTGAGAGCAAAGAACCGCTGTTGGTAGAATATGCCCGGTCATTTTTTCCGGTGGTATTGATCGTCTTGCTGTTGCGTTCGTTCCTGTTTGAACCCTTCCGCATTCCTTCCGGCTCTATGATGCCTACGCTGTTGGTCGGGGATTTCATTTTAGTCAACAAATTCAGCTATGGCATGCGTTTGCCGGTTTTGAATACTAAAATCGTTGAATTTGGCGAGCCTAAACGCGGAGATATCGTCGTATTCCGCTTTCCGAAACAACCTACGGTTGATTATATCAAGCGCGTCATCGGCCTCCCCGGTGACCGGATTGCTTATTTCGATAAAAAACTGACGGTGAATGGCCAGCCTACTCAACAAGTGTCCTTAGGACGTTATCAAGGTGTCGGTCAAGGCGTCGATATGACCGGCGCAGAACAATTTGCCGAAGATTTAACCGGCGTTGAGCACTCTATTCTGATCAGACACGGCGTCAATTCGGTTGAGGATGTGTTTGTGGTGCCGCCAGGCCACTATTTTGTAATGGGCGACAATCGGGATAACAGCAATGACAGCCGCTATTGGGGCTTTGTGCCGGAGGGTAATTTAGTCGGTAAGGCGTTTTTCATTTGGATGAATTGGGATTGGCAAAATAATGGGATTGCATTTAATCGGCTTGGAACTATCCTCAAATAGTGGCAATTAGCATTGTAGAGGATCGTATGCGCGCTTCCTATCAAAACCAACGTGGCTTAACATTCATGTCGCTTATTTTTTTGGTGGGCTTGATAGGCTGTTTTGTGATGCTGGTGTTAAAGGTTGCGCCACTGTATATGGATAATCATAATGTCGTGAATGCCTTTAATGCTGAACGGCAATCGCCCGACATTTTGGCTAAATCCAAAGATCAAATCAGAGCAAGCATAGGCAAGCGTTTTCAACTGAATTATGTGACCCATGTAAACACAGACGACCTGAAAATTATTGGTATCCCCGGCTATGTTAAAGTGAGTCTGGAATATGAACGTGTTGTGCATATTATCGGCAATCTCAGCGTACTGGTTGAGTTTAATGAAGGCTTTGAAGTTGGAACTAAGTGATTAAAAATCCGGAACAACTTGCCAAAAAACTTGGCTTAACGTTTGCCCAACCAAAACTGTTTACGACCGCTTTAACCCATCGCAGCATGGGCGCCGGCAATAATGAGCGTCTGGAGTATTTAGGCGACTCGGTATTAGGTTTTGTAATTGCCCAACAATTATACGAAATGTTTCCCAGCGCCGGCGAGGGTGCGCTGAGCCGCTTACGCGCCAGTTTGGTGAATCAAAGTTCTTTAGCCGAACTGGCTCGCCAGCATAATATCGGCGATTTTCTGATTTTAGGCTCTGGTGAGTTGAAAAGCGGCGGTTATCGGCGTGATTCAATCTTGTCCGATGCGTTGGAAGCTATCATGGGGGCCTTATTGCTCGATCAAGGTATCGCAACTTGTCGAACCTGGATACTCGGCCTATTTGCCGAAAAATTCGCCGAACTTAAAGCCGATAATTGGAGTAAGGATCCTAAAACCCGTTTGCAGGAATTACTGCAGGCAAAACGTAAAGACCTGCCGGTATATCAACTCATCAGCATGTCCGGCGTTGATCATGCACAAACCTTTGAAGTGCAGTGCACGGTATCGATTTACCCGGAACCCTGCATAGGCGTGGGTATTTCCAGAAAACGCGCTGAGCAGGCGGCAGCGGAAAAAATGTTAATTCTTTTACAAAACAAGGCCCAATGAACTGCGGATATGTCGCTTTAATCGGTAGACCCAATGTCGGTAAGTCGACATTGATGAATCATTTATTGGGTCAAAAGCTCAGTATTACTTCACGAAAACCTCAAACCACCCGCCATAGAATCTTAGGCATCAAAACCACGCCATCCGGACAGGCAATCTTCATGGATACGCCCGGCATGCATCAGGATGAAAAAAAGGTGCTGAATCGCCATTTGAACAAAACTGCGGACACCGCTTTGCTTGGGGTTAATCTGGTGGTCTGGTTGTTAGATGGTTTGTATTGGCACGAATACGATGAACGCATCATTAAAAAACTGGAATATGCCGGTTTGCCCGTGATTCTCGTCGTGAATAAAGTCGATAAAATCAAGGATAAACCCTCCGTAATGGCTTTTTTTGCCGAGGCTGAGAAAAAGTTTCCCTTTCAGCAAATCATGCCGATTTCGGCGTTAAAAAACACGAATCTGGAACAACTGGAACAGTGCATCATGGCGCTTTTGCCGGAAGCTGAAGCTATCTATCCGGAAGATCAGATCACCGACCGGCCGGAACGGTTTTTTGTGGCGGAAATCGTCCGCGAGAAACTGACGCGTAGATTAGGCGATGAGTTACCTTATGCGCTGACGGTAGAAATTGAGCGCTATGAAGAACATCCGGAGCTTTGCAAAATTTATGCGATCATTTGGGTGGAACGCAGTAGCCAGAAAAGCATCGTGATTGGCAAGGATGGCGAGATGTTGAAAAACATCGGCACAGAAGCCCGGCTGGATATAGAAAAATTGCTTGGTCAAAAAGTCTATTTACAGCTTTGGGTTAAAGTGAAGAAAGGTTGGTCGGATAGTGAGCGGGCTTTACAAAGCTTGGGATTTAACGATAGCTTGCTCTGATGCATGGCAGCAGTGGTGCAGTGTCAGCCGGCAGTTATCCTTCAGTATAAACCGTATCGGGAAACCAGCATGCTGCTGGAGGTTTTTACCCGTGATTACGGCATGGTCTCAATGATCGCCAAGGGAGCGCGTACGGAAAAATCCAAGATAGCCGGTTTATTGCAGCCTTTTATTGTGTTGAAAATGTCTTATTTGGATAAACAGGAACTGAAGTCGTTGACCCAGGTCGAATTCGTTGCCGGTTTTAGCTTACTGCGGCTAGGCTTATATTGCGGATTTTATGTGAATGAATTGCTGCAAAGGTTTTTGCCTAAAGCCGATCCATGCCCGGAAATATTTACGCGCTACTTGCGTTGCTTAACGGAATTAAGCAATGCTGATAACATTGAAGCGTCGCTACGTTACTTTGAACTCGATCTGTTGCAGGCTACTGGTTATGGCGTTGAATTAGCGCATGATTTTATTGGCGGCTCGGTTGTGCAAAGTGAATTGCGTTACGTTTTTATTGCCGGACACGGCATGACGGCTGATCCACACGGGGTGATCAGCGGCAAAACGCTGCTGAGTTTGGCAGCGCAAGCACCCTTATCCAGCCAGGCATTGTTGGAAGCAAAATGTATATTAAGAAACATGCTGGATGTGAATTTACAAGGCCGGCCCTTAAAAAGCCGGGAAGTATTGTCTAAAATTATTAAATATTTGTGAACTAAACTTCGATAATTAATGCGTTTGTGGATAAATAAACCATGCTAAAGGAAATCATCGCCCTGGGTGTCAATATCGATCATGTCGCTACATTGCGGCAGGCCAGAGGCACGCGTTACCCGGACCCGGTGCAGGCCGCCCTGATGGCTGAGCAGGCCGGAGCGGACGGTATTACCGCGCACTTACGGGAAGACAGGCGGCATATTCAGGATAGAGATATTATGTTGTTGCAGGAACGCTTGCAGACACGTTTAAATCTGGAAATGGCAGTGACGGACGCCATGTTGGCGATAGCCATTCAGGTTAAACCGGCTGCCTGCTGTTTGGTTCCGGAGCGCCGCGAAGAGCTGACTACCGAGGGTGGGCTGGATGTTGCAGGGGCGCCGGCAAAAATGCAGGCTGCTTGTGCGGAATTAGCCGCTGCCGGCATAGAGGTTTCATTGTTTATCGATCCGGACCTTAAACAAATCGATGCCGCTTTAAAAGCGGGCGCGCCGGTGATTGAGCTGCATACCGGCCGTTATGCAGATGCAGTGACTAAAGCTGAACAACAACTTGAATTACAGCGTATCGAACAGGCCGCAGCGTATGCGCATCAAGCCGGTTTGCAAGTCAATGCCGGACATGGCTTAAATTTATATAATGTGGAAGCTATTTGCCGGGTTGGGCAAATTGTCGAATTGAATATTGGTCACGCCCTGATTGCGCAATCTTTGTTTTCCGGCTTGGAACTGGCAGTCAGAGATATGAAACGGCTTATGCGGGAAGCGCGTTTACATTCTTAACACTATGCAGAACGAACTTGAGTTTTACCAGTTGTCCGGGGTGGGCGATCGCAAACTGAACGAAGATTGCATGGGGCATAGGGTGTGCGCGGACTATGCGGTGTTCGTGGTAGCCGACGGCTTAGGCGGGCATCATGGCGGCGAAAAGGCTTCGGAGTTTTTTTGCCGGGCATTATTATCCACGGCTGCGGAGCATCAGGAACAGCTGAAGAAACGTGGGGCGCCGGCTATTAAGCCCTGGATGTATGCTGCAGTCGCAAAAATGCGCGCATCTTTCGCCGATGATCCTGACATAAGAGTTGCGCATACGACCTGCGCCTTTCTGTTTTTGGATCGCAAACAGACGCTAGCAGTGCATTGCGGTGATTCGCGAATTTATCGGCTTACTGCCACTGAAGTCCTGTGGCGCACCCGCGACCATTCTGTCACTCAGAAATTCTTGGAACAAGGCCTGATCGGCGAGCGCGAAATGGGGGCGCATCCGGAACAAAATCGTTTAACCCACACGATCAATGCCTTAAAGAAACCGGTGTTTGATATTCAAACTTTTCCAACTTTAGAACAAGGTGAAACTTTTGTGCTCTGCACTGACGGTTTCTGGGAAAACATCAAGGAACAGGATTTAATGCAACTTTCACAAGCGGAAAGCGGCAAGGCGGAACTGAAAAAAGTCGCGCAAACTACGGTGTTGCGAGCTGGTGGGAAAGCGGATAATGTGACGGTGCAATGGGTCAGAAAATCGTAACATATATTAAATCAAGTCTGTTTGCTATTCAAGTCGCAATCACATCCAGCAGGGCATTATAAAACATCAATCTCCTGCTAAACTGTAACGGTGACCCAGTATCATTTTTCCGGCGTGTAGCTGCTTATGTTATGGGATAACTTAATTAAGCACTTATGCAGGAGTTGCTTAAACCGATGAAGTTTTTGATTAAAGAAAATCCGGATGCGCCAGCCCCAGCGTGGACAATGATTCCTGGTCTTAATTCGGTTTTGGGATTACAAAATGTTGGTGGCAAGCCAAATATATACCATAAATTATTATGTTTATTTGTCAATAACCATAGATTTGATATAGTAAAATTGCAACAGGCTTTGCTAGAGGGTGATTTAACAAAAGTAAAGTTATTGGCGCATACGCTTAAAAGCGTGTCAGGTACTTTGGGCGCGGAGAGTTTGCATGGGCAAGCTGCATTATTGGAATATGCAACAAAAAATGCACAATCTATCGTCAACATTGCTTTGATTGTCAATAAATTAGATGCGGAATTGACGCATTTAATTTCAGCTATTTTAACGCTACCGAGTTTAAATAGCGGGAAGGTTGAGCTTACGTTAGATCAGGAAAAACTTATCGAAATTTTGGGCAAGCTCGATAGTTTATTAGCTGAAGATAATGGCGAGGCTGTCAACCTATTTACCGAGTTCCGAACTGATTTGGATGCTATGTTAGGCGATAAATCGCTTGAGTTTGCGCAACATATGAATGCGTACGCATTTGTATCCGCCCTTGCTATATTACGGTCGGTTATAGGTCATGAGCAGGGTATCGAAGTAGTCAGTTATGAGACCTCTACTGAATTATAAGGCCTTGCGCAATACATATTTTATCCAATAATCGATATGCCGTTAACAGTAAATCAAACTCAAACCGCTACTATCTTGGTCGTGGACGATACACCGGAGAATTTAACCTTGATGGTTGATCTATTTGCCGGGCTATATACGACTAAGGTTGCAAACGGTGGGGAACGCGCCCTCTATATCGCTCGTCATCAGCCGGTGGATTTGATACTGCTCGAACATTATGATGCCGGGAATGGATGGTTATGAAGTTTGCCGTCAGCTCAAAGCCGATCCTGCAACTTGTCATATACCTGTTATTTTTTTGACAGCCAGATACGGCAGGGGAGATGAATCACTTGGATTTGAACTGGGTGCTGTTGACTACATTGCAAAACCCTTTAGTCCTTTGATCGTTAAAGCGCGTGTTCTCACCCATCTGAATTTGCGGCGTTTAGAGACTTTTTTGCGTGACAAAAACGATTTTCTGGAGCAAGAGGTCAAGAAGCGTACGCAGGAGATATACGTTATTCAGGATGTGACAGTACAAGCACTTGCTTCTCTGGCAGAAACGCGCGACAGCGATACGGGGAATCATATCTGCCGAACGCAAAATTATCTTTTGCTGCTAGCGAATAAACTACGTTTTCATCCCCGATTTAAGAGTTTTCTGGATAATAGCCATACCATCAACTTGTTGTACAAATCCGCGCCTCTGCATGATATTGGCAAGGTTGGCATACCGGATCGTATTTTACTTAAACCGGGAAAATTGGATGAGGACGAATTCGAGATTATGAAAATGCATACTACATTAGGCCGCGATGCCATTATCCAAGCTGAACGCGCTTTAGGTATCGAAATTCCATTTCTTAAATTGGCTAAAGAAATTGCCTATGGACACCATGAAAAATGGGATGGAAGTGGTTATCCGGAATCTTTGTCGGGGGATGAAATACCCATTTCCGCTCGACTAATGGCGCTTGCCGATGTTTATGATGCCTTGATTAGCCGTCGAGTCTATAAAGAAGCCATGCCGCATGATAAAGCTGTGCAGATTATTTGTGCAGGCCGCGGTACGCATTTTGATCCGGATGTTGTTGATGCGTTTATGCTACTCAAGGAAAACTTTTTAGCGACTGCAAAAAAGTATGCCGACTCTGACACAGATCTACAAGTTAAGGCTGAACATCTTTCTCGATTTACAGTATGATGCATATTAATAACCTATCAATAGCCTGAGTTGTGTGGAGATAACTTTATGAACTTTACGGAATTGCACTGGAGTGCGGACTACGATACGGGTATTGAAGAAGTTGATTTGCAGCACCGCTATTTTGTTGTTTTGATCAATCGCCTGCATAAGGAGTTATTGACATCACAAGATGAACTTTATTGTAGTGCGTTAATTGAGGAACTTTTCAAATACGCCATGTTCCATTTTTTAAGCGAAGAAAACATCATGTTCAAAATAGGCTATCCGGATCTAGAAGAGCATCGCAAACGCCATTTTGACTTACTCGACAAACTGTCTTTACGCGCCTCGCAACGACATAACGAGGAATTACTCGAATTTCTGGTCGAATGGTTTTTTCACCATGTACAACAGGATGATCACTTGATTGGCGAATTTGTCCGTCACAGTAATCAAAACGTGTAATTAGATTTTAATTTTCACCAACCACTTCAGTAAAGTCTCGTAAAGATCCTTTGGCAGCACGGGTTTTGCTAGAAAGTCACTCATTCCTGCCTCTAGACAGTCCATGCGATCTTCATGGAAAGCATTTCCGGTCATAGCGATGATTGCTGTTGACGTGTAGTTGGGAAGCTGTCTTATCGTACGGGTAGCGTCCAACCCATCCATGTTCGGCATTTGCACATCCATCAAGATGACAGCGTAATGATTGCGCTTTGCCTTAGCTACGGCCTCTACACCATCCTCGGCAAAATCCAGTATAAGGCCTGTCTCGGATAGGATCTCTTCAGCTACCATCCGGTTTAATTCATTATCCTCTGCAATTAATAGGCGAGTCCCGGCATGATCGCGTAGGAGTATTTTTTCTACAGGCTCGGTCGTAGCGCTTGCTGATAGAACGTCAAGTTCTTTTGATTTAATCTTATCAAGCCGCGCGGTAAACCAGAAAACACTGCCGACTCCCGGCTGCGACTCAACGCCAACCTCGCCGCCCATTAAATGCGCTAATTTTTTGTTGATCGCTAGACCTAAGCCAGTACCGCCAAAGTTCCGCGTAGTGCTGTTGTCTGCTTGTTCAAAAGCCGAAAACAAACGGGACTTTTGTTCTGGCGTGATCCCGATGCCACTATCCTCAACCTCAAACCGCAGCAGAATATCGAGAGCTGTTTCTTTGACCACCATAATGCGCAGTTTAATTTCGCCTTTTTCCGTGAATTTGACTGCATTACTGAGATAATTGAGCAACATTTGCTTTAGCCGGGTACTGTCGCCATTCAGATTTGTTGGTAGCCTATTGTGTTCAATCGAAAGCTTTAGCCCCTTAGACCTTGCTCGATCGCCAATCAGCGATAAGGGGGCGTCGAAAACCGCAGCAGTGCTGAATTCAGCTTGTTCCAGCGTCAGTTTTCCAGACTCAATCTTTGATAGGTCAAGCACGTCGTTAATGATCGCCAGCAGATGATCTGAAGCAGTAATGATCTTACCCAGCTTGTCCTGCTGAGCAGCATTAAGATTATCTTTTTTTAGTAACAGGTATGACATCCCCATAATCGCATTCATTGGCGTGCGAATCTCGTGACTCATGTTTGCTAGGAAGTTGCTTTTGGCCAGGCTTGCCGCCTCAGCTTCCAGCTTGGCTTGACGCAATGCCAATTCTATCTCCTTGCGCCTAGTGATATCTGTGACGAAACCGATTAATTTAGCGGGTGCGTCATTTCTTTTGGGTAGGTAATAAATAGATATTTCGACCTGAAGCTCCCGGCCGTCTTTGGTTCTATTCAGCGTTTCGACTTGACCATGTCCATGCTGCCGTATGGTGTCTATAATTTGTTTTAGATTTTCGGAGGGAAAGTTCGGGTCAATATCTTGCACACGCATAGTCAGCATTTCTTCTACGCTATATCCCAGCATTTCCGAAGCATATTTATTGGAATAGACAATGCGTCCTGTCTCTGTGTCTACCCAGCGAATGCCTATGCCAGCCATCTCCATCGCAAACTGCGTATCGAGTAGTTGGGTATTAGCAATTTGTAAATCGGTTGTGCGTTGTTGAACCACTTCTTCCAGGTGGTTGCGGTATTGGTTTAGCTCCCATTCAATTTTCTTGCGCTCGGAGATATCAGAAAAGGTAATGACTGCCCCGGTGATTTTACCAGCATCAAAAATAGGGTAGGAGGCATAATCAACCGGAATCGGCGTGCGGTCTTTACTCCAGAAACATTCGGTATCCGTGCGAAAGGGGTTTCCACTCCGGAAAGCTTGGTAAATGCTGCATTGATGGACAGGGTAAGGTAAGCCATTCCAATAGCTGTGGTGTATCAGGTCGTGCATGTTTTGCCCTAGCAACTCCGATATTTCATATCCTAGGATGCGTACAGCCGCGTGATTGGCAAAAGTACAATTACCATTATTATCAATTCCATAAATACCTTCGCCGGCTGAATCAAGAATCAGCTGCTTCTCTCTATTTGCCTGCGCAGATAAAAGTTCGTTTTTCTTACGTTCGGTGATGTCGACTGAAATGCCCAGGAGAGCATAGATACTGCCATCCTCACGGCAAAGCGGTAGTTTTGTGGTCTGATAGACGTATGTTAATCCAGTGGCAGGTACGGTATTGGTTTCTTCGGTCTTGATGACTTCACCACCCTTCAGTACCCGGCTATCATTCAGCCGAATATTGGCTGCCGTTGCAGCGTCAAAAAACTTCTCATCGCTAAATCCGACTATATCTTCCATTTGCACTTGCCACAGATCGCGCACCAGCCGGTTAGCGAACAGGTATCGACCTTCTGTATCCTTGAGATAAATGTAGGCATCGAGATTATTCAGGATATTACTTAGTTTTTGTTCATTATCCCGCAGGTCATTTTCGAGTTGTTTGCGCTGGGTAATGTCGCGGGTTAGGGCGAGCAGGGCGATGATGTTTCCCTCATTATCACGTAATGGCACGGCATGCGTGTCTAACCACCTATGTGAGCCTTTTAAACCTATTGCTTCAAACTCCAACGTACCTGATTTTCCGGCAAATACCTGACGAGTCAGTTCATTGAAGTCCTTTTGATATTGGGGCAAGGCTAAGCAAGAAACTTGTTTTCCGCGCACTTGTTCCAGATTATCGGCATCCAGCATCGCTAGTCCCGCGCGATTCATTTCCAGTAATGTACCATCGCTAGCTAATAATTTTACGCACTCGGGTTGAGAATCAATCAAGGTCCGCAGTTTTAAAACTGCGGCTTGGGCCGTGCGTTCTGAAGCTTCAAGCTCGGCGTTGGCTTTGGCAAGATCAAGCGTTTTATCATCGACCGATGCTTGAATTTGCGCGGTTCTGCCACTGATGGTCAACAACAGCAGGCTAAGCAAGCTGGTGAAAAATAGCCCGCCTATCAAGGTCATCCAGGGTAAATTGGAGCCATGTTCGAGGATAAAGCTGCTATCGGGGGTAATGACTATCCGCCATATTCGGTCTGCAAACGGAAAATTGCGTTGAAACACGGTAAGCCGGTAATTTTCTCCTATCGTTCCCGTTACTGGTTTTGAATAAAGCAAGCTCTGATCTTCAGGAGCACTGCGGTCGGTCAAAGTAATGCCAAACCAATCCCGGTTTACCCCTTTGAAGGCCATTTCGGCTAAGCGCGCCGGCAATATAACAGCGGAAACAAAACCGACTAATTCAGCTGATTCTAGATTTACTGAATTTTTATAGATAGGAATAGACAGGAGCACGCCCGGCTCTGCATCGCTACGCTGCATAAGCATCAGACGTTGCGAAGCGCTGGGTTTACGGCTCTCTTGAGCTAATTGTTTTGAATAACGACTCAAAGGATTAGAGATTGAATCTAAGCCAAATGCCTTTTCATTGCCGGCCAACGGCTCGATAAACAGGATCGGAAAATACTCTGCACGGGGCAACACCGGCATGGTTCTACCATCAGCATCTTTTTCCGTGACCAGGAAATTGGCGTAACCTTCGGTCTGTACCTGTTTTTCGAAGGTTTTTAATGAGGAAAAAGGTACCCGTGGCAGCCATTCCAATGCCTGAATTTCCGGATGCCTAGCTATTATCCGCCGGGAAAAAACCCCAAATTCTTGCCGATGAACCTCTTTGGAATTGCTGTAAAAATCCTGTAACACTAAGGTACTATCCAGGATATTGCCGGTAAAGTCCTCTATACGTAATTGCAGGTTAGCGGCCTGGTTATTAAACGCCATCTGTATCCGCGCCATTTCTGCATGGAACACATTGGAAAAAACTACGCTAAGTCCTATCAGGAAACCGAATAGCGGCAACGCGACGGTTAGCAGGCGCGGTCTCCACAGCGCCCGTGGTTGACCGAACAGGCAAAACGCCAGCGGCGAAATAATAAGCACCCCAAGGCTATCGCCGAGCCACCAGTTCCACCAAGAAGAGACTGCCAATGTTGTCGGCATCACACCATACAGCAACAAAATACTGACACCCGCAGTGGCGGCTATCAAGCACGTCAAGGGGCCGGAGATCAGGAAAAAAATAAAAATTGCACGCGGCTCATCTAGCCTCGGTAGGCCAGGTTGAACCCACTGCGTAACTAGTCTAGCGGCAACCAGCGCTTGTAGCGTAGAAGAACACGCAATCAAACACGATGTCCATACTGAGACAATCGTTAAATGTTCGGTATATTCATTGATTGACAATAGTTGATTGGCGATTGCTCCAAGCCATATTCCCGGCCAAAGACGGCGACCCCAAATTAATAAAGCCGATAGAGCAATACCGGCCGGCGGCCAAAGCGGGCTCGCGAAACCGGGCGGTACATTCATTTCCATACCCATCTTTCCTGCTGCTATCATGACAATAGCGAGAATAAAAATCCGAACGATGGGGAATAGCATGTTGATGGGATATACCTTTTTTAACTTAGCAGTCCAGTATTGGCTGACAAATCATTGAAAATCAATGAACATTATTAAGTGAAATTATAACTTATGAAGCTCGCGTAGGTACGATTAGCGCCAGAAAAATCGGAGGGATTATAAAGGATTACGTTGGCGCTAAACGAAGCTACGGTGGCATAAGCCTCAAATGTTAACCTTTGCCTGCAAATGTGCCGACAGGCGTTTCATTGCCAAGGATGCATCATCCACAGCAAGATGCACATTGATGATGCTCGGCTTGGATGTTACGGTTAGCGAACTGAGTAAAGCGGCTTCAAATTCGGTTTCATTGTTGACATTATAGCCGTTTATTGGCCCAAATACTTCGCCGAGTTTATCAAAACGCCACAGGCTAATATCGTTGAACGGGCCTTCCAGAATCCCGCGTTCCGTGCTGTAGCCGGCATTATTAAACACCACTACTATCGGATTAAGGCCAAAGCGGGCGTGAGTGGAAAGTTCTGTGCCGGTCATTTGAAACGCGCCATCGCCGACCAAAATCAGCGCCCGATGTTCGGGACGGGCTATTTGCGCACCCAACGCTGCCGGCACCGCAAAGCCCATCGTGGTATAAAAACTGGAGGCCAGAAATTCGCTTTGCCCGTAGACTCTTAAGTCAATCGCGGCAAACAGGCAGTCGCCTACATCGCAAACCACTAGCATATCTGAAATGAGGGCTTGATTGAGCCGATCGATTAATCGCGCCGTGGTTATTGGCCGGTTAAGCTCCGGAAAGTCTTTTGCCGCCATGGCCGGAGACGGCGCGGAAAATGTTGTGTGCGAGGCTTTAACAGATTGCACTAAGGCGTTGATATAATCGGCTAAACCGATGCGTGAATAGCGGTGGGCGCTAATCGTTACTTCATTCAAAGAGGCGCGAATCATTAACTGGGGGTCCAGTTTTGCCGTATAGATTCCTGTATCTATGTCATTTAATGTCGCACCTAGCATCAAGAATAAGTCTGATTGCTCGACCATATAGCGGGCTTGCTCGGAACTCATTATGCCTTCATATATACCCAGGTAAGCGGGATGTCTTTCCGCAATGACCGACTTGCCGGATAAAGTCGCTGCCACCGGCAGGCCTGAGCGTTCTACCAGCTCCACCAAAGCCGGTTGCAGACTGCGGCGATGCAATTCAACGCCGGCAATAATAATTGGCGCAGATGCTTTGTGCATGAGTTCGCAGGTCTCAGCGATGGCTTCGGCTAAAGCAGAGCGGTCGCACACGAAGGGCGGCATTATTTCAGCTGGCATAGGATAGCCGGGCGCCATGACCCTATCACGGGGAATTTCAATATAAACAGGTTTGCAATAGCGGCGGGCGGCGGCCAGGGCATAATCAATCTGTCGGAAAGCGATCACCGGATCATCCAGCACTACAGCCGCGCAGGTGATGCGTTCGAATATTTCGCGTTGAAACGTGAAAGGGCCAAAGCGGTGATGGAGTAAAGGGTCGTCTCTTTGTTCGCTAACACCGGGAGCGCCGCTGATGATAATGACCGGCGAGGATTCCGCGTAAGCTCCGGCGATAGCGTTGACGGTATTTAAAGCACCGACGCCATAGGTAACGGCTAAGGCGCCCATGCCTTGGCAGCGTGCATAGCCGTCGGCCGCAAAGCCGGCGGTATCCTCGCGCGTAGTGCCAATGTGCTGAATCGGACTTTTGATCAGCAGGTCATAAAAGCTGAGTACATAATCCCCAGGAACGCCAAAGATATGTTTGACCCCTGCTTCATATAATCGCGTCAGCAAGTATGTGCCGATACTGTCAACCTTAGCAGTGTTCATGCTCATCTTTCACCCCTATGAATTGAATTTATTATCAGCAGGATTACGAAAACAGCTTTAGTTTGCCATGATTTGGAACGATGCATACGGGTATTTTAACGTATTGACAGGCGTCAGTACCTAGCGCAATATTTGGCTTTCGCTTTTCTATAATAATGACATGGGGGAAGTTATGAGAACGAAACCATTATTAATGATCGGGCTATTATCTGGGTTATCTATGGGCGCGCATGCTGTTGGCAGTCCTGTCCATGAAAATTTCACCGATTTGATTGCTTTGTCCATTACGGCGGTAGAGTATGGGCAACAAGGCGATACCCAGGCTTTTATCGCCAAAACCAATGAAACTCTAGAGGTTTTGAATGCTCAAGAAGAAAAAGGCAGTTCTATCCGCTTACAGCGCGCCGATGAGGAATTACGCGCTGCTTTAAAAGCGGCTAAAGCCGGTAATTTGTCAGCCGGAGTGACGGCGGTAGAAAAAGGCATCGCCGTAATGAAGGCTGAAAAATAGTTTGATTCACTCGTAATCTGCCAAATTTACAGCGTCAGATAAATTTCTCAAAAGAAAAAATTGGCGCAGTACTAGGAAGGATGCGCCGCAATGATCCATATTTCCGTAATAGTTTCAGTCCCGCCGTGCTGCAAGGTGGTGAACTGAATGATGGCGCCAAGCTGTAGGGTCGAAACCCCGGTTTTGGATGGATGCACCACAGTTGTACCGGTGAAGTAATAGTAGGATTTTCCATCCACCAGCAATTGGCTTTTTAGCGTATCCACTGCATCAACCATACCGCCACGGCTTATCAGCGTGTTTTGGTTTATGCTGGGCGGCGCGCCCGTTTGGCCATTAACGCTGATAGCCAAAACCGACTGCATGGACAGAAGTGTTACCAAACCCAATATTATTTTATGCATCTAATTAGCTCCAAGCATTGCTTATTGACGAAGAATTTCTTTCCAGCCTATTTTTTGCATTGCCGGCACCGAAAAACTAAGCGGCACTTGCGTCGATATTGTCGTGGCATTGGATTCCACGACGACAGACTGGATATTGCCAGGCAATTCGCCGGAGGGCGGCAGTTGCAGTAAGGTGGGGCGGCTGGATAAGGCGTTGCCCATCCACAAGGCGGCAAACTTTGAGCCTGTGAGCATAGCGCCAGTATTAATGTTCAGAAAATATTGATAACTACTGCCGCCTGGAATGCAAGGCGTGGTGCTGGGAATGTCCGTGGTAAACACTAGCGCATTAAAGACGATGGCCGGATTGGTGACGACGCGTTCACCAGTATTCAGCGCTAGATCCAGATACCAGCCATCACTTGAGCTCGGCGGAATACCTACTGTCACGGTCTCGGTAGGCGTCTGTACGCCATTGACGGTAATCGGCGAACCTACTACAAGCGTGTTTTTCTGCAAGTGCCATCGGAGAGAAGCGCTACCCGTACCATTGGGCAGCGTTAGGCCATTCATGGCGTCATACAGCGCATACATGGTTTGTACCTGCGTCGTAGCGACGTCGGAGTTGCCCAAATATTCGCCTGTCCCCACAAACACATATCTTTGCCCCTGTCCGCTATTTACTATGCTAAGCTCTGGCGCAGTCGTGATGGGCTGGGTGTTGCCGCTGGCGTCCACCAAGGTGGCCATTAGACCGACAGTCCAGGAACTGACCGTTGCGCCGGAAAGATCGAAGCGCCATAAATTGCCGTAAAGATCGCCGCCATAAACAATATCAATCAGCGGGTTAAACTGATTGCCCTGGTAAGCTGAAATTTGCGCCAAGCCACAGGGATTGGACAGCGGAGTGGCGTTACAACCGGTGGTGACAATGTCCTGGATCAAATCGCCGGTCTGCGGATTAATGACAAACAGATGCGCTTTGCCGTCGCCGCCGCTGTCTCCGGTATTTGTCCCGTTGTTGTAGCCGGAAGTGACCAAAACCACCCATCCGGATGCTTTGGTCTTGACGATCAGGGGCTGTCCGAATGAATACCCCATGTTAAGCTTAACCTGCGCTCTATTAGTGGCATTCGTGATACTGTTCGGAAATTCCCATAAAATTTTGCTGGTGACAGCAGCTTCGGAACTTGGGGTCGAACTGTCGGTAATATCCAGTGCGTAATAGCCGCGTCCGCCTTTGTTTAAGCCGGCAACTAAAATGGTGTGCCAGTTTCCGCCGCCAAAGTCGACATCGCCGGTACTCGGCGTGCCGTCTACCGTGTATTCATGAGTGTAATTCTTCTGGGCCAAAGCATTTAGGTTAGCCATGACCAGATTGGGAATATAAGCCCATAGTTCCGCTCCGGTGGTAGCGCTGAACGCATGCAGCATGCCATCGTTGGCGCCTTGATAGACGATTTCCTGGCGTGAGCTATAGGCGGCTGTAAAGGTGCTGTAGCCTGTATCGGTGTAGGCCTGATTGGGTGGGCCGACTACCGTAGGCACGGCGTCAATAATATCACCCAACAGATCAGCTCGGACACGGTAAGTGTTGGTGAGTTCGCCGGAGCGGTTGCCGCGCAGGTAGGCCAACACCGCTGCGCCGTCAGACGGGCCTGGCGGCGTGGTGGGCGAATTAAGCAAGGCCTGTTGAGCGGTGCTTAGCGCCGTGACAACCGGCCCGGTTATGGGCGGAAACTCGAACTGGACGCCGCCGGTGGTCCCGGCGGCGTCTGTGCCGGCCACAATATAGCGACCGGTCGGCGTACTATTGTCGAGCTGGGTTTTGGCCGATCCGGCAGTCCAGACGGAAGTCGTGGTTGGATCGCCGGTCGTCAGATTTATCGTGTAGGCATTTAGATTACCGGTCCAATTGCCGGCATTGTAGCTGGAGACAAACGCTACGTCGTTACTGGCGCTAACCTGTACGCCAGGCACGGTCGCTGCGGTCGAGGAAGCGATCTTGGAGATAATGTCATCGGTTACCGCGCCGATGGCTGCATCCAATTGCGATTGGCTGTTTGCCGGCAGCGCTTGGCTCAAGCCGTCTCCAGCCTGATTCATGGCGTCCAGGATAGCCAAAGCGTCAGCGCCGGCAACGGTGTCAGTCGCGCCTAAAGCGATGACATAAGTCTGGATGTCGAAAGGCTTTGAAAAACCCGATACCGTCGTCGAGCGCAGCGCCGCTACCGAGCCAATAGCGTCGTTGGCGGCTTGCCCGAAGGTCCATAAGTTACTGCCGTCATTGAATTGGTAAGCGCCTGTGGAACCGGTAAGTCCTAAGGTTGCACCACTTGAGGGCGTAGCCGATGTATTTGTTCTTTGTGCGGCGGAATACAATGCGCCGCCAGTGGTGCCGGTCGGCAGGCCGTCCGTGACCAATAGGACAAAGTTTTGCTGGCAGGCGGCGGTGATTGGCGTGGAACTGCCGGAAAAATAGCTGCCCATAGACGCCATCGTCCCGGCCAGCGGCGTGAATACCGCTGCATTTTTGATTTCAGAGGTATTGCTATTGGTTTCCGAGGCCAAATAGTTCAGCATATTGGTGTAATGCGTCGTGCTGTAGGCTTGCGCCTTTTCCAGCACAGTGCCGCTGCCGGTAATACCTGCTAAATAACCCCAGGCTCTTGGCATGTACAGTTGGCGGGTGACATAATCAGGCGCGCCGCTATACGGCAGATAACCGGCGTCGGTTGGCGTGAATTGCACTGTTCCGGAAAGGCCTGGTGGCACTGGCGTGGAGGAAGAAAGTATCCAGTTCACGGTTTCCGTTGGATTTGTGATAGCCGAATTGGCGTTTGAATAGCTAAAATAATATTTCGACGAAGGGGGTGTTACAGTCGTTTGCCCGGTTTCACTGATTGAGGCCCAGGAATAAGGGAAACTTGTAAACGATGGGGTGTCGTAGAGTACATCATTAATTGCCGGGTCATCACTGGTGCGGCCGAAAGTGACATAGGAATATGGGATAGTAGTATCCGGATTGGCTATGCAACAGTAATTAGAACTCAATGTGCCGACGCTGGTATTAGTGGCGCCGCAGTAATTTTTGCCGTAGTTACTCGTGTCGCTAGCCGGAATCGGGACGTTGGATGTGCCGGTAACTGCCGGAACCGCCTGAGCAGGCGGCAAGGTCGGCGCAACATAGCCGGTGCAGGTATTGGTAAATACCATGTTGCTATTGCTGCCCATTAAATAAACCCAGGTATTGTTGAGGGCCGGAGTGCCGGTGGCGAAAGTCGCTAAGCCCCAGTTGAAGGAGGATAGGTAGCTGTTGATGATATTTCTCAGCGACGCCCTGGCGATATTACCGCGCGTTAAAGGGTCGCTGCCGGCAACCAGCGTGCCATTCATATAACCGTCCATGGATTCGGAGTTATCCAGCACGATCATGATATTCGGTGTGACGGTATTGCTGACCAACATCGGTATATTGGCGATATCGGTAGAGGCGGAATAGCCGAGCGGCGTCCAAATCGCCAACAAGGCGAGCACGATCAATAATTTTGCTTGTTGCATTACCATCACTTTTTCCTTCTTTCTGCTTACATGGCATAAATAATTTGCACAAAAGCCAGGGCGTTCTTGGGCCCGGTCACCATAATAGTGGTGCGATAGTAAATCTGCGCCGTTGAGATGAAGCCGCCGCCAGACCCCGCTTTATAACTGCCGCCGGACGACGACACAGGAAGATTCATGCACTGGGTCGCAATATTGGCGGCAGTTATCGGCACAGGGGCGGTACACATGCGTTCGATGACATATTGCACGGTAAAGCCGTTGGTCAGCGTCGTTTTGCTGACATTGTTCCAGTTAATCACTGGGAGGCCGTTGCTATCCGTGGCTTGGGTAACCGGAAAATATGAGGGTATCGATGTGGATTCCAGAGAACTGTTAGCCGCTAAGGCCAGTAAACCGGTTACCTGATCATTTTTTGAATTGAGTATGCCGACATCGGCTGCATTCAGGGATAGCTGCTTTAAAGCGGTATTGCCGGCCGTGGATTGAACGCCGGCAGTCGAGCGGATGACGGCTAAAGCCGAGATCAGCATGGTGGCCAGTGCGATGATCGTGATAATCAGCGAGGAGCCGCGTTGCGCGTGTCTCATGAGGCGGCCACGAAGATGAGTTGCTTAAGAGGAATCACCAAGCTCATGTAGGTATAGTAATAACATTGCCATTTTAGGTCCGAATCCAAATCTATATTTTCGCCTATATTTTCGAGCGAAGGCATGCCGTTCGGCCAATCTAACACAGGGCCGTTCGGCCAAATAGCGGGTTCTGTCGTGGTCGCATCGCAGGTGTTACTGCCATTTACGGATGGCTTGATATACTGAGGATTCTTGGCAATGATCGCCACCCGGATCGCGCTGATCAATTTCTGATTGGTTGCGTTTGGTGGATAGGCCCAAATCGATCCAGTAGTAGCCGGAACCCAGGATGTGACTGCGGATGTGCCGGAATTGATACCGTAAAAGGCGCGCAGAAACACGATATTATCTGCGGCTACCGTCGACGTTCCGGTCGTGTTATCTGTGACGATCAGATTACCGTTACTAATACTGTAAGTAATCCAAGTCAGCCAGCCATTGCTTGCGCCGCCAGCGATGGGCGTGCCGAAATTCTGCACGGTAGAACCGGCAGGATATAAGGCAGGCATGCCAGCTGCCTGATTCAGAACTGAAGAGTCGGCAAATTGCAGAGCCGCGCCGCTGCCATTGGCCGTGACGGTCGTGACCTGAAACAGACTACAGGCGGAGCCGTTGCCGGCATTGCTGATCATGCCGACATTGCCTACGGCCCAGCCTGCGCCGAGCGTTAGATTCAATGCGTCCGTGGTCGCTACCTGGCTGACATTGGTGGTGGTTGGCATGACCGCCGTAATGGAAGCGGCATAGGCAATAGTGATGCTATCCGAGTTGGCGTCGTTGTGCGAGTTAGTACTGCCGCTTTTAATGAGTACCGGCGCTATCGTAAAATCCGTAGCGCCGCCAGGCCCATGGCCGGTATAAGTGTTGTTGTAAAGGTTAATGCTGGGGCAGAGATTGCCGGTTCCGGCCTGCCAAATGCCCAGACCGGCAGATTTGGCGTCGTGCTGGATGGAAAACAGCGCCGCAGAACCATTTTCTGCGCCATTATTGGAGGCTACGGAATTACGCTGCATCTTTTCTGTAAAGATTAGCGTGCTGGTAACGCCCAAGGTGACCAATAAGCCAACCAGCATGCCGATCATGAGCTCAATCAGCGTGAAACCATGGTGTGCGTGTATTCTGCTCAAGTGCCTGCACCGATTTTATAACTGGAAATAGAGGTATAACTATTCCAACTGGTATCGTTTGGCCGCTTCCATTGCAGAACCACTGTCACCAGACCTGTGCTCGGGGAATCTATTGTTACTGTAGGTGCTATGAAAACGGCAGACGGCATTGAGTTTTTCCAGGTAGTAGCTAGTCCGGAAGCAGTGCTGCTGTTGCATGTTCCAGGCGTCGGTAAAGCATAGCAACCTATGTTAGTTGGATCTCCCTGCATGAGGCCTTCAATGTTTTCCGCTAAATAGGCCGCTTGATAGCGGAACTTGGATTGCACCGATGAACCCAACAGCACCGATTCCAGGCCAGCCAGCCCTATCATGGCAAAAGAGAACAGCAGCAGGGAAATCAGGGCTTCAATGAGCAAATAGCCTTGTTGCTTATGCATGAATTTGCTTTTCATCTCAGCATGCCTGTGGATCGGGCGCTGTTAGAGCCGGATTGCACATGCGAATCTGTCCGCCGGTACTTACCGTGATGTTTAGGCAATCGATCTGCCCGCCTGCAAGACGGCACGCGCCGTTGGTCGCTGAGAACGCGATAGTCGAACTAGCTGAAGTACGGCCGTTACTATAAAAGGTGAGGGTAAGCGCCATTGGGCTTACGCTTACCAGATTAGTTTCATTGGCAGTCGGCGTTCTCGACGTGATATTAACTGCGGTAGTTGTATAACCTGGTATAGTGGTGTTTGTGCCGAATGCCGGCACGTCGACAGACCAGCCGGTGGTGTTTTGTAAAGTGAAGGTAACCGGAACATTCCGGCGTATGGCTTCGATTTTGGCTTGCTGCAGACCATCGTGAAACGCCTGAGCCGCCCCTTTGATCGTACTATTGGCGACCATGTTTGTGTAGGCCGGCGTGCCGAGCGACAATAACAGAGCGACTATCGCGACCGCTATGATTATCTCAATCAGGCTAAATCCCTGCTGCATAGTCAGCAGCCAGTGGCGCTGGTCATCCAACAATTTGTCTGTAGCGTGCTTGCGCCAACATAGGCTGTCGTGGCTTGCGTACCGGCATCGTTAACACTAAATGCGTAGCCAGCCATGCTGCCTGTGCCGGTTGCTGCGGCACTGTACCCCACTCCGGATGACAAGCAACTGAATGCAAAATAGCTGTCTGTTGTCGGCACGGTTACCGCGCACGTAGGAGCCGCACCGTATGTGTTATTATTCTGAAAGCTTTGTTCCATAGAGATCCTGTAGCTTGCCAGCACGTTGAAGGCATCCGTCATATGACCGCGAATGACGTAATTCTTGTAGCTTGGCAGGGCAATTGCTGCGAGTATGCCGACGATGGCAACTGTTATTATCATTTCTATCAGAGTAAATCCTTTATTTCTATTCATATTTTTCATCACGAAAATAAGCTAAAGCGAGGCTTTTATAATATACACCCGGCAGCATTTTTAGTTGCAATTTTAGAATCATATTAAATCATTACAAGCTAGTTGTACCAGACGCCTGCATATAAAATTCCACCCTGACGGTTTGTTTGCACCCCGTAGCCGTTTTTCTGATTGTTATGCCATTCACCTTCATAACGCTCGCCGTTGGGATAAGTCATCACTCCGAAACCCTGCCGAACGCCGTTACTGAATTCCCCTTCATAGCGTTCGCCATTCGGATAGACATATTTGCCGTGGCCGTTGATTTCCGTTTGCCAATCGCCTTCGTAATGATCGCCGTTGGGGCCGGTAAATACGCCGTTGCCTTGCTTGTGACCCTTTACAAACTTGCCTTCGTAACGATTGCGGTTAGGCCAGGACAGTATCCCTAAGCCGTTGTAGACCCGGATATTACGGATTTTTTGCCAGAGACCTTGGTAACGGTAGCCTTGATTATTGGTTTCCACATAATAAGCGTCGTTGCCTGCACCCGCCTGAGCAGCCAAGGCTAGCGCCTCTTCTGCTGCTTTGACGGCTTTGCGGCCGGCTTGGGTGGCGATTCTTTGCGCGGCGCGGGCTTTGTTGCGGGCTTGTTCGGCCTCAGCGGAAATCGTGACGCTGCTTGTCGCGTTCTTAGCAACCGGCTGGTTTAAAGCGGTTTCGCTTGTTACCGCGCATGCCCAGCCGGAATAATATAGTCCGATTAGGCAAGCGGATAATAGGAGTTTCTGCCTGTGCATAATAATCCTCAGCATGAGGTGTTTATTAGCCAATTATAGTCAAATAGCCAATGAATGAGCGAAGAAAGATAAATTCCGCATGTGGGCTATTTACTTGCAGGCGTTCTATGCCAATTAAAAAAACTGGCGTTATGTTCTTGTCATTCTCGGGTAATAAAAAGCCGGTATGGTTTTTAATGATTTTTATCATTTTCTAATTTATCTGGGCTTTTCTCGCTACCTATTATGAGCATATTTCCATGAACAGCAAAAACTTATTATTTTACTCACCGCTGGCGCTCGGCGTTGCTATTGGGATGAATAGCGGAACGGCTTTAGCCAACTCACCGGTTACTCCTATTCAACACCTGATTGTGGTGGTCGGCGAAAACGTTACTTTCGATACCTTGTATGGGGCTTATCAGCCGCCAACCGGCCAGTCCGTTAAAAACTTATTGTCACAAGGCATTATCACTGCCAAAGGCCAGCCAGGGCCGTATTACTTTACTGCCGCGCAACGCAAAGGCATTAATCCAATTGGTCAATATTCTGTCACGCCCACGCCCGGCTCGGCTTTTTCCGCTTTACCACAACCCTTGGAAACCGGCATTGTTGATCTTTATACCTTGCAAACTTTTGGCGGAAACCCCGATTTACGCTTCCCCAGCAATCTGCTACCCGGACCGTTTCAAATCACAAAATATGTGCCGTACGGTTCAACCAGCTCTTTAAGCGGTAGTTCTTCAACCGGTGACCCAGTGCATCGCTTCTTTCAAATGTGGCAACAAACCGGTGGAAGCAACCAAAATCATAGTCTGTTCACCTGGGTAGCCACTACTGTGGGTACCGGCGGCGATAACGGCGCTACTGGGCCTGCGCCTGGACTGCCGCTGCAAGGCGGCGAGCTGATGGGTTACTTTAATATGGCCCAGGGCGACGCGCCTTATTTCAATCAATTGGCGCAGCAATACGCTTTGAGCGATAACTACCATCAATCGCTTATGGGCGGCACCGGCGCGAATTTTTTTGCCATAGCCACTGGGGACGTCGCTGTTTATAACAATGCCGGCGTCTTAACGCCACCGGCTAACCAAATCGAAAACCCAAATCCGCAAGCCGGCACCGATAATTTTTATACCCAAGACGGCTATTCAGGCGGTTCTTATGTTAATTGTTCAGACCCAAGCCAACCCGGCGTAGCGGCGATTTTGAGCGTACTGCAAACTAAAAATATCGACAGCCGCTGTGCAAGCGGCGCCTATTATTTAGTTAATAACTATACGCCGCCTTACACCGTAACCGGCACAGTTAACGCCCTGACGCCAACCAACTATGTCTATCCGCCGCAAACCGTTCCTACTATTGGTGAAGCCTTATCAGCCAATGCCGTGAGTTGGAAATGGTATACCAGCGGCCGCGACGCCAACGATATACTTAACGACCCGCTATATCCTGAAATCCTTTACCTAGTCAATAGCGAGGTTCCTACCACTATTCCGGAACCAACCCGTACGCAAATCGTTAATAGCACAGCCTATTCAACAACCCAGTCTGCGATTTATAACAGTATTGGCGATCCGCTGAATGCCTCGTCTAATGTAGTGAATACACCGGCGCTCTATCAAAACCTGGCGGGTTATCAAACCTTTATGAATGATGTCACTAACGGCGCTTTACCAGCGGTGTCTTTTGTGGTGCCTAAAGATTTGGTTAGCGGCCATCCCGGTTATTCGGCGCCGGTTAATTATGAAAAATTCCTGCAAAACCTGATAACGCAAGTGCAAGCGTCGCCGGCTTGGGCGAATACCGCAATCATCATCACTACCGACGAAGGCGGCGGTTATTTTGATACCGGCGCGATTCAGACTGTGGACTTTTTTGGCGATGGCACTCGGATTCCGCTGTTGGTAGTATCGCCTTATGCCAAAAAAGGCTATGTGGATCACGTTTATCACGACCATGCGTCCATCTTGAAGTTTATCGAATACAACTGGGGCTTAAACCCTTTATCCTCGCGTAGCCGTGATAATCTGCCTAACCCAGTGGCCGGCGTCAATACTTATTTGCCCAGCAACCAGCCGGCAATCGGTGATTTAACTAGTTTGTTTAGCTTTCCAGCCCCCGTAGTTACAAGTCCGGGCGTAGTAAAATAAGTTTGGAAAAACTAGCGCCACCGGAAAGAGAGTTTTTCCGGCGGCCTAGGGATTTAAAGTTCATCAGGTAATTATCGGCTGCAACTTGTTGTTTTTCGCGAGCAGTTCCAGCTGATTTTTATTTCAATCAAAAAAATCAAAACTCATTAATCTTCTCAAAAGTTCTCGCAGGATGGTCTTTGAGAAATTCGTGACTCAACAATAGCGCCATCTTCCAATAAGTAAATCATAAACTTTTTACACCTTCAGAATAGTCAAAGCATCGCTCAATACATGAAACTCAGGGTCGCTACTCAGCAATATTCCGGATTTCTGCATGGCTAAAGCAGCAGCAAAACAATCCGCATAAGACATGGGATAATGGGCCTTTAGTTTGACGGCAGCCCAAAATATTTCATCTGACAACTCGATGGTCTCAATCGGCAGCAAACTAATCTCAGCGCGTTTTTGCTCAGCTATTTTCCAACCATAAACTTTGCCGATGCGGTAAACAACCTCGCCGAGATTGATTTTATGTAATAAAACTAGGCACTCGCCGCTCTGAGCAGACTTTAATATTTCCGCCACGCGCTCAGCCCCTGGTTCATTTTGCGCTAGCCGCAACAAGGCGCAGGCATCCAAAACATAAAGTTGTTTAACGTTGCTCATCGTGTTTAACTTCAGCTGCATGCTCAGCTATTAAAGTATCCGCCAAGGAGACAACCCGGTTTAAGGAGCCCTGGAACGCTTTGATTGGATCGGATGGAAGTCTATATAATTCAAGATGATCGCCGGCATCACGTATCTCAATTCTATTCCCAGGCTGAATATCGTAGCGTTGTCTAATTTCAGCGGGTATCACGACTTGACCTTTATTTAGCACTTTTAGGATCTGCATGTTTAACCTTGATATTGAGTTAAATTATATCTATAAGTTTAACCACAAACAGCCGGCGATGCAACAAGTAGAATCCTGTCGTTGTAACATAACTTTCCCAGCTATTTAGCGGGGCTTCGGCTCCGCCCGCTTCAACAAGCCATATAAGTCGCTATTGGTAGACAGCACGATGGTCGTGTCGGCATTAATCACTTTTCGATAGGTTTCCATGCTTTTCAAAAACTTGTAGAAATCGGCAGAGCCCGGATTTTGTCCATAGGCTTTGGCATAAATTTCCGTGGCCTTGGCGTCGGCCTCGCCATGAATATCCTGGACTTGCTTATACGCTGTGGATTGAATCTGGTTAATATCGCGCTCCTTATTGCCGTTAATCCGTGCGGCTTCGCCTTCGCCTTCGGAGCGGAAGCGTTGCGCAATCTGCAAGCGTTCGCTAATCATGCGCTGATAAATCCGTTCCAGCACCTGCTGATTGTAATTAATGCGTTTAAAGCGCACATCCAGCAGCTCGATGCCGAATTCCGCCAATTTCGGCGCAGCGGCCGCGATGATGTCTTTCTCGATAGCTACCCGGCCAACCGTGATAGGCCGCAACACGCCTAGCGTGCCTTCGCCGGTCAAGGGGCCGGTCAGGCTTTCGTCCTGCAAGGGTTTGCGGTCTTTATCGGTGCGCACCGCTTCAATCAACTCATGGCGGGCGATCAAGGTGCGGGTTTCGCTGCCTAAAATATCCTCTAGCCGCGATTGCGCGCTACGCTCGTCCCGCAGCCGCAGGTAATAGCGCATCGGATCGGTAATTCGCCAGCGGGCAAAGGTGTCGACCTGTACATAAGTTTTATCTTTGGTCGACATTTCAACCAGCGGCCCATCCCAAGCCAGGTAGCGTTTATCAAAGTAATTTACCTGTTGGATAAACGGTAATTTAAAATGCAGACCGGGGTTGGTGATTGGGTCGCCGACCGGGCTGCCGAATTGTGTGAGTATGACTTGTTCAGTCTGGTCGATGGTATAAGTCGAAAACAACAGTAAAATCGCGGCGGCGACGATGATCAAACGTTGTGACCAGGATAGTAACTTCATTTTACGCCTCCTGCCGGTAGGGCGGGGAAGGGGAGCATTGGCAAAATTTGCTGTACGGTGTCATCGACGATAATCTGCTGTTTGGCCTGCGGCAGGATTTCCCCCAAGGTTTCCAGGTAAATCCGGGCGCGGGTAACTTCCGGGGCTTTTTGGTATTGCGCCAGCACTTGGTTAAATGCGGAGATATCGCCGTCCGCTTCGTTAATGCGTTTAAAACGATAGCCTTCAGCGGCGCGGATTTTCTGATCTGCTTCGCCACGGACGCGCGGCACGGCTTTGTTGTATTCGCCGTTCGCCAGGTTGATGGCGTTTTCCCGGTCCTGCTGGGCGCGATTGACTTCGTTAAACGAAGGTTGCACCGGTTCGGGCGGATTGACGTTTTTTAACTGCACCTGATTGATGGTAACGCCCAGTTGATAGCGCTTTGCCAATTCACGTAGCCGCAGCAAGACGTTTTCCTCGATTTCCTGGCGGCCTATGGTGATGATTTCATCCACGGTGCGGTCTCCAACGACTTCCCGCATCGCCGCTTCCGATAAATCACGCAGGGTTTGACCAGGGTCGCGGACATCGAACAGGTATTGCACCGGATCGGTGATGCGGTATTGGACGATCCATTCCACTAATGCCGAATTTAGATCGCCGGTCACCATGGATTTTTCCAATGCCGGTTCGCTGCCGACTTGATCGCTATTGGAAAAACCCGGTGTCATGAAACCAAACTCCAGTTTCTGTTGGCGCTGGGTCGGCACTGGGATCACTGTGTCTATGCCAGGTATTTTTACGTGTAAGCCGGATGGTACTTTGTCTATGTATTTGCCGAAGCGCAGCACGATGCCCTCTGATTCGGCGGGTATCGTGTAGAAAGTCATGGTTGATACAATCAAGGCCAAGACAACCAGCGCGATCGTTAGCGGTGGAATCGGCAAAGAATTGGGTAAATGTTCAAATAGCGGGTTGGTGTCGTTCATGCGCTAGCTCCATTTAAAAATCTGCCGGTGACTTAAGGTTATTTGTATTCCGGCTATAGCTGTGAAACAAACCATTTTACGAACAGAATGCACCTGTGTTTTGCTTTAGTCAATGACATTTCTGTTTGGAGCAGAGAGTCGCCCTATACTGTTAAAGCGAAAATCAATATTAGAAAATATGTAGCAGCGGGCCACGCCTGCGATGAAGGCCTACCCAATCCTAAAGTCTTCATCGTGGGCGTAGCCCGCTCCTACAAGGCTGTGAGTCTTCAATTAAGCGAAACTATTGGTCACGCTGAAGAGTTACCTTATTTTTACAGTAAATGCCCTCGGGCATGGAGAGAATTGAAAATTGTGTTGTCTGAACAAGCGTAGGGCCTGAAAAAAAATCAGGCCGTGCTTACCTGAACGCGTTACGTGTTTTTCACTTTGGCCTATATTTATAGGCCAATTTAGGAATAGTTTATGAAAATCATTACATTTTTGCCTATTGTTAGTAGTGTTATTGTTGCTGTGTCTGTTACGGGTTGCGTGGTTGCGCCGCCCCCTCCGCCGCGGTATGTCGCTCCGCCGGCGCCGGTGGGTTATATCGCGCCTATCCCACCGCCGGCAGGTGTTGCTGTCGTCGCGCCTATTGGTGTTGCGCCGGGCCCCGGTTGGGCATGGGCTTATCATCCGCATTTTGGCTGGGGTTGGCATCATCCGGGTTATGGTTGGCGGCATCGTTAAGCGCTTTAACGCCCTTAGTTCTTAGGATTTCCAAATTTACCGCTCAGCATAGTTCTTGAATATAATGAGCGGCAATGGGTTTGGGCTATTTGCTCACGCTTAGTCACTGCTGCATTTCAATTAATCCGGAGAAACAAGATGAGTTTTGAATTACCTGCTTTACCTTACGCCAAAGATGCTTTGGCGCCGCATATTTCTGCCGAAACAATCGAATATCATTATGGAAAGCACCACCAAACCTATGTAACCAACTTAAACAATTTGATCGCCGGTACCGAGTTTGCGGACTTGTCTCTGGAAGAAATCGTCAAAACAGCTGCCGGCGGCATTTTTAATAACGCCGCCCAGGTCTGGAATCATACTTTTTATTGGCACAGCCTATCGCCAAACGGCGGCGGCGCTCCGACAGGCGGTTTGGCCAACGCCATCGACCGGACTTTCGGTTCTTTTGAGCAATTTAAGGAAGAATTTACCAAAACCGCCGTCACAACTTTTGGCTCAGGCTGGGCTTGGTTGGTAAAAAAACCCAACGGCGGTTTGGAACTGGTGAGCACCAGCAATGCCGCGACGCCGTTGACAGCAGGCCAAACGCCGCTTTTGACTTGCGATGTCTGGGAACATGCATATTACATTGATTATCGCAATCTGCGGCCTAAATACCTGGAAGCTTTCTGGGCTTTGGTGAATTGGGAATTTGCTAGCGCGAATTATGCAGGCTAGTATTTCATAATACAGGCTTGTTGGAGGTATTGAAAAATCTAAGCTTGCGTAGGTAGGATTCCGCTGTCGCTAATCGTACCTACGCAGGCTTTATTTTAATTAAGTTGCTCTGACCCCAATAGCGCGTAGATAAACTTCGCCGCCTGTTCCAGATCCTCCAATACAGCTAACGCATGACCCGCCGCCCACTTATCCGCCGGATATACCGAAGGCACATGCAAACAAGGGCAACCCGCCGCCACCGCAGCAGTAACGCCAACAGCGGAATCTTCCAATACCAGGCAATCTTTAGCCGCAAAGCCCATCACCGCCGCAGCTTGCAGGAAAATATCCGGCGCCGGCTTGCCTGCTGTAACTTCATCCCGAGTGATAATGATCGGAAATACCTGGTCAAGCCTGGCCTGTAATAGGCAATCCAGCGCCGCTTGGCGTGGGCTGTTGGTAGCGAGACAGAAGGGTAGTTCTAATTTCCGCAGCATTTGCAGCAGGCTGTCAAAGCCTGGCTTGACCGGAATGCCGTGTTGCTGAACGTGGCGATGCCAGAATTCGCCGCTTAAACGCTGAAAATGCGCTAGGGCAAAATCATGGCCGCATTGATTCAACAATTGCTGGGCAACAGCGTCGCCATGCAAACCGGATAAGGTGCGCCAGAAGTGGTCAGTAAGTTCAAATTCCATAAACTCCGCAGCTTGCCGCCAAGCGGTTATATAGGTCGCTTCGGTATCCAGCACCAGACCGTCCATATCGAAAATAACCGCTTTAAACTTTGGGAACATTAGCGGAGAACCTTGATAAATTCCCCAGCCGCTTCGCGGTTAGACCCTACCACGATGCGTTTCACGCCTGCGGCATCCACTTCCAATTGTCCGGCAACTTCTATCCACTCGCCGGTCTGCGCCTGTCCGGCATAGGTTGCGGTAAAGCAGAGGACGCTGCTGATATTCGGATGCTTGATAGTCAATTCTGCTGGATAATCAAAGCCTAAAGTGTCGTCTTTTACTTGGGTTTCGATGTGGATAAAGCCATGTTTTTTAGAGGCTTCCGGATTTGCAAGCGGCGTATCCACGACCAAGGATAAATCGAATTTGCGCTGCTGGATGATGGCCTTATTGTATTTGCGTTGCTCGTGCCAGATGTATTCATCCAACGTCAAAGCGCAATCGCGGCGTTTATAAGCCTCCAGCCAATCGTTAGCGTCTAAGTCGTGGCATTTGCTTTGCGCAATCAAAGCCTGCACATGCCGGCGCAATTGTTGAAACACCGTGCGGTCATAGCATACCAGATCTATATCCGAAGCCGGGTTTTGCAGGCCGAGCACTAGCGAGCCGGTAATGCCAAGTTGCCGGCAATCGAAACCATCCAATTCTAAATAACGGCAGAGCAAGTGTAAATCGGCTAATACCGGATCGATTGCTGGATCAGTTTGTAATAACTGCTGCAATATCGGCTGCGGTTGATAATGTCGAACAATGTCCTTCTCCGCAACCGCGTGTAACTTAACATCCAACTGCGTGGAAAAAAACAGATAGTGCGGAAAGTAAGCTTCTAAAAATTGATTAGCTTCCGCGCTGGTGACTTTTCGATAACGACCGTCTACTGGCGCATAACGCAAAAAACAGCGGATTTTGCCTGCCTCAGTGTTGACTGCAACCACGGCGAACAATAAACCTTCCGCTGTTTGAATAAAGTCCTTAGGTCTATGCATTAAAAAAAGTAATTATTCATTGTAGGATGTGCCAATCAACGGGCGGCGCGTCATTCGCGACCGATGCGCCGCCCGTTGATTGGCACATCCTACATGGTTTATTCTGGCCTACAAAAAATTTTGGTGAATAAATGCAAACACTAAAGCGATATTTCAACGCAATTTCGTCCGGCTTCTTTGGCTTTATACAGGGCGCCATCGGCAAATTTGGTTACCTCTGTGGCTGAATTATATTGCCCGGTATACGTGGTTACTCCTAAACTCAAACTAACGCAGTTTGCCACCTTAGATGAACTGTGCGGAATACTGCTGTCAAAAACCCGCTGGCGTAACTTCTCAGCCACTACTCTTGCGCCGGCTAAATCGGTATCCGGCAGGATAACGGTAAATTCCTCGCCGCCGTAGCGACAGGCCAGGTCGGTAGGTCTATTGGAATTCTTGTTTATTAATTCAGCCACTTGCGTCAGGCAGTGATCGCCCTGTTGATGTCCGTAGGTGTCATTATAAAGCTTAAAATAATCAATATCGCAGATAATTAAGGATAACGGTGATTTGTTGCGTCTTGCCAAGGCAAATTGACTTTCCAGCGTATTGTCGTAGTGGCGGCGGTTAGCTAATCCCGTAAGCTGATCGTAATACGACATATACTCCAATTGTCGATTGGCGCTTTTCAATTCCAGTTGCGCTTGCTGCAATTTTTGCCGCATGAGGTAAATGCGTTCCATGGCGATGATAGTCAACTGCAGGCGCAAGGGATTTAAGGGTTTGGCAATATAAGCGTCGCCACCGGCCAAAATGCCGCTGGTGAACGACTCGTCATCGGAATGGCTGGTGAGAAAAATAATTGGAAACCAATCAGTTTTTTTAAATTCACGTATGGCTTTCGTGGCGTCTAGGCCATTGATGCCCGGCATTTCCACATCCATTAAAATTAAATCCACTTCGTTATGTTGCAAAAAATCCAGGCATTGTTGGCCATTTTCGGCATTTTCAACACTATGTCCCAGGGTTTTGATGCATTCAGCAACGATTTCCCTGATGGCCTTGCTGTCGTCGACTACCAGAATTTTCATGAGCTTCAGTTGTGGTGTAAGTTATTAATTACAGCTTTTGATTTTAGTTTAATTTTCGTCTTTGTCAGAAAAGAATTGAAAAAAACGGTGCAATCTCATATTCTCCGCCGACAATAAAAAAGTTGATTTTAAAACCCTAGTTTTCTTATCACGCAATCAACAGGAGATAGCATGAAAATCGGCGTTCCAAAAGAAATTCACGACGGCGAAAAACGCGTCGCGACCACGCCCGAAGCGGCGGAAAAAATAATAAAGCTTGGTTTTGAAATGTTTGTGGAGACTGGGGCCGGAGATGCTGCCAATATCTCTGACGACGCCTATCGAGAAGTGGGTGTCACGATAGTCAATTCCGCCAAAGCCTTATGGCAGGAAGCGGATATCGTCATGAAAGTGCGCGGCCCGCAACGCCGTCCGGAATTAACCATTGATGAGTTAGAATTGATCAAACCCGGTCAGCATCTGATTAGTTTTATCTGGCCGGCGCAAAATGCGGAGTTAATGCAGCAGTTGGCTGCTAAAAATACGACGGTGTTAGCGATGGATAGCGTACCACGCATGTCGCGGGCGCAAAAAATGGACGCACTGAGTTCGATGGCGAATATCGCCGGTTATCGTGCCGTTATTGAGGCCGCGCAACATTTTGGCCGGTTTTTCACTGGACAAATTACAGCAGCGGGAAAAGTGCCGCCCGCTAAGGTGCTGGTGATCGGCGCCGGAGTAGCTGGATTAGCAGCTATCGGCGCGGCGAAAAGCATGGGTGCGATAGTTCGGGCTTTTGATACCCGTCCGGAAGTGAAAGAACAAATCGAAAGCATGGATGCCGAGTTTTTGATGCTGGACTTTAAGGAGGATGGCTCAGGAACCGGTGGTTATGCAAAAACCATGTCCAAGGAGTTTATCGATGCGGAAATGGCTTTGTTTGCCCGGCAAGCGATGGAGGTGGATATTATTATCACCACTGCTTTGATCCCCGGTAAACCAGCTCCGCAATTGATTACCGCCGGCATGGTGGAATCTATGAAACCCGGTAGCGTGATCGTGGATTTGGCCGCAGAGCAGGGCGGTAACTGTGCGCTGACCGAAAAAGATCAGGTCGTGGTGAAGCACAATGTGACTATTATTGGTTATACCAATTTGCCTAGCCGCTTGGCCAATCAATCCAGCCAGTTGTATGCCACCAATTTACGGCATTTACTCACCGATTTGACGCCGGGTAAAGACGGCGTGCTCAATGTGAATATGGAAGACGAGGTGATACGCGGCGCTACGGTGATTAAGGAAGGCGCTATCACTTGGCCGCCACCCCCACCCAAACTCTCCGCTACGCCCAAGCCTTTGAATGAAGCTCCGGGCGTAAACGCTGCAGCCGCCGTAAAACCCTCCTTGCTAGCGCAATGGGCGCCCTTGTTGCTGGCCGGCGGGGCTTTGTTTGGCGTCGGCGCGGTAGCGCCGGAGTCTTTCCTGTCGCATTTTACCGTGTTTGTGTTGGCGTGTTTCGTCGGCTATCAGGTGATCTGGAATGTCTCGGCCTCGCTGCATACGCCTTTAATGAGCGTAACCAACGCTATCAGCGGCATTATCGTCATTGGCGCTTTAGTGCAAATCTCCGCGCCGGGAATAATGATTGCCATCTTATCCGGTCTGGCTGTATTGATCGCCTCAATTAACATTGCCGGCGGTTTTTTAGTCACCCGCCGCATGCTCGAAATGTTCCGGAAATAGGGAGAAAATAATGTCACATGGTCTGGTTACAATGTCGTATATCGCGGCATCTATTTTATTTATTCTGAGTTTAAGCGGCCTGAGCCGGCCGGAGAGTTCGCGGCGCGGTAATTATTTCGGCATGGCCGGGATGAGTATCGCCATTCTCGCTACGGTGTTTAGCGACAGCGTGCACAGTTACGCTATCTTGATCGTCGCTTTACTGATCGGTGGTTTTATCGGCTCCAGGGCGGCGGCTAAAGTCGAAATGACGCAAATGCCGGAACTGGTGGCGCTGATGCACAGTTTGGTCGGCATGGCGGCGGTATTGGTCGGCTTTGCCAGTTTCATGGAAGAGAACTCGCCCCTGATCGGCGCGGAGAAAACCATTCACGAACTGGAAATCTTTATCGGTATCTTCATTGGCGCAGTGACATTCTCCGGTTCGGTGATCGCCTTCGGCAAACTCTGCGGCAAGGTTAGTGGTAAACCGGTGTTGCTGCCGGGGCGGCATTGGCTGAATTTAGGGCTGTTTGTGATTACCTTTATTCTTGGCCATTTCTTTCTAGCCGGTGCTGAAACCGGCGGCGGTACTTTGCCTTTGTTGTTGATGACGGCGATTGCCTTGGTCTTCGGCGTGCATATGGTGATGGCGATCGGCGGCGCGGACATGCCGGTCGTGGTGTCTATGCTCAACAGTTATTCGGGTTGGGCGGCGGCGGCCACCGGTTTTATGCTCAGCAACGACTTGCTGATCGTTACCGGCGCTTTAGTCGGCAGTAGCGGCGCTATCCTGAGTTACATTATGTGCCGGGCTATGAATCGGCATTTCCTCAGCGTGATTGCCGGCGGTTTTGGCGCCACGGGCGGCGAAGCGGCGGAAGTGGTGGGCGAAGTGTTCCCAATTGAAGCCGAGGAAACCGCGCAACTGCTGCGGGATGCGAAAAACATCGTGATTATCCCCGGTTACGGCATGGCGGTCGCGCAAGCGCAGCATACCGTGAATGAAATCACCAAGCTGTTGATCGGGCAGGGCAAAAAAGTCCGCTTCGCCATTCATCCGGTGGCGGGCCGGATGCCGGGCCATATGAACGTATTGTTGGCTGAAGCGAAAGTGCCGTATGACATCGTGTTTGAAATGGACGAAATCAACGAAGACTTTCCGCATGTGGATGTGTCTATCGTCATCGGCGCTAACGACATCGTTAATCCGTCCGCCTTGGACGACCCGAACAGCCCGATAGCCGGCATGCCGGTGCTGGAGTGCTGGAAAAGCGAAACGACTATTGTGCTGAAACGCAGTATGGCTTCGGGTTACGCCGGGGTGGGTAATCCGTTGTTCGTGCATGAAAACACCCGCATGTTGTTTGGGGATGCGAATGATAGGTTGCAGGCGTTGTTGAAGGCTTTGCAGGCTTAGTAGGGATTGGGGTTCCAGAGGACAACATCCTACAACCCCTACCTTTTTATATTTTTTTATACTTTCGGGTTAACATTTCTTAACACTTCAGTTTGCGGATTTAGTATAAATTAAACGTATGATTTAAAAACTAATTTATCTAGATCTTAACAAGCATCATGTTAGGTCTTGTTTTTCTGATAGAAAGTGCCTAAGCAGACTAAGCCTATATCTAATGATCGAGAAGTTAGCCTAGTTAATACAGTCTGCACTCCGCATTAAGTGAGTCTCGTTATGGTAGCAAATATACAATCCGTGCAAATCCCCGATAAGCTGCAAGTGTCGTTTGGCAAGCAAGTCCAGCTTCAACTGCAGCAATACGCTGAGCTACCTGAGCGGGAATTGTTTTATTATTTGCTGAATATGGATGAATTTCCGGCAGTGGGTCCACGGGCGCTGCAATTAGTGCAAAAGTGTTTGCAACAAGTGCAGACCTTATTGGCGGATCCGCTTGCTGTACCGCAGAGGCTACAGCCTTTTGACTATACGCCGGCGGCTTTTGCCGAACGCATGGTGGAAATGCATCAACAGCAACTCTCAAGTCAGACGCCTTTAATCTCCGATTTGACAGAAAAGCAACTGCGCTATGTGTTAAAACAATATGCGCCCAGCGCTTTGTTGGATGGTTGCTGGTTGCAAAATATTTCTATAGCTCCAACCAATCACACGCCCATTGTCACACGGCTGTTTCATATCTATGCTGACAAAATCGGTAATGGGGATACGGCTAAGCATAACGGTAACTTGTACCGGGATTTGTTAAGAAGCGCTCGGATCTATTTGCCGGATATCAACGCCCGCTTGTTTGTGAATCGACGTGATTTAAACGATCACGCTTTTACCAGTCCGGTATTTCAACTCGCGCTATCGCAATTTCCCAGGTTGTATCTACCGGAAATCATTGGTTTTACGCTAGGCTATTTTTTTGCTGCCCAAGATAATTTATTGCATTCCCTAGCGGATAAAATTCAACAACAAGGGCTGGATGATCGTTATTTGCAGGCAGATCAACGCGTAAAGCCCCTATCCGGTCTTCAGGCGCAACTGATTCAGGAGGTAGTGCATCTCTATCTAGCTGAGTTCACTGATGAAATGCAGCGTCAGCAGCATTGGCAGCGGATTTGGCGGGGCCTTGTGGCGCACCATGTCATCGCCGAACATTGGCTGATGGATCTGCATGACGCCATCATAATGCCCAGGAACTTGACGCCGCAGCAAAAAATGCTCGCTTTAGTTAGCGAAAAAGCGCCGCATGCCCGCAAAATGCATCGTAAACAAAAGTTGGGTAAGCATTTGATTGATGATTGGTTTGCGCAGGAGCCTTTTGATGCGGATGGTTTTCTAAAAGCCTTGGCCGCTTCGCCTTATATTAACATTTCGAACCCGGATGAGAGTTTGTTGTTGACGCGCTCGATCAGCTTCGGCGGCCCAATGTTCCGGATTTTCACTGACGCCGAGCAGGCGGTGATCACTGAATGGGTGCATAGTCTGGCTGTGGAGTTATTCAATCCGCAGGCTGGCGCCAGAGTGCAAGAGCAGCCAGTTAGGATTGCCCATAATAGGCCGGTGCTGGCTTTCCCTAAACAAGACGATAGGCATGCGCTAGGCAAGTACCATAAATGCAATAAACGGCAGTTGTATTACTATCTGGTGAATGCGGACTTATATCCGGATGTGCTGCCTACCGCGCGTAAGGTGGCGCAGCGGTATTTCAAGCAGGCCAAAGTTGACATGGTGAAACGTAATCAGCAGGAGCAACTGCGTTTATTTCCGTATAGCCATGACGCATTCGAAGCCCGTATCCAGCAGATTTATACTGCGGAAACTAATGCCTATGAAACTTTTGTTCCACCCTCGACGGTACCCAGAGAAATTATGGTGTGGTACACCCGGCAATATGCGCCGTTTCCTATGGTTGATGGCTCTTGGGTGCAACATATCGCCAAGGCCGGCACTGCGCATACCGAAATTTCCGCGCGCTTGTTTCGAATTTATGCCGATGAAGTCGGGAATGCCGATGCGAAATTGAATCATCCGAATATCTACCGGCAGATGTTGGAAGGGGAGGGTATCTTTATGCCGCCAACCGATTCGCTGGAATTTGCCCTGCAGCCGGATATAAGGGATTTTGCCTTCGATCTGCCCTTGCTGACCTTGTCGGTTTCCTTGTTTCCGAAAGCGTTTTTACCGGAAATCATCGGTGTTAACCTGGCTATTGAGTTAAGCGGCTTGGGCAAAGGCTATATGCAAACTATCGATGAGTTGCGGTTTTGGAAAATCGATCCGTATTTTTTCACGCTGCATCTGACCATAGACAATATTGCTTCCGGCCATACTGCAGTGGCGATGGAAACCGTCCATCTGTATCTGGACCAAATCCTTGCCAATCAAGGCCGGGAAGCCAAGCAACAGCATTGGGAACGGATCTGGAGCGGCTATTTGGCGTTTAAACAAAGCATGACCCGCTTTGATTCCACCTTGGAGCGGGAAGCCGGTTTCCGATTTCTGCTGCCAATCATACGCTTGCTGCTGCAACGCTCAAAAGAGAAAAAACAACGGCAGGCGCGTGCGGCGGCGAAAGCCCGCCAATGAAGGTTTCTTCTGAAGTAGTGGAGATTGCCCGAAATAGCCATGCGGTCTTCGAATTTTTAACTGACTTTGCGAATATGCACAAAATTTACGAACATGTGGAGGATGTGCGGTATGTCCAGGCAAATCCTGCCGCGCTGGGTTGTCAATTTCAGCAAACCCGAATCGTGCATGGCCGTCGTTATCCTGAAAGGGTAGAAGTAATCGCGTTCGAAACAAATACCCATTACAGTCTGAAAGTGTCTAGTTTTAGGGTAGATAACATTTATGCTTATAGCCTTGAGCCTATCGGCGCCGATGCTACCCGCCTGCAGTTGACTAAACAGACTCAAGCCAAAGGCTGGCGGAAACTATTACTGCCGCTGGTCTATCATCTGTTAACCAGGCCGGAACATGACGGCAGGCATTTGCAGGTGCTGAAAGCCGCGATTGAGCGGAATTACGAAGTGAACCCTCAAGGTAAATAGTTAGCAGACTGTTCGTGCTGAGCCTGCGAAGCATGAGCGGTTGGGCATGGCAAATGTTCTTTTTAGGCTTAAGCAGTCGCTGCCATTCTCCATATCGGGCTTTATTTTATGATCGAGTGGAACGGAAATTCTGTTAGCCGGCAATTTTAATAGAATACTGACTATCCTGTTAATAGAAAATTTTAAAGCTATTTACGATACGCTGGGTCAAAACAGCAGTGACCTGAGCTTGAAACAGGCGGCTAAACGTTTGCAAGACGTGAGCCTGGATAGAGACAGTTTAGCCAAAATCGATGGTAGTGTCTTCGGCATGCTTTTGATCGATTTGAACAAGTCTTTATTTTTTGAACAATTCAATAACCGCTTGTAAATTTATTCGGCAAGTTAGTTTTGATAGGCCGGCCTTTTTGGCGTAAAGTAGCGGTAATTCTTTAGTCACTTTCCTTGCAGGCAAACACACAATGAAACACTTGCACATGCTTTTTGTCGCCATCGTCGCCATTTCCTTTATTGGCCGGGTTTATCTTGCACAATACAAACCGGCATTACTGGCAAATAAATGGATAAAAATTAGCCCGCATGTGGTAGCCACGCTGCTGCTGTTGACTGGCGTTAGCTTGGTGTTTCAAGGCAATTGGTTGGCCGGGGATTACGCCTGGATTGTCGTTAAATTAATACTGATGCTGGTCTTCATCGGCTTGGGCATATTGGCGATGAAGAACGAAGGCGAGAAACGCTGGTATTTTTTCGGTGGGGCGCTATTTTGCTTGGTTTATATTATAAAAATCGCGTTTACTAAGCAGGTGTTTTTCTTCCTTTAATAAGTCTATCCTTAACGCAAACGGCTATCCACTTAAGGCAGAACATGGACGAGACTTAAGTGGGAAGTCAAGCAAACTAAACATCTTGGTTTACGTTTTACCGCTTTTTCAGGCGAAGTTCTAAATATTCCTACTATACTTCCTTAGGATTAGTTACAGGAATTTCTGCGAATAGCTTTATGATCTCTGAGTTGCTTAAAGTCCCAGCCAATTATCATTTGCCTTTTCATATCACTGGCAATGGCTTTCTTGAATGGTTTGAAAACCAACAAAAACACATTGAATTCGATAATGCTATCACCTTGTATTATGCCTTGAAAACTCTTAACAGCAAACTGGTTAAGTTGGAAACAAGATTGATAATGTTACATAAAATAGGTTTGATCTTACCAAGAATAGCTGATTATTTGCTTAATGAGTTCATTGAAAAATCTTTCCCTTTGCGTGATAAAGCGGCTGACTGCGCCATCCTAATTTCAGGATTCTATTCGGAAGTGTCAAACGGTTATCATTTGATAATAAATTCAAAAGAGTTTTTGCATAATAGTCAATTTAATCCGCAACTAAAGATTAAGATAATCTATCAGGGTTTGGATGCATTAAATAATGAAATATTGAGTTTTTCCTTATCTTATTGTCCAGTTACGCCTGGATTCTGGCAAAAAACCTATGACTTATTTCAGTTGGCAAATAATTTGGGCTTGGCGCAAACTAAAATAGATTTGCAAGGAAATACCGTTGAAAATGTTTTTAAAAGTATACTGGCTTTTTATCTCAGCAATCCCGGTCAATTTAATCCTGATGAGTTACTAATTATAGCAAAATTAATCAATCATTACTCAAAATTTAATAATTTAATGAAGCAGTTGCCGGATACGAAATTTAAAGGTTTGCCGGCGGTCATACTGAGTGGAGATAGGCCGCCTGAATATGCTGATCTCTCGCAAGCTTATGAAAAGAGCATCTTGTATGTTGCTACCGCAAATTTGGCGATGCAACTACTTGAGTATTTAACGAAAAAAAGCAAATCGTCCACCGCTGATACAGTTAACTTAAGCCGTACAACGACACAGCGATTAGTTAGATCATTGACTTTAAATACCCGGCGCAAATTTGAAAGGGAAGCTGCGGATATTTATTGCGCTGTTATCGTTGGACTTTATGAGGTGTTTAAATTTTTGTCCACTAAAAAACTGGCGTCCAAAGTGGGTTTTCAGCAACCTGTGCAAAACTATTTAGATAATGTACATAGTGTATTTATTAAAGACAACTTAAAAACCAGGGATGGCGTATTTATTAAAGACAGCTTAAAAACCAGGGAAGATGTTGTGCCAAGCATAAATTACGATTTCGTAGGCCATGGCTCACAGGTAGGTTTAGTTGATCCTGATGGTTTAAATTTCGGTGATTCCGTTCATTACCCTTTTAAAAACAAGATAGTCGATAGCAGCAAAATAGGCTTCGGCGTAGTCTTAAGCGAACCCACTATTAGGTTACGTAATATGGATTTTATCGGTATTTTTGATAAGGATTTTGTTTTATTAGGCATAGGCACTATACGGCGAATTTCTTTTGTAAATGCATTATTGAAAATCGGCATTGAGTTACTCGCAACTGAGGTAGTTTGTATTTATGCCTCGACAATATTAATTGATGAAGAAAATATAACGGAAGGCATACTCTTTGCTAATAAAAATGACCCCGGCATTTCCGAAGTCATGATACTGCCAAAAATTGAGTTTATGGTTAATGATAAAATTTTTATTGAAAAAAATAAAGAAGGCAGAAAATGTTATAAAGTGCTTTGCATTATCAATAAAACTAAAAGCTATTTGCATTTGCAGTTAGCAAAAGAGGGGTATTAGTTATGCAACTTGCAGCCTAATCCTTGTCAGAGCGGTTTATTTTGTTTTCGGCGCACCACGCGCGCGCTGCTTCCACGCCTAGATTCACCGCCTTTGCGATACGCTGCTGACTAAAATTGAAAAGATAGTGCAGCGGCACTTCCGCTTTTAATTCACGAACGACAATAGGGCGGCCAAACTCGCTGTGAGCTCCGCGCGCAATGGCCTCATTGTTGCGGGCGATGCGGTCTAACATCTGCTTGTAGCCGCCGTTTGTGGTAGCCTCGAAAATGCCGAAGAAGTTGCCTACGAAGCCGTTCTTCCATTCGCCACGCTGGCTGGTAGTCCAAATAATCCACAACTCGTCCGCGCCTCGCCGAATAGCTTCTTCGATATTGCTGGCAGTATTGAAAACGGCGTCAATATACGTATCATCATTGATGCGCACCGGTGGAAACCAGAATGGCAGAGAAGCAGCCGCGACCAGGATGTCCTCAGTCAGCTCGGGGGTTGTCACCGGGCGCAACTCATGCCTTGAGAAGTTGTAGATATTGAAGGTCGCCTCGCGGCTACTCGCGCGTATCTTTTCCCAATCAAGACCCCAGCCCGGGAAGACCTTTTTGCGGTAGGCATCGAGTTTAAACACAGACTCAGCGTAGATGAGTTTTAATAATTGCCGCCAATTTACGTCAATGCCGATAAGAGGATTGAGATTACGCCAGTTGTCGGCGATTTGTTTGCCGCTCATTCCCTGAGTCCACATGGCAAGATTGAAGCAAGCAGCGCTCACGCCATCGGCGTGAGCGAATTCGATGCCTGCTTCATCCAGCCATACTTGTAAAACACCCGCTTGGAAAGCGATTTTTAATCCGCCACCCGCCAGCATCAGAGAACGTTTTGGCATCGGAATCTCCTGCGTAAAATTTAGGCATGCGACACAATAACGCATCGCGTTGCAAAGTCAAGAAATTTACACATTATTGATGATGTAACAGGTGATAGGCATGAGCTACTGCGAGCACCAGTGCATGCCACATGTCATACAGATTCAATGCAAAATTACAATATTTAATTTTATCGGCATCATTTGAAGTTTGCCCGTTACTATCCCTTACTATTTGATGTACAATTTATTAAATTCCAACTATTTTTAAATATCATGGGCTTTCAACAACTCGCATTTTTTAGAGATCAGCTCGCGCAAGAAGCTGCTGCTAAAAAAATTGAGAATCAAAAAAACAGACAGGCTCAACAAGCAAAGCAGACAAACCCTGTTGATCCTGTAGTTCGGATTATTGGGAGCCTTCAGAAACAATTTCCCTTAGCTTTTCCTAAAAATCCTGCTCCAAAAGTCCCGCTAAAGTTAGGCATTCACAAAGATTTATTTGAACTGTCTGAAAGTTTGGGCATGAGTAAAATTGAATTGCGTGAAGCAATAAAAACCTGGTGTTGCGGAATTCGTTACTGGACTGGCGTCGTAGAAGGCGCAGTCCGGTTTGACCTCGAAGGTAATCCTGCAGGGCTTGTAACGAAAGTTGAAGCTGACATAGCAACTAGCCGGTTGAAAAACAGGCAACCAAAAAATAAAAAAGAGCCAAACGTACAATCTCTTTAATCCGCATTCAAAACAGGCTAACTCAGGATTTGAATTTAAAGATTTTTCTATTTCTTTTGCCCTAAACAGCGTCCTTTAGTCATACAATAGCTGAAAAATTACGCAAATAAAATGAATTTCTCTAATGAGCTCAGCTAAAAACAATACCGTTTGGCATCATGCCACGGTAACTCGCGAACGCCGACATGTTCTCAATAAACATCGGTCCGTACTTCTGTGGTTTACCGGGCTGTCAGGCGCGGGAAAATCCACCCTGGCGCATGCCGTAGAAGAACAGTTACATTTGGCAGGTTGTCGGACTTATGTCTTGGATGGCGATAATGTTCGGCAGGGATTGTGTAAAGACCTAAACTTTAGCGAGCAAGACCGCCGGGAAAATATTCGCCGCATCGCCGAAGTGGGAAAATTAATGTTGGAAGCCGGCGTTATTACGCTTACTGCCTTTATTTCACCGTTTAAAATCGAAAGACAACTAGCCAGACAACTATTCGCAGCCGGCGATTTTTTTGAAATTTACTGTCAATGCGACTTGACTGTTTGCGAACAGCGGGATGTCAAAGGACTTTACCAAAAAGCCCGGCGCGGGGAGATTAAGGAATTTACCGGCATATCATCGCCTTATGAACCCCCGGAACAACCGGAGTTGATCGTGGAAACTGGTCGACACTCACTTGACGACTGCGTGGAGCAGGTGTTGGCTCTGCTTAAACACAAGGGGGTTTTGGTAGATCAATGAAGTACTACGATATTTTCAATGGTGACGCCGACGGCATCTGTGCATTAGTCCAATTACGTTTGATGTTTCCTCTGGCGGCCGAGTTAGTGACTGGCGTCAAGCGGGATATCGATTTGTTGAGCCGGGTTAATGCGGCCCCTGGTGATAAGCTAAGCGTGCTGGATATTTCTCTGGATGTAAATCGTAGCGCCTTATTGCAACAGTTGGCTAACCAAGTCGAGGTATTCTATGCGGATCATCATTTTGCCGGTGAAATTCCTGTGCACCCGGGCTTGACTACACTCATCGACACTCAAGCCAATATTTGCACCAGTTTAATCATCAATGCCTATCTCGGCCAGCGTTTTGCGGCCTGGGCCGTGACCGGCGCTTTTGGCGATAATTTGCTTGAGAGCGCCCGTTTGGCTGCGCATGCGTTGAATCTGTCTTCGGCGCAACTAGGCGAATTGCAACAATTAGGCATATGCATCAATTACAATGCTTATGGTTCAACCCTTGAGGATTTAAATATGTCGCCGGCAGCTTTGTATAGGTTGTTAGCTGGGTATGCAACGCCTTTCGCGTTCATTGCCGAACAAGCAGGCATATTTCAACAACTGCAAACAGCCTATGCCGAGGATATGCATTTGGCGAATACGCAAATGCCTGACTATCATAATGCACGGGTAGCGGTGTTTGTGTTGCCGGATGAAAAATGGGCGCGCCGCGTCAATGGCGTGTGGAGTAATGAACTCGCCAATCAATATCCTGACCGGGCGCACGCGGTCATTCTAGCGAATCAACGCGGAGGTTATCAAGTCAGCGTCCGTGCTCCGCTGCAGCGTAAAACCGGCGCGGATGAGTTGTGCCGGCGTTTTCCTGAGGGCGGGGGCCGGCAAGCGGCGGCCGGCATCAACCATCTTGCTGAGCAGCAGCTAGCTGATTTTATCGAGCAATTTCGTGTGCATTTTGCTTAGCAGCGCCAAAACGTTGGAGCGGGCGTGGCCCGCTCCTACAAGGTTGTTAGCCGTTGTTTTAGCTCAGGATTAAACGGTGGCTTACAATTTATTTTCAATTCATTAAGTCATTGAAAATAATATATTAGTTTGTCTATTTATGGGTGGATTTAGGCTTTATTCATGCTGCTGAGTCTTAATGTAGTCTATGCTGATTTTGATTTTAGCTTTATAATTAGTTCTAAGTGACTAATTTGGCGTAAAACTAGAGTTGAAGCAAGTGCTTTGTAGCGAGCGTTTGAGCTTTATAAGTTTTGTGTAATAGGGAGGTGGAGAGAAAAAAACGTATGCGCTAGGTGCTGAGGTCTTGCCAGGTACTTACTACCGCAAAGTCGCTATATCTAAAGTGGTTAGCGCCTAGTTCCCACTGAGCATTTTCGAGGCTACGTCTGCTTTTACCAAGTTGTCTTGTGCTAAGTAGTTAATTTTTTAGGCTACCAACTTAAGCCGGGACAGCTTAAGGTTAAGCCGTTCGTGGTGAGCTTGTCGAACCATGAACAGCTTAACCGTCCACCCTTCGACAGGCTCAGGGTGAACGGTTAATCCTCGCAGTTGTCCCGCTTTAAGTTGGTGGCCATTTTTTATAACTTAATTTAAGGAACTGTTTATGAAAGCAACCCGGCATAGCCATTCCGGTAAACATCGCACAAAAACCTCAGCCAAGGCTGTACAGCCCGACTTGCAAGCCATTGAATCAGGTCTAAAGTTTAGAGGTATTCCACTAGGCATGCTGCTTGGACTGTCCGTTACGGCGAGTCCATCGCAGGCGGCTACGCCGCTGACTTTGCAAACAGATATCATAAATGCCAACATTAATCTGCAAAGCGGGTCAAGCTACTCAAATAATATGAATGTTTATTTGACTAACAGCAATCTGTCCAACTTGGGTACGCTGCAAAACTCCGGTACTTTGATAAATTTTCCGTATGGTCTCATAAAGAACTCAGGTACGCTTATTAATTCCGGAGGCATATTCAACTTATATTCTGGAAGCAATCTGAATAATTCAGGAACTTTGAACAATTCCGGCAGTATTGGAAGCTATTATGCCGGCGCCTTGAGCAACTTGGCCGGGGGTAAAATCAATAATTCCGGTTGGATAGCAAACAACAACCTCTCTACATTGAATAACTCAGGCACCTTAAACAACTTGGGGGGTGGTGCAATTAATAATACTGTTAGCAGCGTTATCAATAACTTTGCCGGCGGCACAATCAATAGTACTAATTATAGCGCTATCAACAACTATTCAGGCTGTACGCTGAATAACCGTGGCATTATTAATAATAGTCTTGGCAGCACGCTAACTAACCAAGGTACGCTTAACAATTACTCCGGCAGCACGTTGAATAACTCCGCTATTCTCTTAAACTATGGTGGCACCCTGAACAATAATTCCGGCGCCACGCTGAATAACTCCGCTACCTTGAGCTCATATTACGGTACACTCAACAACGCCGGAATTTTAAATAACTTGGCCGGCGCGTCAATTACCAGTTCTAGTTATATCAACAATAATGCCGGCGGAGTTTTTAATAATTTCGGTAGCATAAATAACATTATATTTACTAACAACACAGGCGCTACGCTGAATAATGAAACCAGCGGCACGCTAAATAATTATATTTTATCAAATAATGGCACACTAAATAATTCCGGCGCCTTTATTAACTATGGCAGCCTGAATAATAATGGGGCGCTTAACAATTTCGGCTCGATTACGATTAATAGCTTAGGTATTGTCAATAATAATTCCGCTGGTACTTTAAATAATATGACCGGCGGCACGCTTAACCATAACGCCGGTGCGACTTTTAACAACTACGGCGCTATTAATAACGCCGGAACTTTTAACAGCAATGGCAATGTCTATGGCAACGGGACTTTTACCCAAACGGCCGGCGCCAGCACCATCAACGGTCAATTCACCCAAAGCCAGATAAACCTTAACGGAGGGAGCTTTTTTGGCACAGGCGTTATCAACAGCGTTGTGGTTAACAATGGTGGCGTGTTGCAGGGCGGGGCAGCCGGTGTGGCCGGCAACCTGACCATCAACGGTAGCTTTAGCCAGACCGGCGGCGGCTCGTTGCAGGAACTTGTCACCGGCGCATCGACTGCAAGTCAAATAACCGTTAACGGCAACATTACCCTGAACGGCAACCTGGATATCGTTACCGGCAAAGACTTTAGTTTTGCCGCCGGGGAAACCTTTACGCTTGCGCAGTTCACTTCAGGTGGCTTAAGCGGCCAATTCACGCATATAGCGGACGGCAATTTTATCGGTAACGCCAACAGTGTTAACATTGGCGGCGGGCTAGTCCTGGATGTGAGTTACAACAGCGCCGGCGGCGATATTATATTAACCGTCGATTCTGCAGTTTCTCCCCTTACTTCCTCTCCGGTTCCGGAGCCTGCTGAATCCAGCCTGTTATTGGCTGGCCTAGGTCTGATAGGCGCTAAATTGACACGCCGAAAGAGACACGCTGCCGGCAAGGTCCTTGTTCCTGGATAGTTAGTCAACACTTGAATAAGCAAATTTATGTTTGGTCGAGCTGCTCAGCAGCGGCTCGACGCTGCTGGTGAATATTTTCTATCCTCGCCCAGCATAACCATATCTACCTCACCTCAATATTCGGCATCATCTATATACATCTGCAGGTGCGGGATATACTTATACTTTACAGGTCTTAAATAAAACTTCCTGACCTAGATCATAAAAAACTGCGGTTACAATCTTTAACTTAAATTCGAAATGTAGTTTCTTCGCTTCAGCGTGGGTTTGTTTAGTGACAGTAACCCGTCAATCATCGTTGGTAATAATATAAAAATCCAAAGAAAACTCAGAAATTATTAGATGGTGTTTTTGAGAGTCGCTTTTAACTTTATGATTGTAAATGGCTAGTGTCAAAAAGCTTACAATTATAAGTATTCTTACCTATAGTCAATACGTTAAAGCTAGCGGTATAAGTTCTTATGCGCAAGATATACAAAAAAATTTTTATATTTTTTTTATATTTGTTCTGTGGGTTTTTACGATTTTTTTATCAGACAATCTGTAAAGTATAAAAACAGCGATCAAGCTTGATTATAAAACGTATTGTTTTTTCATTTCAAAGGGGAGTTTTCAATGGATTTAGCCTATTTGCTGTTAACGCTGGTATTTTTTGCGGTGACAGGTGTTCTGATCTACGGGTGTGAGTCTTTAAGGGGAAAATCATGAGCTGGATGTATCTGTTGAGCGGCATCATGGCGCTAGCCGTGTTTGTCTATCTGGTCGTAGCCCTGTTCTATCCGGAGAAATTCTGATGACTGCGCAAAGTTTCTTACAAATTTTCATTTATGTTGTCTTGCTCTTAGCGCTGGCGAAGCCATTGGGCGGCTATATGGCGCGCGTCTATCAGGGGGAGTCGGTCGGCTTGAACCGCTGGTTTGCCGGCGTCGAAAAACTGTTTTATCGCCTCAGCGGCGTTAAAGCGGATCAGGAAATGCGCTGGACGCAATACGCCCTCGCCATGCTGATCTTTAACCTACTGGGATTGCTGGTGGTTTATGCGCTGCAACGATTTCAAGACATTTTGCCGTTCAATCCGCAAGCGCTACCGGCGGTGACGCCGGATTCCTCGTTCAATACCGCAGCCAGTTTCATCACCAACACTAATTGGCAAGGTTATAGCGGCGAAGCCACGATGAGCTACCTGACGCAAATGCTGGGCTTGACGGTGCAAAACTTCTTATCCGCCGCCAGCGGCATGGCGGTGCTGGTCGCGCTGATACGTGGCTTTGCCCGCCGTAATACCGGCACTATAGGCAATTTTTGGGTGGATATGACCCGCAGTACCCTCTATATCCTGCTGCCATTGTCCTTGGTGTTAGCGCTATTTCTGGTCGGGCAGGGGGTCGTGCAAACTTTTAGCCCTTATCAAACGGTTTCCTTACAGGAGACGGTAAGCTATCAAACCCCTAAACTGGATGCAGATGGTAAAGCGCTCGTGGACGCTGAGGGTAAACCGGTGACTGAAGCGGCTGAAACTAAACAGCAAACGCTGGCTTTGGGGCCTGCGGCCTCGCAAATCGCCATAAAACAGTTAGGGACCAATGGCGGCGGGTTTTTCAACGCCAACTCCGCCCATCCTTTCGAAAATCCGACTCCGTTAAGCAACTTCTTGGAAATGCTGGCTATTCTACTGATACCGGCAGCCTTGTGCGTCACCTTTGGCGTAATGGTCGGCGATGTCCGGCAGGGCTGGGTAATGTTGGCGGCCATGACCTTGGTGTTTGTGACCTTGATAGCCGTCACCGTGCCGGCCGAGCAAAGCGGCAATCCGGCCTTTACAGCCCTAGGGGTCGATCAGCTTGCTTCCGCCCAGCAACCCGGCGGCAATATGGAAGGCAAGGAAACCCGTTTCGGTATCGCCAATTCAGCCCTCTGGGCAGTGGCGACTACGGCGGCTTCCAATGGCTCAGTCAACGCTATGCATGATTCGTTTACGCCCATAGGCGGTATGTTCCCTATGTGGTTGATGCAGTTGGGTGAAGTGATCTATGGCGGCGTCGGCTCCGGTCTGTACGGCATGATTATCTATGCCTTGATCGCAGTCTTTATCGCTGGACTGATGATAGGCCGTACGCCTGAATATCTAGGCAAAAAAGTGGAAGCCTTTGAAGTAAAAATGTCCGGCATCGTGATTTTGATTCCGCCTTTGATGGTGTTGGCCGGCACGGCGATTGCGGTGATGACGGATCTTGGCAAGGCCTCGATTTTTAACCCCGGCGCGCACGGTTTCAGCGAAGTCCTGTACGCTTTTTCCTCCGCAGGTAATAACAACGGCAGCGCGTTCGGCGGCATCTCCGCCAATGTGCCGTTTTATAACTTTATGCTCGGCTTGGCCATGCTGTTTTCCCGCTACTGGCTGATGATCCCGGTGTTGGCAATTGCCGGTTCATTCGCGGCAAAAAAGACGGTCCCGGTCGGTCCAGGCACTTTGTCTACCCATACGCCGCTGTTTGTGCTGTTACTGATCGGCACCGTGTTGATGGTCGGCGCGCTGACCTTTGTGCCTGCCTTGGCGCTAGGTCCGGTTGTTGAACATCTGCAAATGCACAGCCACTAATATTCTAAGGAATCAGGTAATACTATGACTAGCAAACCCATTTCGTCCTCTTTATTCGACCCGGATATTTTGAAACAAGCTGCGCTAGAGTCTTTCCGCAAGCTAACGCCGCAACAGCAATGGAAAAATCCGGTGATGTTCGTCGTCTACCTCGGCAGCATTCTCACCACTGTACTTTGGTTGCAAGCGCTCGGCGGCCAGGGGGAAGAACCGGCCGGCTTTATTTTAAATGTGTCGCTATGGCTGTGGTTTACCGTCTTATTCGCCAACTTTGCAGAAGCCGTGGCGGAAGGCCGCAGTAAGGCGCAAGCTGAGTTTCTGCGGAGCGCCAAACGCGACATTGCCGCAAAAAAACTCGATGAAGCCCGTTACGGCGCCAATTACTCGAAAGTCTCCGGTTCAACCTTGCGTAAAGGCGATGTAGTCCTCATCGAAGCGGGCGACTTTGTGCCGGGTGACGGCGATGTCATCGAAGGCGTCGCTTCGGTCGATGAAAGCGCTATCACCGGCGAAAGCGCGCCGGTGATACGTGAGTCCGGCGGCGACTTCAGTTCCGTGACCGGCGGCACCCGGGTATTGTCCGACTGGCTGGTGGTGCGCATTTCCGTGAATCCCGGCGAGACCTTTCTGGATCGAATGATTTCGATGGTGGAAAGCGCTAAACGACAAAAAACCCCGAATGAGATTGCGCTGACTATTCTACTGGTAGCCTTAACGCTGGTGTTTTTGTTTGTCACAGTTACCTTGCTGCCGTTCTCGCTCTACAGTGTCGAAACCTCCAAAATCGGTCATCCGATCAGCATTACCGTATTGGTGGCCTTGCTGGTGTGTTTGATTCCCACGACTATCGGTGGTCTGTTATCGGCTATAGGCGTCGCAGGTATCGGCCGGATGTTACAGAAAAACGTCATCGCTACCTCAGGGCGGGCGGTCGAAGCGGCTGGCGATGTCGATGTGTTGCTGCTCGATAAAACCGGCACGATTACACTGGGTAATCGTCAGGCCTCGGCTTTTTTCCCGACAAAAGGCGTGTCCCCGCAACAGTTCGCCGATGCCGCGCAACTGGCCTCGCTGGCGGACGAAACGCCGGAAGGCCGCAGCATCGTCATCCTTGCCAAACAGAAATTCGGCATTAGAGAACGCGAGATAGCCGCATTGGGCGCCACTTTTATACAATTTAGCGCGCAAACCCGAATGAGCGGCGTCAATCTGGCAGGCCGGCAAATTCGCAAAGGCGCGGAAGATTCGATTCGCCAATATGTAGCCGAGCAGGGTGGGCAGTTTCCGGATGACATTCAGAAAATAGTGGTCGATGTCGCCCGCCGCGGCAGTACGCCGCTGGTGGTGGCGGAAGGCGCCAAGGCTTTAGGCGTAATTGAACTGAAAGACATCGTCAAAGGCGGGATTAAGGAGCGTTTTGCCGAACTGCGGCAGATGGGCATCAAAACCATCATGATTACCGGCGACAATCGGCTGACCGCCGCCGCCATTGCCGCCGAAGCCGGAGTCGACGATTTTCTGGCCGAAGCGACGCCGGAAACCAAGCTCAGTCTGATACGTCAGCACCAAACCGATGGCCGCTTAGTGGCTATGACCGGCGACGGCACCAATGACGCGCCGGCTTTAGCGCAAGCCGATGTGGCGGTCGCCATGAACAGCGGTACTCAGGCCGCCAAGGAAGCCGGGAATATGGTAGATTTGGATTCAAATCCCACTAAGCTAATTGAGATTGTTGAAACCGGCAAGCAAATGCTAATGACCCGTGGCGCGCTAACGACGTTTAGTATCGCCAACGATGTCGCCAAATATTTCGCCATTATTCCAGCTGCTTTCGCCACCACCTATCCGGCTTTGAACGTCCTGAATGTGATGGGCTTGGCGACGCCGGCCAGCGCGATACTTTCGGCGGTAATATTTAACGCCTTGATCATTATCGCGTTGATTCCGCTGGCTCTAAAAGGCATCAGTTATAAACCGGTCGGCGCGGAAAAACTTTTGCAAAACAACTTGTTGATTTATGGCGTAGGCGGCTTGATTGTGCCGTTTATCGGCATTAAGGCGATAGATTTAATGCTTGTAGCAATGCACTTGGTGTAACGGAGAAAAACATGTCTACCTATTTAAGACCCGCAGCGATGATGTTGTTGTTATTTACGCTATTAACCGGCGCGCTATATCCGGCCGTGGTAACTGCCTTGGCGCAACTGCTGTTTTCCGAGCAAGCCAATGGTAGCTTGCTGAAGGACAAGCAAGGGCAATTGGTCGGTTCAGCTTTAATCGGCCAAACCTTTAGCGAACCCAAGTATTTCTGGAGCCGTCCATCGGGTACCTCGCCTTATAGCTATAACGCCGGCGCTTCCAGCGGCTCTAATCTTGGGCCTACCAACCCAGCGTTGCTTGATGCGGTCGCCGCCAGAATCCAAGCCCTGCAAGCAGCCGATCCTGGCAATAAAGCCCCGGTCCCGGTCGATTTAGTGACCGCTTCCGGCAGTGGCTTGGATCCGCAGATTAGTTTGGCGGCAGCCGACTATCAGGTTCAGCGTATTGCTAAGATGCGCAACCTTAGTGAAGCTAAAGTCCGGGAGTTGGTCAGCGCCTATAGCGAAGATCGGCAGTGGACCGTGTTTGGCGAGCCTAGGGTGAATGTGTTGCAATTGAATTTGGCTTTGGATCAAGTGGGTCATTAACGCTAAGGGCATTTAATGGTGCTTTATATAGTAAATTAACGTGTGCCTATTCAGCGAAAAGCAATATTAGAAAAACGTGGAGCGGGCATGGCCCGCTCCTATATTGTTGTTAGTTTTCAGTTAAGCTAAACAATCCGTCACGCTGATATGTAGGCGGCATACCCGGCGTCGAAGTGGTCTTGATGTCTAATGCAGGACTTAGACTGCATTTGGACTGGTTGCCAAAAGAAGCCTTAAGAACAGCTCCTTTATTGCTTAATAATTTAAATCGGGCCTGTTTGCTGGCTCGTTGCGCCGAACGTATGATTTGATCTGACTATTTTAAAAATGGGATGAAAAGCTATGTACAGCTTAGATGATTTTAAAAAAGCGCTGCATTGGGGGAACAGTTTCAGAACTGACCTGATTAAATCCAAACCCTTGGGTTATCTGGTGCTGCTGGCGATTCTAGTGACCCTTGCAGTTGGAATATTGTTGTTTTTGGTCGATCCCAATATACATTCCCTGCAAGACGGCGTATGGTCAGCCTGGGTGACAATGACGCATGTAGGGTTTGGCGACGTTGTACCTATCTCCTTTTGGGGCCGTTTGTTGGCAGCGGCCCTAATTTTGTTTGGACTGGTGTTTTTTTCCATTTTTACCGCCTTGGTTTCAGTTGCCTTGATCGGTAAAAACATTGAGGAAATCGGTGGTAGCGTTAAAAAACTAGGAGAAGACGCCAGCACGCTTTCCAGTGGAGAGGATCGTATTCTTGTAGAATTGGTAAGACTGCATAAACGGCTGGACAAGCTAGAACAGCAAATGTTGAGTATCAGTCCTGCTCGTCCGGCGACGGTAGCAGTAGTGGATCCAAATCCTCCAACCCAAATGACATGAGTTTGGATAATTATTTTGTTGATCGCGGACTTTAATGAATATATCAAGTTATTAGCCGGGCTTTTGTCTGTGGTCGATCCTGTAGGCGCTATCCCGCTGTTTATTAGCCTGACTGAATATCGTAGTTCCGAAGAGCGGCGCGCTATTGCTATAGTGTGCGCCATGTCGGTTGCGGCGGTATTGTTGTTGGCCTTGGCCGGAGGAAAGTCGATGCTGGAACTATTTGGTATCGGTATTCCGGCGTTTCAAATCGCCGGCGGAATTGTGGTCCTGTTAATGGGGATATCCATGTTGAAAGCCTCTAGCGACCGTTCTAGAAATACTCCGGAGGAACGAGCCGAGTCTTTCGATAAAGATTCGGTTGCCGTCGTGCCTTTGGCCATTCCGCTCTTGAGTGGTCCCGGTGCGATGAGTAGCGTGATAGTTAACCATAATCTAAACCCTGCCTGGCATCATGATTTGCTTATAGTCAGTGTGATTGCCTCAGTTGCGGTTGCAGTGTTGATTTGCTTGTTGACGGCGGAAAAAATCGCCAATTTGCTAGGCAGAACCGGTATGAATGTGATCACGCGGGTATTTGGGCTAATTATTCTGTCCATAGCGGTTGAGTTTATTACTGAAGGATTGGCGGCGGTGTTTCCGATTTTGGCGCGGACGGCGTAGGAACTATGTTTGACGTTGTATGATTCTCCAAGAGCAGTTAAGCATTCTTACTTACATATATTTTATGTTTGATGTTGTATGATCATTAATCAGTTAATAATTACTATTTTCCCTGAAATAGTTGGAGGTTAACGTGTTGAATCCCTTTATATGGCTGCCGGCGATGTTCTTTTTAGGGCTAGCCTTAATGGCTGTATGTTATGGATTTATGAAAGCCTGTCAATATATTTAGTGACGAGGATATCGAGTTGATTTATTTGACCATCATCGTAGTATTTCTGGTATTCATCTATCTAATCGCTGCATTGGTGCGGCCTGAGTGGTTCTGAATCGGGCATAGACCGCTAACAGTGACTAAATCGAAGTAGGTTGATTTATGTTTATCCAAACTTGGTTACTGCCCTTTGCCTTACTGGTCACAGCCAGTTTGACAGCCTTTCCGTTGAGTCGTTATCTGGCCTGGATCATGGATGGCAAGTACCGGGCCGGGTCTCTGTTGGCCTGGATCGAAAAACGCTTGGATAGCGGACCGCAGACCTGGCTGCAATACACAGGTTCTTTGCTGGTCTTTAATACGCTGTTGTTTATTTTCGGTTTTTTGATCCTTGCGCTGCAGCCTTGGATGCCGCTAAATCCGGATAATAAGACGCTGTTGGCGCCGAGCACTATCTTCCATAGCGTGGTTTCCTTTATGACTAATACGGATTTGCAGCATTATTCCGGGGAGCAGCATCTCTCTAATTTCAGCCAGATTTTCTTTGGCGTCACCAATCTGTTTGTTTCGGCGGCCGTGGGTTTGTGCGCTTTGATCGCTATTATTCGCGCGTTGCGCAGCGATCAGCATTTGGGGAATTTTTTCCTGGATATGTGGCGGGTGCTGGCTTATTTATTCGTACCGATTGCCTTCGTCATCGCCCTGATCTTTATTCAGCAGGGCAGCCCGATGACGTTTGCCACCAGCTTTCAGGCAAACACCCTGGAACCCGCCGTACTGGGTGTCGACGCTGACGGTCTAGCTCTACAACAAACCATTGCGCTAGGGCCGGTGGCGGCTTTTGAAGCCATTAAAATGCTGGGCACCAACGGCGGCGGATTTTATGGGATGAATTCGGCGCATCCGTTTGAGAATCCCACTGCGCTGTCCAATTTCTTTAACACGCTGGCCATGATGCTGTTTCCTTTCGCCTTGGTGTTGATGTATGGACGCATGCTGCGGCGCTTCGGCCACGGCTTGGTGATATTTTCGGTCATGTTGTTGTTAATGACCGGCACCGTCGTGTGGTCGGTTTACTTTGACACCTTGCAGCCCAACCCCGGTCTGACCGCTCACCCGCTGCAGCGCAGTTATGCGATACGCGGCGAAGCAGGGGAGGTTGATAGGCGAATAACCCTGCCGGCCGTGGCCGGCTTGCCGGTGGACCAACATCTGGGCAATCTGGAAGGCAAGGAATTGCGCTTCGGCGTCTCTGCGGGGGCGACTTTTGCCGCCTTGACCACCGATGTGACCTGCGGCGCGGTGAATGCGGAAGCCGACAGCCTTAATCCTCTAGCAGCGTTAGCGCCGATGGCGGGCATGTGGCTGAATTGTATATTCGGCGGCAAGGGTGTCGGCATGATCAATATGCTGCTGTATATTGTGCTAGGCATTTTTCTGGCCGGCATGATGGTTGGCCGCACTCCGGAGTACCTGGGTAAAAAAATCGGTGCTCGCGAAGTCAAGCTGGCCATCATCGCTTTGCTGATCCATCCGCTGATGATACTCATGCCCACCGGCCTGTTTGCCGCGACGGACTGGGGCTTGCTGGCGGTGAGTAATCCCGGCTCGCACGGGTTTTCACAGTTGCTTTACCAGTTCTCCTCCGCCTCCGCGAATAATGGCTCGGCGTTCGACGGTTTGGCGGTTGCCTACGGTTTTTACAACAATCCCGCGCCGGCGCCCACCGCCGCCGCGTGGGATATAGCCACGGGTACGGTTATCGTTATCAGCCGCTATATTCCTATCATTGCACCGATCGCCATGGCGGCCTACCTGGGCGAAAAGAAATCCAGTCCATTCGGGCTGGGCACCTTGCGGGACGACACTCTGACCTTCGGCGTGCTGTTGCTTAGCACCATTCTAATTGTGGGCGCTTTACTATTTTTGCCGGTTGCCGCGCTGGGTCCGGTAGCGGAACACTTGGGGCCTATGCCTTTCGGCGGCTGAGCGGTGGCCAGCGATTCATGTTCCGCGCGCTCTGCGTGTATGCGCCAGACTGATTTTTTAAAGGGAGAAGTGCATGAAAGAGTCCTCATTATTGGGTCAAGCGGCTATCTTGCAACGCCGGCAAAAAAAAACCCCTCTATTGACTAAAGACCTGGCGGTGGCGGCTTTCAGGCAATCCCTACACATGTTCCGGCCCGAAATTCAGTGGCAGAATCCGGTGATGTTCGTGGTTGAGGTCGGCGCCGTGCTGACCTTTTGCTACATCATAGATGCTGTTTTGGGCGATAAATCCAGTCAAGTCCCCTTGGGCTATTTCGTGACAGTCGATGTATGGCTGTTTTTGACCGTGCTGTTCGCCAATTTTGCGACGGCTTTGGCTGAAGCCAGGGGCAAGGCGCAGGCCCATTCGCTGCGCCTTGCCAGACACCAAACCCCGGCGTACCTCCTCAACAGCGAGGGAGAGACCGAACTGGTTTCCTCTGCGGATTTGCAGCCCGGCGACCGGGTAGTGGTGAAAGCTGGGCAGATGATACCAGGCGACGGCGACATCATCGAAGGCATCGGCAGTGTCGATGAGTCGGCTATTACTGGCGAATCTTCGCCGGTGATCCGCGCTGCGGACAGTGATCGTACCGGCGTCACGGGTGGCACCTTATTACTGTCGGACCGGATTATCGTGAGAATTTCCAGCGAGAGCGGGCATGCTTTCCTGGATCGGATGATCGCTCTAGTCGAAGGCGCGATCCGGCAACGCAGCCCGAATGAAATCGCTTTGACGCTGGTGCTATCGGCTTTCTCGTTGATCTTTTTGATCGTGGTGATTCCGCTCTGGGCCATGGCCTGGAATGCCGAGCACTATATGACCGACTATCTGCGTCTTGCGACCCCTATGCACAGCCTAGGGACTGATATTCCGACCTTGATCGCCTTGCTGGTTTGTCTGATTCCGACCACGATAGGCGCGCTGCTCGCGGCGATCGGCATTGCCGGCATGGACCGGGCGCTGCAGGCTAATGTCATCGCCAAAAGCGGCAAAGCCGTCGAATTGGCCGGTGATGTGGATGTGGTGTTGCTGGATAAGACCGGCACCATTACCCTGGGTAATCGGAAGGCTACGCAATTCCTGCCGCTGGGGCGTTTTACCTGGGCGGAACTGGCGCGGCTCGCCGCCTTGGCATCCATCTCGGATCAAACGCCGGAGGGCAAAAGCGTCGTTGAATTGGTCCAGCAGCGTACGCGTAAGCAGATCGACATTCCGCCGGTGGTTTCCGCTGTGGCTTTTTCCGCGCAGACCCGCATGAGCGGCATTGATCTTCCCGATGGCCGCGCACTGCGTAAAGGCGCGCCGGATGCGATTATTGCCTGGGTAAAAGGCCGAAATGGCGTGATCCCTAAGGAATTGACAACGATGGTGACCAGCGTGGCCTCGAAAGGGGCAACGCCACTGGTGGTTGCCGACGGCAAGGAAATCGCTGGCGTAGTGGTGCTTTCCGATATTTTAAAACCGCATATGCAGGAACGCTTTGAACGCCTCAGACGCATGGGCTTACGCACGGTGATGATCACTGGCGATAATCCGCTGACAGCCGCCGCCATCGCCGCCCAGGCCGGCGTGGATGAGTTTATCGCTGAGGCGACACCCGAAGCCAAGCTAGCCTATATCCGTAAAGAGCAGGCGGCGGGAAAATTGGTGGCGATGATGGGCGACGGCACTAACGATGCGCCGGCCTTGGCGCAGGCCGACGTCGGGTTGGCTATGAACGCCGGTACCCAGGCGGCCAAAGACGCCGCCAATATGGTTGATCTGGACAGCGACCCGACCAAAGTGATCGAAGTCGTGGAAATCGGCAAGCAGCTCTTGATCACTCGCGGCTCTTTGACGACTTTTTCTATCGCCAACGACGTGGCTAAATACTTTGCCATTATCCCGGCGCTGTTTGCCGGCACTTTGCCGTGGTTGAAAAGTTTAGATGTCATGCAATTGCATTCGCCCACCTCGGCTATTCTCTCGGCGGTGATCTTCAACGCCCTCATCATTCCTGCCTTGATTCCGGTGGCCCTCCAGGGCGTTCAATATCAAGCGCTGGGCGCGGATGCCTTATTGCGCCGGAATCTCTTGATTTGGGGGCTAGGCGGGGTGATTGCGCCTTTCTTCGGCATCAAATTCATAGATCTGTTGCTGTTCAGTTTGCAGCTGATTCACTAAGGTCTTACTAAGTCGGGAGGCATATAATGCGGCAGATTATTTCCAAAAGTATCCTGTTATTGACCCTGGCCGTTGTACTCTGCTGCGGACTTTACCCCTTGGCGCTCTGGTCAGTGGGGCAGTGGGTTTTCCCTTTTCAGGCTAATGGCAGCCGTTTGCTGGGGGAGGACGGTCAGCCGGTGGGTTCGCAGCTCATCGCCCAGCCTTTCAGCAGCGATGGCTATTTTCATCCCCGCCCTTCAGCTGCCGGTTACAATGCGGCGGCCTCCGCGTCTTCAGCGCTGGCGGCGTCTAATTATGTCTTGCGGGATCGGGTGGCGCGTACCCTGGGTCCGCTGGTCCGCTATGCGGGCGGCCCGCAAGCCGGACTACCGGTGGCGGCGGATTTGGAACATTGGTTTGCGCTAGACCATTATCGTAAGCAACCGCATATCGTTGCGCAATGGGCGGCGTTGCATACCTCCTTAGCGCAAGCCTGGATCAAGGCGGACCCCGAGCATGCCGCGTATCTGGAGGATTGGGTGAAACATCATCCGCACATCGTCGTGCAATTTATCAAGAATAATCCTGGCTTATCAACGCCAAGCGAGGGCGATTTGGCCGTGGCGTTCTTTCGAAATTTTTCCGAGGAAAACCCAGGGAAATTTCCGGTTGCGGTCAGCAGCGAACAGGCAGGACAAATGACCACCGTTTTCGAATTGCTGAGTAAAGGCCCGGATATCCAGTCAGTCTTTTTTGACATGTGGCGGGAAGAACACGCTAAAGCCGAATTGCAGAACCTACCCGGCGACCTAGTCACGACCTCGGCTTCCGGTCTTGATCCGCATATCACCCTGGACAACGCCCGGTATCAACTCGATCGCGTCGCCGGCAAGTGGGCGGCTGACTTAAAGCGCGATCCGGCTGCGATGCGGCAGGAAATCCAAGACATACTGCAAACACATGCCTCGGCGCCCTTCGGCGGACTGGCGGGAGAGGATCTGATCAATGTATTGGAGGTTAATCTGGAATTACATAAGAGGTTTGGAGGCGATGATAGGGGGCTTTCTAACTAAACCGAAATGCACCGTGCTGTAAAAGGCGTTATCAATCAATGCACATGATTGGTCATCAACACATAGGCGTGAATTTGACAATTATGTTTTTTACAAGCAGCCTGAAGCTTTTCCTGATAAAAGATATAATCCGTTTCACAGCAAAAAATTTCAGCGCGATTATTACCTCGGATGATGAGGTGTTGCGGTTGCCCGAGTAGATTTATTCTTGCAAGACGCGCCATAGGCTCTCAGACACTACACAATATAAAATATATAACTTAACTTGTTTTTTGTATAAAATCAATCGAGTCTGACCCCTTTGATTCCATGACCCCTTTGATTCCAGTGCTGTAAAAGGCGTTATCAATCAATGCACATGATTGGTCATCAACACATAGGCGTGAATTTGACAATTATGTTTTTTACAAGCAGCCTGAAGCTTTTCCTGATAAAAGATATAATCCGTTTCACAACAAAAAATTTCAGCGCGATTATTACCTCGGATGATGAGGTGTTGCGGTTGCCCGAGTAGATTTATTCTTGCAAGACGCGCCAAGAGATCAAAGGGGTCAGACTCGATTGATTCTATATTGAGCTGATTTTCTATCGCCACCTCTGGCAATAGGCTCTATACGCCTAGCCAATTGTGATTGAATTCGCTCCTTGAAGCGGGTGTCACCCAATGCCCAACCCTTATTGCTTGCCTCTCTTATATCTTTCATCGAGGCTTCAGACAAAATCTGGGAGAATAGCGCTTTATATGCAGCATGACAATCACCACTCTCAATCCCTAGCCGGCTAAATTCTGCATGGGGCGCCACTAGATTATCAATTTGGCCCAATGCATTGTGTCGATAACTAGACCAGGGATAATCAGCCGGGTCTGTTACCATGCCTGCTCGCACCGGATTTAGCTCAATATAACGCATGCAAGTTAACAAATACGATTCGCTATCAACAAGCGTCGCCTTATAACGGCCCTCCCAGAGTGTGCCGGAGCGCCGGTAACAATGATTAAAGTATTGCACATATTTTCGGCCAAGCATTTGCACCGTTTTCCCCAGCCCTCCTTCAGTAAAAGGAGTTATCAATAAATGCACATGATTGGTCATCAACACATAGGCGTGAATTTGACAATTATGTTTTTTACAAGCAGCCTGAAGCTTTTCCTGATAAAAGATATAATCTGTTTCACAGCAAAAAATTTCAGCGCGATTATTACCTCGGATGATGAGGTGTTGCGGTTGCCCGAGTAGATTTATTCTTGCAAGACGCGCCATAGGCTCTAAATCACTAAATAATATAGAATTAACAGCTTAACTTGTTTTTGGTATAAAATCAATCGAGTCTGACCCCTTTGATTTTCCTTTGATTTTTAACAAGGACATAAGCTATGAATCTTGAACGGCCCGATCCTGATGAATTGCTGGCCCGCGTAGAACGTGACACGGCCAAAGCGCGGCGTGGCCGATTAAAAATTTTTTTTGGGGCGGCTGCGGGGGTGGGTAAAACCTATGCAATGCTGTTGGCGGCGCGCGAGCGGCGTTCGGAAAATCTGGATGTGTTGGTCGGTCTGGTGGAAACCCATGGCCGCAAGGAAACTCAGGCTCTACTGGAGGGCTTGGAAGTACTACCCACCAGGCATATCGATTATAAGGGCGCGACGCTGCAAGAATTTGATATAGACGCTGCCCTGAAGCGCCGTCCGGCGATCATCCTGGTTGACGAACTGGCGCATACCAATGCGCCCGGTTCCAGACATCCGAAACGCTGGCAGGATATTCACGAATTGTTGGACGCCGGCATAGATGTTTACACGGCGCTGAATGTGCAGCATTTGGAAAGCCTGAATGACGACATTGGGCAGATTTCCGGGATTCGGGTCTGGGAAACGGTGCCGGATACCGTGTTTGAAGACGCCGACGAAATCGAATTGGTAGATTTGCCGCCCGATGAATTATTAGGCCGTTTGCGGGAAGGTAAGATTTATTTACCGCAACAAGCCCAGGAAGCCATCAAGCATTTTTTTCGGAAAGGCAATCTCATTGCGTTGCGTGAATTAGCCTTGCGGCAAACCGCCAGCCGGGTGGACGCGCAAATGCTGGATTATCGCGAAGATCATGCGATCCGCGAAGTGTGGCAGGTCAATGAACGCATACTGGTGTGCATCGGCCCGAATCCGCTGGCGGAACGCCTGGTGCGGGCCGGCAAGCGCTTGGCGACTAATCTGCGGGCGGAATGGATCGTCATCTATGTTGAAACGCCGCAATTACAGCGGTTACCGGCCGAAAAACGCGATGGCGTCTTAAGAATTTTGCGTTTGGCCGAACAATTGGGCGCGGAAACCGTGACGCTGAGCGCGCCGGAAATGAGCGAGGCGCTGATCCGGTTTGCGCGCGATCGGAATATTAACAAAATCGTGGTCGGCAAACCCTCCCGCCGCGGCTGGCGGCGCTGGTTGCAGGGCTCAGTGGTCGATGTGCTGATCAGTCACGCCCATAACATTAATATCTATTTGTTGGGAAGTCCGCACCCGGATGATCGCAAGGAACTGGTTGGCGAGCCATCCTTATTTAGAAGAGGCTCTTTGCCCGGACTGCGGCAACGCATTCCTTCTAAAACCAAAAAAGTGTATAAAGGCTATATTTGGGCCGTTGCCGTTACGCTGCTAAGCACTTTGGTAGGGCAAATCGTGTTTGGCCGGGTAGAACTGGCCAATCTGGTGATGGTTTATTTATTAGGCGTGGTGTTTATTGCTACCCGCTTTGGCCGTGGCCCTTCGGTGTTGGCTTCGGTATTGGGCGTCGGCAGTTTTGATTTTTTGTTTGTCGAGCCTTATTTCAGTTTTTCGGTGTCCGACAGTCAATTTCTAATCACGCTGGTCGCCATGCTGGTGGTGGGCATCGTCATTAGTAATTTAATGGTGAACGTCCGCTCGCAAGCCAAAGTAGCGTCGCATCGGGAACGCCGCGCCGCCATGCTGTACGCTATGAGTAAGGACTTGGCCGCCAGCCAATCCGAAGCAGACATTGTGCGCACCGCCGTGCGGCATTTACATGCCGAATTCAGCAGCCGCAATGTTATTTTGTTTCCTAATCACGATGGGCGGATTGTTTTTCCGCAGGGTCCAGGGTTGACTGAGTCCTTGCATGCCGCTGACCTGAGCGTGGCGCAATGGGTGTTCGACCACAACGAAATGGCCGGGCAGGGCACCAATACCTTGCCGGGGGCGACGGCAATTTATTTCCCGTTTCATAACGAAGAAAAAGTCTTAGGGGTGTTGGCCTTGTTGCCGGTTAATTTGCGCCGGGTGTTTTTACCCGAACAGCAAAAACTGCTGGAAACCTTTTTACGCTTGATCGGCCAGGCTGTGGCGCGAATCCGCTTCGCCGAGCAAGCCCGCGTTACGCATAGCCAAATTGAGGCGGAACGCTTGCGCAACTCGCTACTCAGTGCTATTTCCCACGATTTACGCACGCCGTTGGCGACCATCATCGGTTCCGCCAGCACCTTAGCGGAAGACGATGGTCATTTGCAGCCGCAAGATAAGCTGGATTTAAGCCGCGCCATTGTCGATGAAGCCGAGCGCATGTCAAGTTTGGTGAATAATATCTTGGATATGGCCAGGCTGGACGCCGGCGCGTTGGAGCTGAATAGGGAGTGGCATCCGGTAGAAGAGATCATTGGCACGGCGCTGACCATTTTACAAAAACCCTTGCAGGGACGGCCTGTGCAGGTCAAACTGCCGCCGGGCATTCCCATGGTGTTTGCGGATGCGGTGATGATTGAACAGGTTATCATCAATTTGTTGGAAAATGCGCTACGCTATACGCCGGCCTGCAGCCCGATAGAAATAACCGCTGAGGCCAGCGAACAGGCGGTGAGTATTGCTATTGCAGACTATGGGCCAGGTATTCCGCCTGGACAGGAGGAGCGCTTGTTCGAGAAATTCTATCAAACCAGGCATGAGTCGGCGCAAAGCGGCGTCGGCTTGGGTTTGGCGATCTGCCGTGCAATCGTTAAAGTGCATGGCGGTAACATTCATGCCCGTAACCGCGATGAGGGCGGGGCGGAGTTTATTTTTGTGCTGCCGGTAGATCAACCCGCGCCGGTACTTGAAGAATAACACTTTAAATGGCAAAGACCAATCCTATCATTATCGTTATCGAAGACGATCCGCCCATTCGCCGCTTCTTGCGTACCGGCTTGAGCGCCCAGGGCTTTACGGTTTTTGAGGCGGAGACCGGTAAACAAGGCCTTATTGAAGTCGGCGTGCGTAAGCCGGATTTGGTGATACTCGATCTCGGTTTGCCGGATATGGACGGCGTGCAAGTGATAAAGGAAATCCGTGGTTGGTCGGCGATTCCGATACTGGTGTTATCGGCCCGCAGTAGCGAACAACACAAAATCGATGCCTTGGACGCCGGCGCGGATGACTATCTGACCAAACCCTTCGGTATCGGTGAACTCTTGGCAAGGCTGCGAGTGGCGTTAAGGCATGCGTTTCGCTCGCAGGACCCAACGCAAACGCCGAGCGAGATCTTTATCAACGCCAATCTGAAAGTCGATTTGCTAAATAGGCTGGTGAGCGTTGACGATACCGAGGTGCATCTGACGCCGATCCAGTACCGTTTGTTGGCGGTGTTGGTCAAACATGCCGGCAAAGTCTTAACGCATCAACAAATCCTTAAAGAAGTCTGGGGGCCGTCTTATCAGGAAAACGCCCATTACTTGCGGATTTATATGAGTCAATTGCGGCAAAAGCTGGAAGCAGATCCTGCGCAGCCGAAGTTTTTGTTGACGGAGTCCGGGGTAGGGTATAGGTTGAAGGTGTGCGCGGAGGGATAAAGCTTTTCGCATAGCGTCGAAGGTAGTTTTACCGGCAACCCAACCTACGCTGTTCCGTCTAAAAGAAAGATTCCGTGAATAGAAACATCGGCGTTGGACTCTGCGGATTATCAAGTGTTTCCAGTGCGCAGAAGCCCAAATGCGTATAAAAGGAAATCGCCCCTGGGTCCGCTGCGAGGTACATGCCGCGACACCCGGCAAAATTGGCGGCTTTCTTGGTTTCGCCAAGGGCATGCTTCATCAGTCGTTTGCCGTAATTATTGCGTTGGTAGGCCAGATCAACGCCGAGCATGACTAAACGTACGCAAGGAACCATGCTAGGCAATGACTGGTTCGAGATATTGCTCAGGAGATTTTGATTAACATAAGACATCATCAAAGTATAAAAACCTACGATTCTGTCATGATTAGCCGTATCAAGCAGCGCCCAAGCCACTGAAGTACCGGCTTTGACTTGTGGTTTAAGGCTATTGATAACGAACTTATTAATGGTTTGATTGCCGCAGTTTAATTTTTTCAGGTCTTTATATTTTTTAGCCGGATCAAACTTCTCAATCTTTACCGACATTTACCTGATTTCCTCGAAATCCGGCAATTCTCCGAGAGCCTGCATGGCCTGGGTGGGCTCTGGCGGCTGCTGCATCAGCGCAGCAAAACGGCGCTGACCCTCTAGACTTAACTGAATTGCGGAATAATTCGCGATAACCTGTTGCGCACGCTCAGCGGCAGGTGCAAGAACGAAAGCTGTTGCGTCGATACCCATCAACGCCGCAGCGCGAAAGATAAGGTCTTTCATCTCCTCTGTGGTCTTGAGTTCCATACGCGCATGCTTAAATGCTGTTCCCATGATCATTAATCCTGACTGATTTGCTAATGCATTGTACGGCTATTAGTCGTATAGAGTCAATGTATTCTGCTTGTGAATGTGCTGATTTTCAGTTGTATTGCAATTATTCCTTTACTTTAGCGCAGCTTACCTCCGGCAACTTGAGGGATTAATTTGACTACATCGAAGACGGCCCTTTTACCGGTAACGCCACCAGTGTTAACATAGGCAACGGGCTAGTTCTGGAGGTAAACTACAACAGTATGGCCGGCGATATTTTATTGACCGTCGCCGCTGCTTCCGCCCCGGCGCCGGAACCTGCTGAATCCAGTTGATTGCCTGCGGGTTTAAGCTTTATGGGCGCTTGGATAAAACGCCGGAAAAATACCGCCGCTGAGGCGATTATTAAACAACACGCAAACGAGGTCAACGCTTGAGCAAGCAAATTTATTTTCTAGCCGGACTGCCGAGAAGCGGCTCGACATTGTTGGCGAATATATTGGCCCAGCATCATAGTATCTATGTGACGCCCACCTCCGGCATAGTCGATATGCTGGTGCAGGTGCGCAATAACTGGGATCGCAACGACGCCTTCCAAGCCGCAGAGCGCAAGCAAAGCGAGGAAACCAAGGAGCGCGTGCTGCGGGCCATGTTGTACGCCTATTTTGCCCATGCCGAACAGCCGATCTGCATCGACAAAAACCGGTATTGGACCGAGTTTTTGGAGATGGGGGCGCAGTTAGTGGGCGGGCGGGACAAAGTAAAAGTGTTGGTCACGGTGCGCGATATGCGCGACGTGCTGGCGTCTTTTGAAAGCTTATACCGGAAAACGTCGGCGCTGGGGCAGATCCAGCAGGAGGCCAATTTAGCCTTGAAGTTTAAAACCGCCTTAGGGCGGGTGGAAACCTTTATAGACGATAGCCAACCGGTAGGCCGGGCTTATGTGGCTATTCGCGACGCAGTGACGCGCGGTTGGCTGGATAGCATGTATTTTATCGACTATGAAGACTTAACCCGCAAACCGAAATCTATTTTGGAGGGGATTTACCGTTTCCTGGATATGAAGCCGTGCGAACACGACTTCGAGCATGTGGAGCAGGTGACTTTTGAAGATGATTTTGTCTACGGTTTCAAAGACCTGCACCGCATCCGCGCCGAGGTAAAACCCCAGGAGCCGCAATGGCCCAAGGTGTTTGACGATGCGGTTTTCCAAACCCAGACCTGGAAGAACGTGGAAAGCGCCGCGACGTTTTGGAAGCAGTACGCTAAAAGAAAGTAAATTTTCTTGTAACTGTTCAGCGAAAATCAATATTAGAAAATATGTTGGAGCGGGCCACGGCCTTTAGGACTGGGTAGGCCTTCATCGCGGGCGTGGCCCGTTCCTACAAGGTTGTCAGGTTTTCATTACTCCGGTTTCGCCAGTTTTTTCAAAATGCTTTTACTGATGGCTGCGACAAATGTTTCCGGATTTTCATATTCCTGGCGGCGGATAAACTCTACCGCCGATTTAACCAGCTGTTTGGTTTCGGCGATTTCCGCATGGGAACGCCCGCAACCGGCACAATGTGTCCCGTCTGTAGTGCAGGCATCGACGCATGGATTGTATTTCATAAGATTTCCTGAAAAGATGTGGCTGACAATACACTGATTGTAGTGCAAATCAACTTTTGCCGGTATGCCTAAAAGCATCTTTCTTTAGACTTTTGTACAATAGACGTATAATTCAATTCGCAATATTCTGTAAAGTCTAATGCTTGTTGCGGGTGTGGTTTGCGATTGCCGGCCAAGTAGTTTTATCATTATTGGCTTAGTTATTGCTCTTAATATATTTTAATCAACATTCGTATATAATTTTCTGCATGACTTGCCGTCAACCTTATCTCCATTTTCTTGAAGAAGCACAGTTGCCGCCTTTGCCTTGCGAAACCGAAATTCTAAAGATTGCCTTATTAGCCGACTGCATGGTGGAGCAGATTATCCCGCAGTTACAGGCTTTGTTTAAACAGCATAATTTTGTAGCCGAGATCTTTGTTGCCGTTTTGGATGGCCCTGAACTCAGAGATTTCCATCCGGCATCGGCCTTGTTTGCTTTTAAGCCTCATTTAATCATCTTACTTAATTCCTTGCAAAGCTTGCGTGACCAGTATTACCAGCATGCAGGCGTTCCTGCAGAATTTTTGTATGAACATAGGTCACGCATGACGAGAGTGTGGACTTATATTCAGGACAATTCGACCGCTTTGGTGATACAGGCAAATTTTGCCGACCCAATTGAGCGGATTTACGAGCAGTATTCGCTACAGTTAAGCAGTTCTCTGCCACGTATTGTGTCCCGCTTAAACGGTTTTTTTTCGCTGCAAATCGAAATCCGGGAACATATCCGCTTATTAGATATTCACCAAATTGCCGCCGCCGCAGGTTTGCAAAAATGGTATGCTGAAACTAACCCGGTTAGCGCCAACGCATTTTGTGCGGGGGAATACTTAGCTTTGATAGCGACCCATATTGTAGATATCTTTATGTCGGAGCAAGATGCCGGCTTAGAAGGGGTTAATTTGGCGCTGGACGGGCTGATTTGGGACAGTATAATTCGTGAAGAAGCGTGTAATTCCGAACCGCACGATTTTTTTAGCAGTAATTATCCCCAATTGTTAAACAATTTCGATTATCCTATACAAAGCATTTAGCCACAGAATTACAAAAAATTCGCAGAATTAAAGAGTGCTAACGTGAGTGCTTTTAACGGTTTTTGTTTTTATATCTGCATAACCTAATAGCGCCTGCAAACCTAAATCAGCCTGCTACTGTTTTTTCTTGTTTTTAGTCAGGATTAACCCGCCGTAGCGCTGTTCCCTATGTTTAAATCAATGCAAATTCAAGCAAAATATGGAAGTTAAATCACATCAGAAATTAGCCGGATTAACTGTCAGCGCGATGGGTATCGTGTTTGGGGATATCGGCACCAGCCCATTGTATGCGGTAAAAGAAGTTTTTCATTCCGGATTAGCAACAGATAGCCCGCATGTACTCGGGGCGCTATCGCTGATTTTTTGGTCCTTGACACTGGTTGTGACCGCTAAATATGCCGTGTTTATCATGCGCGCCGATAATAAAGGCGAGGGCGGCATCATCGCTTTATTAGCTTTGGCCTTGCAAAGCGCTAGATTTAATCCACGCAAAACTTCACTTATCGTCAGTACCGGCCTTGTCGGCGCGGTGCTGTTCTATGGAGATAGCATGATTACCCCGGCAATTTCCGTGTTGAGCGCCGTGGAAGGTTTGGAAATCATTGCGCCTTCGCTTGAGCATTATATTCAGCCTACTACGATTACGGTGTTGGGGGCGCTGTTTGTATTTCAGTCTAAAGGCACGGCTACCGTAGGCAAACTGTTTGGACCTATCATGTGTATTTGGTTTCTGGTGCTGGCGGTAATGGGGTTGGTAAATATTGTGCAACAACCGGAAGTGCTGATGGCCGTCAACCCTTATTATGGCGTACAAACTTTACTGGAAATGGGTTGGAAGGGCTTTTTAATCATGGGTGCGGTGGTGTTATGCATCACCGGCGCGGAAGCCTTGTATGCCGATATGGGGCATTTCGGTTTAAAACCGATCCGCTTTGCCTGGTTCGGCTTTGTGTTTCCTGCCCTTTTGCTAAATTATTTTGGTCAAGGCGCGTTATTGATCGGCCATCCTGAGGCCATCGAAAATCCTTTTTATTTGCTGGCCCCAAATTGGGCATTGTATCCTTTATTGATTTTATCGACCGTGGCAACTGTGATTGCCTCGCAATCCGTCATCTCCGGCGCTTATTCGTTGACCAGGCAGGCTATTCAGTTGGGTTACTCGCCACGGATGACCATTACGCATACTTCCGGTGACGAAATGGGGCAAATTTATATTCCCGCCATAAATTGGATGCTGATGATTTCGGTGTTTATTTTGGTGTTAAGCTTTCAGACTTCCACTGCGCTAGCTTCCGCCTATGGCTTGGCGGTGACCGGCACGATGATTACCACGACGCTGTTGGCCTTTATCGTGATTAAGAAGCTGTGGAAATGGAATACCCCGACTAGCGTGGCCTTCCTGGCGGTGTTTTTAACATTCGATATTTTATTTTTCCTGTCTAATTGTTTGAAAATCCCGGATGGCGGTTGGTTGCCGGTGACTGTGGGTTTAGTTTTGTATCTGGTGATGACCACCTGGATAAAAGGCCGGCAGTTATTGGCGAAAAATATGGAAGAAAAACGCGTGATGTTTGAGGACTTGGAGCGCAAAATTCAAGGCAGTAAACTGGCACAGGTTGAAGGTACCGCCATTTATCTGGCAAAATCCTTGCATGGCGTGCCACAGGTGTTGCTGCATAATTTAGAACACAACCATGTGTTGCATCAACAGATTATCGTGTTGACTATCGTCACCAAGGACGAGCCGTACGTTGATGAAGAGCATCGCGTTAAAATTAGAGTGTTTGGCGCCCAGCGGAATTTTTTCCGGATTAAAATGTATTTCGGTTTTCAACAAGAACAGGATGTGCGCCGCGCTTTGCAATTATGTCATTACGATGGGTTGGTTATTGATCAAAAAACCGCATCCTTTTTTATCGGTAGCGAAAATTTGTCGTTCCGGCGTAGAAGCCCGATGCCGAAATGGCGCAGAGCTTTATTCCGCTTCTTGTTGCACAATGCTTCCAGTGCTATCGAGTATTTTAAAATACCGGTGGCAAGGGTGATTGAGGTAGGGATTAGGATTGAGTTGTGATGTTGCGCTTGCATCCCTTCCGCGCCGACCCACGATTCGGCCCAAAAAATCCGGGTTCGTAAGTTCTGGTTTGAGGCTTGGGGTTTTGCTTAATCTGCGTCCGATCATATTAAGCTGATCTTTGATAGTTCGTTCCCAACTCCTACCGCGATGACTTGGCTGACTCATATACTTCGCATAATGTATATTATGTTAAATTATATGTAGAGTCGTACTTAGACTGATTATTTAGATTAACTTCGCTGCCAAAAATAAAACCAATCATTACAGCAAACCAAGGACTTGAAAAACAAGTCTATAGCCAAAAGCAACAGACTTTTTGCAAGCATTCATCAATTTAAGTATATGGCGACTTATCACAGTTTAAAAACCCAACTAAACTTAAGATAATCCTGCATGAGAATTTAAGAAAATCTACTATGCAAGCCAGATTCTCCCCATCGTGCTAAACCAGGTGGTTGAAAAATGAATGCTAAAGAAAAAACGCGGACTGTTGTGGTCGAAAATTTAAACCCCACTGAAAATCACGCTACATCAGAAACCAACCTAACCTCTCAAATGGGTTGGGATTATCTTCTAGGCAAACTGGATGCCTATTATGCCGGCTGCGTACAAGCCAAACGTACAGGCTTGTGGCCTTATGGTATGACACTGTTGCTTTCGGTTTTTGCGCTCTTTGTTAGGCTTGCTTTTGTACCGGAAAATGCCGGACTGCAATTTATCACCTTTTTTCCGGCAGTGGCTGTTTCCGCTGTGCTGTTTAACACCGGTCCCGCCTTATTCGCTACCGGTCTTTGCGCCACACTAGCCAGTTATTTTTTCTTTCCACCCTATGCTGAATTCGTCTTTAACTTTCAATCTCAAACTGTTATTTCCCTCCTGGTGTTTTGTGCAGATGGTGTAATCGTCAGCTTCTCCATAGGCATGATGCATCGCTTTTTCAGTAACTACCAAAAAACCAATTACCAACTGAAAGAATCGTTGCAACTACAACAAGAAGACAAAGCGGAGCTGGATTATCAGAAATTCGCGCTCGACCAACATGCTATTGTGGCAATCACCGACACCAAGGGGACTATCACCTATGTCAACGACCAATTCTGCGCGATTAGCCAATATTCCCGCGAAGAATTAATAGGCCAAAATCATCGCATGATTAATTCCGGCACACACCCAAAAGAATTTTTTACCCACTTGTACCGGACTATCGCCAAGGGTGGAGTCTGGAAAAGCGACATTTGTAATCGCGCCAAGGATGGCAGTTTATACTGGGTATCTACCACTATCGTTCCGCAATTGGGAGACAACGGCAAACCCAAACTCTATGTGGCGATACGCGCCGATATCACCGAGCGCAAGTTTGCAGAGCAAGCTTTACGCGAAAATCAGGCGCTGCTTGCGGAACGCGAACAACGCTATCGAGCGGTGGTTGAAACCGCGCAAGACGGATTTTTGTTGCTGAATCAAGATGCGCAAGTTATTGGTTGCAACCAAGCATATTGCCGGATGTCGGGCTATACGCAGGATGAGTTGCTGCGCTTAGGCGTACCGGATTTGGAAGGCGCGGAGAAACCCGCCGAAACAAAAATCCATGTAGCCAAAATCAAACACCAAGGCTATGACCGGTTTGAGACCTTGCATAAACGTAAAGACGGTAGTTTGTGGCCGGCGGAGATTTCCATCAGCGCCAGATTAGCACAGGGCGATATGTTTGTATTCATTCGCGACCTTACCGTTATTAAAGCACTTGAAGCAGAACGTAGCCAAACTGAAACTTTAATCCGTAATTTGGCCTACCACGACCCGCTGACGCAACTCCCCAACCGCCGCCTGTTAGCGGATAGATATACGCAAGTTTTAGCTTCCGCCCGCCGTAGTCGGCGGCATGGGGCATTATTGTTTATCGATATGGATAATTTCAAGTATTTGAATGATACCTTAGGTCATGAAATGGGCGATTTGCTACTCATCCAGGTAGCACAACGCATAAGCACTTGCGTCCGCGGCGAGGATACCGTCGCCCGCTTGGGCGGCGACGAATTCGTGGTGATGCTGCACGAACTAACAGAAGACCCGCAACACAGCACAATGCAAGCCACTTTGGTCGGAGAGAAAATTCTCGCGGCGCTAAACCAACCTTATCAACTACTTGAACATAGTTACCACAGCACGCCCAGCATAGGCGCCACTTTATTCCTGGATGCTGACGCAAATTTGGACGATATTATCAAACGCGCCGATACCGCCATGTATCTGGTCAAGAAGGCTGGGCGGAATGCGTTGCGGTTTTTTCAATCTGCTTCTCTTCCGGCGCCGCCAATACTAAAATAATTGAAAAATCCAAACAAAAGTAACGAGAATTAACGCTCAAACCCAAAGCGAACTTTTCACAATGTCCGCTTTCTAAACCTCATCTGCAAATCCATGCCGATTTCGGCTAAAATTACACAATTATGTAAAGATAGTGGAGTGTTGGGTGAGTAAACTAACCATTCTGGAATTTCCGGATAAGCGACTACGGACTGTGGCCGCCGAGGTAGCGGTCGTTGACGACAAAATTAAGCGCTTGGTCGCAGATATGTTGGAAACCATGTACGCCAACAAAGGCATAGGCTTGGCCGCGACGCAGGTGAATGTGCATAAGCGCATATTGGTGCTGGATGTCAGCGAAAACAAAGACGGCCCGCTTTGCCTGATCAACCCGCAGATTATTAAAACCGATGGCACAGAGGAATCGGAAGAAGGCTGTTTATCGGTACCGACCTTTTTCGAAAAAGTCAGCCGTGCAGAAACAATTACCGTCTGCGCATTGGATCGTAACGGCGAACGTTTTGAACTGGAGGCAACCGGCTTAATGGCGGTCTGCATTCAACACGAAATGGATCATCTCATCGGCAAGCTGTTTGTGGATTATCTGTCGGCTTTTAAACGCAACCGCATCAAAGCCAAACTGGAAAAAATTCATAAAGGCCAAGGCTAATCAGGAACAACATGAATATCGTTTTTGCCGGCACCCCGGAGTTTGCCCTCCCCAGCTTACAAGCACTGCTGGATTCCGCACATCATGTGATCGCAGTGTACACCCAGCCGGATAGGCCTGCCGGTCGCGGCCGGAAATTGACCGCCAGCCCCATCAAGCAACTGGCGCTGTCAGCAGGGATACCGGTGTATCAGCCGGAAAACTTTAAACAAGCCGGGGCCATAGCAGAACTTGCCGGCTTGCAGGCCGATTTAATGGTGGTGGTCGCTTATGGCCTGATATTGCCGCAAGCGGTGTTGGACCTGCCCAAATTCGGCTGCCTCAATGTCCACGGCTCGCTGTTGCCGCGCTGGCGTGGAGCCGCGCCTATCCATAGAGCGGTCATAGCCGGCGATGCCAAGACAGGGGTTACCATCATGCAATTGGTGAAAAAACTCGACGCCGGCGACATGTTGTACAAACTGGAATGCTTAATTCAAGCGAATGACACCAGTAGCAGCCTGCACGACCAACTAGCAAAAATGGGAGCGCAAGGCCTGCTGGAGGTCCTCGAGCAAATCGCCCAAGGCCTAACTCAACCGGAAGTGCAGGATGAAACCCTGGTCTGCTACGCAGAAAAGTTGGAAAAAAATGAAGCCATACTGGACTGGCGGCAATCTGCCGTGGAACTGGACAGAAAAATCCGTGGCTTGAACGCCTGGCCGGTCGCCCAAACCATGTTTAAAGGCGAAGTGCTGCGAGTCTGGCGCTGTGCTCTACTGGTCGATGACCGGAAACTAACTCCCGGTGAAATCAATTGTGGCGCGCATGAATTGGATGTCGGCACCGGCAGTGGTGTATTAAGGCTGCTGGAAGTACAATTGCCTGGCGGCAAACGCATCGCCGGCAAGGACTTTCTCAACGCCCATAGTGCGGACAACGTCAGGCTGGGTTCATGAATATCCGCGGCTATGCGGCGGAAATCCTGGCGAACGTCATCGACCACGGCCAGTCCTTGACCACAGCCCTCAACACCGGCCTACCTAAACTCAAAGACCCGAAAGACCGGGCTTTCGTGCAAGCCTTGTGTTATGGCGTCATCCGCCATTATTTCGCGCTTGATTTGATGCTGGGCCGTTTGCTAAGCAAGCCCTTGAAACAAAAAGACGGTGACATCAAAGCCTTGCTGCTGATCGGCATATTTCAATTGCAATATATGCGGGTTAAATCTCACGCCGCCGTTTCCGAAACCGTAGCGGCGACCAAACACAAACCCTGGGCCAAAGGCTTGGTCAATGCGGTATTGCGGCAATATCAGCGCGATGCCGATGCCCTGCACTTAGTCTGCGCACAAGATAGGCAAGCCCGCTTTAACCATCCTGACTGGATTATCCGGCAACTGGAACAAGACTGGCCGGAACAGGCCGAGCAAATCCTAGCGGCCAACGATCAAGCCCCTCCCCTCACCTTGCGGGTAAATAGCTTACAAGGTAGCCGTGACGCCTACTTGGATATGCTAGCCGAACAAGCCATTGCCGCGCAAGGCGTAGCGGCATGCGATACGGCGCTGGTGCTTGATCAAGCCGTGGGCGTCGAACAATTACCCGGCTTTGCCCAGGGCCGGGTTTCGGTGCAGGACACTGCCGCGCAACTCGCCGCCGCATTGCTGGACGTGCAAGCCGGTCAACATGTACTAGATCTCTGCGCCGCGCCCGGCGGCAAAACCGCCGCGATACTGGAACACCAACCCGCCCTACTCTCGCTGCTGGCGGTGGATATCGAGGAACCGCGCTTGCAGCGCGTCAGCGAAAATTTGCAGCGTTTAAAGTTACATGCCGAACTACTGGCCGGCGACGCCGCCCACCCGGAAGACTGGGCAGTTGGCCGGCAATTTGAGAGGATTTTGCTGGATGCGCCCTGCTCCGGCTTAGGCGTAATCCGCCGCCATCCGGATATTAAATTATTGCGCCGGGAAACCGATATAGCCGCGCTGCAAGCCTTGCAGCACAATATCTTGGAAGCCGCCTGGACTTTGCTGACACCGGGAGGCATCCTGCTATACGCCACCTGCTCGGTGCTGAAGCAGGAAAACGAATTGCAAATCGGCGCATTCTTGAGCAGACACAGCGATGCACAGGAATTACCTATCGACGCTGATTGGGGACAGGCAAGACCGCACGGCCGGCAAATTTTAAGCGGCGAATTGCAAATGGATGGGTTTTATTATGCTAAGTTGGTCAAAAGATAAAGCTTTTTGCAACTACTCCCATTTGACTCAAAATAAGATGAATTACCATTATATGCCATTGTGTCTTTACGGCTGAGATTGTTAAGTTCCAACAAATTATTCTCACGATACTCAAAATTGATGATGCCTGCCAATAGGTATTCATACATATTGCGTATTTACTACAAAGTACCGTAGATTTGATCAGACGGTTTGGCTTCCCTCGATCAATAGGAGCAATTATGAACGTAAAATTGGCGTCACCCAACTATCCGATACAGGCCTTTATCGCTGAACGGTGGAGTCCTTATGCCTTTGCAAACCGTCCGGTTCCAGAAGCGGATTTGCGCTCATTGTTTGAGGCAGTCCGCTGGGCGCCCTCTTCTTATAACGAACAACCCTGGCGATATATTATTGCCAGTCAAAACGATTCAGAGCAATTTCAAAAACTTCTTTCCTGCCTTGTTGATGGAAATCAGCTTTGGGCAAGAAATGCGCCGGTTTTAGCCTTGGGTATCGTAAGTCATAGATTTGAACTGAATGGAAAAGACAATCGAGCCGCGGTGCATGATCTTGGCCTTGCAGCAGGCAATCTGTTATTCGAAGCGACAGCGCGTGGATTATTTGTGCATCAAATGATTGGCATGCACCCGGAAAAAGCCCGTGAACTATACGGAATACCAACAGGCTTCGAAGCCTGGACGGCACTTGCTATTGGCTACAAAGCTGATCCGACAGACCTTCCAGACCAATTAAAAGAACGTGATCTTGCGCCGAGACAACGTAAGCGACTACATGAATTTGTCTTTAGCGATAAGTGGGAGAATCCCGCATTATTTGTGGTACCCCCAATTTAATCAAAAATAGGCTCGATCCAAAACAATGTAAGCATTGCAATACCTGTTTTGATTTATATTGCCAAATTAGATTATTTTTAACGCATAGGGGGATGGTATGTTTAATCGCGATGCGTTTGGTGTTGTGCAGCCGCTAGGCCAACCTGGCAAGGTCATCCGCTACGCAAGGATCATTACGCCCGCGCAACTGAAATGGTACCTTTTAGCTTATCCGACGCACAACAGGAAATTGAACAAGAGGCTTTGCGCTTCGTGCCGGAGGATTGGGGAATGCGGCGGCAGAGCGAAAACACCGATTTCATGTTTCTAAACCTGGGACCCAACCATCCTAGCGTCCATGGCGCATTTCGCATAGCCTTGCAACTGGATGGCGAAGAGATCGTCGATGCGCTGCCCGACATCGGTTATCACCATCGCGGCGCTGAAAAAATGGGCGAGCGGCAGTCCTGGCATACCTATGGGTGTTTTTAAACAAACGACAGAATTGTTTCATAGGATTTTGAACAGTTACAAGGCGTAAACTTATAGCTGCAAGATAGTCAGGTGTGAATCTTGGTGGTCAAATCAAGACCAAGAGCTTTCATTACGGCAAGCGTTGTTTTCAAGGTCGGGTTGCCATTCTCACTAAAGGAACGGTAAAGTTGTTCGCGGGAAAGTCCAGTTAGTCCGGCAATTTGTGCCATACCCTTCGCACGGGCGACGACGCCAAGTGCGTGAGCTATGTAACCAGCATCGTTTGTCTCAAACGCTTCGGCCATAAAGGTTGCCATTGCTTCGTCGGAAGCTAAATCCTCGGCGGGATCGTAGATTGTCAGTTTCTCAGCCATTTCATTCACTCCATTCAGCAGCTAGTCGTTTTGCCGCCTTGATGTCTTTTGCTTGCGAACTCTTATCACCGCCGCACAGTAAAACGATGATCGTATCGCCTCGTTTGTGGAAATAGATGCGATATCCGGGGCCGTAATGAATACGTAATTCGCTAATCCCTTGCCCAACAGGTTCCACGTCCCCAGCATGACCAAAGCCAAGGCGGTCTAAGCGGGACGCTATCAAGCCTCGTACCCGCTCATCCTTAAGCTGCATTCGCCATTTCCTGAAAGTCTCCGTCTGCTTTATCTCGATCATTTCTTATTGTAGTTTATAAACTACCAAGTGACAATGGTCATTTAGTATCCTTCAACCCATTCTTCTTAAGCCAGTTATGGAGATTCGCTTCCGTGGTGTGATAGCGCTGAGCGATGAACCGCTGCGTTGTGCCATTTGCCAACAGACTCTCGATTTCCGGTCGATAGGTTGGCGTGAAAATTTGAATTTGTATGGCATTCCCAAAAATCCCCGCTGACATCGGCTTTGACAATCTGCTGACACTGACTTTGAAAAGTGACACCAGGTAATATCGATTGAGACACTCTGTGCCCACTGTGACGCCTCCTCTGATACGCTACTGCCATCGGCATCCCTCACATGCAGCTCGGATATAGCCTTTTGCGGATCAATACCCATTTCTTGTAGCCGACTTTCCAGCCCCGTAATATCAAACCAGCAAACCTGCTCGCCGGCTTGACCCGATAGCTTTTCATAATGCTCTCGGTCGGGGATGCATTTTGGACAAGCGCCGTCATAATAGACAGTCAGCTTACCTTGGTCTGTACTCTTTTGTTCCGGCTTTTCACTGAACGTCGGCACGAAGAAATTCACTTATGCTGCACAAGTGTTTCGAATTGCGGAAACCAATCAGCAAAATTCGCGACATAATTATAGCCACAGACAATATTAAGCGCTTTATGACGGACGATTTCATAAATTCGGTCAGCCTGATTTATGGTTTCCACTTCAGGACCATACGGATTGAAGGTCATGCCGTCATCTGCTAAGAACACATAGTCGCTTACTCAGGCATCTTCCCAACCCGCTTGCCGACCCGATACAAACTCCAGATCAAGACCACCACCATCAAGCCTATCATCACCCCCAGCAACAAATGGCTATTCAAAAACTTGCCGATATCCGGTTTTGCGTTGCTCTGGGCTACAGCCGACTCCGGGCCAAAATCTACGGAAGTGAGCGGATAACCTTTAGCAAGCAATTCCTGAATTGCCGCCGTATCGTAGACCGGCTGCGCAAATTGCTCACCGCCATAGTACAAACGATAAGCTTTATCGGCTTGCGGCAAAAACACTAACTGATAAGCATGACCGACACCGCTGACTCCGGTAACAGCCAGCGGCGGATTATCCTGGTTTTGCATAGCTATCCGGTAATGTTCACGGCGTTGTTCCGGGAAAGTCAACTCGGTGTTCTCTCGTTTAATATCTTGGAAATGCACGGCTTGCAACTGGGCGCTGCCGATGACTTGCTGCCGAACCTCGACGCCGTGTTGCTGCTGAATTTGCACTTCAGCGCTACGGCTAAAGTTGGCGGTGCTAATCTGTAGTTTAAAGCCCGTCAAGGGTAAGCGAGGACTGTCAATATCGATCAGGCTAACTTTATGTTCGGCATCCTGGTTGACTTGAAAAGCAGTCAGCGGATAAGCGAATTGCTGCGGACTTTCCGGCAAAGTTTGCGCCTGTGCATGCCAGGCGTCTATGCGTTCAATGTGGAGCGCTTGCTGCTGAATTTGCTGTGTTTCGTTGCGGCTTTGCTCTTGCCCATTGCTGAGAGTCCGGGTCAGTTCCACTAGTTCAGCGGCGCGAGTCTGACTGGCTTTGGCGACAACAAGCTTAAAAAACAGGTCATTATTTGCCGGTAAAGTAATGTCGTGATTCTCCACCGCCAGCGTTTGCGAGTAATCGTAAATAAGGGCTTTGTCTACCAAAGTCCGCCACTGTTTGCCGTCTGCCGAGGCTTGAATTTGCAAACCGTATTCAAAATTCCGCTGTCCGGTGACAATGGACAGACCGTCAATATTAGCCGCGTCTTTAGCCAAAGCCAAAGTGATGACAAAGCCATCGTCGCCGATTTTCTGTAAAGACTGGCTTTCGATACGGCTGGCTACACGTTGCACCAGCGTTTTGCGGCTGGCGATTTTTTGCAATAGATACGGTGTTTCGACGCCGTCCTGATCCAGCAAACGCAGATCGGCAAAGTCATCCCGGCTAGCCGCGTAAACAGCTGGGTCCAAGGCAACCGCCAACAGGGTTGCTGCCCCCGCATCCTGCCACACAACAGGACGACTAAATCGCGCTGCCGAAATTTCGGCGGCAGCGCCCTGCCCTAACAGCAAGGCCAAACAACAATACCAAACCCAAAACCCAACGCGTCTCATGCGGATTCCTCTTCCGGCGCTTTGCCGATGAATGTTTGTTGATAGCGCATATAGAAAAACGCCCCGCCCAGCGCCAGCATGCCGAGCACGATAAACGCCAGGATGCGGTAAATCTGCTCTAAACGCGCCAGATCGACAAAGAATACTTTCCAACTGACCAGCGCGAACAGCCCCAAACCGACCAACCTAAAGGCTGAAATTTGCCGCTTAATGCCGGCAAACACCAGGCTTAACGCGAACACCGACCATAAAATCGACACGCCGCCGGAGCGCAGTCCCGGCACATATTGATAGAGCAGCGAGTTAGTTTCTAAACTCAGAAAGGTAAACAACAGCACCAGCGCCGCCCCGCCAAACCAAGGCCGGATAGCTTCCGCTTGGCCACCCACAACTGCTAAGCGGCGGAGAGCAAACAGCAGAAAGCCGATAATCGCCGCAAAATCCAGCAACCGCATTATCGCCTGTTGGAAAGAATAGCCGCCGCCGTAGCGCATCGTCCATAAACTGTCGCCGTCCCCAATCTGTCCCAGGCTTATATCCCAGCTAGGCAGATCAAAAATCAATAGCTTCAAAAACACCGCCAGCAGAAAAAACCTCAAAGCATTCAACAACCCTGGACCGGGCGTGGCCAAATAACGCAACAACAGCAACAAGCTCATCCCCAACCAAACCAAAGTCAGCACCGGCAATTGCAGCGGCGCGAACAAATACCCCAAGCTCCGATATAGTTCCAGTTGCAGCACGATGAACAGCATGCCGGCGGCAATGATCAAGACCACTTGCAGCAACACGTTATCCTTCAGCCACAGCGGCACATCATTACCCTCCGCGCAAGCCAGTGGCGAGGCCGGCGTCGGGGCTTCAATCAGCCGGAAAGCCAGCGCAAATGAGGCTATTGGTATGCCGAAGCTCACCACGCGCTCCATTAAGCCGAATAGAAATAAGGTGAAGGGCTGTGTGCTATCCATCACCACGCCGTATTGCGCCGGCAAATCGATAAAACAGAAACGTACTAACACCAGCAGATACAGTAAATAAGCGACCTGCTGCAAGAAGGCGCTACGCAATTTGCCGGCCATCCACAGCATCACCAGCGCCTGTAAAGACCAACTGACGGTAATCCATTGCTTGGACAACAGCAGCGGCAAAGTAATGGCGACAAAAAACGCCGCCAGACCGATAAAGCTCAGGAGCAATTCCCGGTCCGCCACGCGCCGGGCCAGACAGTAATAGACATGGCCGATATAAAACGCCGCTAACGCCACGCTGACCACGGCCACCCAAATCTGCCCATAAGCGCTATCGACCAAATCATAAGCGGTGAGGAAGAAAATCGCGGCGTTGATGATCAGCGCCAGTAAATCCAGCAAGGTCGATTTCACCCGATTAACCAAGCAAAACAGAAACACCATCGTGGAATACAGCACAAAAAAGCCGCTCAAAAACGGCAGCACCTGCCAAAAATACTCTACTGTGTAATTGCGCATGGCAGCGAAAAACAGCAGATAATTAAAGAAAAAGCTCAAAAAATTCAGCAAATGCCACTGTTTGTACCAATTAATGGCCAAATTGCCGATGCCGAGCAGCAACATATAACTGAACAGGCCGACAAAATTCACTTCGCCGGTCGACAGCAACAGCGGCGTGCAATAACCGCCGATAATGGCAAAAATCGCCACCAGTATCGCATCCAGCCGGATCGCCAACGTCGCGGCACAGACAGTCACCAGGATCATCAATGCAAAGGTCGGCAGCACCGACAATAAATGATAGAAACTAAAAGCCGCGAACACGCTGAAATACAGCACAGCAATACCGCCGCCCAGTAGACCCAAGCTGAATAAATGATAAGCGCCGCCGACCAACCGCACGCCGCTGATAATCATGCCCAAGCCCGCCAATACTGTTAACGCCACCCGCGCCTGTTCGCCGAGCAAACCATTATCAATCGAATATTTCAGGAAGAAACCGATACCAGTCACCAAAATCAACACGCCGATGCGCAGCAACCAGTTGCTGGCCACCGCATATTCCATGCTGACGTTCTGCGGCCTATGACCCTCGCCGACGATGACCCAATTCCACATCTCTTGCAGAATTTGCTTAGCGGCCAGTTCGAAACGGCTGGGTTCGCTGGGTTCCCAGGTAGATTGTTGCCAGGCATTGTCCAGGATGTTGTGATTTTCCGGCTGCTCTATGATTGGTTGTTGCCAAGAGTTATCGCGTTCAATAGCGACACTGGGTTCAGGAGTTTGGATCAGGATGGATTCGGTTGCCGGGGTTTGCGGTTCGAACACCGCAGCAACAGCCGGCGCTGGGATAGGCACAGCGGTAATATTTTTGCTCAATTTCAATAACAGCTTATGGTCTTCGTCCAAAGCATCAGCAATTTTTTGCAGCGCCAGCCGAGTTTCATCGCGGTGTCGGTTCTGCCGCAACCAGATCAACAGCAACAGCAACGGCGTGAAATATTCAAAAAAATCGGCCACGACAGACTCCTAAGCTGGATGAAAGTGCGAAGAGCATAATCGGCTAAGCATAGCAGGATTGCCTATAGCTGTAATAGTACGCTTGCACATGACTATTTGAGTTACATGATTTTTGTTAACAATTCAGCAAAGAATTGGTTGGCGCCTTCTACAGGGCTGTTAAATGTAATCAGTCCTCTTAGCAGTACATTATGGAATAGAAACATGCGTGGCTTAGCCCGCGCCGGCTAGGCAATATAAACTAAGCATTTCAAAATGACGAGCAGGCTGTTTGCAGAAACGCTCTCTAAATTTCCGCCCCAGGATGGCATCGTGGCGCGGAAATTGGATCAGAGTGTGGCAGAAAACTTTATTTTAAGCGTTTTTCGCAATTTTAGCGCTGATAGTCTATTACTTAATAGGGGTAATTTGTACGGCAGGTTGGGGTAGCAATCTTTATTGCAAGTGCAATAAACCAGCTCCGGCACTTCTTTTAGATATTACTAGTTTTCCAAGGAATTCTATGGACTTGAATATGTGCCTAATATTTTATGGAGAACCCTGATGATCCGCCACAAACTCTTAGCAGTCTGGAAAAAGTTAAGTATTCAGCTCTATTTTGTGCGAACTTTTATCCGTCCGGACGTCTTTCTGCTCAATGGCATAACAAAAAGCGGCTTAGAGGTCTCCATTCTGCGCGCTGGGGCGGATGAACTTACGGCTCGCTATTTCTTTAGCGGACATATATTTTCTAAACTTGTTGAAGAACGCGAGATAGGCCGAACATGGTTATGGAGGCTTCCCGCTATGAGCCGGGATTTAGGCTGCGCGTTCTTGCTGGTGCGATTAACCGGTAAACAAGCAAGACTCATGAGTTGGCTGCTTCGGCTAACTGATTCTATGGCATATTATTTGCCGTTGTTTGTAGAAACTACGGTGGATGTGAAGAACAGAAAAAGGCTGCTTAGCAGTTATGATTTAAGAAAAGAGGTGCGACTAATTACAACACAAGGATTTCAAGCCAGAATTTCTAAAAGTAAAAAGGATATGGAAACTTTCATTACACAGTACCACGATCCCTATGTAGCTGCAGTACACGGCTTTGACGCCTTTGGCATGGATTTTACGCGCGTGTTGAACGCCTGCATTGCAGACGAATTACCGCCGTCTTGGCAGTTATTGAAAGTGGAGTTGAATGGAGAATGGCTGGCCGGCGGCTTGCTCAAAACCGAAAACGGCAGAGCATCGCTCATGGAGCTTGGTGTTAAGAACGCCGATTTAACTTTGGTTAAACAAAGAGTGTTACAAGCGTTCTATTGGTTGTCTTTAGAACACCTGCATGCGCAAGGTTACCAATTAGTCAGCTTTATGCATTCCAGACCTTTCCTAAAAAATGGGGTATTACAGTACAAATTTAAATTTAACCCCACTCTGACTCCAGCATCCATCGATGGCTATCTTTTTCTTCCGGATCTGCGAAACAGCATTACAGCAAATATTTTACGAGAACAACCTTTGCTTGTCTTAAACGGCAACGAATTAGAGGCTGTTTGGTTTACATCCAACTCGACTACCTTGACCGATTTAACACCTTATTCAATTGATAAACTGACTAATGCTGGTATCAAGCGCATTAGAACGGTGGCATTGGATAGAGAAACGGCCAGCATTGATGGTTTAAACACACCGCTTAACGCATGTTCAGATAGCTTGGATTGGTTTTGAATTTTTAAAAGGCGAAATGAAAGGCGCCATTTCTAGACGAATTAACAAACAACATCGTCTGGTTTATGAAGTCATGGAAAATGAACATGCTATCAAGGTTATCATGATGTGGACTCATTATAAGTAATGAATTAAACGCTAACCCTTCTGCAACAACTCCGCCATAGCAATCACATTCTTCGCCATCTCTCCCAGAGAAACCGCCCTCTCCATCGCCAGTTTACGTAAAGCATGATAAGCCTGCTCTTCACTATAACCCTGCGACTTAATCAAAATTGCCTTAGCCCGATCAATCAGCTTCCTGTCTTCCAGCTGGGTCTTGGTTTTTTTCAGCTCCTCTTTCAAGCCCTGCTGCTCCTTAAACCGCGCAATCGCGATTTCAATAATCGTTTTCAGGCGCTTCGGCTCCAGACCATCGACGATATAAGCGCTGACCCCGGCCTTGATCACCTGGTTAATGGTCTCGGTCTGCTGGTCTTCGGCAAACATCACCACCGGCGCCGGATAATGTTGATTAATGTCGCGCATCATGGCTATTACGCTCTGATCCGGAGAATATAGATTCAGCACCACCACATCCGGCTGCAAGCTTTTCACCACCTCCAGCAGATTCAAGGCATGCAGCTTCAGCGTCGCAATCTGGTAACCATATTGCTGCAAGCTGTTTTCGATCAAGCGATCGGCGTCAAATTCGTCTATCACCAAGACTTTCAGTGCCGCCATTGTCAGTCCAAATCGATTTTAAGCAACGAGCCGTCCGGCAGAATTTCGGTGATGAAATTGCGGGGCTCTTCCAGATAAAAAATCAAGCCCAGCAACAGCACGCAACCGCCGGCCAACAACAGAAAAAAACCACTGGGGGAGATAAATGTCAGCACAATCAAAAACACAATCGCTCCGGCATTGCCGTAAGCGCCGACAATACCGGCCACTTCGCCGGTAATAGCCCGTCTCACCAAGGGCACAAAGGCAAAAATCGCCCCCTCCGCCGCCTGCATAAAAATCGAACAGATTAAGGTTACCAGCACGGTTAACAGCAGCGACCACTGCGCGGTAATCTGCGCCATTAAAAAATAGCCGCCGGCCAGCCCGCCGGTAAAAATATACAAGGCAAACTTCCTGCCGAAGCGGTCGCTAAGCATGCCGCCGACCGGGCGGGCAATGATATTGGTGATCACAAAACTGGAAGCCAGCCAGCCGGCATTCAGCATCGACAAATGCTGAGTCTCGCTAAAGGTCTTGAAAAAAAACAGCGGCAACATGGACAGCACCGCCAACTTGGAACCAAAGGTCAGCAAATAAGCAATGGCCAGAATAAACACCTGCCGGTAGCGATAATGATGAATACTGGCAATTGGCTGCGTCAGCCGCTCGGCATTGGCCGTGACTAATTGATAAGCATGCATCAAAAACACCAAGGCTATCGAAATCTGCAACGTTAACGCCCAGTTCGGTGAAATCAAAGAACTGCCGGGCTGCGACAACTTCCAGGTCAGCAAAGACAAGGTGGCGTATAACGGAACCAGACTCAGCATATACAAAAACAAATCGCTGATACTGCTGACTTCCATACTGGACGCCAATTTACTTTTTTGCCCGGCTAAAGCACTCGGCAAATTCTCGACATTCAGATAATAAATCACCGAATACAGCAGCGACAACAATCCGGTACAGCCAATAGCATAGCGCCAGCCATTTTCCGCACCAAAATAAAACGCCAAACTCGGCAGCAGCAAAGCCGCCACCGCCGAGCCGAAATTGCCCCACCCTGCATAGATACCTTCCGCTGCACCAATCTGACCGGCAGGAAACCAATCGCCGATGATACGCACACCCACCACAAAGCCCGCGCCGATAAAACCCAGCAAAAACCGCGACCAAGCCAGTTCGGCAAAGTTGTGAGCCATCGCAAACATAAAACACGGCAGGCTACAGGCCGCCAACAGCAAGCTATAGCTGATTTTCGCCCCGAACCTGTCCACCGCCAACCCGATGATCACCCGGGCAGGTATAGTCAGCGCCACATTCAGCAAAAGAATGATTTCGACTTCGGTATCACTGAGCTGCAGATCCTGCTTAATCAGCATCATTAACGGCGCATGATTGAACCAGACCACGAAGCTAATAAAAAACGCCAACCAACTCATGTGCAAAATTTTAGTTTTGCCTCGCAGTGTGAACAATTTAAAGGCGATCAGAGACATTTCTTATTGATTAGTTTGCAGTGATTAAAGTTAATAAGCAGATTACATGCCACACTCTTTTTATCTGCAAAAACCAGCCAAAAATACAAATCAACACTAGTTTGGTGCAATAATTTTTTATTCCGTCCTATATTGGTGCATTTATATATCCCAACTTAGCCTCGATCTGCCGAGCAAATCCAGCGAAAACAAGCTGTTAAATAATTGGCATCTATATTGCCTATTAATTACAAGTCTCCTACCGAGATTTATTGAAAATTGTTGCTCTGGACAAAGGCGTCCTGATTGGAATGTGTTACACATTTCAATTCAGGCCGCCTTTTTTTTTGCCTCCAAATAATTCATCGCATTAATCCTTCGGTACGGATTTTAGCCTAGTCCACACTGGTCTAGGACGTCAACAAACTACATAGAGGTCACCTATGAGTCGCAAACAAACCCTGGTCGTCATTGGTAACGGCATGGTCGGCCAACACTTTCTGGCCAGCCTGATGGAAAGCCCCGCCAAGGATCAATATCAAATTATCACCTTCTGCGAAGAACCCCGGGCAGCTTATGACCGCGTGCATTTATCGGAATTTTTTACCGGTAAAACGGCGGAAGATTTGTCCTTGGTCCCGGAGGGCTTTTTTACAGAACATGGCATTCAGCTGTTATTGGGCGACAAAGCAACGCAAATTAACACGCAATCAAAACAAGTCACTTCCGCAAAAGGCGTGGTGGTCAATTACGACAAACTGGTGTTGGCGACCGGCTCCTACCCTTTCGTCCCGCCGGTTCCCGGCCATGAGCGCGCTCAATGCCTGGTATATCGCACCATTGAAGACCTGGAAGCCATTCAAGCGGCAGCGAAGAACTCAAAAATCGGCACGGTCATAGGCGGTGGTTTATTAGGCTTAGAAGCTGCAAAAGCTTTGCGGGACTTAGGCCTGGATACGCATGTGGTCGAATTTGCGCCGCGCTTGATGGCGGTGCAATTGGATGAAGGCGGCGGCGCGATGCTGAAACGCAAGATTGAAGACTTGGGCGTCAAAGTCCATCTGCATAAAAACACCACGCTGATTGACGATGGCGAGCAGTGTTTCCACAAAATGACGTTTGCCGATGGTGAAATCCTGGAAACGGATGTCATCTTGTTCTCGGCGGGGATACGCCCACGCGATGATATCGCCCGCGTCAGCGGCCTGGAAGTGGGACAACGCGGCGGCATCGTCATTAACAACCACTGCCAAACTTCCGATCCGGACATATACGCCATCGGCGAATGCGCACTGTGGAATAATCAAATCTTCGGTTTGGTTGCGCCAGGCTACAACATGGCGCGCTGCGTAGTGGCGCAGTTAACCGGCGGCGAACTAAGCTTTACCGGCGCCGATATGAGCACCAAATTAAAACTGATGGGTGTAGACGTGGCCAGCATTGGCGATGCGCACGCTAAAACCCCGGGCGCCTTGATTTATACCTATCAAGACGGCCGGGCGGAAATCTATAAACGCCTGGTGGTCAGCGCCGATAATAAACAATTGTTAGGCGCAGTATTGGTCGGCGACGCCAACGGCTACAACACCTTATTGCAGTATTGCCTGAACGGCATCAGCTTGCCGGAAAATCCCGACTCCTTAATTTTACCACCACGCTCCGATCAATCCGTAGGCCTAGGCCCGGATACTTTACCGGAGTCCGCGCAAATTTGTTCCTGTTATGCGGTTAGCAAAGGCGATATTTGCTCGGCAATTGCCGCCGGCTGTTGCACTGTGCCGGGTTTAAAAGCTGAAACCAAAGCCGGCGCCGGCTGCGGCGGCTGCTCGGCCTTATTGAAATCCGTGCTGGAGTGCGAGTTGAAAAAAGCCGGCGTCGAAGTCAATTCCAACATCTGCGAACATTTTCCCTACACCCGCCAGGATTTGTACAATCTGATTCGCGTCGAGCACATCAAAACTTTTGATTTATTATTAGACGCGCATGGTCGCGGCCTGGGTTGCGAAATCTGCAAACAAGCCGTGGGTTCTATTTTCGCCTCCTACTGGAACGAGTATATTCTAGAAAAACCGCATATCGGTTTGCAGGACACCAACGATACCTTTCTGGCCAATATGCAAAAAGATGGCACTTATTCGGTAGTGCCGCGCGTCACCGGCGGCGAAATTACTCCGGACGGCTTAATTGCCATCGGTCAAGTCGCGAATAAATACGCTTTGTACACGAAAATCACCGGCGGACAACGCGTTGATTTATTCGGGGCGCGGGTCGAACAATTACCGCTGATCTGGGAAGAACTGATCGCCGCCGGCTTTGAATCCGGACACGCCTATGGCAAATCGCTACGCACGGTAAAATCTTGCGTCGGCAGCACGTGGTGCCGTTACGGCGTAGCCGATAGCGTGGGTTTGGCGATTGAATTGGAAAACCGTTACAAGGGTCTACGCGCCCCGCACAAAATCAAATTCGCCGTTTCCGGCTGCACCCGCGAATGCGCCGAAGCGCAAGGCAAGGATATCGGTATTATCGCTGTCGATGGCGGCTGGAACTTGTATGTCTGCGGCAACGGCGGCATGAAACCCCGGCATGCCGACTTATTTGCGACGAATTTAGATACCGATACCTTGATCAAATTGATCGACCGAGTGTTGATATTTTATGTACGCACTGCGGACCGACTGCAACGCACCTCGGTATGGATGGAAAACATGGAGGGCGGCCTGGATTATCTGAAGTCAGTCGTCATCGAAGACAAATTGGGGCTCTGCACAGAACTAGAGCAGCAGATGCAGCATGTGATAGCCTCCTATCAATGCGAATGGAAAACCACGCTGGCCGATGACAGTAAATTGAAACGTTTTCGGCATTTTATCAATAGCGATCAAGCGGATGACAACGTGGTGTTTGTCGAAGAACGCGGCCAAATCCGCCCGGCCAAGCCTGAGGAACGCCGGCACTATCAATTGATCGAGGAAATGGCATGAGTAGCTGGGTCGATGTATGCAGCATAGAGGATTTACAACCTGACTCCGGGGTCTGTGCGCTAGTGGCGGGAGAACAAGTGGCCTTATTTTATCTCACGAAAACCCGGCAAGTGTTTGCGCTGGCGAATTACGATCCTATCGGCAAGGCGAATGTGTTATCCAGAGGCATGCTAGGCGATCTGGGCGGCGAACCGATGTTGGCGTCGCCGTTGTATAAGCAACACTACAACTTAAAAACCGGAGTCTGTTTTGAATATGCCGATACCAAACTCCAAACCTATCCAGTACGGATCGAAAACAACCGGGTCGCGGTCTATATAGTGCAATACGGCGGCGAAGCCGAATTGATAACGGAAGAAGAATTTGCATGAAGCCGCAGCGTTTAGTAGTGATAGGCAACGGCATGGCCGGCATGCGTACTGTGGAAGAAGTGCTGTTGTCCGCACCGGACCAATACGCCATTACCATCTTCGGCGCCGAACCCTATGGCAATTACAATCGCATCCAGCTGTCGGCGGTACTGAGCGGAGAAAAGTCCATTGCCGATATTGTGACACATGATAAGCAATGGTATGCCGATAAGGGCATACGTTTGCATGCCGGGCCGGATAAAGCAGTGATCAGAATAGAACGCGGCTTGCGAAAAGTCATTACTAAAGACGGCACTGTCGCCGAGTATGACCGTTTGTTGATCGCCACCGGGTCGAAACCGGTGATCGCGGCTATTCCTGGTGCAGAGTTGGCGGGCGTGATTAGTTTTCGCGATATAGCCGATGTCAATAAAATGTTGGCTTACAGCGCCAGCCATAACAAAGCCGTGGTGTTGGGCGGCGGCTTGTTGGGACTGGAAGCGGCCAACGGTTTACTGCAACGCGGGATGGAGGTGACGGTGATCCACAACAACCCGATTTTACTCAACCGGCAAATGGATAGCCATGCCGCGCACCTGTTGCAAACCACGCTGGAACAACGCGGCATAAAATTCAAAATGGCGGCGCAAACCAGAGCCTTGCTTGGCGATGCCGAGCAACATGTCCGCGCCGTGCGATTTACCGATGGCGAGGAACTGGCCTGCGATTTATTCGTGATGGCGATAGGCGTTCAGCCGAATAAAGCCTTGGCGCAACAGGCCGGCCTGTATTGCGAGCGCGGCATAGTCGTCAATGATACGCTGCAAAGTTACGATCCTAGTGTGTATGCGGTCGGCGAGTGCATTCAGCATCGCGGCGCTACCTTTGGTTTAGTGGCGCCGGTGTTCGAGCAGGCGAAAGTCTGCGCTAACCATCTGAGCCGGCATGGCGTTGCCGAATATGTGACCTTGCCGGCGGCGACCAAGCTGAAGGTCACCGGCATCAATTTGTTTTCGGTAGGCGATTTTATCGGCGACGAACAGAGCGAGCAGATTCGTTTTAGCGATCCGGCGGTTGGCGTGTATAAAAAATTAGTCGTCAAACAGGATAAGTTGCAAGGCGCAGTGCTGTATGGCGATACCGGCGATGGCGCCTGGTATCAAGAGTTAATGGATAGCGGGCAAAGCATAGCCGATCTAAGAGACCAGCTTATTTTTGGCAAGGCTTATGCCGCAACGACTGACAATGCTTAAAACGATCAAAACCACCTGCCCTTACTGTGGCGTCGGTTGCGGCATCGAAGCCAAGGTTGATCCAGCGCAACGGCGATTGGAAATACAAGGCGATAAATTGCATCCGGCTAATTTTGGCCGCTTGTGCTCCAAAGGCTCGGCGCTGGGGGATACGGTTGAGCTGAAAGGCAGATTGCTGCAACCGCAAATCAATGGGCGGAATTGTAGTTGGTCAGAGGCGCTGGATAGGGTCGCGAACGGTTTTCGGGCCGTGATTGATGAATTCGGGCCGGATGCGGTAGCCATTTACGCCTCGGGACAATTATTGACCGAGGATTATTATGTCGCCAACAAACTGATGAAAGGTTTTATCGGCAGCGCGAATATCGATACCAATAGCCGGTTGTGCATGTCGTCTTCAGTAGCCGGACATAAACGCGCTTTCGGTGCGGATACCGTGCCGGGTTGCTACGCGGATTATGAATTGGCCGAGCTTATTGTGCTGATAGGCTCCAATGCCGCCTGGTGTCATCCGGTCAGCTTTCAACGCATCAGGGCAGCGAAAGCCGCGAATCCGAATTTAAAAGTGGTGGTGATCGATCCGCGCAAGACCAGCAGTTGCGACAGTGCCGATTTACACTTGCCGCTGGCGAGCGGCAGCGATAGTCATTTGTTTAATGGTTTGTTGCAGTATTTAGCTCAGCATCAGGCCATTGATCAGCGTTATATAGTTGCGCATACCGAAGGTTTCACTCACGCACTGTCAAAAGCAAAGGCTTGCGGCACGCTGGAACGGGTCGCTAGCGAAACTCAACTAGCAATCCATGACCTGCAACAGTTTTATGCCTGGTTTTGCGAAACCGAAAAAGTCATGACTTTGTATAGCCAGGGCGTCAACCAATCTTCCTCCGGCACAGACAAGGTGAACAGCATTATTAATTGCCATCTGGCGACCGGCAGAATCGGCAAACCCGGCATGGGGCCGTTTTCTTTAACGGGCCAACCGAATGCGATGGGCGGCCGGGAAGTCGGCGGTTTGGCGCATCAATTGGCGGCGCACATGGATTTCTCCAATCCTGCCGACATTCATCGGGTCGCCCGCTTTTGGGGCAGCAGCCGTATTGCGCAACAGCCGGGTTATCCGGCAGTGGCGTTATTCGACGCCATCTATGACGGTAAGGTCAAGGCGGTGTGGATTATGGGCACTAATCCGGTGGTGAGCATGCCGAATGCCGATAAAGTTAAACAGGCGCTTGAGCAATGCCCATTGGTGGTGGTATCCGATTGCATCGCGCAAACCGATACCACGGCATTAGCGCATATCTTGCTGCCAGCCCAAGGTTGGAGTGAAAAAGACGGCACGGTGACTAATTCCGAACGCAGGATTTCCCGGCAACGCGCGTTGTTTGCCCCTGCCGGCAACGCGCAACCTGATTGGTGGATTATCAGCCAGGTTGCCCAGCGCCTAGGGTTTGCAGCAGAGTTTCCTTACCAAAGCGCTGCGGATATTTTCCGGGAACATGCCGTCCTGTCCGGCTTTGAGAACGACAGTCAACACGGCTGGCGGGATTTCGATATTTCACTGTTTGCCGACATTTCCGCCGAAGAATACGAAACCTTGTCGCCTACCCAATGGCCTGTCAATGCAGCTTATCCCCAAGGCCGGGCCAGATTATTTGCGGATGGACAATTTTTTACGCCGTCAGGCAAAGCTCAATTCATTGCGGTCACGCCCAGAACTCCCATTAACTTACCTGATAGCCGCTACCCGTTGATTTTAAATACCGGGCGCTTGCGCGATCAATGGCACACCATGACCCGCAGCGGTTTGTCGGCCAAATTGAGCCAGCACAAGCCGGAGCCCTTTGTAGAAATCCATCCTGTGGATGCGCAGAAGTACGGCTTAGCGGTAAACGGCTTGGCGCGGCTGGAAAGCGCTTGGGGTTCCATGCTGGCTAGAGTGCACATCAGCGAGGGCCAATTGCCCGGTAATCTGTTCGTCCCCATGCATTGGACGGCGCAAAACGCCAGCGCCGGCCGCATGGGCGCTTTAGTCAATCCGGTGTTTGATCCAATATCCAAACAACCGGAAAGCAAGCACACTCCGGTCGCTATTCAGCTCTATCAGCCGGCTTGGCATGGCTTTGTGCTCTCACGCAGCGAGTTGCAGATCAATGACTTGGAATACCAAGTCAAAAGCACAGGCGAGGCTTATTACCGTTTCGAACTGGCCGGCGACTTAGTACCCGCCGATTGGTCAGATTGGACAAAAGAGCTACTATCCGGCGCTCAAGCAGAAGATGCAAACTGGCTGGAATATCAAGACAGCGGTTCAGGCGTTTATCGCGCGGCTTTAATAACAGCTGAGGGCTTGCATAGCGTAATCTGCATTTCCAGACAAAACAAACTTCCGGATAGAGATTGGTTAGCCGGCTTGTTCGGTAAATCCACGTTGACGCCGCAGGAAAGAAAAGCCTTATTAACCGGCATGCCGCCGCTGGGAGAGCCCGATGTCGGGGCGGTGGTCTGCGCCTGTTTTAATGTCGGCGAAAAAACTATCCAAGTTGCGATTAAACAGCAAGGGTTGAAAACGGTACAGGAAGTGGGGCGCTGCCTGAAAGCCGGGACTAATTGCGGTTCTTGCATACCGGAAATTAAGGCGTTTTTTTAGGTCCATATATTTAAAGACAAACGCATCAGCCAACCCACTTCGGGAGGTCATACGGAGGCGGCTATAGCGCTGGAAAGCAATGCTCTAGCTACTGCGCGACAGCCTACAGCCCAACCAGTTTACCGCCAAAAATATTGAGCAAGCTCATCAACAAATTTCCTCAGGCGGCAACGGCTGACCAAACAAGTAACCTTGAAAACCCTTGCAGCCGGATTTCAGCAAGTGATCGATTTGCGCTTGATTTTCCACGCCTTCGGCGATGATCTCCAGTTGTAAATGACTCGCCATGGACAGAATCGTGTCGACGATAACCGCATCACTCGTGCTTGAAGCTATATCCTGCACAAACGAGCGGTCTATTTTCAATTGATCGATAGGCATTTTCCTTAAATAGGCCAAGGAAGAATAACCTGTCCCGAAATCATCAATCGCAAACCGTACGCCCCATTGTTTGAGATGATGCATTTTATCAATGACTTTTTCGACATTATTTATAATCAAGCCTTCAGTCACTTCCAAGGTGATTTTCGCCGGATCAACCAGCGTGGAACTCAAGATTGCCAGCGTCATATCGACAAAGTTGTGATGATTGAATTGGCTGGGACTGACGTTAATTGACAGCATGGGTATATCAACCCCTGCTAGTTGCCATTGAGCAAGTTGCCGGCAGGCAATCAACATAATTTCCTCGCCAATTTCGACGATAATGCCTAACTCTTCCGCCAGGGCGATAAAAGCAGAGGGGAAAATGACGCCTTTAGCCGGGTGTCGCCAACGCGCCAAGGCTTCGTAACCCAGTAATTGCTGATTTTCATCGTACTGGGGTTGGTAGGCTAAATAAATTTGCTTATCCCGGATGGCGTTGCGTAATTCGACCTCAAAATACAAACGATGGTTAACGGCTTCCTGCATAGCGGGATGATAGAACGTGTAGGTGTTTTTTCCTTGTTTTTTTGATACATACATTGCTGTATCGGCTTGTTTTAAGGCCTCGTCCGGCGTTTCTGCAAAAGGATGAAAGAATGTCAAGCCAAAACTCGCGGAAACCAGAATTAGATGATCATCCAGCAGGAACGTTTCGGAAAAAGTTTGCAGCAGGTTTTTGATCAACCCTGCGGCCGCTTTGGCGGCCTCATCCAATTCCGCCGGCAAATCAGTCAGCAAGACCACAAATTCATCACCGCTTAAACGCGCAAAAACGTCTTCATGCCGTATGTGGCTATTTAATCGCTGGGCAATAGCCACCAACAAGCGATCACCGGCTTTATGCCCGAAAGTGTCGTTGATTTTTTTAAAATCGTCCAAATCGAAAAACAATAACACCCCGGAACGGCCTGAACGTTTGGCGGCGGAGATTTCTTCAGCAAGTCGCAGTTCCAAAGCCCGTCTATTTAACAAGCCAGTCAAAGCATCATAGTGCGCCAATTTCCACAACTCGTTTTCTGTAGCTTTTAAGGCGCTGATATTACTGAATACCGAAATAAAATGCGTAATTTCGTCATTAGCATTTTTTACGCAATTCAGGGACTGCCATATCGGATAAATTGCACTATTTTTATGTTTATTCCATATAACGCCCAACCAACTCCCATGTTGCAATAACTGTTTCCATAGGCAACTAAAAAATACTGCATCATGCCGGCCGGACGCCAAAATACGTGGGTTTTGCAGCAAAACCTCATTCATGCTGTAACCGGTAATTTGCGTGAACGCCTGATTTATATGAATAATCTGATTATCAGCATCAGTAATCATCATGCCATCAGAAGAAAATTCAAAAAGTTGCTGGTAAAGGCCTTTATCCATATTAAGTGCAGGTGCTACTAGCTGTGCAAAGATGTTTACGATTAAAACACATAAAAAGCCTAGCGCCAATAGTAATTACAACAATACTGCAAAAACAAGCGTGACATTGGGGAAAGCTTGCAGGTCGGAAGCTAAATTGATAGGCTTTGCGCAATTGTAACCGAACCTTTACTCCACAGCTAAGGAGAATTTATGTCTCTCATGAATCGCTACAGTAGACCTTTAGAACTAGTTAAGTTAAAAAAATACAGAAAAAACCTAACAGACAAGATTTGGCCAAGTCAAGTCGTAATTAAACTTTGTTATTTCACATAAAAAAAGACGTGTCAAATCCCACGCTTATATAAAATATTTTAACAATAATCCAAGGTTTACTAATTAATCAAATACCTATCAACAATGGCATAATTTATGCTTAAAATACGGTATCGATTTTTCAATTTATTCTATAATGGCTTCCAATCAGAAAAAATGCAGTCTTTGCAATTTAGTTGTCGCGATTGAAAGTTTTACATTGCCAACAAAAGAAGGCGTAAAATATTTCTGTTGTGAAGGTTGCAAGAGCATATACCGCATGCTGAATTATGAACTTGTTTTGCCTGATCCTGACAAAAAGCCTGAAAAATAAATGCCTTATTCATCTTGATGAGCACGGATAGTTTTTGATAAATCCTACCCTGTAAGCAAGACAAGCAAGCAAAATCCAGGGCGAAACCTGGTTAAATTTTTTGATTTCAGCGGAATCTAGGTCTCACCCTTTTTCATTTCCATAAATCACAGGAATCAAAGTGGATATCCCTGCAAGAGAATCTGAATTAGCTGTATATTTGCAACAGCAGCCTTATCAAGTTACCCAAGACGGCATACTGTTAACCATTGCAAAAAACGTCTTCCCTTCCGACTTTGGTTTAACCAGCACTTTTTTTGGCCACTATATTTTACAGCAGGCTCCGACCAGCCGGGCGCTTGACATGGGTTGCGGTAGTGGATATTTTGCCTTTCTTTTAAAAAAAATCGGCTGTGAATCGGTCATCGGCGTGGATTACAATTCCGACGCAGTCAACTGTGCGCAAGGCAATAGCAAGCTTAATCCGGATTTTGCGCCTGATACCTTTATTCATAGCGATTTATTCAAATCCGTCCCGCCAAATAACTTCGGCAGCATAGTGTTTAATTTTAACTACCATCCGTCGAACGGCGTCTTCGGTTTATATGAAGACGGTGGCCGGGTGATATTGGAGCGGTTTTTTACGGAAGTCATCGCCTACATCGACAGCGAAACTAAAATTTACATCCCCTTCTCCGCATTTGTCGGCGCTAAACATGACCCCTTGCATATCGCGCCTAAGTACGGCTTTTCGGTCACAATAGTAGCCGAAACTCAAAACCACGCCGGGGAGCATTTTATTTATTTAATTATGCTGGCTTAAGCTTTTTATTAGACTACCGCCGACAAACTTTGGGGGGTTCGGAACCAAAATGCCATTGAAAGCTCTTATGTTGGCATATATAGCCCGGAGCCAAGACCATGATAACCATAGATTTGCTAAAAACATTTTTGCTATATTGCACAGTATTTAATTTACTGCTGGTTACCCTATGGTTTCTGGTATTCACATTTGCACACGATAGCGTTTACAAATTGCATCAGCATTGGTTTCAAATGCCAGTTACTCAATTTGACGCTTTGCACTATACCGGAATCATGATTTATAAAATTGGGATTTATTTTTTAAATTTAGCGCCGTTGATTAGCCTATGGTTAATGACTTAGCAACAACACAAATCCAATAGCTCAAGCATTTTTATGCGCCGGCTAGCGCCCGAGGCATTTTTCAAACACTGTATGGCTCACTGCTGGGCAAAAAACTTTACGCTACATTAATTTTGCTGTGCTTGTTATCAGCTTTATGCTTAATTTTGGCTAACTGCTTAAGGAAGTAATTATCATAACTCCAGCCTATACGTGCTGGAGGCGGAACTTGTACATAAGGTTTTGTTAGTGTTTTCATAAGTATCTCGATTTAGTATGGCTAGCCTGATTTAGCTAGTGACGCCCGAAAATTATTGATTAAGTTGGCGCCGATAGTTTACGCAGACTATTGGTTCGGCAATGCTTGCCGATGTTTTTGAAAGTTTGATTCCCTAAACATTTAGGGTTCTCTAAGTCAAAGAGTAGACGGAATATTGTGTTAAGGCAAGCCACAGCCATTTTGCATGACCGTGGTTTGCCTAGCATTTAGATAGCAGTTACTTCTTCAGCTTGCGGGCCTTTTGGACCGCGGCCTAGTTTAAATTGCACTTGTTGGCCTTCGGCCAGCGATTTATAGCTGTTATTTGCGCTAAGGATGTTATTAAAGTGCACGAACACGTCGGGGCCTTGTTTTTGTTCGATAAAGCCGAAGCCTTTGTCAGAGTTAAACCATTTGACGGTGCCGGTAGTCATTGTAGACATAGTGAGTCCTGTAAGAATAATGAGAAACGCCTAAAATTGGCGAGTTACGCTGGTAAATAGATGGATTACGAAATGAAGAACAGGACGAAGAACTACTTAAGAGGCATCGAAGAGGTAAACATGGGTAAAGCTTATTTTTCTAGCTGGTGACCATTCTAAGCCGATTTTCGGGAATGTCAATCATTATTTTTGTATAACCCAAACTATCAACATCCAGACAGCTAAAGGAACGTCCGGCAATCTTGCCGGCATATTTTGCAATCTAAAAATATGCCCTGCTTCTATGCGCTAAGCGTCCACCTATATATTAACCTTACCGGTTAGTACAAAGTTTCACCTAGTGATTAATACCTTCTAAACTAGAAAGTATCGCTGTGTAGGTGTCACTATGATTATCCTGCATCATAAAGTGCCCAGCGCCAGAGATACAAGAAGCTTCGGAAAACTTAAGTTTTTGAACCACCGCCGGCTTTGCAGAACGCTCCCCATAAACGTAAAGTTTATTGATCGATAACGTCGAGAAAATATCCCATAAATTACCGGATTTAGAGATTTCAACCAGAGAAGCCGCACTCCGGTACAAAGCCCTAGGCAGCGGATCTGCACTGGTAGCTTCGGGAAGGCATTTAAAAATTCCGGCGCTTAATGGCAGCACATTTTTTATAAAGTTCTGCTCATCAAAGGCGACAATCCTGCGACTTATCGTGCAATCATCAAACAAAAGATTCCCCTCCAAACTGATAAAAGAAAGCACTTTTTCGGGAAGTTTCTGGGTTAGAAGCAAACCTATCGCCCCTCCCATGCTGTGTCCGACAATATGTATGGAATTTGCACCGAGGAAATGTAGCAATTGCCTACAGGTTTCGGCATAGGTTTCCATTGTATAGAGATAGTCATCAGGAAACACGGATTCACCATGTCCTGGTAAATCAACGACACATATTGAGTAGTGTTCGGGGATTTTCCAATCGCGCCAAGCATAAGAGAATGATTTTTTAGAACACCCAAGACCGTGAATAAAGAAAATCAACTCCTTACCTTGACCGGCGCGAATAAAGGCTAGACTACCATTGTTTATCTCGGTCATTTCTGGTGCGACTGTTAGCATATTGATCGGCGCCTGAGTGATCTGTTATTGGAAGTCAGTTAAAGTCTAGAATGGTTTTTGGCTTTCGCCCTAATTCAAAACTATCTTGCCGCCAGATGAGCTCTGCCGGGGTAGGCCTACCTAGAAATAGCATTGGGCTGGCAGTCAAGCCATAGCTGCCAGCCTTCATAACGCCAATTAAATCACCCAATTCAGGTTTTGCTAGTTCGACGTCTACTCCCAAAAGGTCAGTAGGGTTACAGGAAGGCCCTGCAATATTACAGGACACATTTTGCGCAGTAGGATTCGACAAATTCGTCATAACAAAATTCTTTCTTAACGCAGTGCCGAAAGTGCCGGCGGCTGCCAAATGATGGTGTAAGCCGCCGTCAACCAAAAAAAATGTTTTACCTCGCGATTCCTTACTGCTAATTAGACGCGCAACATACATGCCGGCGTCGGCCGTCAAATACCGGCCTAATTCAAATACTATTTTACAATCGAGTTGCATTTTTTCCGTATTTTCCCTAATGATTGGCTTTAGGCTATTCGCCAGTTCCTTTAAATTAAGTTCGTGATCAACTTCTGTGTGAGAAACGCCAAAGCCTCCCCCTAAATTAAGCATACGACAACTTAGACCGGTGTTTTTTTCGATGTCCAGGGCGATTCTAAAAGTGTTTAGCACCCCATCGACAACGCCCTCTACCGCAAAACATTGACTACCGGCATAAACATGAATCCCTTGAAATACCAAATTCTCCGGATAATTAGAGAGTATTCCGGCGACGTCTTCTATAAACTCTTCATCTATGCCAAATTGTACGGCGCGGCCGCCCATCTTCATGCCGAAAGCTCGATTCAAAAACATCGGATTAACGCGTAGCGCAACGTTGGCTTGTTTACCTATACGGCGCGAAATGGAGACGCATTCCATTAACTCGCGAATAGACTCAATACTAATGCAGCCAACCCCACTTTCAATAGCTGCCGTTAACTCTTGTGTATTCTTGGCGGGACCTGCGAAACTTAAATTCTGCATCTTGAAACCCGCCACGGCAGCTTGTTCCAACTCCCCGCCGGACGAAATATCAAGACCATCGGCGGTATCTTTTATGGCTTTCAGCAGAGCAAGATTTGGATTGGCTTTTACTGCATAATACACTTCCACTTTATTATCAAAATGCTGTTTAATTGCCTCAATTCGGGATTTAACCAAATCAACATCATAAATATAAAATGGCGTACCATAGCGTTGCGCCAATTCTTCAAGCACCTTGATGTTCAAAGCCGACCAGCGTGTGGTAGTGTTAATTTCCATGGATTCCTTAATTATCGACGGTGCATAAAATTCCTAGAAACAGGATTAAACACCAAATTAATCTGCATATACCGGTACATCACGCCAAGTTATACCAGCGACCCAAATACTATAGTCTCTGTCAATGATAATACTTGGATCATTCTCCCCTGGGCTTAAAAACAGTTTAAGCAAATTTTGTATCCGCGCCGCATTTAAAACTTGCGCGCACCCGCCAGTCAAAATAAACTGAGATAGCTTGTCAATATCTGCAGAAGGTAATCCCGGTCCTTTACCCTGACTAAAACGCTCAAGCGTCAGGAAAAGACAGGCATATGCCAAAACAGTTTCAGGCGGATCGTATTCCCCCTCCCGTAAACTTCGGTATACATTGCTTGCCTCTTCACGCGGAAACACAGCGCTCAGAAATTCATACATGCGCGGATGGATTCTCATTTGCAGCAAAGTGCTGTCGCGTGAAGCCACAGTACCTAAATCCGTGAACACATAACGCGCGATGGATGATCCCGCAGAGGGGCGATTGATACTGTCTTTACGAACCAATTCAACGGTGTAATGAATATCTGTCGTTGCTCCGCCGACATCCATCAGGATACAGGCGCCAATAATCTTAAGATCGGATTGGTTATACACTGCCCGCTGAAACCCTTGATTAACAATTGCAGGCGTTGGACGAATTCCCCCGACAAGATCGGGAGGCAACTCGCTAATACCCTCCTTATGGACTAAATCATTTAAATAGGCATTCCGTAATGCTGCAAATACAGTTAAACTTTCACCACGCAATGAAACAGATAATGGGTTTTCAATAACCGTTGCTTTCGGAAAACGCGCCACAAAATCTTCAGCTAAATATTTGTTCCCTGCATAAATAAGCGAGCCAAAATTGTATTTGTATGGATCAAATAACTGCAGCTTAACGGCTAAAGGCCCAGGCTCCGGACAGTCTATGCCACCACCAATTAAGAGGGCGTCGACATAAACCGCTCGCGGCTCGTCCACGCCAAGAATATGGACAAAAACCGGATTAGCCCCGGCGATCAAAGCCTGATTACGCAAAAAAGCGCCACTATATTGCTGGGTAAGACTGATAATTCCAATACGTAATCCGCCATTCGCTGATGAACATATATGGACTTTCGAAATTTCAGTCGTTTCGCTAAAACCGCCAAGTATGGAAGCAACTTGTTTAGCGATGCCTAACTCGAAATCCCGAGGATAAAAGAACTGTTCAACGATATTATCCAGAGGGCCAACTTTGGCGCATTTGATAAGCGTAGAGCCAATATCGATGGCCAGCCGAATTGATAACTGCTTGTTCACGTTAATGACTTTAGGAATTTATACAGGTTACTATGCATCATCAAACCATGAAATTAATATCGGCTAATAACTGGTGATAGGTTTTATCGAACCGATTTCCATTAGATTCCAGCATCTTACGCTCCAGACTAGCGTCGGCATTGGAAATTGGCACTCGGCCCGGATTTGCGATGCGTATGGACCCGTTAACATCCCGCATGGAAATTAGCTGGTTGGCGTTATCTAAATGCGGTACAAATGGCACATCAATATATCCAAGCTTTATGGCGCGAAATACACTTTCCCAAAAAGCATCACCAGACAATCCGATCACTGTTGCCATGATACTTCTAACTTCAGACTCAATGAGCGCAGCCTCGCACGCAACCTGTGGCGAGGTCAAAAATCCGGAAGCACTGAAAGTCCGCAGGAGGTATTTCACCGTCTCTACCGCTTCTGCGTTGATCTCGGCAGTTGGCACGCCAAGCGCTTCATCGACAGTTTTGACGACTATTTTGTCGGCGGAGATCAAGCAGGCAATCAGCGTTGAACCCGAGATTAGCGCAGCAGCTTTTTCACGTTGCGCGGGAAATTGCCCCATCCACTGGTGATAGACAAGATAAGTCTCCATCGATGAGAAGCCATATTCATCAAGATATTCTCTAACCAATTTCCGCAACACTTGCGCAACCGCTAGATCCTGAAGCATTGAACCGGTTTGACCAAAGCTTACTGCAAAAGACATTACGCCCTGTTCAGCAGCCAGCAGGGCCTCAATAATTTGTATGCTCAACGCCATAGCAGGCGGCACCATAGTCGCAGACAGCGGACCAAAGCTTTCGCGGTGCAGTGGACGCTCCGCAGTGGAATATACGGCGCAAACTCGATCCACATACTGCCAATACAACAAACTGCGATCTAATGGAAACGCCTCAGAATAAGGCAGGCAGTAACAAATTCCGCCACCCTCAATTTCGACAATACCTGAAGCAATAGCAACCTCCACTAATAGCCTGGCATCCGGCGTACCGTGACGCAGACTCACAGGTTTTTCAAGTCCATGATAGAGTTCTCGGGTAAGCTGATAACCGTGACACACCAACGGGTAACCATTTAAGTAATTCCGACCTTCTTCTTCACTTCGCTGTAATAGGTGGGCAGCAGTATCATATTCATTATGCCGGGTGTAACTATCTATTGTTAATGGTATGAAATCGGCGCCTGCCGCATCCAGTTGCTGGGTCAGACGTAATTGTGCAGCAAATAACGAAAACCCACCCCTTGGCTGAATAAGGGGAGATACGCCTTTCCGTTTATAAGCATTTTGCGAATAGCGTTCATTGGGAAGCGTTGTAAGGAAACTTGCAACTTCTCCTGAAGAAAAGCCTTGTGCTCTAGGCAGGGATAAAATTTGTTGACGCTGCTGATCAAATCCCTGTATTTGCGACTCTAGGCTTGGTTTTGCCATACTTAATATCCTCGTGTAAATCAGCGATTGCTATTCTGATATCAGGCTTTTGATGGTAGACCCGATCAAATCCATAGCTTTTAAACAGCGTTATCACAACGTCTTGATCTCGCTTGCCAACAACAATGTTGCCTCCAACATAAAGCAGAATTTGCCCTAAACCCACAGAAGTGAAATGCCGACGAAAATCAGCGCACCAATATTCACCTTCACCATTTAGCGAAGATACAAACACGGCATGAGCATTGACTTCCAAGGCAGCCTGACAAAAATGCTCAGGTCTATTACGGGTGCGCAAGTTAAACACCTCAAACCCCGACTCCTCAAGCGCTAGTTGCATGATTCGATTGCCGACAATATGAATATCATCACCGATCACGCCTATAATGACCCGTTGCTTGCACATTACTAGACTCTCGCCAGGCTTAAGTTAAGATTGGTTGACACAGCATGCATGCCTAGCCGCTCTAAGCCTTCCTGTTTAATGGATTTTCGATCTAATTTTCCAGCGTTGCCGGTTATAGGGAAACTAGCAAAATGCAGTATAAAAGCCGGCACCATATGTGAAGGCAGAGTATTTTTAAAATATTGAGTCAATGTATGATCAGGGATGGCATGGCCGCTGATTGTGGTATAAGTGCATACTATGTCTTCCCCAACTGCGATATTTGGCACCGAGAAAACGACGGCGTCAACAATATCAGGATGACTTACTACCTCGCTTTCAACTTCGGTAGGACTTACACGGAACCCCTTTGTTTTGATCATGTCATCCCGACGAGCGACAAAATAGAGATAGCCGTCTTCGTCACGGACAACGCTGTCACCGCTAAACACCAACAACTCCCCTGGATATTTAGGGTGAGTACGAAACACTTTCGCTGTATTTTCCGGATCGCGCCAATAGCCTTTTGACACAGTAGCACCACGTTGTACCAGTTCGCCGACTGTGTTAGGTAGACATTCTTCCCCATTTTCATCTAACACTAATATTTCCACACCCGGAATTGACTTGCCGATGGAAGTTGGATGGCTAGCAATCTTATCGGGATGCAAATAAGTGCCGCGAAACGCCTCCGTCAAACCAAACATTGAGTAAACTTGCGTATTTGGAAAAGTGTCCTTAAGATCAGCAAGCATTTGTCCGGAAACTCGCCCGCCGGTGGTGCAGACATAGCGCAGTGACGAAAAATCATAAACTGAGGTATTAAGCTTTAGCCGCTTATCGAACATCTGCGAAAGAATCACCGGCATTACCGGGAGGGCAGTAATTTTTGCATCGGATATTAATGAGAACAATTCATTCGGCAACAATAAGTCGTGCAGATAAAGGGTGCAGCCCTTGCGAAGCGTTTGCCATATTTGATTAAGACCATAATCAAAGTTAAAAGATAAGACACAAGCTATCCGATCATGCTCATGTGTATATAAATATTCAGAAACAATATCCGCGCCATCAGCCAAATTCCGATGGGCAATTAAAATACCTTTTGGTCGGCCCGTGGAACCCGATGAATAAATAATCGCCGCATTATCAGCACCGATGCGATTAAAAAATAGGTTTGGGCGCATAAAACGACGCATATACGCCAGGCTAGGCCATTCCTCTCTCAGTTCGCCATGACCAATAATCAATCTAGTCATATCTGAAAATGCAGTTACCTCATTTAAACGGTGTGAGTCGGTAACCAAGGCCGTCATGCCGGAGTTTTGGATAATATGCTGAATATTGGGCTGTTTAAGGCGCGGCAAAATAGGCACAATAACCGCGTTGCTGAATAGTATTCCAAGAATAACGGAAATCTGATCAACCGATTTTTCCATACACACACCGACTCGGTCGCCGGAACATACGCCTTGCTCTCTTAAACATTCTGCAGTTGTCAAAGCCTCGTTTAAAAGTTGCGAAAATGTGACATTCCTTTGTTTGGAAACTATTGCAGTTTTTTCAGGCAACCGCTCTGCAATGTCCAACAAAAAATTAGGAATGGATCTTGGCATGTATTTCTCCTAACATAGAAATCCTTCACACAGTTTTCATACCCGTTGAACGCGATGCAATGAATATTCAAGAATTTAATATGGAACGCTTTCTATTTATCATTTCAACCATACTGGTTATTTTTGCTAAATTTTCACGAGCCAGATCAGATGCCTCCAATTCGACATCGAACCTATTCTGAATAAATACAGCCATTTGCACAATGCTAAATGAATCTAATATTCTCTCCTCCAACAAATCCACACTCGCATCGAAATCGCCATCGTAGGCCAAATCGTTTCGAATATACTCGCTAAGTATCGCAATTTCTTCTGACATTTTGGTATTACTCTAAATGTTAAAAAATAAAATATAAAATATTTAGTATAATGGCAACATACTCAAACAAGTTTGAAAATATAGCATCCATCGCTATTAAATAATTTATCACGCTTTCTTCAATAAAACATCGGCATTAAGTTTTAACTTTACTCTTTGAGATGGTTTAAATGTAAATGAGACATAGGGCGAAACAGTTGCCACCATTATTTCTACCCGCCTTACCTGAAGAAATATTGCTTGCCCCAATCTCTGCCAACCCAGATGAGCATGCGCCTGGCGCGATGCCAGATTAAAGCGGGTGAGCCTACTAAAGGTATAATGAATATTTGACTGACTTAGAAATTTGTTGACTTCGTTCCATATGCCAACAAAACCTAGCCCCATCCGGTGTTCTGGAAATAGAAAAATATCAAAATCGAAAACTGACTCGTCTGCCGGCTCTAAAATATAGTTGCATCTAACTTCATCTTCTAAATAGCAGCCCGCAGAAAACCAGATATAGCCTATAAATTTTTGCTCTTGATATAGACCTAAGCAGCGTGCTCCTTGGTTGAATCGAAAATCAATAATTTTAGCTGGACGCGGCATCTGCAATATATCTGGATTCCCCTATAAATCTCTTTAAGATTTAACGATTTGCTCAAAGACTCAGGTAATATAGGTGTATTATGAATAGGTTGCACCATCAATTCATAATAATATAATTTTGATCCGGATGAAAATTGACATAACAAACGATCAACCAGATATATTAAGCCTCCGACCACACCAAATAGTCGAAATGCAGATAATAATTTATTAAACATTGTTACTTCCAATTGTGTAAAAGGATAACGCTACCTTTATAATTTACCAAAACAGTCTTTCAACGAAATAAAAACAAACTGACCGCCTGATAAAGTCACCCTTATTTGTGAACATTATAAGTCGAATTCTGAAAAAATCATGTCAGAATTCATTTTAGAATATGTAAGAAACACACTTTAATTCTTGTAGGAGTTTTTCGCTTTACGACAAAAATGCGTAACCGGAAATTGCGTAAAAAAGTTAAGCAAACAATTTGATTATTCCCCGTCGGCGTTGGGAAATAGTTTCACACCCTGTACCAGTTTTAAATTTTCAAAACCACAGGTGCAAATGCGTTTAATTCAAGATTGAACATAATAATGCGTGTTTTTTATCCAGAAAACGCTCATTTTCTGCCCAGCCTGGAAAATTGGTCTGATGCTTTTCCAAGCTTGGTGTATCATTAAAACCATTCCATCCGCCTATTCCGGAAACTATGCAACTACCCAGCGAATTTATTCAGCGCTGCCGCTCTTTACTCAGCGACGAGCAAATAATTTCGGAACCGGAACGGCTAAAGGTTTACGAATGCGACGCCTTATCGGCCTACCGCAACTTGCCCGCGCTGGTGTTATTGCCGGAAACCACCGCACAGGTTCAACAGTTATTAAAACTGTGTAGCGAATTCGAAATCCCGGTCGTGGCGCGGGGCGCCGGCACCGGCTTAGCCGGTGGGGCCTTACCGGTAACCGGCGGCATTGTGCTGGGTTTAAGCAAAATGCGCCGGATTTTAGACATCGACCCGCTCAATCGTAGCGCCCGCCTGCAACCCGGCGTCAGCAATCTAGCCATTTCCATAGCCGCCAAGCCCTACGGGCTGTATTACGCCCCCGACCCCTCCTCGCAAATCGCTTGCAGCATAGGCGGCAACATCGCCGAAAATTCCGGCGGCGTACATTGTTTGAAATACGGTTTGACGGTGCATAACGTCCTGCAAATCAAACTGGTGACCATGGCCGGCGAGTTATTGACCCTAGGCGGCTCCGGACTGGATGCGCCGGGCTACGACCTGCTGGCCGTAGCGATAGGTTCGGAAGGCTTGTTGGGTATCGTCGTGGAAATCAGCGTCCGGCTGCTGCCTATCCAAAGCGAAACCCAGGTATTACTCGCCGCCTTCAGCAGCATAAGCGAAGCCGGCGCGGCGGTGGCCGCCATTATCGCCGCCGGGCTGATTCCCGCCGGCCTGGAACTGATGGACAACGCCGCCATCCGCGCCACCGAAGCATTCGTGAACGCCGGTTACCCGCTGGACGCCGCAGCCATCTTGCTCTGTGAACTGGACGGCATGCCGGAACAAGTGGCCGCAGACAGCGCCCGCGCCTCCAAGCTGTTACATGACCACGGCGCTACCGAAATACGGCTAGCGGTAGATGAGCAAGAACGCAAGCGCTTTTGGGCCGGACGCAAGGCGGCGTTTCCGGCGGTGGGAAGAATCGCCAGCGACTACTATTGCATGGACGGCGCCATCCCCCGCAAACATCTGGCCGCCGTGCTGAATAACATCACCGCGCTAGCCGCAGATCATCACTTACGCGTCGTGAATGTATTTCATGCCGGCGACGGCAATCTGCATCCCTTGATTTTATATGACGGCGCCCAACCCGGCGAGTTTGCTAAAGCCGAAAGCCTGGGCGGTAAAATTCTGGAACTCTGCCTGGCCTACGGCGGCACGATTACCGGCGAACATGGCGTCGGCGCCGAAAAACTCGGCCAGATGTGCAACCAGTTTCAAGCCGCCGAACTGCAACAGTTTCATCGGCTGAAATTAGCTTTTGACCCCAACGGCTTGCTCAACCCCGGCAAAGCCATCCCCACGCTGCACCGCTGCGCGGAACTTGGGCGCATGCATGTGCAACAGGGCCGCCTGCCGCAACCGGAATTGGAGCGGTTTTGATACAAAATCAGGATCTAAGCCAGAACTTACAGCAACAAGTCGCGCAAGCCAGCGCCGACCGCACGCCCTTACGCATCCAAGGCGGCGACACCAAGACTTTTTACGGTGGCGTTGGTCAAGCCACGCGCAGCTTAGAAATGGCCAAACACAGCGGCATCATCGCCTACGAACCCAGCGAATTAGTGCTAACCGCCCGTGCCGGCACGCCGCTGCACGAGATCCAGGCCTTGCTGGCCTCGGAACGGCAAATGCTGGGCTTCGAACCGCCGGCTTTCGGAACGCAAGCGACTTTAGGCGGAACCATGGCTTGCGGCTTTTCCGGCCCGCGCCGCCCCTTCGCCGGCGCGGCCCGCGACTTTATGCTGGGCTGTAAAATCATTAACGGCCATGCCGAAATCCTGACCTTTGGCGGGCAAGTGATGAAAAACGTCGCCGGTTTCGATGTCTCCCGGTTGATGGTCGGCGCACTGGGCAGTTTAGGCGTATTGCTGGAAATATCCTTGCGGGTGTTGCCCATGCCGGAAGCGGAACTGACGCTGTGCTACGCGCTGTCCACCGAAGCCGCGCTAAACCGCATGAACGCCCTCGCCTGCCGGCCCTGGCCCTTATCGGCGCAAGCCTATGCCGACGGCTTATTGCGCATCAGACTCTCCGGCGCGGCGCCCGCCGTGCAAGCCGCCGCCAAGCAACTGGGCGGCGATGTGGATACTACCGGCGCGGAATTCTGGCCGGCTTTGCGGGAGCAAGAACTGGCGTTTTTTCAGCAGAGCGGCGACTTATGGCGGCTCAGCCTCGCGCCGGCCAGTCCGCCCTTAAGCTTGTCCGGCACTGAACTGCTGGACTGGAACGGCGCTTTGCGCTGGCAGAAAACCGCAGAATCGGCAGAAACTATCCACGCTGCCGCCGCCAAAGCCAATGCTTACGCGGTGTGTTTTCGCGGCCAAACACAAACCGACTGGTTCCGGCTACCGCCCGGCCTAGCGGCCTTGCAACACAACATCCGCACTGCCTTCGATCCGCAGGGCCTATTCAATCCCGGCCGCCTGTATCCTTAAAGAGCCCAGCATGCAAACCCAACTCGCCGACTTCATTAAAGACACCGCCAAAGGCCGGGAAGCCCAAGGCATTTTACTCAGCTGTGTGCATTGCGGCTTCTGTAACACTACGTGCCCCACCTACCAACTGCAGGGTGATGAATTGGATGGTCCGCGCGGCCGCATTTATTTAATTAAACAAGTCTTGGAAGGCGAAACCACCACCGCCGCCAGCCGCCAGCATTTGGACCGCTGCCTAAGCTGCCGCTCTTGCGAAACCACCTGCCCCTCCGGGGTAAGCTATGGCCGCTTGCTGGACATAGGCCGGGAAATCGTCGCAGAACAACTGCCTAGACCGTGGCAACCAGCGCTGTTTCGGCGCTTGCTGTTGTTAACACTGCCCTATCCGCAGCGTTTCAATATCCTGCTTGGCCTGTTGCGCAGCCTAGGCCCGTTGTTACCCAATCGTCTACGCGCCAAGATACCCGCGAAAGCACAAATCGCCGACCGCCCCAAACTCCGGCACTCGCGACGCATGTTGCTGCTGGAAGGCTGCGTGCAGCCCGCTTTCGCGCCCAACATTAACGCCGCCGCCACGCAAGTGCTGGATAAATTGGGCATTAGCCTGATTCCCAGCGTCGCCGCCTGTTGCGGCGCCCTGCCCCAGCATCTCAGCGAACCCGGCCTGGCTAAGGACATGATGCGGCGCACGATAGACCTTAGCTGGCCGCAAGTAGAAAACGGCGTCGAAGCCATCATCTCCACCGCCAGCGGCTGCGGCGTACACCTAAAAGATTATGGGAAGTTATTAGCCGACGACCCGCACTACGCCGAAAAAGCCGCTAAAATTTCCGCGCTAACCAAAGATATAGCCGAGATTTTACAAAACGCAGACTTAGCCCCGCTTAACATCCAGCCGCTCAGCATAGCCTTCCACGCCCCCTGCACTTTGCAACACGGCCAACAGTTGCCAGGCATCACGGAAAGTATCTTGAAACGTTTAGGCTTTAACTTGACGCCCGTCGCCGACGGCCATCTCTGCTGCGGCTCGGCCGGCACTTACTCCCTACTGCAACCCGAATTAGCCGGGCGCTTGCGTAGCGGCAGAATTCAAGCTTTGCAGGCCAATTGATTGCCACCGCGAATATCGGCTGTTTACTGCATTTGCAGGAACAAGCGGATGTTAAGGTAAAGCATTGGATAGAATTGTTGGTGGCTTGAATAATACAAGCACCTTAAACATGCCTACAGCACATTTTGCTTTATTGTGCTAAAAACGCTGTTGTGGTAACGTACCTACATTATTTCCGAATAGGAACTGCATCATGACAATCACCACGCTTTCCAGCCGTCAGTTCAACCAGGATGCCGGCAAAGCAAAAAAAGCAGCCAGCAAAGGGCCGGTAATTATTACAGATCGCGGGCGACCGGCGCATGTGTTGTTGACTTTCGATGAGTACAAAAAACTAACGGGTGAACACACAAAAATCGCTGATTTATTAGCCATGCCAGGCCTTGCAGACATTGAACTTGAAATACCACCCATGCGCGACCTTGCCCAGCCGGCTGACCTCTGCTAATGTATTTGCTTGACACCAATGTTGTTTCCGAATTACGGAAGATTCGCCTAGGAAAAGCCGATAGATTCGTTGCTGAATGGGCGGACAGTTTGGATGCAGCCGATTTGTATTTATCAGTGATCACCATTCAAGAACTGGAGATCGGCGTTTTACTGCTCGAACGCCGCGACCCAACTCAGGCCGCCATATTTCGAGCTTGGCTGAATAAACATGTCTTACCCGCCTTCACTGGACGCATTATACCTGTAGATACCGCAGTTGCCCGGCGAAGCGTTCGACTTCATGTACCCGATACTCGGCCAGTCCGTGATGGACTCATCGCAGCAACAGCGCTGGTACACGGCATGATTGTAGTCACGCGAAATGTCGCCGACTTTGCCCCGACCGGCGTCAGCACATTAAATCCCTGGGTCAGCTCCTGAGATTGTTATAAACATCATTGTCTTATCGTAAAAAACCTAATAATTCCGCTGTTCTAAGCTGATCCGGCAGTGAACCAAGCTACAACGGCGTTGATATGCGCATTACCTTTCTAAGCTGCCTATCCGGCAGTGAACTTGAGCCTGGGCCGGACGGGAAAGCGCCTGGCTTTCTAAGCTGCCTATCCGGCAGTGAACAATTTGTACGCTGGCTTGGCGCATTTGGTAAATTTCTAAGCTGCCTATCCGGCAGTGAACTTTTAATTATCAGTTAATTTATTTTCAATCCATTTCTAAGCTGCCTATCCGGCAGTGAACATAAAATGAAATCATCGACAGTTATCCGTATTTTTCTAAGCTGCCTATCCGGCAGTGAACTAAATGATTCACGTACCCAATTTTTTATATGCTTTCTAAGCTGCCTATCCGGCAGTGAACGATGTAGAATACAACTGGAACCTCGCTAGCAGATTTCTAAGCTGCCTATCCGGCAGTGAACAGCAAAACGAGAACGGAAGGCAGCAAAACGTATTTCTAAGCTGCCTATCCGGCAGTGAACCGATGAAATGCGCCGATAACGCTATGGGCTTTTTTCTAAGCTGCCTATCCGGCAGTGAACAAAAACGCCACCATGACGCCGCGCGCGATCTATTTCTAAGCTGCCTATCCGGCAGTGAACTGTGTTATCAGGCCCTAACGCTTTTTGCATCATTTCTAAGCTGCCTATCCGGCAGTGAACAAGGCGAATGCGTTTCGGGAGTTGACGGTTGATTTCTAAGCTGCCTATCCGGCAGTGAACTAGTGGGGCATGGGGCAAGCGTCATAATAATATTTCTAAGCTGCCTATCCGGCAGTGAACGAGCCTGCGCCGGCGACCGAAAGCGGCAAGGTTTTCTAAGCTGCCTATCCGGCAGTGAACTAGGGAGTCGCGCAATCATTAGGCCGCGCTTGTTTCTAAGCTGCCTATCCGGCAGTGAACTTTTCAGCTTTTTTACGTGCCATTGCTTCTTTTTTCTAAGCTGCCTATCCGGCAGTGAACCATTAAGCTGCGCACGGAGGCTTTTCCTGCCTTTTCTAAGCTGCCTATCCGGCAGTGAACAGTAGCAAAAACCATAACTACAGTTTACGGTCATTTCTAAGCTGCCTATCCGGCAGTGAACACGCTGTGCGTGATTTCGGCTTGGATTTCTTTTTTCTAAGCTGCCTATCCGGCAGTGAACTGCAAACTTTCCCTCAAGAACGCTATATTAACAAAAACTTAGGCAAATTTTCCGAACTTTACCATCGAAAAACCCGCCCAATACAAGCCATTGATAAATCTATATTTTTAAAGAGCAGCAAAAATAAAGGGTCAAAGATAGGGGTATAGCATTAAGCCGCCGCCGCAAAACCGCATTAGCGACCTGTTGTATGGCTATAAAACCTTCCAACCGCTTAAACATCAAACCCAATAGCATAAAAAGACCTTATCCTAGCTGTTATTTTCACCGACGGCATGCCATAATATAACCTAAACCCATCGCTCTCAGTCTAACAGAAAAACTAGTGAAAACAGACAGCCTCTTCTACCGACTATTCCAAAACTCGCCGCAATTAGCGCTAGATATGCTGCAACTCCCTTACCCAGCCGACAGCTATCAATTCGGTTCAGTAGAAGTCAAGCAAACCGGGTTCAGACTCGACGGCGTATTTAAACCACAGGATGTAGAAAAACAACTCCCCATCATTTTTGCCGAAGTCCAATTCCAACCCGATCAACATTTCTATGGCCGCTTTTGCAGCGAAATCAACCTGTATTTACATCAACATAAACCTGACCGAGACTGGCTGGCCTTTGCACTTTATCCTAGCAGAACAGTGGAAAAACCGCCGGCAAGGGAATTTGCATACTTTCTAAGATTGCCGGAACTCAAGCGTATCTATCTAGAAGACTATCAGAACGTTAACGACCCCAAGTATCTCATATAAAAGCTCATCGCCTGCCCAGCAGACGAAACCATACAAATTGTGCAAACCTTAACCGTAGAACCTGATAAACTCAGTCAAAACATACTTGAATTTATTGAAACCATATTAGTCTACAAACTACCGAATTTAAGACGTGAGGACATCAGAATCATGCTGGAATTAAACGATGTACAATTAAAACAAACCCGTTTTTATCAAGAAGTTGTAGAAGAAGGCATACAAATTGGCAAACATACAGGTATACAAGAAGGCGCCCGAATAGGCGAAACCCAACTACTCAGCCGCCTACTCAGCAAACGCTTCGGCCCCCTACCGGACTGGGTACAACAAAACCTGGCCCAAGCCAACACCGCCCAATTGGAACAATGGGGCGAACGCATCCTAGACGCCAAAACCTTAGCAGAGGTTTTTACATAGCAAATCCTCTCCAAAGCCCAATAACTGCTGCTTATATGCCGATTTGTGGGCACAATAAAGCATAATTAAGCAATGGACCATCTCAACCAATAAAGACTATGTGCTAAAAGTCCGTATGGATATAGCCACCTTACAGTTACTGGAACAAGCCCGCAGCTGTGTCCAATAAGATTTTTAAAAAGCCACCAAAAAAAGGTTCAAAAAATAGGCACAGTGCTATTTCGGCTTAAACCATACGCATTAAACCCCAAGCAACTAGGGCCAGCGGCCTCAGCAAAACCAACAAACAAACGGAAGCGCTCCCCACTACTCAAGCTTTTCATCCAAACAAAAGGCGCATCAGTCCGCTGTTCCACAACTTTATCCAGACGCGCCAAAGCCTGTTCAACGCTAATCTTTTCGTGTTTAGCTTTCCGTCTTGCCAACCGCAACTTATTGCTTTTAGGTTGTATCCGAAAAAAGCAGCCATAAGACTTAACCCGCTCCGGCACAGGACGCACACCAGTCACATGCACATAATCGCTCAATCGGCTCAAGCAATGCCGAGCATTAAAACCCTCAAGCACAGCCGCAGATTCAGCAAATAACCGTAACTTATTGCCCAGCGTATGCAAATTGCTGTCATAAGCCGGCAAACCCACGCCGATACCACACCTGCCGTTGCCGTCCAGTATGGCCGCCAAACCTAAATGGATTTGCTGAAAAACCTTTTCCCATAAAAAATGCAAACCAATTTCGGCATCCGGCAACAAACTGATGTCCAGATAGTAATTCATACTCACTCCTTACCGCTTTCACCAAACACCCCGCCGCGCACCAGCACCGCCATCACAAAATGCTGCTCGTTTTTCGCCAACGATCCGCCCCGCACAAAGCTATCGAACAAACTATAGAAATCGTTCTTATCTTTCGGCGTACGAAAAGCTTTACCCAAATTAGTCACAGCTCCATAAGGCTCAACCGCAATAGGACCGATAAAATTCTCATCCTGATCAGAATACCAATCGTCTATGGTGCGCAAAGCATTACCAATTTTCTGCGAATGCATGCCTGCTACCCCATCAATCTGATACAAAATTTTACTTTTCTTAGACTTACTGCCGGTCTTATCCAGAACCAACTCTTCGCTAGGATAAACATCCTGCGCCAAGCCTACTTGGGCATAAGCCGATATTTCCAGTAATAGAAACTCGCTCTTGCCGGACAAAACAGCGGCAATTTTTGCAGCCAGCGCGGCAATATCCGGATTTTGCAGTTCAAAATTTTTAATACCAACGGCTTTAGCGTCAAAAGTCCACTGGCTATCATCACCTTGATTCAACACCTTAACCACCACCTCAATCTGTTCCACGCCAACCCGGTTCCGCCATAAAAATCGAGCGTTAGCGATATTTGCCGCATAACGTTCAGCCAATACCGTAAAGCCTTCGTTTTCAATATACATGTTGGCTGCTTGCAAATAACTACTGCTGAATTCCGCACTATTACACGCAGAAGGCTTCTCCACTCCCCTGAGAATTTTCAATGTAAAACCAAGCTGCAAAGTATCTTGCTCACTACCCAAAGCACAACTATCCACAGTTTGCAGATTCGGTTTTTCAACTTCGGCATCCAGTTTGGCCGGGTCATCCAACATATTCTTTTTCAAACGGTTGGAAATCGTCCCGCGTACCGATTTTTCTTGCAATTTCAACGGCGAAGCAAGTAAACCACGCTTATCCCAGGTAGTCCCGTAAAAACGCCCATCCGAAGGCACAAGTTTTTTTTCAAACGCCAAAACCGAAGCGGTAGCAAAAGTATCTTTTTTAGCCATAAATAATATTCCTTGCGTTAAATGCGACAGTTGTTTTGTTCAATCAGATAAAAATTGTTTTCCGCATCAAAGCGGCTGCGCCAAAGTAAATCCTCCAAGCGTTTAATTCGATACGGCATCACAAACTCGCCCAGCGTCACCAGGCTTTCCGCAAACCGATGCGGCGTAGCGGGGTCGCGTTGGTTTTCAGCATGGCCTAACGCGCTAACGCCGTGGAAACCGCTGGCAATCGGTACTATCCAGCCGGCGGTTTTGCGATTCACAGACCAAGTAATCTCATCGTCTGCGTTAATATTTTTCCGGTGCTGGATAGTCAAATAATCCAATAGTGCGTCAATCGCATCCTGTCCGTCCTGCATGGCGGCCTTCATCAATTCCCGCCGCTCAATCAACACATAACCCGGCATAACGCGCCTAGTGAGCTGCCTTAAAGATTTCTCATCCGCAACCGCTTTAATTTCGAAAGGCGCGCAGCTCAAAATATCGCCGCCGGCAAGCTTCAGCGTCATAAAAACGTCTTTCGCCGTACTGCAAAAACTATCCGGAATCACGCTCCGCGCCAAACCTCTAAACTCAATTAACAAAGAGACCGTCAAATGGCAACGCGCTTCTTCTATAAAGGCCGGCGCTTTTTTGTCTAAAAATTTTGCCAGGTCTTTTCGAGAGCTCACGGGGCGCTTCGGAATAATCAGCGAATTTCTTTCAGTTTGTAAATCAAATACATGAGATACCACTCCAAAACCGGCAAAAGCTAAATCGTCAAAACCGCACAGCTTTAGTTTACGCTGCAAAGCATGCACAACCCCCTGCCAAGCCGTTAAAGCCGGAAAGCCAATCGTAACAGGACTCGATAAAGCATTAGCGTTCTGAATGCTGATTTTCGGCAACAGCAACAAAGTTTTCATCGCAAATCCTCCTGAAAATCGCTTAACACCTGCAAATAATGCAAAAATTCCGGCTTACCCAAGGCAATAGCCCTATCCTCGCCCAAGGTTTTCTTATAGGCAAACACTAACCAACGCACAAAATCCGCCATCACATCCGCCAGCCACTCATCTTCCAGCTCCCGTGATTCAGCAAACTTTGCATCCAGCCAAATCTTTTGCGACTGTTTTAATGGGCTGTTATCCGACCAACCGGCCTCAAGCTGACGAATTGCCCAAGATTTTTCAATCACCTCATGGAAAATTTCCACAACAGTATCCGCAATGGCAGTTTTAACAGCATGATTATCGATTGGGGAAACATACAAATTATGTAACGCCCAAAACTGCTTGTAGTGGGCCTTAAATCGAACAATATCAGCAAAGTAATTTCTAGATGGACGTGCTACACGCGCCTTATCAAAGCTAGGCGGCACAGCAGACAACAAATAAGCCGTGCCGGCATGCTTAAGGTTCAACAAACTGATGTTTTGTGGTTTAGTGCCGCCATAACCGATCATTTTCAGCTGATAGATTTCATCAAACTCCCGATCATTTGCCTTATCTTCCCGGCATTCCTTAGCAACTTGCTGCATGGCTTTAAGGCGTTCCTTCAGTTTAAATACCAAACCCGAGGGCGTCAGCACAGACAGCAGGTGATACCCCTCTTCAACCGGAAAATACACTTGTTTAATTTTTTCAGAGGTTTTGACACTGGCGTTAAGCTCATAAATAGCTAACAAACCGTCTCTAAGCTCAGCATACGGCATGGAAGGTATCGAAAGTTGTTGTTTAACATAATCACTATCTTCTTCCAAATGCGCCAACAGCGACCGGCCATCAGCCAAATTCAACGCGAAAAAGCTGGCAACCGGCATATTCTCAGCCGTGTCAAAGATCGTATCGTAATCAACCGCCACATTGCCGGTGCGCAAAAATCCATCAGCGCGGCGTTCGACAATAGCCCGAATCTCGCTAAGATTTTTCGCATCAGGATGGCTAAACTTAACAGGATGCGTCACCTTCCCAAGTTTTTTAGCAGTCTTAGCCGCTTTCGGCAGCCACTCGTTCAACGCCTGCTGTAGATCGGTAAGCATAGGATTATCTTGACTTTTTAAACGGTTTAGCAAGAATTCTTGCAGGGCGGCGTCTAGCATATTGCATCCTTTAAACTAAATTGGCGAAGCAGAGTTTATACTAACTTTATTCATAAATAAAACCCGTTTTTTTACGTAGATATTTTTAAAATTTTTGCAAAAAATAGTCAGGAATTTGCGCCGCCACTGTTGATTCTTTATTTTCCACCTTAGGGCCAAAAAAGTCCGAAATTCATTGACATTTATTAGGATCGGTAATAATATATAAACGTAAGCGTATGAACGGAACAGCGAGAGCTGTGCGCTGATCCCGCCAGAAATGGCCTCCACCCAAGCGTGGGGATATTCAAGAGGCCCTGTTTAACTTTAAAAAGCCCCTCCAAAAGGGACATTTTTTTGGATGAATTCTGAGATGAAAATCGGAACCAATAAAGGCAAAGTGGTAAAAATCCGCATGGATGAAGTCACACTACAGCTATTGGAACAAGCCAGCAGCTATGTCAGAATGGATAGAAGCAAATTCATTCGGCAAAGCATACGGGAAAAAGCCGTAGCCGTGCTAGCCGAGCATGAAAAAACCCGGTTTAGCGCTGAGGATTGGGAAATGTTTTTTGCAATGCTAGAAAATCCGCCGGAACCCACCGAGAGTATGAAAAAGGCTGCTGCAAAATAGCAACGAATCATCTCAGGCAACGAAATTCAAGCTCAAAGCCCTCTTAATGCCTTCACCAGCTATGTTTAAACTTCAAAATTCACCAGAGAACAATTTTAAGTTGCAGTGCGACTCTGGTTTTTAATGATCAGATATAGATAATTTAATCACATACTGGTAAACTTTCTTCTAATATTAAGGCGAGTAACACCATAAAAATATAGGAAATTATCATGTCAGTTATAGCAAACGAAGCAAAAAAACCTGATGGAGTTCCTATTCTCACGCTAACGCTAGATAACGGGGATAGGGATAAATTCTTAAAAGCAAAAGAGCAATGGAATTTTGCAGACGAACAAAGCTTATTGCGCTTTGTTGTGAGCGTTTTGGTCGAAAGTACCGACAAAAAAACCATAGGTATTTTTACGGGTGATAGTGGTGAATCTTTAAAGCAGTATGTTCCAGCGGCTCACTTGCTAAAAGTATAGAATAGGAATGCAAGTACATGGAAAATTCAGAAAATGATTACGCTACAAATAACCAACTTGAGGCAAAAGTAAGTCACGCACTAAGCCCTACTGAGCTTGGAAAGGCTTTTGGAAGTGCGGCAAAGGAATCGAAAAGCGTTGATGGTGCTATCAGAGACATTCTAGTTCAGCTGATTAAATCAGACACAGATACCGCGACCGCAATAAAATCAGCGATAGAAAAGCATAATACTGACAATATTAAAATTCTTGCTGGGAAGTTATTTACACTTGTTGTAGCAATTATAAGTGCATTTGTTGGCGCTGCTATCAAAAGTTTTTTTGATAAGCAATAGTTAGAACTTTAACTACCCCCAGCCTGTTTCCAAAACCCCAACTGACTGGTATACAGAAATTCATCTCCGTTCAAAATCGCTTTCTCATCAATCCGCGCACTCAGTTCCCCATAGCGCCTAGCCGCCTGTGCAAACGACAACCCCATCCGCTCAGCTTGTTGCTCTATCAATTGCGTATAATCCCGCAGCAACCACCATCTAGCTAACGCGACAGCCTCCAGCTTAACAGTCTTAATATTGCAAAGAGTTTCGACATAATCACCGGCATTAGTTTTTTCATGCCATGTATCATCAGCCAGCAAATACAAAATTTTCCGTTGCTCAGACTCCCGAAACGGGCTCAATCGCTGCGGCAAAGCTGTCAGCCACCAACACTCCGTCAACCACCCCTGCAGGGTGTGCGGGCCTTTATTAACATAATCGGTCAGCAAACAATGGATGCTTTCATGCTCCAAATCCGCCAAATTCTCCTTCGGCAATAGCTTTGCATTCCGCCGAATGCGCGGCACGGCATCAATGCGCGTCAACTGTTCAATGGGTATTAATGTGTTTAAATCGTGACTATCCAATCGCAAATGTTCGCTTTCATAACCGGGGCGATAAAAAGCCAAACCAGTTTTTTTCAGGGCTTCCAAGTTATATTGCAGCAAACCCATATTCGCGGCTAACGGCTGCCTAGCCTCCCTATGCCGCAACACCCGGCCAGCCAACTGAATAATGGAGCGGTAAGAAGAAGGTTCAACCACTGCCCAATCAAAATCATGGTCGCGGCCCACTTCTTCAACCGGGGTCGCCACCAGAATAAAAATCACATTGTCCGCCGCCGCCTGCTGCAAATGGCCGCGAATTTCGGGATTCGCAAACACCGCCTGCGGATTTTTCCGGTTCAGCACCGCATCCAAATGACGCTCTTGCGCACTGCGCAATAACAACACCTGCTGACTATGATAAGCCATGATGCGAATATCTACAGACTCCGGCCAAGCCGTCCGCGCCAGAAACCGGGTCAAAGTCACGCACGGCGAAATATTAGCCATACGCACCACGCCAAAACTTACGTGTTTGCCGCTAACCTCATCCAACTGGGAATGCAAAAAATGTAGCCGGACAATCTCCAACTGGATCGCCGCAAAGAAATCCTGTTCAACACCCTGCTTTCCCGGTCCCGGCGGTCCGCAGCTCACAATTTCCGCAATCCGTTTCGCCGCCTGCTTTTGTAAACGCGCACAACGTTTATAGATAAATCCTTGATGCGCCTGCCGGTAAGCCAGCCTCCGGTTTTCAACATCCACAGCGGACCCCGTATCAATTTGGCAAGAAAACTCATCAATCCAAGCACAGCCAATATGTATTTTCACGTCCCGGGTTTGCGCAAACAAACGCCAACCGGCTTGATAGGCATTAAAATACCCTTCGGCCAAATCCGGCGGAATAGTCGCCGAAGAAATCATCACCTTCCGGCCCAACATGCCCGCCAAATGCACCAAGCGGCCTATAGCAATCAAATCGCTGCCGCTAAAATCATCAATCTCATCAATCACCAAATCAGAAGACATCAAGCGCAAACTCGGCAAAATAAAGCGTCCGCCGCGCCGGGTTTCTGTGGCGGCCATTAAATGATCTATGGTGCAAGTCAACACCGGCGCATACAGAAATTTTAAATTCCGGGCCTTATCCTTACCCAAAACCGTCGCCAACCCCTCTTCCGGAATAGCGCATTCGTAGCTAATTTCATTATCATCCAGCAACAATTCCTCTGACTCACTGCCACTAAGTTCGCAATCGCCTTGCAGATGCTTAAGGTCTTGCTGATGTTGCCGGTGCAATTCCAACACCGCCCGTGAACCTATCATCACCGCCAGCTCGCTTTCATCCAAACCTAAACGGCTGCGATACTCATCGCCGGTTTGCAAAGTCAGGGTCCGCAAACCTAAAGCCAGCACAAAACGCAGTCCACAACTGTCATTCGCCAAAGCTTGCATAATTTTCGCATTCGCCAAAGTCTTGCCGCAGCCGGTACTCGCTAGATTCACGGCAAAAAATCCATAGCGGTTATCCGCTAAATCTTCCGCCGTTTTCCAAGCTTTAATTTTCTCCACCGCCTTATCTTGCCAGCGGAATTGCTCTACCGTGCTTTTTTGCTTAAGCTTTTTTACATCGTAAATTTGCGGCGGTTCCTCTTCAAATGCCGGCAGCAAATGCGCGGTCAGCAACGCCTGTTTCGCAACACCCACCAAATGCTCATCTAAAAACTGTTTAAAATCACCGGTTTCCCGCTCGGTATTGGCATACAGAGGCAAAACATTTTTCCAATTCGGATCTCTATCCAATGAGGAATAATGGTGATCACCCAACATCAAACACAAACGCGCATGCTGCAAAATCAGCCGGAAACTGCCGTCAGCAAAGCTTTGCTCCACCAGCGGCAAAGACTCCAAAAGTTTGGCAGCCCATTTTTGAGCCAGCTTCAGCCATTGCCCGGACTGGCTAGGCAAGCCCTTAGGGAAAGTCAAACAACTCTCTAACCGAACTTGCGTCTGTTTATTGGCATAACCAAAATCGGCATTGATCAGGCCAAATAATTCACCAAAGTTAGGCGAATCGGGCATAGCTCGCAGGCAATTATCGTCGTTTGAGCCTTTTATCGGCAAAGGCAACAAATGATGCGTCAACACCAACCAACAAACCAAGTTGGCGGCATTCGGCAATCCAACAAATGGCTGCAAACAATTTGCTAGCGCTTTTTCCTTTAGAAATTGTTCATTAATATCCCCTGCCGCCAAGCGGCTCAACCAGTTAGGGTCGTCCTCGCCACTCACAAAAGCCTGCAACAACAGACAGGACACCCATTCATGCCGGAGCGGATCGGCCTGCAACTGCTTTATTTTAGGGTCCAGTTTATTTTGAAAACACAGCGAAGCCTTCCCAAAATCATGAAACAGCGCCGCCAAAGCACTTATGGCCTTAATCAACGGCAAATATTTCCAGTCGTTTTCCCATTCCGTATTAATAATATTTTTTAGTGTACTATGCACCGGCACAATGCCCTGAGCATTAAACTTGCAGCGATTGCCAACTATCCACACCAGTTCGCTCCGGCCCCGGCTACGCTGCCAATGGCAGGCAACCGCAGTATTTTTCGATGCCGTTTTCCGCAGCAACTTTTTAACCGCATTCAAACCATCGGCGGTAATCACCGTTTGCCAAGTACAATCTTTCTGCATAACCCGGCATTTTTCCAGATAGTAAATGTTTGCCCGCTTAGAGTGTAAGATGGCTTTTAAATCGGTTAATTGTTCCATATGTCCCTGCTGACAGTGGGATGGGCTCTAAAGACTCAGCCCCTTAGCCACTATTCTAACCTAGATTGTATGCCGAGTTTGTAGGCTGGCAAAAATTTATCCCTCTAGCAATATACTCAAGCTAGGCAGCCTTGCAGCCTCGAAAAGATGTACTCTGCACAGGCGCACATCCAGATAGAAATTATCTTTCCTACAGTTTAAACTACTCCGCCAACCTGGTTTCCAGCAGAACCAAGCCACATGCAGCCACGCTAAGGTTTTTCTGAAACTTCAGGGTATTAATCTAGGGTTTTAACAGCAACAGGAATTTAAACCATGAAAACCATAAAAGTCGCCTTAGCCGGCTTAGGCGCGTTTGGCCTTAAGCATCTGGAAGGCCTGCAAAACATCCCAGGCGTCGAGATCGTCGCGCTGATAGACCCCGAGCTAAGCAAAGCGCAAGCGCCGGCGGAACAATACGCCGTGCCGCAGGTTCTCGCCCACTTGGCAGACGCTTTGGCCCTAACCGAAATCGAGGCCGTGATACTTTGCACCCCTACCCCGCAACACGCCGCACAAGCCGTGGCCTGCCTGCAAGCCGGCAAACATGTGCAGGTGGAAATACCGCTGGCCGACAACTGGCAAGATGCGCAGGCCCTGGCAGATCTCGCACGGGACAGCGGCCTAGTCGCCATGTGTGGTCATACCCGGCGCTTTAATCCCAGCCACCAATGGATAAATCGCAAAATCCAGGCCGGCGAATTTCATATCCAACAGATGGATGTGCAAACTTATTTTTTTCGCCGTTCGAACATCAACGCCCTGGGACAACCGCGCAGCTGGACCGACCATTTGTTGTGGCATCACGCTGCGCATACCGTGGATTTATTTGCCTACCAATGCGGCTCGCCCATTATCAAGGCCCACGCCCTGCAAGGCCCCCTACACCCGGAACTCGGCATTGCGATGGACATGAGCATCCAACTACAAACCGCACTGGGGCAAATCTGCACGCTATCGCTGTCCTTTAATAATGACGGACCGCTAGGAACGTATTTTCGTTATATCGGCGACACCGGCACCTATCTGGCGCGTTACGATGATTTATACACCGGAAAAGAGGAAAAAATCGATGTTAGCGCGGTGGATGTCTCAATGAACGGCATAGAGTTGCAAGATCGGGAGTTTTTTGCGGCAATTCGTGAAGGCCGAGAGCCTAAGGCCAGCGTTTTGAGCGTATTGCCTTGCTATCGGGTGCTAAATGAATTGGCGGGTACGTTGGTAATATAAAAATTCAGCAAATTCGCTGAATCGTCAAGCCTGACATTTCTCTTAACATAACTTAACGATACGCCAAAGCAGTCTGTTTTACTATTCTGCTAACGATAAACATCTAATTGCTTAGTCTTCGATTTAATTTTTTATGGAAAAACCGAGACTTAAGCTTGAAAGGCTGTTGCTGGATACGCGATAAACAGCACTTAATAGATAGAACTCAGGCATACCTTATGCCACCAACGTTATTCGTTTTTAATCGTATTTTTATGGAGTCCGCATGATTTCCGCCCCATCCGAATTTAAATTATCCGCCGTTTGTGCAGCCTTACTGGCGGCAGGCATGGCCTTTAGCCCTTTATCAGCGCAAGCATTGACTGTGGACACCTCCGGTATAGCAGGAACGGCCGGGACTAACGGCCCAGACGGTAATCCCGGCGGAAACGGTCAGGATGGCGGGGCAGGTGGAGATGGCTATGCTGATGCGGGCTTTACGACGCCAAATAACGATACCAGCAACACGGCAACTGCAACAGGCGGTCAAGGTGGTTTAGCGGGCCTTGGCGGCAACGGCGTGCCGGCCGGTTCTCCCTCCGGCAATGGTGGCAACGGCGGCAATGGCGGCAATGCTTTTGCAAATGCAGGTACACTAGAAAATGCGGCTGTATCCGCAACCGCCAATGCTTACGGCGGCCAAGGTGCAGCTAGTGGTTTAGCCAACAATCCTCTCGGCAGTGGTAACTTCGGCTTTATCTCCGGCAATGGCGGCAATGCCGCTGCCGTTGCTATCGCCGGTAATAACTCAGCCGCTGCGGCAACCGTAAACAGCTACGCCCAGGGCGGCAACGGTGGCGTAGGCGGCGGCATTGGCGGGATTGTCGGCGGCAACGGCGGCACAGCCAGCACCCAGGCTTTTGGAAGTTCAGCAACCGGCGCAGTCTCGGTAACCGCTTACCAATGGGGCGGCGCGGGCGGCAACGGTTTTGGCGGCATGAATGGCGGCAACGGCGCGGATTCCATACTTAACAACGCCGTCGGCGGCAGTACCGCCGGCGATTTAACCTTAACGCAAACCGCCATCGGCGGCGACGCCGGCGGCAGCGATACCGGCAGCGCCGGCAACGCCGGACAAGGTTTATCCACATTATCGGTTTTAAATAGCGGCAGTAATTCTTTAACGCTAAACAGCCAGGCTACCGGTGGACTAGGCGGAGATATTTACAACGATTACGGCTTTGCCGGATACCCTTTTTTCGGCAGCGGTAGCGACGGCGGGGCGGCAACTTCCACCGTTAACGGTTCAACCAATGCAGCCCAGACGGTGAATATTACCAGTATAGCCACCGGTGGCAATGGCGGCTTGGGATACAGCGCCGGCAATGCCGGCGGCGACGGCGGCGAAGCCTCCGCCAGCGCCACAGGCAATTCATTAACCGGCGATGTTAACGTCATAGTCTATCAAACCGGCGGCGACGGCGGCATAGGCATTAATGGCGCAAACGGCGGCAACGGCGCGGATTCCATACTCCTTAACGGCGCTAGCGGCTCTACGCTCGGCAATTTGTCCCTAACCCAAACCGCGCAAGGCGGCAATGCTGGCGCCAGCGATACCGGCGCGGTTGGACTGGCTGGGCAGGCCGTGTCAATATTATCCGTGTCTAACAGCGAAGCAAGCAGCTTAAGCTTGACCGGCTCTGCCATAGGCGGTGGCGGCGGCATATTTGTCGGCGGCAACAATATCGGCGGCAACGGCGGCCAGGCGCAATCTATTGTCACCGGCAACGTCACTGGAAATCAGGCGGTCTATTTATCTAGTACCGCAACCGGCGGCAGCGGCGCCGCCAACCTCGGCGGCAATGGCGGCACAGCCAGTGCCAGTGCATACGGTAAATCGCTTGGCGGCCCGGTCTGGGTGTCCGTCACGCAAACCGGCGGCAACGGCGGAAATGGGGTTGCCGGCAACAACGGCGGCAACGGCGCTGATTCTATACTCAGCAATGCCGCCGGCGGTTCAACCAAAGGCGGCGACTTGTCGCTGATGCAAACAGCAATTGCCGGGAATGCCGGCGGTAGCGAAGGCGGGTTACTGGGTATAGCCGGCATGGCTAATTCCATTTTAAATGTGTCTAACGGCACGGTGAACTCTTTAACTTTAGACGGCATGGCCATCGGCGGCAATGGCGGCAACTTAGTTGACATGACCGGCACAGGTCTTGGCGTCGGCAACGGTGGCGCAGCAGGCACGGCCAACTCCAGCATCACCGGCGCTACTACTGGAAATAGAGCAGTCACGCTTTACAGTTCTGCCACCGGCGGTAACGGCGGCAACGCCACTGGCACGGATGCCAGCGGCAATGCTTATCATGCTGCCAATGGCGCGACGGGCACAGCAACGGCAAAAGGCAGTTCCAGCACAGGCGCGGTCACTGTTAACGTCAACCAAACCGGCGGCGACGGCGGTTATGGCTTTTACGGTGCAAACGGCGGCAACGGCGCCGACTCCATATTGAACAATGCCGTGAGTGGCTCAACGGCCGGTGATTTGAACCTGACACAATCCGCAAATGGCGGCGCGGGCGGCGGTAGTGATACAGGCAATGCCGGTTTAGCCGGGATAGCCAATTCAAACCTATCCATTAGCACCACTACAGCTAATTCTTTAACGCTAAACAGCTATGCCTTCGGAGGGGCCGGCGGCAATGCCGGCATCTATGCCAGCGGCGGCACTCCCACTGACGGCGGAGCCGCCACAGCATCTGTCAACGGCAGCGCCGGCGGCAATCAAGCCGTGACTGTCACTAGCTTAGCCAATGGCGGCGCGGGCGGCCAAGCCATGGACAACGGTTATGCCGGCGGTAACGGCGGTACGGCTAGCGCCACCGCCTCCGGCTTTTCCGGTAGCGGCGATGTGAACGTCACCGCCTACCAATACGGCGGCAACGGTGGAAACGGCGTCAACGGCGCGGACGCCGGCTATGGCGCTGATTCCGACATGTACAATGCAGTCAGCGGCGACACCACCGGCAACCTATTCCTTAATCAAGTCGCCGTTGGCGGTAATTCCGGCACGACTGACAGCGGCTTAGCGTATGGGGCTGGTGAGGCGACCTCCTTCTTATCCGTCACCAATACCGATAGCCTGTCATTAAACCTGTACAGTAGCGCAACCGGCGGCAACGGCGGCAGCTATACCGCTAATCCAGGTGTGTATGTCAATGGTAACGGCGGCGACGGCGCTGACGCTACATCCACCGTAATGGGCGCTGTGCTCGGCAATCAAGCTGTAACGGTCATCAGCATCGCGGCTGGCGGTAACGGCGGCACTGGCTACGGCACTAACTTAACCAACGGCTTACCCGCAACTAACGGCAACGGCGGCAGCGCCACTTCTTACGCCTCAGCCACCAGCGGCGGCGGCCTTGCTAGCGCAATCGCCAATGCCCAAGGCGGCTCCGGCGCCAATTTGCCGGCTACCATAGACGCCCACGCCATTGCTGTCGGCGGCGCTGGAACCAATTCCAGCGCTACTGCTAATGGCACAGGGGTCAACCTCACCGCCACTACCCAAGTCAACAATCAAACCGGCGGCACAGCTGACTCAATTGCCAGCATCGGCCAACTCGATCCTGCCGCCAACGACAATTTGACTAAGGAAGCCGTTGCTTACGGTTCGGCCTTACCGCAAGTTACCGATGTGGCTAACGCACTGGCCGGTAATCTAAACAACAGCCAGAACTTTGACGTCGTCAATGGCAACAGCCAGTTTTTGATGCTGGGCGAGTTGGGGGTTTTGAATACTTCGCTCGCCAACGGTCTACAGAATTATGATGCTTCGTTAAACCTCAGCGTTGACACCTCCAGCATCACCACACCGCAAGACGTATTGTTGGGTTTAATCAATCCGCTGTTCGGCAATAACAGTTTCTTAGCCGGCAACGGTGATAGTCTGACGTTTTCCTACAGTATTAACGGCGGGGCCTTAGTCAGCTATGAGTTTACATCTGCCAACATCAATCAGCTAAACAGCTTTTTTACTGACCACACATTGGATTTGGGCGCTTTAGCTAATTTTGTGAGCGCCAATAACACGATCTTAAGTCTAACGTTTAATTTGGACTTAGTGACTCAGGTCACCGGCGCTGGCCTGGATGTCGGCTTACTGCTGGGCAACTCCACCTTAGGCAGCGGCATTAATACTTCCGCCGTGCCATTGCCTAGCAGCTTTTGGCTACTTGGTTCAGCGCTTGCCGGATTGCTTAGCTTAGGCAAGCGGCGGAAAACAGCGGTTTAATAGCTAACAAAATTAAACCACAGAATGATCGTTAATTTATAAACCATTTTTTAAGATAACAGGATTAATGAATATGAGACATGCTTTACATAAACCGCTTATTCCAATTTCCCTGCTGCTGCTCACCATGCAAGCACAATATGCATGGTCACTCGGGCCAATTCCCACAAAATCCAATGGCGTAAAAATCAGCTCATCCGCAGTAATCAAACCTGCTACGAGTACGCTCACGCCTCCCACATTACCAAATACCGGCTGCACTTTAAATACCTTAGCTGGAAACTATGTCTATGACGAAACCAGCCGGGAGAGCATTGCGGATTTGGGTTATACCCAAGACGGCGGCTGGCTTTTCAACGTTACCGTGGGCAGAGAGCATAACGACGGCCACGGCAACATTACTGGCGGCTTGCTGATTACCAACAGCAGCTACAATAATCCGGATAACAATGTAACATTAAATTTTCCGTATGTCGGCACAGTTACCGTAAATCCTGATTGCACCGGCACTTACGACATTACCGTCACCAATCCTGACGGCAGCACCAGCGACGGCGGCGGCGGCCCTATCTTTATCGATCCAATCAGCGGTAATTTTACCCTGTTGGATGCGCACGAACTTGGCTCGGCGAAATTTGTCAAGGACAGCTTCACTGATTGAGCTAATTAAGCCGTGATTGCGATTATTGTCTATTTAAGCGCAAACGCAAACTAATAGGATTTGTGATGAAGTATATTTTAAACAAACACATAATACCGCTGGCCGCGCTGTTACTCAGCGTTCAGCCGCAACTGGTCTGGTCAGCCGTTCCGGCGCTGCCGAAAACCGGTTGCACCTTAGCTACGCTGGCCGGCAATTACATCTGGGACGAAACAGCCCAAACCAGTGTCGCCGACGAAGGCTACACAATAGATGGCGGCTGGGTTTATGCCGTGAGTGTCGGTAGGGAACATAATGACGGCAAAGGCAATATCACTGCCGGGGTGTTGATCGAAAATAATAGCTACAACAATCCGAATAACAACCAAACTGCGGTACTGCCCTATTATGGCACAGTCACTGTTAACGCCGATTGTACCGGCTTGTATCACATCACCGAAGTCGTACCCGACGGCAATGGCGGATATATAGAGCAGGACGGCGGAGGCGGCCCGATTTGGATCGATCCTAAAAACGGTAACTTTACCTTGCTGGATTCTCATAATATCAGCAGCGCTAAATTTGTGAAGGATCACGACTAAACCTTGGCAATAAACATCTGTAGCTCATTTTGTAGCGGCGATTAGTCTATGCTAACCGCCGCCTTTCCTATTAATTTGCAAAAGGTCTTTTGCTAACTGTCTAAGCGACTGCGACACTCAACACCATCATGTCAAACGCCCTTAATAAATTTATCACCCCGGAGCAAGCCCTTGCCATCCGGGCGCCCTTAGCTCAGGCAAAAACCCTGCCTAGCCTGGCCTTTACCTCGGCATTTTTTTTCGAACTGGAAAAAGAGCGTATCTTCTCCCGGCATTGGTCCGCGCTGTGTTTCGAGCAGCAAGCAGCGGAACCCGGCGATTTATTACTGCTGGAATTCTGCGGCATGCCGCTGCTGGCGGTGCGCGGCGAGGATGGCTTATTGCGGGTATTTCACAACATCGTCCCCTATGACGGCTGTTTGGCTGTAATTGAACCGGAACAGGTAGAATCCGAAATCATCACCCCTTACCACGGTTGGAGTTACGATCTATCCGGCAAGCTGCTGGCAACACCCTATTGGGATGGCTCAGAATCCGGGGACTTAGCCGCCTTGGGCGAGCGCTGCGGTGATCTCGTCGAGATCAGCAGCCGCATTGAGTTAGGCATGGTGTTTATCAATTTAAGCGCTTGTCCAACAGATTTCGACCAACAGCTTGAGCCCTTGCGCAAGGTTTTAGCCGAGTACCGCCTCACAGATTTGCACATAGGCCGGGACGAAAACGGCGACCCGCTGCTTGATACGGAAGACCTGGCGGCCAACTGGAAAACCCACTACGAAAACTGGGCGCTGAATGTCCTGCACGAAGCCTTTACCCATGAAATTTATGCCGAATCACCGCAAATTCCCAGAGTCAGCGTAGACGGCGAAAAGACCTACATTGAGCACATAGACGGCCTGTTCATGGCGCTGGTGTACCGGGAAGCCGATTTTGCCGAGACCTACCAGCTGGAAGACTTGCCGCTGCCGCATATAGGCATAAACCCGGAGATTGCGCCCGAATATGGGGTAATAGGTTCGTTTTTCCCCAATGTCCATCTGGCGGTGTTCCCCAACTTCATGCACTTGATTATTGCATTGCCAATCGCCGCCGGCCAAACCCGCACCCTCAGAGCCCAGTTTTACGCACCGGAAGTCGCCGCTAGTGAGGAGTATTTGGAAGACCGGCTAGGCGTCATGGCAGACTTCCAGCAAGCTGGACAAGAAGATGGCCGCATTACCGAGGCAGTGCAAAAAGCCCGGCAATCCCCGGTCTGCCAACAGCAATTTTATGCGCCGTTTTGGGATCGCATGCATTACACCTTTTCTAATATCGTCCTGGATGCGCTTGAGCAAGACGATAATCTACCTTAATTTTTCACAAGAGAGCACTATGGCAACAGGAATTGAACGTTTACATTTTATGTTTGGCGAATGGGATATCCAGGCCTATAACATAGGTGAAAACGGCGAGTGGGTGGATAGCCCGCTGCCTAAGCACACCAAAATTGAGCCGCTGTTTGACGGGGCTTTTATTGAAGAAAAAGAAGTGCAAATGTCGATAGCCGGCGCCACGCTGCGTTTTTACATCCAGTGGTCTTACGACCCTTACCGGCAACTATATAGAATGTTGGCCTGCGATGACCATGACGGCTTGGCCGACATCCTGGAAGGTAATTATGCTGACGATGACACCATTGTCGTCAACAATGTAAATACCGGCACCCATGTTCTGGATGCAGACGGCCAACCGGTGTTTCTGCAATTGACTTCGACCAGAGCCGGTGACAACAGCTTTACGGATGTGATGGCAGAATCCTTTGACAACGGCGCCACCTGGTCTCCGGTTTATCGCGCCGAACATACGCGCACATGCTGAAGGCCAAACAGGTTAGCGCGTGAAGACTCTAGTTGATAACTTACTCACGTCCGCTCTGCACAAGTTAGCTGCGGATGGCCGGCCTATCCCACATAATCGCTGGCAAAGCGCCCTCTCCGCAACCGTGCGGAAAATTGTGCCCGCCCTACATCAATCGCCCTGGATGGAGTGGGAGTACGGCAACTGGATCGGCAGTTTTGCCGGTTACGACGCCGGCGGCCGGCAATTGGGCGAAGCCAATGTCATTCCGGAATGGCTGGCGACGCCCTTACCGGACACATGGCAACCCTTCAAAGGCCCAGGCGTGCGCAACGGGCATCCCTACAATGTCGATGCCATGCACGAAATGCTGGAGTTCTGGAATGAGCTAATGGTGGACGCAGCAACCTTGCGCGCCCTGCACTGCCGCCGCAATCACCGCCAGGGCCGTTTAGCGCCGAAAGATTTGTACATCATCACGACCACAGCCATTTCCGTACCCGGCTTTCTGTTGCGGCGCGGCGACGCGCCGACCAAAAACGGTGACATTCCGCGTCGAGCCGCCGCCGCATTTAAAGTCATCGGCGGCATGTATGCGGCAGCCAATCGCATGCTTAGCCAAGCGCATCCGATGCTGGGACAAACCGAACTGGATATCGATGATTTCCTGCAATATCTGGAAGACGAACGCTTACTGTTGTCGCCCGAATCCCGCGCCTGCGCCGCGCCGGTGAAAATGATACGCCAAATTGTCGGCGCGGCGCTGGACCCCAACCCGGACAAATTGTCCCAGCCCGGCTTGCCTTATTTAGGAGCAGACCTAGAACGGGCTTTCGCTTACGGAGAGTTATGCGCGCGGATAGATTTAATTGTGCTGCTGTACTGGCGCAGCCTCCGGCATTATTTAAAACCCATGTTACGGGATGCAGAAACCGCTCCGGAAGTCCGTGAGACTTTACGCCGGGAACCTGAGTTAGGCATAGCAGATCAGACGCCCCTCAGCGCTTACGCGCGGGCAGCGAAAGATATACTCGACCTGTTTGCAGAGACCTCACCGGAACAAGCGTTTATTGCAGAATTGCCATTTAACGCAGCGGAAGGCCAAAGCTACGACATAGACAGCATAAGCCGCCATTGTTATCGGCTGGAATGCGCTATGCGGACTTATTTTCGCCGGCAGCAAGCCAGCCTAGACCAACTCTTGCAACGCCAGTCACCACAATTGCCGGTCGACGCTTGGTCGCCGGCGCCGGGGTCGAGTTTTCTGCAGGCTTTAAGCAAGGCGGATAACCGATTTGGGGGTTATTCCGAGTAGTCCCCTTTATGCATCGCATACCCTACAGTTCTGAGGTGCTAACCAATGATTTTCAAAGCCCCAGAACTTACCAGACTCAAAGGCATCTTGTTTTATTGGGTTTCGGAAGCCGCGCCTATCATCCAAACAGCCGCGAAAGCGATTAGCGCTGACATCGATTATTTCAAGACTGATGCAATCAAATCAGCAAGGTTTAATTAATCAACACCGTCAGCCACTAGCTAAAATCTGCTAAAATAATAAATTTAGCGTCTGGCGGCTAAGACCGCCCTCGCCTTAACCTTGGCCAACACCGCACCGCCTACCATCCCCGGACATTATTTTGATTTCTACAGCTAATATCACCATGCAATTCGGGGCCAAGCCCCTGTTTGAGAACGTTTCCGTTAAATTCGCCGATGGCAACCGCTATGGCCTCATCGGTGCAAACGGTTGCGGCAAATCGACGTTTATGAAAATTTTGAGCGGCGACTTAGAGCCCTCCGCCGGTAACGTCAGCATTGGCCCTAACGAGCGCATCGGCAACTTGCGCCAAGATCAGTTCGCCTTTGAAGAGTTCACTGTCATCGATACCGTGATAATGGGCCATAAACAACTTTGGGCGGTTAAGCAGGAGCGCGACCGCATCTATTCGCTGCCGGAAATGTCTGAAGACGAAGGCATGCAGGTCGCCGAACTGGAAGTAGAATTTGCGGAAATGGATGGCTATACCGCAGAATCCAGAGCCGGCGAATTATTATTAGGACTGGATATTCCGCTGGAACAGCATTTCGGCCCAATGAGTGCTGTTGCGCCCGGCTGGAAGCTGCGGGTATTGCTGGCGCAGGCGCTGTTCGCCAATCCGGACATCATGCTGCTGGACGAACCGACCAACAACCTGGACATCAATACCATCCGCTGGCTGGAAAATGTGCTGAATGATAGGGACTGCACGATGATCATCATCTCCCATGACCGGCATTTTTTGAATAGCGTCTGTACGCATATGGCGGATATGGATTACGGCGAGTTGCGCGTCTATCCCGGCAATTACGACGATTATATGATCGCCGTGACCGAAGTCCGCGAACGCTTGCTGGCGGGCAACGCCAAGAAAAAAGCCCAGATAGCCGATCTGCAAACCTTCGTCAGCCGCTTTTCTGCCAATGCTTCGAAAGCCAAGCAAGCCACTTCCCGCGCCAAGCAACTGGAAAAAATCAAGCTGGATGAAGTTAAACCCTCCAGCCGGGTGAATCCCTTCATCCGCTTCGACCAAAGCAAAAAACTGCACCGCTTAGCACTGGAAGTCCAGGACCTGAGCAAAGGCTATGGCGAAACCCCTTTGTTTCAAAACCTGGATCTGATGATACCAGTCGGCGAGCGGGTGGCCGTGATCGGCCCCAACGGCATCGGCAAATCCACGCTGCTGAAAACCCTGGTCGGCGATCTCAGCCCGGACACCGGCGTCATCAAATGGTCGGAAAATTCCGAAGTCGGCTATTTTGCTCAGGATCACGCCGAGGATTTTGCCGAGGATTTAACCTTGATCAATTGGATGAGCCAGTGGCGCAAAGAATCGGATGACGATCAAACCATCCGCGGCACCTTGGGACGTTTGCTATTTTCCGCCGACGACATCAATAAATCCGTAAAAGTCATTTCCGGCGGCGAGCAAGGCCGCATGCTGTTCGGCAAACTGATACTGCAAAAGAATAACATCATGGTGCTGGATGAGCCGACCAACCATTTGGATATGGAGTCTATCGAGTCCTTAAACACCGCCCTGGAAAATTACCCCGGCACGCTGATTTTCGTCAGTCACGACCGCGAATTCGTCTCCTCGCTGGCAACCCGAATTATCGAACTGACGTCTAACGGCATTGTGGACTTTAATGGTAATTATGAGGATTATTTACAGAGTCAGAGTATTAGTTGACTTGCATCCCGTAGAATTCGATCAACAAATTTGGCATGAGATCGAAACCATAGATTGCCCCTGCCCCCTTTTTTTTCAAAGGGGGCAGGAAGCACCGAAAACATCCTAACCTAACAACAGATCTGCAAGATTAATCAGCAGCGCATTCACTACCAACAAACTTATAAATAGTCGCTCCTAACACCCCGCCAATGATAGGCGCCACCCAAAACAACCATAACTCTTCCAGAGCCCAGCCGCCGGCAAACAATGCTACGCCAGTGCTACGCGCCGGATTTACGGAGGTATTAGTCACCGGAATGCTGATCAAATGAATCAAAGTCAAGCAGAGGCCAATCGCAATAGGCGCTAAGCCGGCTGGTGCACGTTTATCCGTCGAGCCCATAATCACGAAAAGAAACATCATCGTCATCACTACTTCAGTGATAAATGCCGCAGTCAGAGAATAGCCGCCCGGCGAATGTTCACCATAACCATTCGAAGCAAAGCCGCCGGACAACTCAAAGCCGGCTTTGCCGCTGGCAATCAGATACAGTACGCCGCCGGCGACGATGCCGCCAAGCACTTGCGCCGCAATATAAGGCCCCAATTCCTTAGCTTCAAAACGGCCGCCAGCCCACAGACCAATAGAAATCGCCGGATTCAAATGGCATCCGGAGATATGGCCAATGGTAAACGCCATAGTCAACACCGTTAAGCCAAACGCTAATGACACCCCCAGCAAACCTATGCCGACATGCGGAAAAGCCGCTGCCAACACCGCGCTGCCGCAACCGCCCAGTACCAACCAAAACGTACCGATAAACTCTGCCGTGTATTTTTTCATTATTATTCTCCAGAATTGTAAATGTTATTTCCCAACTTTTAGACCGAGCAAACAAAAAGCCGGACTTTTAGCAGCCATCCTTCAGCCAATTTAACGCCCTCTTACGCAGGATATTGATACCTATTGGAAACTGCGTAACTTTCCAATATCTTTAAATTAGCGATAACTGATGCAGAGCTTTATCTTTAAATCTCTGTCCAGTGAAATTATTAAATTATGTGAAGATTATCACATCTTAACCGAAATTGATTTTGTGATGCAATTCTCAAAAATCACTATGCCGGATTTTGCAGCAGAGGCGGAGATTTATCAAACAGAGCTGTTCAGCAAACCAAAGTTGGGATAAAAATAGCCGGACAAATTATGCCAAGCTACGGGCAGCGCATTATTCGCGACCGAAGCGCCGCCTAACGCCCGAACATACTACAAAAGCTTTTTTTCGCTTGATAGAGAGCTAAATATTCTGAACGCTGGTTTAAAGACGGGGTTTCCAAACAGGGCTTGGAAACCAGTCGCTAAAGTTGCCTCAAACCAAAACCCGCTCAATCCCACCATCACTAGCATGCTGAATATAGTTTTTCATCCAGTCCTTGCCCAACACATGCCGGGCGATTTCCACGACGATATAATCCACTTCCAATTGCTCGATTTCATCGCCAAAGCGTTGCAAGCCTTGTACGCAGGACGGACAGGAGGTCAGCATTTTCACCGGCCCATCGTAGCCGTCGGCGCGCAGCTTGCCGGTGTTCTCTTGCAACTCGGCGGCTTTGCGGTAACGCACTTGCGTGGAAATATCCGGCCTAGCGACCGCCAAGGTACCGGACTCGCCGCAGCAACGCTCGGATTTCAGCACGTTGGAGCCCACCAAGGCGCTGACGGTTTTCAGCGGATCTTGCAGTTTTAGCGGACTATGGCAAGGATCATGATACAGATACCGCGCGCCGTTCAGGCCATCCAGCACCATACCTTTTTCCAATAAATACTCATGAATATCGATTAAGCGGCAGCCAGGGAAATATTTTGTCGAATTCGTAATCCTGCATCTGATCCAGACAAGTGCCGCAACTGACTATCACGGTTTTGATGTCCAAATAGTTCAAAGTATTAGCAACGCGGTGAAACAACACCCGGTTATCGGTGGTGATTTTCTCCGCCTCCGCGAATTGACCGGCAGCGCGCTGCGGAAAACCGCAACACAAATAACCCGGCGGCAGCACGGTCTGTACGCCGATTTCATACAGCATGGCCTGCGTCGCCAGCCCGACTTGCGAGAACAAACGCTCGGAGCCGCAACCGGGAAAATAAAACACCGCTTCTGAGTCGGTGCGGGTTTTATGCCTATCGCGGATGATCGGCACAATATGATCGTTCTCAATGTCCAATAGCGCCCGCGCGGTTTGGGTCGGTAATTTTCCCGGCATTTTCCGATTAGTAAAATGAATCACCTGTTCGCGGATGCCGGACCCGCCAGTCGAGGACGGCGGCGCCAAACGTTGTTTTTTGCCCCAAGGTTTCAGCAACACATTTGCCAGCCGTTGACCTTTATAAGACCACTCGATCAACACCTTGCGCATCGCTTTCACGGTATTCGGCTGGCTGGTGGTCAAGAAGGCTATCGCCGCATATTTGACCGGATTAAAACTCTGCTTGCCCATTTTGCGCAATAGATTGCGCATATTCATAGACACATCGCCAAAGTCGATGTCCACCGGACAAGGATTGAAACATTTATGGCACACCGTGCAATGATCCGCCACGTCTTCAAACTCTTTCCAATGCGTGATGGAAATACCGCGCCGGGTTTGCTCCTCATACAGAAACGCTTCGATCAACAAAGAGGTCGCCAGAATTTTATTCCGTGGCGAATACAGCAAATTGGCTTTCGGCACATGCGTGGAGCACACCGGCTTGCATTTGCCGCAGCGCAAGCAATCCTTCACCGAATCCGAGATAGCGCCCAAATCGCTTTGTTGCATGATCAGCGACTCGTAACCTAGCAAACTAAAGGACGTGGTATAGGCGGAACTCAAATCCGCGCCCGGCATTAATTTGCCTTTGTTGAAACGGCCTTCCGGGTCTATCCGCTGTTTATAATCATGAAATCCCGCCATTTCATCGGCGGTCATAAATTCATATTTAGTGATGCCTATGCCGTGCTCGCCGGAGATCACGCCGCCCAAGGATCGCGCCAAACCCATAATCCGCGCCACTGCGGCATTGGCTTCCTGCAACATTTCGTAATGATCGGAGTTGACCGGAATATTGGTGTGCACATTGCCGTCGCCGGCATGCATATGCAGCGCCACAAACACCCGGCCACGCAAAATTTCTTTGTGTACCGCGTCGATGCGTTCCAGCACCTGCCGAAAGGTATCGCCTTCAAAAATCTCCTGTAAGCGCGGCAGCAATTCCAGTTTCCACGAAACGCGTAAGGAGTAATCCTGCATGCGATGGAATAAGGTGGGGTTAGCAGTGCGGTTAGTGAGTTCGCCAACACTAACGCCCTGCCCGTCGAACGCTGCTTCCGCTTGCGGCAAGGGCAAATCCAGATTATCGTACAGCCATTGCCAGCGGTCGCGCACTTGCGCTACAGCATCCAGCGCCAAAGTCCGCCGGTCGCCGATCAGCTCGGTTTTATTGATGCTGTCTTCGTAGGAGCGCACAGGTAAATCACCGTCTAAAAAGCGCCTCAGCGCTTCGCATAAGCGTAATTTATTCCGTAGCGATAATTCAACGTTGATGCGTTCGATACCGTCACAGTAATCGCCCATGCGCGGCAACGGGATCACTACGTCTTCATTAATCTTGAAGGCGTTGGTATGCTTGGCGATTGCCGCGGTCCGCCCTCTATCCAGCCAAAACTTTTTCCGGCTGTCCGGACTGGCGGCGATAAAGCCTTCCGCGCCGCGTGCGTTGCATATGCGCACCACTTCTGAGGCGGCAAAAGCCACCTGACTTTCATCATCGCCGACAATATCCCCGATCAGCACCATTTTCGGCCGGCCGTGGCGTTTGGCTTTGGTGGCATAGCCGACCGCCTTCACATAACGTTCGTCCAGGTGCTCCAAGCCGGCCAGCATGACTCGCGCAGCGCCTTGTTTCGGCAAGGCGGCCAGGAAATCCCGCACCTCGACGATGGCGGGCACCGCTTCCCGCACCTGACCGAAGAATTCCATGCAAACGGTGCGGGTATGCGGCGGCATTTTATGTAAAATCCAACGCGCCGAGGTAATAATGCCGTCACAGCCTTCTTTCTGGATACCGGGCAAACCACCCAAAAATTTATCGGTGACATCCTTACCCAGTTCGCCTTTGCGAAACTGCGATCCGGGGATAATCAAGGGCTCTTCTGACAATAACACCCGGCCATCAGCATCGTAGCGCTTCAGTAAAAAACTGACTTGTTCCTGATCGTGGATTTTGCCGAGATTATGCTGCTGGCGCTCTACATCCAGCCAATTGCCGTCCGGCGTTACCATACGCCAGGACAATAGATTATCCAGCGCCGTACCCCACAGCACGGCTTTTTTGCCGCCGGCGTTCATGGCGATATTACCGCCGATGCAGGAAGCGTCCGCCGAAGTCGGATCGCAGGCAAACACCAGACCGGCTTGTTCCGCCGTATCCATCACCCGCCGCGTTACTACTCCGGCCCCGGTATAAATGGTGGCATAGGTTTCCGCGACGCCGGGCAATTTGCTTTCAAATTCGATGCGGCCTATATCCAGTAATTTTTCGGTATTGATCACCGCCGAAAAAGCCGTCAACGGCACTGCGCCGCCGTTATAGCCGGTGCCGCCGCCGCGCGGAATAATCGTCAGGCCTAAGGCGATGCAGTCGCGCACCAGATGGCCGATTTCCGCTTCGCTGGTGGGATACAACACTACAAAAGGATATTCCACCCGCCAATCGGTTGCATCGGTAACATGCGCCACTCTGGCGAAGCCGTCGAAACAAATATTATCTTTGCGGGTATGCTTAGATAGCAAAGCCAGCGACTTTTTACGCATTTCCCTGGTACGGACAAAATGCGCTTCAAAAGCGTTAACGGCCTGATGCGCCGCCTCTATCAAATGCACTATCCGGCTGGCGCGTTCGGATTGCTCACGTTCAACCTCAATTTGACGGGCTTTCACCTGTTGCAGCCTATGCCGCAAAGCCTCCAACAATGCCTTACGGCGTTTACTGTTGTCGAGTAAATCGTCTTCCAGGTAAGGGTTGCGCTGCACCGCCCAAATATCGCCCAATACTTCGTAGAGCATACGCGCCGAGCGGCCGGTACACTGTTCGTCCCGGAGCGAATCCAGATTTCGCCAATGGTCTTCGCCTAATAAGCGAATGACTATTTCCCGGTCGGAAAAAGAGGTATAGTTATAAGGGATTTCGCGCAATCTAGTCGCAGCGCTATCGGAGAACAGGGGGGAAAGGCAAAATCAGCAGACATCCGCTCTTAAATGTGTGATTGGTATTATTGGCAAGTATAAGGCAAAATAGGTTGGGATTTTGGGAAATCTGTGCACTGCCGTTATAACTAAATTAGCTATTAGGCTTGCAAGAGACTGGATTCAAGTTCCGTGTAGCGGTGAAATAATCCGTCGATACTAGCGAGTTGCGCTTGATGCTCTAATACGGTCGCTATGATAAGTCGATCAAAGGGGGTCTTTATGTACCCCTTCTAACTTTACGGCCCAAACAGCAATAGCGGCAGTGATCGGCAAAAGTTCAATACCTGCGGGCGCTAACGCTTCATGCAGCCACTCCGCGGATTCACAAGGCAATATCAATCTGCCGCGTCGATTAGACAGTGCAATTTCAAAACAGGAAACCGGGGAAACAGCTACTCGATCAGCTGTTTCTATAATATCTATCCAGCGAGCGGGAAATTTTTCAAAATCTTGCGTTATCCACCAATACCAAATATGCGTGTCCAAAACGATTATTTGAGACATTCCCAGACATTACCCAACATAGCTGAGCTGCGTTATCGGCCTGACATGCTGCTGCATCAGCAAATAAGGTTGCCGATAATGCAAGCGCTTTCTCTTTTAGCGCCTTTTCAGCTTCATTATTAATTTCCGGCAGCAGTATAAAAATTGGCTGTTCTCGTTTTTTGTAAATTAACCACCTGTTAAATCTTGGAAAAAAGTATATAACCATCTAATATTGAATTTAATCGACTCAACAAAGGCCAAATGGCCCCCACAGAAACGCATAGTGAGCGTATAAACTCAAAGACCAAGATCACGCAAATCATGACGTCCAAGTCTCACCTAAGAAAATTTAGAAGAAATATCCTGGTTACTCTAAGTTTATTCATCATTTTTGCCTCTGCTTTTGGTCTTTATGTCTACTTTGAAAAAAAAATTCACCGCGAAAATGAGTTGCGTCTAACCTCATTCCTATTAGCCGACGAACTGCGGCAGTCATCGGAGGATCTTACCCGGATGGTGCGTAGTTACGTGCTGACCGGCAACCCTCTCTATAAACAACACTTCCAGGAAATTCTTGATATTCGTGACGGCATAAAACCAAGACCAATTGCTTATCATAATATTTACTGGGATTTGGTTTTGGCGGATGATAAACGGCCTCAAGAATTTGAACAGCCGGTTAGCTTACTGGCTTTGATGCATCAAGCAGGATTTACAGAGGCTGAGTTTGCCAAACTCGCACAGGTCAAAACCAATTCCGATGCGCTAACTCGCACTGAATTTGCAGCAATGAATTTAATTGAATCTACAAACCCGCCCACAGAGGCCAATCGGTTCCTGGCGAGTCAGATGCTGTTTGATGAACAGTATCATCAAGCAAAATCAGTCATCATGCAGCCAATTAGCGAATTCTACGAACTGGTTAATCAGCGTACCCTTAATGCCGTAAGAGCCGCTGAAAATTTGGCTATTATCCTGCGTGGGGCGGTTATCTTATTGGCATTGCTGCTAATACTTTTTCTCCACTACGACTATCGGATTTTACTTAGCACACTGGGCGGCTCGGTAGAAGAATTGCATACGCGCATAGCTCGACTTGGCAGTGGTGATTTTTCAACCTTAATCCCTGTGGACAAAGGCAATGAAAACAGCGTGATGGCTTGGCTTTCGGAAACCCAAATTAAACTCAGAATGATTGATGCCGAACATAAAATTGAGAAAGCCAAAAACCAACGGATGACTCAACTCTATTCCGCATTGAGCCAGTGCAACCAAGCTATCGTGCGCAGCACCACTCAAGACCAGTTATTTTCACAAATTTGCCATGACGCTGTCGTCTTCGGCGGCATGGCAATGGCATGGATAGGCCTATTTGACCAGCAAACAAAATTGATTAAGCCTGTAGCCTATGCCGGCATAGGCACTGAGTATCTGCATGAAATTGTAATCTCTGCTGATGAAAGTGAGGCGATCGGCAATGGGCCGTGTGGTTTAACTATGCGCTCGGATAGCCCTTACTGGTGTCAAGATTTCCAACACGACCCAGTAACCGCCCCTTGGCATGAGCGAGGAAAAAAACAAGGCTGGGGCGCCTCTGCCGGCCTGCCATTGCACAAAAATGGAATAGTGGTGTGTATTTTTAATCTATATTCCTATGAGGTGAACGCCTTTGATGAAGCAGCACGTAATCTACTGCTGGAAATGGCCATAAACATTGATTATGCACTGAATAATTTTGAGCAGGAATGCAAGCGCAAACAAATAGAAGCCGAATTGGCGCATTCGCATAATTTGTTAAAAACCATTATTGATACGGTACCGGTGCGTATTTTCTGGAAAGACAAAAATTTGTGTTATTTAGGCTGTAATCCATTATTTGCCAAAGACGCCGGGGAAGGCTTGACCGAAAATGTAATAGGTAAAAACGACTTCCAATTAGCTTGGAAAGCACAGGCGGAAATCTATCGTGCCGATGATAAGCAGGTCATGGAAGCAGGTGTTCCTAAACTATTTTATGAAGAGCCGCAGACCACTTTGGATGGCAACCAGATTGTTTTATGTACTTCCAAAATACCACTTTTAAATGAGAACCAGCAAATCGTTGGCATCCTCGGCATTTATGAAGATATCACGCAACGCAAGATCAATGACCAAGAGCTTGAAAACTATCGAGCATCGCTTGAAAACCTGGTTGCTGAACAAACCGCAAGTTTACTGGAAAAAGAAACCCGCTTAAGAACTATTTTTTCAACCATGCAGGACTTGATTTGGCTTAAAGATAAAGAGGGCGTTTATCTTGCCTGCAATCCAACTTTTGAACAACTGCATGGTGCTAAGGAAAGCGAAATAGTGGGCAAGACGGATTATGATTTTATCCAGCAAGAGATGGCCGATTTTTTTCGCGCCAATGATTTAAAAGTTATGAGCTCAGGCCAGCCAACGACCTATGAACAGTGGTTTTCTTTTGCCGTTGATGGTCATCGCGCACTGCTTTCAATCACAAAAACACCCATGTACATTAATGATAACCTTATTGGCGTGTTAGGCGTCGGCCGGGATATTACATCAGCAAGGCAAGCCGAAGAAGAAATACAGACAAATAACCAACGCTTAAAACAGATTATGGATAATGTGTTTTCCTACGTTGCCCTCTTGGATACCAATGCTGTGATTCAGGAAATAAATAAGTCCCCCCTTGATCGGGGTCACTACAGCCGCGAAGATCTCATTGGCCGATATTTCTACGATGCGCCGTCGTGGACGTATGATGACAAGGTGCGTGCGCAATTGATGACGGCAATCGAAAATGCGAAACAGGGAAAATCCAGTCGCTATGACGTGACTGTGAAGATGGGGGATGACTTAGTCCCGATTGATTTTCAAATTTCTCCAGTATTTGACAATAGCGGCAAAATTATTGGCCTGTTGCCGACAGCACTTGACATCACAGACCGCAAGTTAGCTGAGATTGCCCTTAATGAAGCTAAAACCGAAGCTGAAAAAGCGGCCAAAGCCAAAAGTGAATTTCTGGCTAACATGAGCCATGAAATCCGCACGCCACTCAATGCCATTATTGGTTTATCAAACATAAATATCCGCGAGCAAAGTCAGCAAAATCTGCACGAAAATAGCCGCCGCATCCACGACGCCGGCTTGCATTTACTGAGTGTGGTGAATGACATTCTAGATTACTCCAAAATTGAAGCGGGTAAGATGGCAATTGACGAGCATCCGTTCCAACTAACACCATTGATCGACGATGTTATCAGCTTGGTTGAGCAGCATGCAAAAGAAAAACACTTGAACCTACTTCTCGACAAACCTGATGATTTACCGCCATGGGTCTTGGGTGACTCATTGCGGGTGCGACAAATTTTGCTGAACTTGTTATCCAATGCCATCAAATTTACCGAGCAGGGTTTCATCCGTTTGGCTGTCACTAGCATGGGTGATGAAACTGTATTCAGTATTACCGATAGTGGGATCGGTATGTCACCAGAGCAGATTGATAAGTTGTTCAAGGCGTTTGAGCAAGCCGACAACTCGACGACCCGCAAGTTCGGTGGTACTGGGCTGGGGCTGGTGATTAGTCAGCGGTTTGCAAGATTCATGAAGGGCAATATCGAAGTGGAAAGTGGCGTTGGTATAGGAAGTCAATTTAGGTTCACAGTGCCATTGCCTGAAACAAGAGCACTTATTGATACAAAACCACTTTTCCGCAAAGTAGGTGCAAGATTACAGGGACTTCGATTATTGGCCGTAGAAGACGATGAAATTAACCGATTAGTGCTGGAGCATTTATTGACCGATGAAGGCGCTCATGTCATTTTCGCTGAAAATGGTCAACAGGCCTTGGCGCTTTTGGATGAAACTCACTACACCAATTTTGATGCGGTACTGATGGACATCCAAATGCCTGTGATGGATGGTTATGAAACCGCAAGACGAATTTTGGCTATTGCACCGCATTTACCCGTGATTGGATTAACCGCTCACGCTATGCCCGAAGAACGCCAACGATGCCTGGAAGCAGGGATGCGCGAGCGAATCACTAAACCAATTGATGTGAATGATTTGACGGCAGTCATTTTGCAGCATGTCCCGAGCAAACTAACCATTACTGATGATGCAGCAGCCCTTTTAACCGAGGCCGCTGATCAACACGCACTCCCTATGACAAATATCCACTCTATTGAAACAAGTACAGAACTGCTTGCTTGCTCTATCGATACAAATAAAACTGACAAATCCGGCAATGAGAAATACTTAGATACCTTAGAGCTTCCGGCCTGGGATGCCAATGTCTTGCCCGGCATATTAGGCCATAAACCAGGATTGCACCGCAAGCTATTAGCAAAATTCCTGATTGATGGGCAAGAACGCGTTGAGACGATACTTAATGCAGCTCTGCTAGGCGATATGACCACTATCAGCCGAACCGCGCATACCCTTAAATCGTTGGCGCGTACCATAGGCGCAATGCAACTTGGCGCATTAAGTCAAGAATTGGAATTGAAAGGCAATACGACTGATGCTCCAGGCTGTCAGGTTTTCGTTGATGACTTGCAGGCGACTTTCGATAGATGTGCGGTTGAAATCAAACAATGTTTAGCCCAGAATAATATGGATCAAACAATACAGACAAACTAAGCGTTCAACCACTCCATATACAACTGCACGCCTTCCGCCACGTTCTTAAACTGATATTGACACCCGACAGACCGCAATTTCTGCAAATTCGCCTCAGTAAAACTTTGATAGCAACCGCGCAGATGCTCGGGGAACGGTATGTATTCGATATAACCGCGTTTGTGATAGTGCAGCACGGCGTTGGCGACCTCATTAAAGGTCTGGCTACGGCCAGTGCCGGTATTAAAGATACCCGAAACCTCTGGGTTATCCAAAAACCAGAGATTGACGGCCACCGTGTCGCCGACATAGATAAAATCCCGGCGTTGTTCGCCGTCGGCATAGCCGTCACAACCCGCAAATAAACGCAGCACATCACCCTGTTTAATCTGATTGTTCAGATGAAAGGCGACGCTGGCCATACTGCCCTTATGCGCTTCGCGCGGGCCGTAGACATTGAAATAGCGTAAGCCTACTACTTGCGCAGTCAATTTGCTCAGGTGTTTGCGGATATATTGATCGAACTGAAACTTGGAGTAGCCATAGACATTCAGCGGCGCTTCGTAAATCAGCTCTTCTTGAAAACTATCATCGGCGCCATAAACAGCGGCGCTGGAGGCGTAAATAAACGGGATTTGGTGCTGTTGGCAATAATGAAACAGGATTTTGCTGTATTCGTAATTGTTCTCCATCATGTAGCGTCCATCCCACTCGGTCGTGCTTGAGCAGGCGCCCTGATGAAAAACGGCTTCTATACCGCCGGCATGAAACGCGCCTTGCTGGAGACGTTCCAGAAAAACACTTCTATCCAGATAATCGGCGATCCGGCATTCAACCAAATTCCGATATTTAATACCGTTCCGGAGATGATCGACCACCAAAATATCATCGTAACCGCGCGCATTCATGCCTAAGACTAAATTGCTGCCGATAAAACCGGCGCCCCCGGTTACGATGATCATAACGGCTTATTCTGCGGCGATTTTAATGGGCAGGGTAACTACCACGTCAGTGTGCAAATTGATATCGATATCATAAGTGCCGATGTGACGAATCACACCCTTAGGTAGACGCACTTCCTGTTTTTCAACTTTAATGCCGGCAGCGGAAATGGCCTCGGCAATATTGTGCGTACCGACAGAACCGAACAAACGGCCTTCATCACCGGTTTTATGGGTAATGACGATATTCAGTTTGCTTAAAGCTTCGCCGCGCGCAGTAGCTGCCGCCAATTTGTCGGCTGCTTGTTTTTCCAGTTCGGCTCGACGCTCTTCAAATTCTTTGATTTTTTTCGGCGTGGCCGCAACGGCTTTGCCTTGAGGAATCAAATAATTTCTGCCGTAACCGTTTTTAATGGTTACTTTGTCGCCCAGATTACCCAGGTTCGCGGTTTTCTCAAGAAGAATAACTTCCATTTTTACATACCTCGTAAATCGACTTTAATTAATGTCGAAAATTAGCTTCGAAAATTCAGGAGCTCATGCTCCGTTCGGTTTGAGTTTATTGCGTAAGTTCAACCATGTATCGCCAAGCCCGCACAAGGCAATCAACAACATCATGTGCGGAATCGCCAGCAGCGTAATGTATAAAGTCGGCACCATCCAGCGGCTGCCTTTCATCACGGCAAAAGAGCTATGCAGTACTGCCGTACCGGTAAAGGTATAGAAAACAAATAATACCACCAGCATGTTCAAGCTGACTTCAGCCGCCTGACCGGAAGTCAAGCTGGCTAGCGCAATCAGCAGCAAAGTTGCTATCGCCAGGTGCGGTCGGCCCTGCAAGCCCAGATATTCGCTACGGAAACCGCCGGGATTATACAACTTAGCCTGCCACCAACGCGCCAAAAACAGGCCAAAGACCAGTATATACACGCTAATGGCTGCAAAGCCGCCGGTCATATAGTGCGATATTACGTCGGCAAAGCGCTTGAACATATCCGCCGGGGCGTCGGGTTGCGCTTCCAGCATCATCGGCAGCAACATGTCTAGCAGGTTCCGCCAAAATTCCACCGGTTGCGGCTGAAAGCCATAAAAAGCCAACACGCCGGCCACGCCCAACAACACTGAGATTTCCAGCGCAAGCGACAGTTGCCGGCCCTCGCGCAGAATTATCGCAATCAACCAGACCGGCAACCATAACCACAATACCAGCCGGGTGAGCGCGAATTGATAATCGCCGAGCAGCACCATGCTTAACAACGCAGCTGTTAAGCAACCGCTTAACAATACATACAAACCCTCTCGCCAACCTTTCCGCAATGTCACCAAAGCGATGGTGGCCGAACTTACTATACTTATCGGGAGAAAAAGCAAGGACAACAAAGCCAGCGTAGAGGCAACCGTCATGGCTTGCATCCGTCCTTTCATGATATAGGCCGCCAGAAACTGCATGCCTTTTCTCCGTTATGGGTTATTTATGCGAGTCGCAGAAAGGCAGCAAGGAAATAAAACGGGCTTGTTTTATTGCTGATGTCAACTGTCTTTGATATTTCGCACTGGTTCCGGTAATCCGGCTAGGAATAATTTTACCGGTTTCCGATACATACTCGCTTAATAAGTCGAGATCTTTGTAATCGATGACCTGTGCGTCTTCACCGCTGAAGCGGCAACCTTTTTTACGTCTAATGTTATTACGCGCCATAATGATTTCTCGTTTAGAAAATATTGATTATTCGGGAAGTACTTCGACGGGAATTTCCACGCCGTCGACAACCACAACTTCCGGCTCTTCTTCAACTTCTTCTTTCACGCGGTTGGAGGTTTTTTGACCGTCGTTACCGCTGATAGCAATCGCTGAAGGTGTGGTAATCGCAGTTTTTTGCACCAAGGTCAGGCTGCGCAAGATAGCGTCGTTAAAACGGAAGCCGCTTTCCAGCTCTTCCAACGTCGCTTGATTGCATTCGATATTCATCAATACATAATGAGCTTTGTGGATTTTTTTGATCGGATAAGCCAAGTGTCTACGGCCCCAATCTTCCAGACGGTGAATTTTACCAGCCGCCTCTTCCACAGTGGATTTATAACGTTCTATCATGGCAGGAACCTGAGCGCTTTGATCAGGGTGTACCAGGAAGACGATTTCATAATGTCGCATGATTTCTCCTTACGGTTAAAAAAGCCTCCCACTCAATGAGCAGTGAAGCAAGGATTGAAGCGATATGCCCCAAAAAACTCACCATTATATAAACAGAGATAGTTTTTGCAAAGCTGTTTTTGATTTTTGGAGAAATTAGCTAAGGTTTGCTAGACAAGCCACCGCCGCCGCCGGCGCACAATCCGCCGCATCAATGTCAGCACCTACGTCAGCAATAGTAAAAAACTCAGCAAAATCCCGATAAACCCAACCCTGCTCAAGCGCTATCTCCCGCAGCAAAAACCGCCCTACCCCTGCACCAACCAGCGTCAAACCATGCCAATCACGAAGCCGCTCTAGCTGCTGCAAGCACGCTTGAGTAATCATCTGCTTTTGCCTTTGCTTCAAAAAGTCCGCAAATTGCAGCCACAATGGCCAATCAGTCTCGGAAAAATCATACCCCGTCAACCGCGACAAGCGCCGGGCGCCGGCAATTCCGGTTTTTTCCGCTCCATCCGCCGTTTCGGCTTGATCATGCGCGGGATGCAAATCACCGCTCAATCGATACACATCCGCCATGGTGGCAAAATGCTCCGCCATTAAGCCCATCTGCCGGCCATTGAATTCAGCTTGTTGCGCAATAGCCATTACCGAGGTTCTCACCACGCCGGTATACAACAATTCACCAGACACCAAACGTTCATAATCGGTATAGCCCAGCACTTGCGGCGCATGTTCAGCAATTAATAAAATATCGGTAGTGGTGCTGCCGATATCCACAAATAGCGCGTCGCGACAATGTTTCGCGGTAAGTTCAATGCTAGCCAGCCAATTCACTGAGGCAATGGCCGGATAATGTTCAAAATATATTTCAGTACTGGGTAAAAATCCAAAACGGCCGGCATACACCCATAGATCCGCAGCGCCCAAAGTGGTTTGCATAGCTTGCAGGATAGCCTCTACGCCTTGCTCACGACTGGTAAAGCAATCGACCAGTTCGCCGGTCATGGTCAGCGCATGCCGATATTGCGTTACGTCCAAGCCGGATAAAATCGGCTGCAAGGCTAGATGCAATTGTACTAAGCCTTTCCACAGCGGACAGGGCGTTTGCAACACTTTTATGACTACGCCGTCGCCGCTCAAAATAGCCGCTTTGACATGCGCACCGCCTATGTCCCAACCGATAATGTGCTTTTTCATAGTGTTGCTTATTCAATATTAATGGTAACCGGGGTATTGCGAGTGGGCTGCAAAACCGGCTCCGCAGCAATCAAAGCCAGCACCTGTTCAGCAACATTAATCCCGGTCGCCGCCTTAATGCCCACATAAGACGTCGTCAAGCGCGGGTTGATTTCCAGCAGCAAAGGCCCATAATCCGGAGTTTCAAGCAAATCAATGCCGATATAGCCCCATAGCGCCGGCAGCGCTAAAGCGACATTCTCAATCAGCTGTTGATAAAAAGCTCGGCGCGGATTCGCCACATTCACCACACAGGCTTGCAATACAAAATGCTTATCGACGAATTCAACTTGTTGTTGATTGCAGCACAACAACCAGGCCTTTCCGTCTTTAAATAAACACGACAAACTTATTGCCTGCCCTTCGCAATAAGGCTGAATCAGCATCTGCTCAGCATTTTCAAAATCAGCCGCCGGCGCCGCCAAGCCCTGAGCATCAGCAATAATGCGTCCACCCTGACAACCCACGCCATCCCTAGGTTTTAGCACCCACGGTCCGCTAGTTACAAACTGAAAAGCACCCAGCAAATGCGTCTCTACCACAGGCAAGCCAGCGGCGGATAAATGTAGATAAGTCGCCCATTTATCGGCGCACAGCGCCACCGCCTCAGGGTCAGACAATAACAAGGTTTTCTGCCGGCTACGGGCCATTCCGGCGATATATGCAAGTATACCGGCAGTTTCCGGCGCAATCGGCCACACGGCGTCACAGCCAGCCATCAAGGCCAACAATTGACTTAAAACCGGCTGCTGACTATCTATCCAAGCAATGTCCAGTTCAGCCGGCAAAACCAAGTCAATACAACGTTCATCCAGCACCACCAGCAAATCTACATCCGGCAAGCACTTTAGTTCTGCGACCAAAGCCTGTAACATCATGCCGCCTTCCGCCAACAATCTGGCCGGCAGCGCCTGCCCGGCAAAACCGCCGCCGCAGATATATTCAAACACCAGGATTTTCAAACACCCCTCCCATGCACATCATTCCGGTTATCGATTTTAAAGACGGCCAAGCCGTACACGCCGTGCGCGGTGATAGACAACACTATCAACCCATTCATCTACATTCCCGACTGACAGCATGCAGCAGCATCGACGCGGTCATGAGCGGCTTTCTAAATCTGTATCCGTTTCGGACCTTTTACATCGCCGATCTTAACGCCATTACCGGCCAGGGCGAACATAATGCCTTGATTGCAGACTTACTGGCAAGACATGCAGATATTGAATTCTGGATCGATAACGGCAGCCGGCTCGCAGATCTACAACCCAATCCGGCAAAAAACTATCGCGCCGTCATCGGTACCGAATCCCAGTTAGCCCCAACCGGACAGACCGATCAGGATTTTATACTCTCGCTGGATTTTAAACAGGAACAAACAACAGGCGACCCGGCCTGGTTCACAGGCAGCCGGTATTGGCCGCAACATATCATTATCATGACCTTAAGCAGGGTGGGCGGCAAGGCCGGCCCGGACTTGCAAAAACTCGCCGAGTATGCCGGCAAATATCCGCAGAAAAATATTATCGCCGCCGGCGGCGTCCGCAATTTCGACGATTTGCTCAAATTGAAAAACATAGGCGTCAACAGCGCCTTGTTAGCCACAGCCTTACATGCCGGCACACTGAGCACGGCGGAAATCGACATTCTCCAGACAAAAAAATACCCCGGCAAGCCGGGGTATTTTTAACAACCGATATTACTGGTTATTAGACTACGTTAGCAGCAAATACGTGTTGAGTATCTTTCGCAGCTACAACTTCTTTAGCAGTTGGAAGACCGGCTACAGCACGAGCGATGGCTTCTTTAGTGGCTTTATAGTTGTATTCTTCGATTTTAGCGTTGTCTTCAGCCAACCAGTGGATGAAAACGCCAACAGAAATAAACAAATCATCTGCTTCTTCAACAGGGATAACGCCTTCAGCAACAGAATCAGCAACCGCTTTAGCAACACCGTGTTGCGCAGGGCCAAACATTTGCACAGCTTGTTTTGAACCTTTGATGGTTACTTTGTTGAACAAGATGGTTGCAGGTTTAACCAACAGGTTAGGTGCAATAACCGCTAACAAAGTAGAAAAACCGTCTTTGTTGTTAGTTAAAGCGTTTGCAAATGCTGACTCAGCTGCAGAACCGCGTGGGCCCATGATCAAGTCGATGTGAGCAACTTCGTTGCCTTCGCCAACCAAAGATTCGCCTACGCGCAGATTAGTAATTTTAGCCATTGTAAATTTATCCCCTTAAAGATAATATTGATAAAAAAAAACAAGTCCTATCATTGTAGTTGCTATGCAGCTCACTCTGCAACATACGGGTAATCTGGATTACCGATACGTTGCTCAAGAGACGCTGCCAGTACTGCTGCTACAGTTATATCAGCTGTCGTGCCCGGATTGATCTTTTTTGCCTTCAGCGTCCTATCCAGCGCATAAAGCCTGGGTAGCACCTCTTCCGGATTAGCAGCTGTTTTCAAGGCCTTGCTCAGCAAGACCATTTCCGCAGCGATCCACTCGGTATACTGCTTTCCATACTTCCGTTCAATATGACTATCGGGTAACCGAGCCAACATTTCACAAAAAACCGTTAATGCAGCCCAACCACCATTGCCAGACCAAACGAAACTACTATTATAGTGCAAAACAGCAAAATCAAAAACATCTTTAAAACAAGTTATGAATTGCATCGCAATTCTGTCTCTATCGGCCGCCAAAGCCATCGCTTGTTTTAAAGTCACCGCCGCTTGCTGTTTCACATCCTGCTGCGCGGCATCGCCTAATCCACCAGGCGCAGCCAAGGTAATCGCCCGGAACACCCACTCGGCGTCCGCGACAGTCGTAGACTCCAGCACCACAGCCAGCGCTTCCCGCAAACTTTGGCTCTCCCCACGCTGCATGGCGGCCTGCAGCATTGGCGCGCATAACAAGATAATACCGAGATTCGTATTGCAGGCCACCGCTGCACGGGTGGCTTTTACTGCATAAAATATTTTTTCGCCCAAACTATAATCCGCGCGACTAATGGGACCGGCGCTGACCGCAGCGCTCAACCGGAAGTCCTCAACGGTCATATCGTGCGCCGCGCTATAAATACTGACATTGCCGGGCTTAAAGGCCTGCAACTCAATCTCGCAGGCTTGGCAATACAGCTCGGCGCATAGTTTGGAACTCAGCATGGTTCGATAAGCTCACCATAAACGGCTGAATCAAGCTCACCACGAACGGGCGATCCTAGTTCCCCACGAACCGCCAACACCGGCTCAACCCGTTCGTCTGATCCCAGTCCGCCATCAGCAACTGACTCTAGTTCAATAGACATAGATGATCTGAGTGGAATTTTAGCCAGCAAATCGTCAGCCAATGCCTGTGCAATTTGCATTTCGCACACGCTTTGCAGGCCTTTCCAGGCCGGCACGCTGTTGACTTCGATCACCACATAGCGGCCTTGCTGATCGCAAATAATATCCACCCCGGCATAAGCCATCTGCAACACCGCAGTCGCCTTAACCGCCAACGCGGCCAAAGCCGGCTCTATGGCTACTCGTTCGCAAGCCGCGCCGCGTGCGATATTATTCAGCCAGGAAATCCCGCGTCTCCGCATCGCCGCAATGGCTCGGCCATTTATCACAAACACCCGCAAATCGGAAAAACCCTCACCCTGACAGACGACAAAGCGTTGCAGATAATAAATCCCGCGGCTGCTGGTCAACCACAGCAAATCGGTAGATTTCTCGATACGGCGAATGCCCTCGCCTTGCGAACCAAACAGAGGCTTGCTGATCAGGTAATGCCCGGCGTTGAGCTCTTGCCCGGCAATCGCCAGCGCCTGCTCCCGATCCCGCAGCACCCAGGTCTGCGGTGTCGGCAAACCGGCCTGTTGCAGCAAAAAACTGGTCATGCCTTTATCGACGCTCAGCTCTATGGCGCGGGCGTCGTTATACACCGGTACGCCTAGGATTTTAAGCGCATGCAACACATCCAAATAGAAAATCACTTCCTCTAAAGAGCCGCCCGGCACGCCGCGCACAAAAACCGCATCCGGCAGCACATCGGCAAAACCAGGTATATACAGCGGTAAGGGGTTGGAATTGAGCTGCAAACGGCAGTCAGTCAGCGAAACATAAATCGCCTGCGCGCCACGCTCGGCAAAAGCTAGGCACAATTGTTTGCCGTGCCAACCGGGATCATCTGTAATAATTGCAATACGCAGCAAAGGAGTTTTGGAAAGCGAAGTCTAAGAAGCGCCGCAGCCACTGGTCAACAGGACTGCAGCGATGAAACCCAAACGGCGTTAAAAGCCGAAGGACAGATCCAGTAAAGCGTTGTCGATCTGACCGGCGCGGAAACTTTTGCCGGATTCCACGGCGGTAACAATCACGCTGGCAGGGCTAAACAACATGGCGTCCACTTTAAAGAAATCGTATTCATAGGTTTTAAAGACGTCAGCAAACGGTTTGCCGTAATCCTTAGACGTTGAGCTGGGCAATTCTTTCGCCAATTTTTCCGCCGCCTCGTCGCTGCCTTTCACGAACAAATGCACTTGTCCGGCGAATAGAATAGCGTCGTTGGTGCGACCCATCGCCTTCACGAAATTCGGATGCGGCGGGCACAGCGGAGCGCTGCCGGCGCCGTCGATAATATTTTCCAGCGGAAAATGCAAGGCATGGGCTTTATGCAAGGACACTTCCAGCACCCGGCCAACCACTTGCACGCCACCAGCCAAGCTACTGGTCGGGGTGACGATAATGGTCAATTGCTCAGGGGCTACGCCACAAGCGACTGCGACTTTCTCAACAATTTCTAGCGGCGGAATTGCGTCATTTTCAATGACTAATGCAGCATAAGCGGCGTTGTCGCGATATGCCAATTCTTTGTACAACTCTTCGACCGGCTCAACCACGCCCTCTTTCACTTTAGTCGCCAAAGACCGCGCCGGACCCGAACCTAAAGCATAATATTTGCCGTGCGACAGACTCCAGCCGGCATACTGACTGCCCAAGCAGGCCAGCACCGGATTGCTGCTGTGTACATGAATGCTTAACGGCCAATGCGCAGTATTGGTATTTTGCGAAAACGTCGCCGTGCCCAAACCGCCCATGCAGATTTCGGTAATGATCCGTCCGGCTTCCAAGCCTCCGGGAACCTTGATGCCGGCATCGATAATCGTGCTGCCGTTCGCCAATTTCTCCACGCCCAATCTGTATTTATCGGTATTATCCAACAAATTTTGCACCAAAGGTTGGGTGAGCTTATTAACGCTGGCCTGATATTGCATGAGTTTAAGAACCTGTATTTAAAATATTTTCAATAAATTGCCGCCGCTCCAGCAGCTGTTTAGCAGCGTGCTGCGGGGTGTTTCCGGCGGCAATGATACTGCAAATAGGCTGGTGCTTGCCAATAAAAGCACCGCCCGCCGGCCTATCCAGCACCCACGCCGGCCAAACGCAATCGTCAGCAATCCGCATTTCACGAGGCGCATAGAGTATTTCATAAGCGCCGGGCGTGGACTGCGGCCAACTCAAATTGAGCTGCTGACCGCTACAAGCCTGCACATGACAGGCAAACACCGGACCGGCGTATAACTGCGCGGAGGCCGGAATCCGGGCATTAATCTCCAGCACATAACAGCAGCAGTCTTTCAGCATAAAATCCAAACTGCCCAAACCTTGTAAGCCATAGAAAGCCACCAGTTGCGACAGCCAGTGCCGTAACTGGTTTTGCAGCACTTCTGCAAGTTCGGCGCAATTAGCAACACCGGCGAACATAAACGGCTGATTTTCATCCATAGCCTGTGTCCATTGCCGATTAAAACCCAACACCACAACCTGCATAGCTTGGGCGATAAAAGTCACAGAAAAAGACTCGCCATCCAGAAAGCGCTGCCAATAACTATCCAGCGCTGTTTCGGCAACTGCCGCACCGGCGCGGCGAATACCGGCTCCGCCCTGCCCGCGTAGCGGTTTTCGCAACCAATTATCCGTATCCCAAGGCTGGGCAAAAACCGTCTCCGGAAATGGAATCCGCATTAACTCAAGCTGGCGAAAAAACGCCGGTTTATCCAACAGCCGGCTAAACACCGCCGCCGAATTTCCCAGCAGCACCCAGTCTTGCTGCAAATACGCCAGCGTTTCCGGGCAGCTTTCAAATCCACTGCCGTAAACCACATGCGTCAAGCCATGCGCCAAGCGTAGCGCCGCCACGGCAGGCAAAACATCCGCCAGCCGCAGCGACGCAACTTGCCGCACCTCTAGCGCCATGCGCCGAGTATCCTCATCCGCAAAGCAATCGACCACCACCGGCGCATAGCCGCCGGCCAACGCCAATTGCGCCGGTAAGCGCCCGGATAGCGCGATGATTAACAGCTTAGGCGGAAGTATGACATTCGGCATTGGGTCAGAAAATTTAGCTAAGTGAAAAAAATTTTGGATTTTAATAAATTTTCTGGCATAATGTTTGGCTATTGGAGAGCTGGCTGAGCGGTCGAAAGCGGCGGTCTTGAAAACCGTTGAGGGTTTATCCCCTCCTGGGGTTCGAATCCCTAGCTCTCCGCCATTTATATTGAAACCCTTATATTCCTTCTTTTTCAATAGGTTGCAAGTATAAGGGTTTTCTTATTTTCCCCACGATTATCCCCAAAGCTATCCCCGGTAGACTCAAGTATTCTACAGCATATATTAAGCAAAAGCGCCCTACCACCTGCTTACCGTGCCACCTGTAAGTTTTACCTTCAGTTCTGCTGGATAGCTTCAGCCTAAGCAAGCTAGGCACTGAATGTGGCCTAATCCCTAAGAGTGAAAAGCAAGGCCCCATTGAAGCCTGTAGTAACAAGCAGTCGGGCTAGCTGTGTTTGGTGGCTGTAATTGCCTTATGCGTTACTCTGCGGCTACATTCATATATAATGAGAATTTCTTACTGACACCTACCCACGCAAAGATGTTTAAGTTTTTAAATTCAAACCGAGCCAACCTACTTGTTGGTGCTATTGTCGGTGCTGTAGTTATTTGGTATGCATATTATGACCACAAACCTTACTCACTGGAATTAAACCAAATCTCACAAGTAGCGCTCCAACCAAAGGAAGCTACAATGATAAACGGGGTTCAGGTAGTAGTTGATGGTAAACAAGTCGAATCCCCTTACTTATCAGTAATAGAACTTACGAATAAAAGTAGTAAGTCTATACCTAAAGCAGACTTTGAATCTCCTATAGAAATACTTGTCGGTGAAGGGGTAAACGTAGTACGCGCGCAAGTTACAGCCACTAATCCTAATGATATAGATACTCATATAGGAACTAATGAGAATGTAGTCACGCTATCCCCCTTACTGCTTAATTCTAATGACACAATAACTATTTCTGTGTTGACAAGTGGTAAGCCCTTAGCATTTACACCACATGCAAGGATTACAAATATATCCAGTATAACCCTAAATGATATTACAAAGAAGACTACTGGAATTATGGATGTAATCGACGTTATATCATCAGGAATAATTAGTCTTTGCCTATTTCTTTCTTACTCATGCTTTGGTTCAATGATAATTAGAGAACCTATTACAACCTTAAATTGGAACTTGACAGCCCTTATTTCTATAACTACATATTTTTCCAGTCTTTTTGTCCTCATCAAATTCATGCATGATATACGAGAATTGAATTATTTCCACCCTTTGTTTGCTTTAATCCCATTGATTGTAATTGGTTTCCTTCTGGACTTCTTCTGGGTAAGGAAACAAAGGCAAGAAACCACAAAGACTTCCTGAATTAAACCAGCCTAACGCTTCCTTTAAGCAAACACTAAGCCGGTCTAATTGTATCGGTTATCCAATAACAAAATTAGCTTTCAAATGGATTGACCAGTTGCAATTTACCAATCCAAACAAAATCATCTGTATTACGGGTAACCAAGGTCAAGCTATAAACCAAGGCGGTTGCAGCTATTATTGAATCACCCAGCGACATTTTGCGCTGTTTTCGTAGGGCTGTAGCTTGTTTAATAACTGCGCTATCAACCGGAAGTATTGAAGTCACAGAAAATAAACGCAGAAGATAATTCTCTTCATGTGGCGTGATTTTAGGGTAGTCAATTGTCTCCAGGTAACTTATTTCTGAAAAGTTAATTCTATTGCTTTGAATTAACTGATCAATCGCGGGATATATACCTTTATAAGAGTAAATAATAATGTTGCTATCCAATAACACAATTAATCCCTACCAGGTAAAGGTCTATCAGTTCTAATGTCTTTTTGCCAAGCAACTGGATCATCGATACTGGTAAATAGATTTTGCTGCCTGCCTTCTTGAAGCAAGTTCAAAATTTGCTGACTATCATAAGGCTTTTGTTTTTGGCGTTTTGCTTTTAAAAACTGAACAAAATCTATCACTTCCCTTTGCATGTCTTCCGGGAGGTCTTCAACTTCATAAAGTATTTGCTCAGATAATTGATTCATGGATTTTTCCAAAAAATTGTCGGATTACTATGCAAGGCAAACGGGTTTTAGTCAATCATAGCGTTTTTTTTCAGTAGGATGACAGAAACTAGCCCAGTCAGACATTAATTGACTGCGCTTTTCAAGCAAATCACCACGACGGTACCCGCGTTGATTCCGGTTGAGGTGAAGCCGTCGGCCACGGGAGCGATTGTCTTTAAACATGCCCAGGGCCATCTACTCGAATTGCCGTTGTCAATCTCGGCCCCCTGGCTGGCGGAGTTGTTGTCATGCCTGAATTAATTGCCAGCCCGCCTCAAATCTGGTTGGCGGTTGCGCCGGTTGACATGCGGCGCGGCATTGACGAAAGTCACTCTGGCCCGTTCGACACTGGCCGAATGGGTGGGGCGCGTCGGCGTGGCCTTACAACCCTTGGTAGATCGATTGATTTGGCATCTGCAGCAAGGTAAGACCTTGTTGGCGGATGAGACGCCCGTGGCGCAACTCGACCCTGGGAAGGGAAAAACCCGAAAAGCCTATTTATGGGCTTATCGCAGCAACGACTTGGCGGGCGGGCAGACGCCACGCATCATTGTCTTCGACTACTGCAAGGGACGGGGCGGCGAACATGCTCGTCAGTTTTTGGGGGACTGGAAAGGCCATCTGATGGTAGACGATTATACCGGCTATAAAGCGCTGTTCGTCGACAATGGCCTCGCACAGCGTTGCGCGCTTATACTATTCCACACCCAACGCCTTAAAAACCGCATCCACCGGATCAGCATAAAAACTGGTTTGAAATTTAGCAAACAATTCCCCTGGCACCGTAGGAATATCAGTCACGCTCGACATAGGTAATAGAATCCGCTTCGCGCCGGCGTCAAATGCGACCTGCAGGCTTTCCGCCAAATTTCTTACCTGGACGATAGTGCCGCCTAAGCTCATATCGCCCATAACCACCATTTGCGGCTGCATGGGCTTTGTCAGGGCGGTGGAACACAGAGCGATAAAACCAGCCAACGTTAATGCATTCGGTGTGCCGGTGTTTTGCAGTTCGACAAGGTGCAGGTGAAAATCGTGCTCGCCGCTTTTAATAGAGGCGCTGACTCGTGATGCATTGGCTTTGAAATAATCAAAAGCCACTTTTACCGACTCCCGAGGCACAAGACCGGAAGCGTTGATTTTGCCATTGCCGTGGATAGATTGAATTTCCAGACGGTAGGCGCCGGGTATTTCCGCTGAGCCCATACTGATGGTGTGCAAAGTCCCCGGCTGTAATCGGCCTTCCGGAATCAAAGCGCCGCTGGATTGTTCCGGCACAGTAATAAAGCGCTCCTGCGCCTCTTCCAGATCGATATAGCTAAAATGTACGTCGTAAAACTCCATGCCGCCGATTTTTTTTAGCTGCTCTTTAACCCGGCGCCGGGTTTCCAAGGCGTACTCCAGGCATTTACGAACAATTTCTTTGTCGTACTCGCCGTTTGGACATAACAACTTCAACAAGCCGGATGTCGTGCGCCGCACGGCGATGGTATCGCGCTGGTTTAGATTATTGCCAAGCTTAAACCACTTGTCGATGGCGTCGGCAAAATTCCGTTTCCGCATCTCGCGAAAAAACTCAGCCAGATAATCGACGATCATGCCGTATTGATTGGTCAAAAACTCCGGCCGCATCTTCGGAATTTCCCAACCCGGCACATAGGCATGAAAGCGATCAAAAAAGGCGGAATCTATCATCACCTCCGGAAAGGGCGCTAACAGGTGCGAGGTTTTCACCAAAGACTCGACACTCTGGTTAATATTGCCGACAAATACCATAGAGGCATTCGCATTGATAGACTCTCTGCCGCGGCTGAATGACCCGGACGCCATGTAATCCTTCATGATCTGCACGCCGTCCTTGTCTTTAAAACTGATGCCGGCCACCTCATCAAAAGCCACCACATCCCATAAGCCGACTAAGCCCACTTTGCGGGCGCTCAAGTTATAAAACAAATTGGCTACTGTGGTTTGTCCGCCGGATACCAGAATGCTATTCGGGCTTATTTCCTTGTAAATATGACTTTTGCCGGTGCCGCGCGGCCCCAGTTCGCAAAAGTTATAATTGTTTTCCACCAGCGGCACCATCCGGGCCAGCAAATGCCATTTCACCCGCTCCTTAAAGCAAGACGGCTCCATCCCAGTACTGCGCAGTAAGGCGTCTAGCCATTGTTCATGCGTAAACCGCTTTCGGCTTTCGAATAAACCCGGCATGTCCATATTGGGCATCTGGATAGGTTTTAATTCCGTCACTATAAAGGGCGAACCTTTCTGATTTTCCTCAAACTGGTAATGCACAGTGATAATGCACCAAATGCCGCCTACCAGTAATTTTTCAAAATCACGCACGAATTTATCGGAAATTTCGGCATTTTTGACCCCAAGATTGGCCAGCAATGCCTCATAAACGTCGCGCTTTTCATTCAGTTTGACGGTAACTTTATCGATGACCTTATACGTGCTGCTTTCCCGGATTTTGGATTTGACCTTCTCGGCCTCATCGGGCCGGACATAGTTTTCCGCCAAAATGCGTTTCACGTTCTTTAAACCGGCCTGTATGGTTTCGTCATCATCACTGGCGCAATACATGCCCAGTAAGTATTCCAGCACATAAACAGGTACATTTGCGCCTTCCTTGATCAGCTTGGTTAGATCCTTGCGAACCACTTTGCCGGCAAAGGTTTCGTTTAACAGGCTATCTAGACTTTTGTCGTGATCTTCTGCGGGCGTATTCTCGTTCATAGCCTATCCTAAAAATCGTTGCTGAACGCCAAATCAACTTTTAGCGGCGCACGTAACACTTCAACCTTCGTTACTGCATCCCGCGCTACCAGAAAATAGTCTTTGTTGCGATCATAAGCACCCGACAACACGGTTATCATCAACGAGCGTTTACGTTCATCCAACAGTTGCGAGGCGCTGTCAAACGTGATGGTTTGTTCATTACTGATGGGCTGATCGCCATCCCGTAAACAGATCACCACCGAACGCGCCAATACCCGTTCAGAGATCGCTTCGTTTTGGATAAACTCGAAACGTTGGGTATTGGTGACCACTTTATTGGATGCGCCCAGCAAACTGATGCTGACTTGCCTGATTTTGGCCGATTCCAAACCGCTTTCCCGGACGGCAATCACCGGTACAATAATTTCTTGCGGCATAGCTCCGCCATGCACAAACCGCGCCCCACCGGTAAAATGGAAACGATTCGCGCCCTTGGGGATCCAAAAATCCAGACTGCCTGCAGGCGTAGTACCGGCGGTTAATGCGGTATTTCCACACCAGGCATTATCGGTAAAGCCTATGCCCTGCCCCAATAGATAACGTTTTTTCGCGCGTAATACGCCTTCCGGCTTTTCCGCTAGCGCTGATTTATCGGCTGCTTCTAATGCAGACTCCTGATAGATAAAGCCGTGATCGGCGGTCAGCAACACATTTGAACCATTCAGGCTGTTGATGATAAAACTGACTAATTGGCTAAGTTCTGTGACGGTATCGGCAGCCGCTGCAAACGTTTTACTTTCGGAGGACTGTTTATCGCCTATCAAATCAATATGGTCATGGTAGACATAAATCAATTGCCGCTCACGTACGAATTCCCGGCCTTTATCCTTGCCTAAGGCCAATAAGTCTTCAGCTTTAATGGCCACGCCGGAATGGCCGGCTAAATAGGCGCTCCGCTGTTCCAGAGAACAAACCGGCTTGTCATCGGCAAGCACATCCAGATTAGCGTTATTTTTATAGGCCAAAGTCTGATGCGGTAATAAAGCCGCCATGCCCAAGCCGGTATAACTAGGTAACACGCCCAACATACTAGATAACGCGGCCTTGAGACGGCTTTTACTGTTGATAGAGAGCGTTAACTCCTCCGCCACCTCAAACCGGAAGGCATCCGAGATGATAACAAAAACCCGTTTAGCACCGTTTTCAGATACCGGAACTACGATTTGCTGGTAAAAATTTTGCTGATTGATTAGGCCAGGCACCTGCCAGTTGGCAAGCAAACCCTTTTCCCCTTCCAGAATCTTAGCCCAAGCAGAACTTAACTGCGGCAGAAACCAACCGGAATAAGCAGCTTCAATACGCTGCCGCAATGCATGCAACACCGCCCAGCCCATAGGCTCAACAGCGTCGGCAGACCGATTAAAATGCCGATAGAGTTGATCAAAGCGAAACAACTCGGCTTGATAAGCGGAAAATCCCGACTCGGCGGAGGCAAAGCTAAAGCCATCTTCGTATTGTGTTTTCAGGGTTAAAAACTTTATTGCCGCTTCCAACGCGTCGTAACTGGCGGCTACGGCCCGGCTGTCATCACTGGTATTGGACAGAATCGGATTCGCCCAATGACCATCCCGGCGTTTAGCGATCAAACTAGACACCGAATCCATCACCGCGCCGCCACCGCTGAGAACTCTATCCTTTAAATCGCTAATGATGCGGCGCTCCACCTCTGCAAAGGTCATCACCTCAGCGAGATCATCTGCAGAAAATTCGCTTAAAATCCGGCTCAAAGCCCATTCCCGACCAACCGCGTCAGTGATGTGTTTATAACTAATATAGTGGGTGAAATCAGAACGCCACCGGGAAACAAACACCGAAGCATTGGCGGCTAGCTTACGCTCCGGCAAGATAAAATGCTTAAGCGACTCCAGCGGCTTACGTAAACCGAGTGAAAAATCGGTCGCCAAAATCCGGAACAGTAAATCCCGCAAACCGGGTTCAGTTTCAGCATACCCAAACTGGTTTTTTACCAGTTGCCAAAATGCCGGTTCCAGATCATTCGCCACAATATCCTGCCAAATCTTGGGCTGGGTATGCAGTTCTACCTCGCCATTGGCAAGCATGGCGGCGAATAAACGTAACGCAATCGAGAACAATTCGGGCTGATCAGCACGCGTCAATACCGCCAGCATTTTGCGGTCCAGATCGTCCGCATTATCGCCGGACAGCACCAGCCGCTTTAAGCGCTCCAACCTATCCTTAGCGCGAAAAAACTTGGCTCTGTCCTGCAAATACCCACGTAAGGTTTGCGTGGACAACCCCAGATCATCCAGCAAGATGGAGGTAGAGTCGGCTTTAAAGGCTTTACTTCGTAACCGAATATCCAACAGCCAGTCATGATTTGGATTGGGCTCTACTTGCGGACTATACAGCAACCAACGCTGATCGGGTTGCCGTTCTATAGCCAGTTTGACTTGTAGCGCCGGCATCTCATGCAGACGGATAAGATTAACGTTTTCTAGGGCAAGGTTTTCGACTGTGGCTAAAAACTCGCCTTCAATATCATTCCAAAAAATGATCGAATAGGAAACGAACAGTGTGTCTAAAGATTCGGTGATTCTCTGAAGAGTCAAGTCTTTACCTTCAAATAAAATAATTTAGGCATTTGTATTGAAATTTTATTTCGGTATTGGACGGGCAGGTAACGTTACAAGGAGAAAATCATCAGTTAGATCAAAAAGAGCATCTTTTCCGGAAAAATCGCGAGTCTGCGGGACAATTTTTCGACGAACGCCCATGCCGCGAGCATCCACATACCCGTAATCACGCATAATTTCAGCAATGATAGGATTGCGAGCAGAACGTTGGCCGGCAAGCATTTTTTCGATCGACATAGAGTTTTGCAACGTACCAGGACTCGTAACTTCCAAGCGATTGGCATAATTGACCACTTCAACCTCGCTTGAACGCGTCCAATCCCGATGAACAAATGCATTCAGAATTGCTTCACGAACGGCATCAACCGGATATCGGTATTCGGTATCACGTCTCAATTCCTCATTGCTATTAGGACTTTCCGCAGAGATAAAAGGTCGCATACGATCAGCCAGACGCTCAACCAATCCATCTTCAATGAAAACCCGCCCTTCACCGGCCCGCATCTGCCACAACGCAATCAGGGGGCCGTCTAACTCTGTATCGTCTTCAGCTTGATATTCCTTCTCATCGCTCGCAAATGACATCCAGCGAACGCCTGCATATCTAAGGCTGCGCCTGGGACTACGCCCAAACAATACCAGCCCGGCAATGGTGCAAACAGCTGCATCGCCATCTGGTCTACCCACCATTAAACCCAAACCTTTTAAGCGCTGCTCCCATGCTTCAGAAGTTTGCGGAATCACTAAATCACCGGCAATATTCAGTAAATAATCGGTTAACCTCGCTTGGTCAAGATCTGCAATACTGCTGCCTGAAACCGGCAAAACTTCGCTATGCAGCATGCCGCCGCTTTCGAATAATCGTGCTTGTTGCTCACGAGTCGCCAAACGCGAAATACTGCCAACCCGAATATAAATTTCCTCACGATTATTATTTCGAAGCACATAGGGCTTTGCCGTGCCTTGTGTTAAAGAGATAACTGCAACACGTTTTCCGTCATCAAATTCCACCTCTTCGTAGTAGGGCAAAATCATAGGATGAACATAGCGGCCAAACACGGTATCCATCACCCATATTTCCAAGTTTGAGCGTTGAATACCGCTAATCGCTCCATCGTCTTCAACACCTAAAAGTAGCTTACCCCCCTGAAAATTGGCCATAGCAACAATTTCTTTAGCCAATTGCTCAGGGCGTAAATCATCTCTTTTAAATTCCACACCGGAATTTTCACCATTGGCTATTATTTCCAGTAACTCAGACTTCAACATTTAAACAGCCCCTAGAATTCATATTTTTCTTTACGTTGGATAAATGCGGCGCGACCACCTTCAAGAATATTGGCAACCTGATCGCGAATCACCGGAACATCAATGGAGCCTTGTGCCTCGAAATCAAGCGACCCATGATTGTCGCCTGAAGTAAAAACTCCAATCCACTCAGCATCGCCGAAAACTGGAATATTGGCGTTGTGGGTAGCAAAAATAAATTGCCGGTTGGTTTTAGCGGCACGTAATTCATGAACTATGCGTTCTGCAATGAAAGCATTGTCCAGATTGTCCTCCGGTTGATCCATGATTAATGGATCGACATTTTCCAGTAACAACATATGCAGAATTGCAGTGCATTGTTGCCCAGTCGATAGTTTGTGCAAAGGTTTAAATAGAGGCTCTGATTCATCATGCGAAATGTTCAGAAAAATATCGACACGATGATCTAGTTCTAGTGCTTCTAATTCCATTAATTGAGCGGTTGAGAGTTTAATTAAGGCATCAGCTATAAGAGTAGAAATACCATAATCGATTTGCAGATCAGCGGAGCCTTGTCTAATGGATTGAGCCAATGTCATGGGCTTTATAATCTCTAAATCGTCTATCCAGGACAGACGTTTCTCACCAATACCCTCAAGCCGACAGCCAAGCAAAAAAGCTTTTAAGGGATGGCGATCTGCTTCTATGACAACATCAACCTTTAACTTACCCTTGAGATGCTTATTCAATTTTTTGGCGGCTGATTGCAGGCTTTTCGTGCGTTCATCCTTAAGGTCGGATAATTCCGCAAGTAAATTGCGTCTTTCCTGCTCATGAGTTGCTCTTAATTTATCGAAGTTAGCGACCCTGGATTCCAACGGTTTGATTCTTTCGATTTCCTGAAGCAAACGTTGATACGCCGTACCGACTTCTTGACCACTCTTGCCAGACATGGCAGGAAGACTGCGTAGTGCGGCTTCAAGCTCTGATTCACCTAGTTGCAGTGATTGTTGCCATGCTTTAATCTGACTAATCAGTTGCGTTTCGCCTTGAACAAGCGCTGTTTGTAGTTCAATGGCATGCTGTTCGAAGTATTGCTGAAGACTTTGTAAAGTATTTCGAACAGGTATTAGTAAGGATGCATTTGGCAAGCCATCTAAAGCCTTGTCACTTATAAAGGTAAGATCAGGTAAATTTTCGCGTAATGAAGCAATACCAGCGTGCAAATGCTGGATCTCTTCATTGGCTCGCAAGGCGATTTGACGTTCACGAGCGAATAAAGGCGTTTTAGACAGTTTTTCCTGGATGCCTAAGGTTTTAAATCCAAGTAATTGTTCTTCTAATTTGGGTAAGCGACCAACCTCCGCTTTCAAGTCGTCCAACTCGCTCATGGTTTTCAACAGCTTTTGCTGATTTTCATGCAGACGCCTGCGTAAACCGGCATTGCGTTGCTCAAAGTCACCATCGTTCGGAAGAAAGCGATCCAAAAGCCGCAGCCTACTTTGCTCATCCTGAGCTAATTCGTATATTTCGTTTTGCCCGTAAATTTCGATGCCCGGTAATAAGTCTCGTGGTTGTAAGGTAGAAACATTACCCGTTGCATCGCGTACGATGGGCATTTCCCCATAACGGCGGGAAACTCGGTAGCGATGACCGTGTTGAGCCGATGAAATAATTTCTAGTTCAATCCGTCCAGAGGCTTTACCCAAATTTTCTTTGATGATTTCCAAATGAAGTTTTTGCGCTTGTTTGCCTTTCGGTTGAATATCTAATGCATAGCGCAAACATTCCAATAATGTAGATTTACCTGTGCCACGGCCACCGATAACCGTATTTAAATGCGAAGAAAACTTAATTTTCAGGCCATCCAAATAACCACCGGAAACACTCATCGCATCAATTTCACCCAACGGTTTTTCTACCTTTTCTGAGTTCAGTCGAATCCGTGATTCTGGATCAAGAAAGGCAACTTTGAAAGCGTCGAAGCAAGGCCTGGTCATTTTAATCCAGCAAGTGGCGCCGCTTTCATCAAAATCGGCGGGTTTCGCCACGTCTTTGGCATTGATAATGGCTATATTTCGCTCTCGAAGCCAAGCAGGATCTAAGTTATCAACAATTTTTTTATACGGATTTGGCAAATCTAATATAGGGCCGGGTATTTGTCCTGCACGTACCAGAGAGTGTTCTTTCCAGACATGCGCCATCCCCCCACCATCCTGATTTAAACGAAGTAATCCATTTTTGCCTGTAATGTGAGCTGCATACCAGAACCCACCCAATTCATTTATAATTCTGGCCAACGCCAAGCAACCCAGTTTTGAGGGAGGGATTTTTTCTTCCGGCTCAGTAAGATCGAGCTTACCCAAATATCGATTCAATTGATCTTTACTTGTTCCCTCAGGAAATAAACACACCATATGGATTTTTTCGGTAGAGGCAATCTCAAACCCTGGAAAAACGATAATGCCATGCGGTTCTAAAAACACGCGGAGTGCGTCGATACTATCAACACTGCCGTGATCGGCTAGTCCAATAACTTTTATGTTATGTAGCAAACACTTTTCTAATATTTGCTGGTTATATTCAGCCTCGGTTAAACCATGCTCATCGCCTCGGTAGGCCAAATTGTATCCAACAGGATTCACCTGTAAGGCGCAACGCCAAAATCGCGCATACGTGTATTGATCGTTCATTTTTTGGGTATCTGTAATGCGTTGCAGACTCATGCGTAGATTTTCGTTAACCATGCGGTCAATTGACTGTAAAGCGGCTTAGTGTCATCGAGCAAATTCTCTTCAATAGCCCGATATAGCCCATGTCCAGGCTGTTTTTGCCAAGCCAGCCAGGTGGCGACCTCGGCTTTACTCTGATGTATGGGGTTAAATTTTTTGGGGCTGGGTAATTGCTCGACTACGGTTTGGTCAGCCACTATCTGACCTCCATATCATTTTGAGTGATGTTATAAAGCGCCTCTTCTTCGAGCACCGTCGCTATTACCCGACCCGGATCGCTTTTTCTGGCACTTTTGCCGACACGAAATAATACTCCCGGTATATCTTGACGAGCATGAGCTACCTTGGCAAAACTGTCTATGCAATCCCAGCTATGTGTAGTGGCAAACACCTGTATATCTAGCTTGTGCGCCATTTCAAATAGCAACGCCCAAACTTCTTGCTGGATACTGTAGTGCAGACCGTTTTCAAATTCATCTATCAATAAAAAGCCGCCCTTGGCAGACGCAATTTTTAAGGCTAATTGCAAAATCCTTGACACACCTTCCCCCAAACTATTAAGCGGTACTGGGCGCGGCTCACCTTTTATTTTTACTTTAGCGATGCGGAGAACGGTTCTGCTTTCACCATATGTTGCATCATTAATGAATCTGAGATCTTCAAACTCAGGCAAAATGATTTTCATAGCATCCTTAACCGTTTCCTCTGCCTCAGTGAGAGTAATCCCGTCCCAATCCGCAGCTAAGTTCTCCATCGCTATGATATGCGTAGGTATAAAGCTGCAAGGCAGCGGCTTTCCTATCGACATAAACCGCCTAAAATCAGGGCTGATGACGTTAAAATTAATGCTAATGTGGTCGCCCTGCTTTTTTATTAACAGTCCTTCACCGAGTATCGAACTCTGATCTGCTGAATCAAGACTCGTAATTGGAACAACGCGCTTAATGACTTCTTTGTGACCTTCCTCAAAAGTTACGGTGGAATCCGTTTCAACCCTATAAATATGATAAATTTTTAATGCGTTTTCACTGTCAATTTCGCCAATAACAATCGGCTGCTCGTCTTTAGGAAATTTCCGTCCGGTAAATAACTCTTCATAAGGCAAAGGGACTTCAATACCTGCTTTTAGGTTTTTATCCAAAAAATGCTTTTCATCATGCTCTTGCGCGATTTTTTCCAATAATTCTTGCTGGGCATTACCAGCATAAATCCGCAAGGCCTCCAATACCGAACTTTTCCCGGAATTATTCTTGCCGACTATCAGGTTTACCCGACCAAGTTTAGCAACCTCAAAATCAGCCAAGGCTCTGAAATTCTTAATTTGTAACGTTTCAAGCATGTTGGATTTTCCTATTGCCTATCCTGGTTAATTTCGCTTGTTACTGAAACCCTTGCTAGCAGCCTGCTCTGACACCAGAGCAGAATTAGTTTATAAGTAAAAAGGTATAACCGTTTTTAAAACCGTTGATGTAACTTAGGTTATCGATAACCAACGATTTCGGAATCGGTACAGGTTTTAAGAGGCCGGCTTAAATACGTCCATGTAGCCTTAGAGTCGGCATCCATGCCTCCGCTACCTCTTAAAACCTGCACCGATCCCAAAATCTCAGAGCCTTGGCTTCGACCAATTATTAAAACCATAATAATTACGCATGGTTATACGTTTTTACTTATACCTTAATGCAAGACTTCTTCCAAAGCCCGAATTAGATCATCCTGAAATTTCTTAAAACTGGGCATATTTGCAGCGCGATCAATGTCTAACGGATTCTCGCTCAGCCACTCGCAAAGTTCGGCTGCAGATTTGTGTTCACCAAAAATTGCATCTAATTTCTGCTTAGCAGAATTTGGCGAGGCGTCATTACCTGATAGCTGCTCAAATTGAGCGCAATGTGTCGCCTCGGAACTTGCCGCACAGATTAGCCAAGCCTCAGACTTTGGTTTTGGCAACATCGGCACGCCGCGCGAAAATTCACTGTTCTGAAAACCCTGTTGCATGGACTGCCATTTTTGTTCCCATAAACATGGCGTTGAACGGGTACCGTCGTTATCTCGAAACAGCACAGCAATGGCTATATCATTGGATTCCTGTTCCAATTCTTTTGCCAACCTGCCTAAAGCCATGGCATTGACAAAATAATACCCGGTTTCAATGCCTTTTTTCTTACTTCGAGCCGGTTGCAAGCGCATAGGTAAAGCCTTTGCATATTGGCATAAGGCAGTTTCAGTAAAAAAATACAGGCTTTCCGGCAGACTGCGTATTGAGTAGCCTAGTTTTGGCTCAAGCATTTGATCGAGAACTACTGTCATAGGGCCGGGAATAAAATTCCCATCATCACACTTACCTAAGGCATTGTTACAAGCCCCAATATCAGAAGGGCCTTCGCCACTTAACACCAAAATCATGCTTGGCTATCCACAACTGAATCAGTTTCAGATCTATCCAACTCAATACATTCTTCGGTTAGCGCTTCAAGATCGGTATCAACAAAGGCATCACCCGGCCCCATGTAATTCAGTTTTTCAGCAATACGAGGGATTTCAAAGAAGCGCCGGATACGCGATTCACCTTGAGGTGTCTTGTAAATAAACTGAACTGCTCTACTTGCGAGCTCATCATCAAGAAAATTTAGGATCAGAGGGCTATGCGTGGTAACGACTATCTGCTGTAGGCTAGCCACTAAGGTGTCAACCAGTTTTTCGATGATTTCCTGATTAATACCGTTCTCGATTTCGTCGAGTAAAATCAAGGAACGATCCGAATCAGATTGAGCAAGTACTGCAAGAACCCTCAGTAAACCATCGCTGATATGTGTTGCTTCCGTTTCCAATTTTTGACCAGAATACTGTTCAATCACTGAAAGTTTTTTCCATCCTGCGCGTTGATTGGTAACTTTGTAATCAACAAGATACGGATAGAACACTTTCAATAGATTAACCAAGTTGTCTCTGGCTTTACCTTTAATCCCGTATAAGTACCCAGCAAGTTTTTCTCCACCAGAACCAATGCCAAAATCATTGGTCCTGGCGCTTTTACGCATAAGTTGGGGTGAAAGCAATTCTAATGAACGAATGTGGCGCATTGCATCCCGAAACTCCAGCACCGATGAAGGCAACTCGGAATCTTTTAACGCTGAAAGCAATGATCCTTGATAAATAAAAGAAATTTCCTGAAAAGGTCGATTTTCAATACGAAAACGTGTTCCTTTGGAAAAAAAAATTGGCTTATCATTTAGATATATAGTTTCGCCTGTACATCTTAGCTCACCACGATTAAAACTACCGAACCAGACTAATTGTTGCCCATCAATAAGTTCATAGTTTACACCCAAGCGAATATTGCCCTCTTTGCGCAACTTACAGCTTAAATCGTGAATATCCCAGGCACGCCCATGCAACCAATCATCAACTTGACCAATCATGATTTGTGATATGAAATCGAGTACCTGCAGAACGGTACTTTTACCTGAGCCATTCATGCCAATGAAACAATTAAATTTTTCAAATGAAATTGCAACCCCGAAAAGTGACTTAAAGTTTTTAACCGATATTTTCTTAATCATCACCGCCCCCCCCCGTCACAGCCTTCACCTTCGCCAACAAATCCCCAAACTTACCATAATTCACCTTTACCCCGTCATCCAAATCAAGCTGAATGCGACAATCGGCATAATGGCGGAGTTTTTCGTCGTAAGCCAGCAGTTCAACATGCTTTTTCTTTAGTTTTTCGATGTCTTTGTTCAGCTTATTACGGGCGGCGTTGGAAGCTGCGTTGGCGGCGTCTTTTTCCAGCATCTCGATACGGGATAGGATTTTTCCGGTTAGCGGCACCACATATTCAGAACGCATCCGAGCCAGTGTGCCGGTATGGTAACGGTGCAAATAGACCAGCGCCTGGAAAGCGCCTTGTTTACCGCTGGAGAACAGCCAGTAAATCGGGCGTTTTTTATAGGTTTGCAAATGGTCTTTGAAGAAGCTGCCAGCCAGATAACGGCGGATGGTTTCTTCCGGGGTCTCGTTGGCTTTTTGGCCTAAACTTTCCGCCAGCCAGGTCTGGTTTTCTTCCAGCGTTTCCGCACCCCAGACAGCCAGCAAAAATTCGCGGATGCGGCTGGCGGCTTCGTCTGTAAACCAAATTTCGTCGGTGATCGGCACTATGCCGTCGGCATCTGCGGGGAATGTTTTGTAGCGCTCGGGGTTGAAATCGACATTGCCGGCGTGGGCGTAGATTAAGCCGGGTTCGTCCAGGCTGTAGCGGCCCATCATGCATCCAATGGCGTAGGAAATTAGGTGTTGGCTATCTTTTTCGCGGTCAGCGCGTGTTAGGGTGATTTGGTCTTCTGGAACTTCAGGGGATAGTTCATTTTTTAGGCCGAAGGCTTCGATGAAGAGGATGTTATTTTCTACTTCTAATGTACGAATATATTGCGATATTTGCTCTTGTCGAATTGACCATTCTCCCCAAACACCAGATAAAATCTTGAAATCCAAATCAAAACAAATCAAGTTAAAGTCTTTGAAATCTATGGAATTCTCATGAGAATCCCAATCAGTACGTGTGATTTCTATACATTCCCTCACAATTTCCATCAACCTGTGCCTGATTGAAAAAGGAACTACAAATGGTAACTTGAGAATATCGCCTACTAGCATGTTTAAGGTTTGAGAAATAACCTTAATTAGATGGTTGGCAACATGGGAGTTAAGAAATCCTAATGCAAAATACAAATCATCTTTTTCTTTAGGAAAGATAGAAAGCGCTGCATTATTTACAACCTCATCAGCCTGTAAAAACCTGAATGACGCCCCACCACTAGTTATCGCAGACCACGAAATCCCTTCAAGATCCCAATTTTTTTCATCAAGGACCCGAGCAATAGAATCACTGCGATAATGATCGATTGACGTTTTGTCCCATTTAACGACTGAATCGAGGTTTCCATACCATTTCTTAAACACACCGCCTTTTGGATGTTTTCGCCAAGATCCTTTGATTGATATTTCAGATTTACATATCTCCCACCACATTCGAACAAACTTACCGTTATCTCCTGTCTTAACATATCCATCCGAAACAAACCTATCAGCCAATTTTGCTTTGTTAAAACACTCCCTAGTAGCTTCGGTAAGCCAAAACGCCATTGGACTACCAGGAATGTTCTTAAACTCATCAGTTTTAGCGAGATAGAACCAACCGCAATTCGGATTTTGAATTGCCTCAAGTGTTTTAGGTCCTTGCTGATCTGCTCCACGAAAATCGGAAAGCCGAATGTATGAGCCAATTAAACCAGAATGATGAGTTTTACTTAGGGTAAAAGTGCAAATCGGCACGGTTGCACCTTCAAATCCAGAATATTCGAGTTGAATTAAACTAGTTAAGCTAGCACAATCGATAAAGTGTTGACGCAATTCTTCATATGACGAAATAAACAACCACACAAATGGAGACATGAAACCAAGCTGTCCTGATTCTTTGGCTAGCGACAAATCTCGAATCATAAAGGCTGAAAATAAATCTTTTTCAAATCGATTGTATTTGTCTTTTAAAAAGGATTTAAGCAAAGGTGTAAGGTATTTACCGCCCATATACGGAGGATTAGCCACGACCGCATCAAACTGCATCCCCAAAATCCGCGCCTGCCTGACCAAAGGCAATAAATCAAACGCCGCCGCTTGGACAAAAAGATCGCCGCTGTGGATAGCCTGTTGCAAAGCCTCCTCCATCGCCGGCAGTTGCGCATTTAATTCGGGTGAAATTTGAATCAGCGAGCCAAAGGTTTTGGCATGGGCAAAGGTTTCGATCAATGCGTTTAGCGTAGGGCGGGTTAGCGCAGCGTAACCCGCCAAGGTTTGCGACAACTCGTCTACATCCAAGCCTTTACTTTCCTGTAAGGCCAACACATTCAGCTTAGGCGGGTTGTCAAATAAGCGCCTATCATCGGCGCGGGCTTTCATCAACAAGGCAAAACCGGCCAATTGCGCGGCGCGGTCATCAATATCCAAGCCAAACAGGTTGTTTTCCAATATAAGGCGCGGAATGCTGCGCAGCTGGTAGCCACGTTCCAGATAAATTGCTTTCAAAACATCGTAGGCTTCCACCAAGATATGCCCGGAACCGCAAGCCGGGTCGAGCACGGTAATGGTTTCCGGATTCAAGCTGCCGCCATCCTCCAGCATACGGGTTTGCATCAAGGCCTCAAGTTGGGCTTGTACTTCCGGGGTTTGTTCGGCAGGTTCTATGTAATAAAGCCAGTCGCTTTTCAGGCTTGAACCGGGATTAGCCAACAACCATAAGCGCCCGACACTGTTTTGCACCAGATACTGCACGATCCAGTTCGGGGTAAACAATTGCGTGGCGGCGGGTATATCCTCGCTTTTGACGACTTTGCCGATGACCTGATCTTTTTTCTCGCTAATGTAAAACTGGTACAGCCAACCGATGATTTCAATCTGGCTCCAGTCCTCTTCAGGAATGGCCGCCACCAATTTGGCAATCACCGAATCGGTCAGCAGTAAATTGTCCGGCAATAATAATTCACTTTCGTCGTCGATGCGTTCGAACAAAAAAGGCATAGCCTTGGCTAGCGCGTTGCATTGCGCGATCAGCGTTAAGCGGTAAAGCTCGCCATCCTGGTTGCCGGCCAGTTTTAGTTCAATCACCTTCGCTGCATTCAGATCAGGCAACGCGCCGCTTTGCGCCAGTTCCGGAGCCTGGTTCAGAATTTCCGGCAAGCCTCCTGCCCGGCTGGACAGCACCCGATACCCATGCGCCAGATAATCATGGATTTCCATATACCGCAAGGCGGCGAAGCGGTTGAACCAGGTATAAGCGATGTTTTCCAGCGTTTGCTCAAAACCTTCTTTTTGCATCCGGAAAATCAGCGCCTCCCGCTGCCTGCTGACTTTGGCCGGCCAGGATTGCCCGGCTATAACCACGAAATCGGCGGATTTTTCGGCAGCAGCGATCTGCAATTGTCCCTCACTTTCCGCCAAGCCTAATCTATGCGCACGAGCGGTAACGGCGGCGATAAAGTCTTTTCGGGCTTGCGGGGCATAGGCTTTGAGTTTGGCTTTGTTCAAACTGTAAAATCCTTTAACAGTAAAATTCGGCCAAGTCCCTGCGCTTTCCGGTAATAGGCGGCGTCAGCTGTAATAAAAGTGGCGTCAGGGCTTTGCAAGGCGACCGCATGATACAAAGTATCAAACAAATGATGTTTTAACTGCGTACTTACGCTTATAGCTGTACGGTAAACATCTGTGCGAGCAATGATGCTCATCTCCATATTACTGACGGCGTTTAAGATGCGCTCTGCAAAAGCCGGTTCCAGACGGGTTGCGACCGCCATGACCTCGGCGATGAAATGCGGCGGTTGCACCAGCAGTAACTCCTGCGTCTCTATGAGACCGAACAGTTGCAAGGCGTTTTCCACATCGTCTTCCTCCGGCCGTTGTGGAATTAGCCATTTGATGGCTACGCTGGCGTCAACAACAACCGTACTCATCCGTGGCGAAGTTCGTCAAACGCGGCTTGCACTTCTTCAGCACTCACTGGCGGCATTTCCGCTCGCAAAGCCAGAATAGTGGCAATGGCTTCCCGGTGCAGCTTTTTGCGCGCCGCACGCTCCACGGCTTCCATCATTAAATCTGCGATAACAGCGCTTTTATTTTGACCTTGATAAGCAACATTAAATGCTTCTTTAACCTCGTCCGGCACACTGAAATTTACTGTAGACATAATACGCTCCTCTGATGTTGAAATTTTCAACAATTATTCGCTATTTCTCGCGAATTCGCAATGTTTATTGAATCCGAGCTCTTTTCCCTTCTCGCAGCACCGTTAAAAGCTCTTCTCTGAGCTTGCTAAGGTAAGTTTCCACTTCCGCCTCAGTCTCCAAATAGTGTTTACTGTTCAGCGCTTGGGCGCGGATCACCTTAACCGGCTTTTGCTGCGGCGTAACACCCTGGGTACTGCTATACCCAAAGGTTTGACTGCCGGGCTGTGGCTCTTTAATGCCGGCGGTATTTTGTGTGGCGACAGCGGCTATGGCGTTCATAGCGGTATCCAACTGCATATCAGCCTGCTCGGCTAAATAGCGGATTTTCGGGATACTGCTCAAGCCGGCAACACTGGTTTTAAGTTTTTGCAAGGGATAGAGCGCCTTATTGCGTAGGCTGGCGTCTGCCTGGATTTCAGTTAGGGCTTTTTCAATTTCTGACAGTTTAAGCTCTATCGCTAATAAGGTTTGTTCCCGTTGTTGCGCGGCCAGCCGCTCGTTGACTGTTTCGACACTGCTCAACAAGGCATCGATGCGGTTAATCTGCGCATAGGGCGCCGGATTGTCTCTAATGCTAAACAATTCCTTCAGGGCGTTGGCGGCGTTTATATCCTGCTGTAGCGCTTCTTGATTGTCTGCAAATGCGGTCAAGCTATCCAACAAGCGTTGCCAAGTGCTGATTTGGGTTTTATAGAAGCTAAGGACATCGTGCACCTCTTCGGCCAAGTCCAACCAGTCATTTTTGCCGTTCAAAAGAGTTTCGATAAATTCAAAGCTATCGCGTATCGCCAATTGCTTAGCTATGCGCGAAACACTTTGTTCAATGACGGTTTTACCGGGGTAGTATCTGCCGGAGGCGGTGTGGCTATAGCTTTTGAGTTCGGCTTGCCAGGCACTGAAGCTGTCGCGCGTATCCGCCACCAAGCCGTCTTCATCTTCGCGAGGACATTTTGAAAACAGTTCGCGGTGTAAATCCCGAGCGCGTTTCAGGGAAACACTATCCGCCGCTTTGCGTTTGAGTATCGAAACCTGCCGAAAACGCACGGATTTGGTCAAGGGATCTATGGCTGCCCTTGGCTCAATGTCTGCGCCTTCCAACAGCAATTTGATCTCGCCGGCCATAAACAGCCGGGCAATCAACAGCACAATTTCCCACTCTTTCCAGCCCCAGGGGATACCGATAAACCGCTCCACAATGTCAGACAACAACACGCGATTTTGCGAGGCCGCCAGAAATAAATAGTCTCTTACTTCGTTGAGGGCCAGCGGATTGATTTCCTCGATATTAGTATCCAAAGACATTTGCGTCACATCATCAATGCTGAGCACAGCTTTGATCTCAGCAATAGGGTCGGCAGTACGGTATTTAATATACGGAAGTTTGCTATAAGTATTAGCAACCAGATAATTGATCACTTCGTCCAGTAAGCTGGTCGGATGCAAACCGGATTTAATGGCCGGCTTTTGCCCTAAGATAGTGTAATCACCTGTAGCCAACAGCTCACTGAGCTGTGCGACTAAACGTTGTCTACGTTCGCGATTTTCTTCCTTCCTATCCCCGAGGATGCGTTTTAACGAGGGCGTAGCCTGATCAGCCTTGGGGCTGATGATGTATTTTTCGATTTGCAGATACAGTGAGAGTTCTTCATAAAGCCTGTAGCCTTCCGCCATGCGGATAATGGCGCGGCCTGTTGCTTCAGCGCTACGCATGATACACGTGGCTTCATGCATTTTTTCGTAGTCGTCACCCAGCGGACTGAGAATTTCCAAGGTCAAGGCATGACTCGCCGTTTTCCAGGGCGCACCGTCCAATAGGCGATTAAAGTCGTAATCACCCTTAGATTCACGATGCCGGACCTTGGTCTGCCCCCTGAGGATGTCTTCGAAGATCAGCTCAGAGAGCAACCGGGTTCGTTCTGCGGAAGAGACTTCCACATGCCCAAGTTCGCGGGCGACATCACGCTCTTCATTGGTCAGAAAATACCAGTGATCGCCATTGCGGCTTACCAGTTGCTGTTGCTCTAATCTGGCTAAAGACTCTTGGATACGGCGTTTGAGACTGAGTTTGTCGGCATCCACTTCATCGACGCAGAGGGTAGCCAAATTGTCGATGTTGGGTTTAATCGTCTCGGTGATGTGGCGAATCAGGAATAAGGCCTTAAGTAACTTGGTATCGTAGGCCTCCAAGGCATCATTATAGGGGGCTTGATCAATCGATCTTTTCGCCACGCTATCGATAAAGCTGTCGATAGCAGGGTAAAAATCGTATAAGGGTATTAAGGTATCCGTACTTTTGCCGGCATTTTCTACAGCAGCTGACTGAAAAGCGTCCAGCAAGGAACGTTCGCCCCGCGAGAGATGTCTGCCGGTAGCGCCAACCTTGCGTATCGACTCGAAGATTTTTTGCAGCAATTGGAATTGATAAGGGGCAAACGGATAGTAAGCAACGAATTCAGCAGCATCCCGATAACCGCGCAGATTGACGCCATTGCCTAAAAAGGACAATTGGTTGTTTATGATGTCGCCTTTTTGCGCGAAGGTATCGCGTAACACCACATGCGCTTGCTCGGTTTTGGACAATAAGCGCTCGCCGATTACTTCGTCGGTATTGGAGCTGGCCAGCGACAAGCGGGTGTGAAAACGTGCCTGAATTTTGGAAAAATCCTGAGACTTGGCTTTATTTGCTTCGCCGATGGCCGCATCGATGTCTTCCTGGCTGGTAACGATTACCCAAGCGCGACCCTGGCAGAGCGTTCCCAATTGTTCGATAATGGTTTGCAGGCTGAGCATCAACTGGGTGTTATCGCCAATAAACTGCCCGACCTCATCGACCAGAAAAATCATGCGATGGTCTGCCGGCTTGGTTTCCAGGTAATCGCGTACCAATTTTGCGAAACTTTCGATATTAATCCGGTAATCATCCCGCGCCGTATCAAACCAACGCCCTGCCGATTCCTCTGTCATGTTCAGCGCTTGCGCCAAGGCGGCAACCACATCATCGCGTAAAAAATCCACGGCATCGCGTTCCTGATTCCATACTGCGCCATTCTGCGCTTGAAATTCAGTTTTGAATTTCTCGTATGCGCCTTTGGAAATTAGATAGCGTTCCATTTCGGCGATATGCGGCGCATCGCCACACAACCCTAATTTCTCATTAAAGACCCGCAGAAACACCTGCACAATCGCATCACGTTCGGATTTTGCCTCGGCCTTGGCATCAATGTTAAACAGCATAACATCGGCGCTGTCTTTAATAGCCCGGTGGATGTCGGCCAGCAACATGGCGTCCTTGATTTTATGCTCATCGAAAAAGTCGGCGGCTTTTTTGTGTGTGCTGGTTTTGGGGTCAATCGCCTCAATGTTTTCCAGTAAGTAAGAAAGGATTTTGATGAAGTGGGATTTACCGGAACCGAAAAAGCCGGAAACCCAAACCCCCATCCGCGCCGTGACGGTGGGGTCTTTGGCCTTTTCGGCAGCGGCCAGATAAGCATCGAAAAATTTTCGGAAGTATTCAGTGAGTTGTTTGGTAACGACGTATTCTTCTAATTCCTGCCAAATACTTTCCGCATCCAATTGGTCGGCTTTAATAACACCATTGATGGGCCGGTCAATGGGCTTGGTGAATAAATCCCTTATTTCCATATCGATTTCTCGCTAGCTGCTGTGTTATTGCATTTCAGGAACCAACCTGAACGCACGGTAATAGTGATCTTCGGATAATTTATTGAACAGCCGCAAAGTATACCCATCATAGCGCCCAGGGTAAAACATTAACAACGGAGTTCTGCCCATCAATGGGTGTAGCGCGGAAAGCAGCGTGTGCGTTCTAAGCATGGGATAAGCGCTGCCAACGCCGCACAGAACCAGCAGATCTATATTGTCTAAATCCACCGTAGAAATAACTTTTTGCGCCAATTTGTCTTCTTTAAGCACTGGACGCAAGGCAGCCATCACCGCCTTATCGCCTTTGCTTTGTTGCATGGCAATGGCTTTGTCGAGCAAATTACGCTCCTGGAGTAACTGGATGACCAGCTCAAATAAATTGATAACCCCGGTTCGGATTACCGGTACAGACTTATGCAGATTCACCAATACCGTTCTAGTCAGAAAATCCCGCATCTCCAGTTCCCGCTCGGGCGGATAATCAAATATCCAAAAGCCGATTTCGTTACCAAGCCCTTTACTGTTCAGAAACTCATCTGAACTGATTTTCGGCAAAATTTGATTTAGCCTTTCCTCGAAAGTCAGCGCCATTAGGCACGCTCCAATAAGTCCAGCATTGCCCCGTCAGCTTGGGCGGATAGATAATTACGGACAGCCGGATGCAATGATTGCGGAGTAATTTTCATGCTGCGTGTGCTTTCAAGATATTTGGCTTCGGTCAGGATACGTAGAATTACCTGGAATAGTTTAACCTGAGTTGACGCCGACCACAGCTTTACTGCTGTATCCCTATGCTGACATTCCACTAAAAAACCTTCCCAGTCACTGGCGGAGAGGGCTAAGTTCAAGCTGCGTTGGTGGGCCATATAAACGTGTAACAGGAAATCAGCTAACAAACGGCTATGCCTAACTGCGGAAACCAGCAACAACTGCACCGATACTTCAGGTTCACGCTGAGCGATCATCTCCCAAGCGGTTTTATCCAGTGTCAGCAAACGCTTCTTGATCAATTTCGCCTGGCGTAAAGCCGTGGCCGGCGTTTTTTTCTGCAAAAGATTTTCTTCGACTAAACTGCGTTTCCAGGTGAGATCATCGGGCTCAGTGAGCAATAAAGCCGCGATGCGGCGACTTTCAAAGGGCATGAGAGAGCCGGCGGAGATTTCTGCGTTGTATAGCTTGGTCATGGTTTTGACATCGAATTTGCTAATCCCTATTATTCTACTAAACGGCTAGATCAGCATAGCCGAGCATTGATCCCAGGAAAAATATCCTTTCGCCCTTCCTTGCTCAATGAGCCTAGCGGCGCATTTTACAGCAAAACCTGATTTGTTCGTTAACGACTGGTTTACTATCTGTGCTCGTCTGTTTTCGAATTTCGTCACCATATCAATGGCTGCCTTTGAAATCGGGTAAACTACGTAGTAGTGAAAAAGGACGCTAGACCCAAAATGCTGATAAAGCAAAGCTATCTTCTCTGATTAGTTTCGGTAGTTAACATGACAATCCGTCCGTCTTTCGACGAGAACTTTACCTGGCACAGTCCTTGGTTTGGGTAATTTTTCAGTTTTGACTATCCATAACCTTTAAAAAATTGTTTGGCTAATTTAACCATCGCCACGACGGTAAGCGGCTTCCGCCATATTTTTAATGGTGAGCGTTAGTCTGCAGAGGATTGTTAATAGCTGGAATTTACAACAGCGGCTGATCAAGCTTCTTGCACTTACCCGGATACAAAATTTTGAAATGCCCTTCCTTAGCAGAATAAATCGACAGATAAGTCGCCGAACCATCCAGCCGATTGATACTCAGGGCATGATCATTTTCACCAGCTTGATCGGTGAAATACTGCGCATCGTTAATTAACCAAGGCTTGCCGAATGGCCCCGGTGAATCGCCGGCAATACGTAGCGCAAAATGTGCCGGAGTTGGCTTCGAAATGGCGTTTTTCAAGCGCGGCACACCGGTTTGCGCGCCTAATTCCGCGTAGTCGAAGTCGCAGACTAAATTCACCGGTTGAATGCTGTTTTCCTCCTCAGCTAAGCAAAGTCCGGACAGAAGCAGCAAGCCAAAAGCAGTGATGTAGATTTTCTTCACATTAAACATTCTTAGACCCTTTTAACTTGACCGGTCCAGGCAATTATGGATGATGCAAAACTCAGAGCTTGCGTTTTCATCAATTCTCCATCAACGTGTTCGGCAGCGATTTTCACGCTATAAGTATTCATACTGATAGCATTGATGAACCGGTTATAAAGTATGATAGATTAAAAACATCCAGGCTTACCATGAATCTTAAAAAGTTTTTAATCCGTTTAGCTTTGGCAATTATGCTCTTGCTGTTGCATTACATTGCGTTCATTATACCAGTTGCCGATATTTTCCTGATTTATGTGATTTTCTTTAACCCAAAATGGTTTAGAGACTTCTTGGATAATTGAATTTAGCCGATTTTGAGGTACTATTCGCAGATTTCAGCCCGGATTTGACCAAAAGATTTGGCGCAAACTAACCGAATGATCAGCGGTCTTAATTATACTGCGTAAAATCCAGATGAACCCAGACGGCACGCCAAATACCACTTATGGCCTGATAGGAAAAATCTCAGCCATCCTGCTGTCTCTATTGGGGATAGGGCTTATCCTGTGGATGGATAGATGGATGATAGGTCATGGCGACTTACCGGAATTGGCCGGTGACGTCAATATTGGCTTATTGTTGTTAATGGGTTTTTTAACCGGTTTTCACTGTGTCGGCATGTGCGGGCCCTTGGTGTTTGGTTACACGACAAAAATGGCCGGCGCCGGGCATAAATCCTACGCCACGCATTTCCTTTACGGCATCGGCAAAACCCTGTCTTATACCCTTATCGGCGGCATCCTCGGCGGCTTCGGCGCCATTGTGGCTTTTACGCCTTACAGCCGGGGTTTGGTCGGCATTGCCGCCGGGATTTTTATGCTGCTGTTCGGCATGCATATGCTCGGGGTGTTTAGGATACTTGATCATTTCCAGTTCCGCACGCCAGGCTTTGTGATGCGCTTTATCAGTAAGGAATACCGCAAGCACAGCAACCCGTTTGTCATCGGATTATTGAACGGCTTGATGATTATTTGCGGACCATTGCAGGCTATGTATATCATGGCGGCAGGGACGGGGAGTTGGTTAGAAGGCGCGAAAATCATGTTCTTTTTCGGCCTCGGCACGTTGCCGCTTATGCTGGGTTTCGGTTTTTTGACCAGTCTGCTCTCGCATAATTTAACACCAAAGGTGTTGAAATTCTCCGGGCTAATCGTCATGGGCTTAGGGGCTATCATGTTAAATCACGGCTTGACTGTCACCGGGACCGGCATCGATTTCAACAGTCTATTGGTGCGGATTTCCCAGCAAATATCGCCGCCCGCAGTGGATAGTGCGTGCTGTGATACTGAACAAACCATCTATATGCAAGTCTCGAAAACCGGCTATACGCCAAATCAGTTTATGTTGCGTAAAGGCGTCCGGGTAAAATGGGTTATTGATGCCAAGGAATTAACCCAGTGCAATAGAGTTATCTTGGCGCCCGCTTACGGGCTGACTATCGAGCTGAAACCTGGCATACAGGTCGTTGAGTTTACCCCGAGCGAGGACGGACTTGTCTCATGGAGTTGTTGGATGGGAATGCTACCGGGTACGTTTAGCGTGGTTGACCGTCAGCAGTTCGCAAACACCCCATCGAGCAATGCAACTCCTCAGAAACCCCCAGAGCAAAAGAAGCAGCCAGACCTGCTGCAGAAAACCCAAGCAATATGGCAGACATTAGTGGCCTATTTAAAGGAAAAAGTCTGGAATAAATGGTTAGATGAGAATGACAACTAAATCTATAGAGTCCATCCTTTTTGCGTATCAAAACCACAGCTAAAGCGAACGCAGAAAATCCAACAAATCCTGTTTGGCGTTTTCGCTAAGCCCGGAAAAGTTTTTAACGACCTGCGTTGCTTCAGAAAGGGGGTAAACGCCGTTGCCCTCGCTGGCATGCTCTTGAATCGTCTGACGTAAATCATTGCTGCGGCCATCGTGCAGAAAAAATATCCGTTGCCCTAGCCCCCAGAGCGGCGCGGTTCGGAACTCATCCCCGGCCGCCAAACCTTGCTGAATGCCGTCGGCCAGGTTCGGCCCCATCTTGTGCAAGGCAAGATCAGAAAATAAGGGGACGCCGCCAAGGTTCGGCGTATGGCAGTTGTCACATCCAACCAAACTAAATTGTTGTTTTCCCCTAGCGATAGCCTCGTTTCCGCCCGGCATTGAGTTTGCAGGCGTAGGCGGAGCCAGATAACGCATAAAATAGGCGTTTTTTTCGCTTAAAGTCATCAAGCCACTATAATCCCCGGCATAGAGATTAGTTTTTTTTTGGCTGGAAGCCAATTGACAAGTCGGATTAGTGTCTCTTTCCAGCGGATATTCCTGATTGGTCAGGCCCATCTCAGCATTGTATGCTTCTGAACTGAACAAAACCAACGACGCATGTTGGGCTTTCCATCCAAATCGGCTAATTTCCCCGTTGCCATCGGTCTTATTCAAATGACCGGCAATGCCCAGGCTTTGCTTTTGAGCCTGATTTCTGGTTAAATTCGTGGTCAAGGCATTTTCGGTAAGTTGTTCGATTAAACTCAGCCCAAAAAGCGGTGTCGGTATCCTGAAACTCAGGTTATGTTTAGCCGCTTGGTCAGCGAAATTTTCCTGGGAAGCGGTACAACCCGAGGCATTCACGCCATCGTTGCGGCCACTGATCACGAACAGGCCATGCACGTTTCCGTCCGGCGCGCCTTCGGGATTTGTAATAAACCGCGCCACCCGAATGGGGCCGTCTAGACGCAAAAAATCAGGAATAGTATTTTTCGCGCCATAGGCGGTAGCAACGGCGATTTGCGGGTTAATTGCCGGCGAGCTTCCCCCGAGCGCCGGGTAAGCATGGCAACCCCCGCAAGAATCCAAATTGAATCTTGGCCCTAGGCCGTTAGCAATCGATTCGGCGGTCTGAAAGTTTTGCTTGCCGACGGTAAAAAACTCCAGCTGCGCCGAATCCAAGCCCAACAAGGCATTGCCAGCCCCCGCGACCCCGCCGCGCAGACCCGGATCGTGAGCAAGGGAGTTTTCAATAGTGTTCTCTGCTAAAACCAGAACCGGCATATGCATACATAGCAATATCGCCAGTAACTTTGCTATCGTCATTAAGAAACCTTGATTTAAGTAGAGGTTGCTGGTGGATGGCGGCGATTCCAGACGGCATAAATGGAATGTGCCACGCCTCCCCATTCACTTAAAATATACTAAATCAAAGATTTCGTGAGGTTTGCGTTGTATTTTTTATATTTTTCTCACAATTTAAGAAAAATTAGGCTTTCAGCATTGCCAGTCTATTCTCAAGGGTTTTAACGCCTCTTTATCAAATCATCCAACGTCAACCCACAATTCGGTGCAAAACTCTGCATAAAAAACTGCACCTCAGGCTGCGCCATCGCCTGTATCTCAATTTCCAACTGCTTGGCCGCCATTTCAAACTCAGTATTGCCGGCTTTCAGCTCGGCCTGGCATTTTAAAAAAGCGGAAATTTTGTCGGCGGCTTTGATGATGAGTTGATGCTCTACCGGCAAGCGTTCGTGGCTGATCAAGGCGTCAAAATCCGGCTTTAGCGCCTCCGGCAACAGGCTTAACAATTCATGCTCGGCTTGTTGTTCGATTTGCTTATAAGCGCCGAGGATGGCCGGCGAATGGTATTTAATCGGGGTGGGCAAATCGCCGGTAATCACTTCGGTTATATCGTGATACAAGGCAGCAGTCGCTATAGCGTTGGCGTCCGCCTGCCCGGCAAAATAGCGGTTTTTGATCAGCGCCAGCGTATGGGCAATCACCGCCACCTCCCAACTATGCTCCATGACATTTTCCGCCAAGGCGTTGCGTTTCAAGCCCCAGCGCTTAATCCATCTAAGCCTGGACAGATAAGCATAAAAACTACTGCTAATGGTTTCTGACATCACTGATCCTTACTTATCTTCGGTTTCCTGAAATTCCCGATAATTAATGGAAATTTTCAAGCCGGCAAACCTGCCGGACATTTTGATCAATTCGGTCGTAGCTTTATCGAATGTCAACCGCACTTCGCTAATGGCGCGTTCTTCATAGCCTTCTTCAATTTCATGCGCGTCCAGCTTGAATTTATAAAAATACACTTCCTGCTTTTCTTCATCGGTAATTTCCAGCGGTTCGCCCAAGTGTTTGAGCACTTTGGCTTTTTTCGGCAAGTCGGCGCTGATTTTCTCTCTAAATTCGGCTTTGGCTTTTAATTGCTGTTTGGCTTCATTAATTTCCGCGCCACCCAATGAACGGAAAGACGCTTCCAGAAATTCCGCCGGCGCAATTTGCAAAAACAGTGAAGAAAATGTCCACTCGGTGATTTTATCCAGTTTGTTAAACGTTAAATCGAAGTAAAAATGAATTTCCGGGGTAAGCAGCTTGTTATCCTTATCCACCTTGCGGAACCAATAACGCCAGACTTTGCCGCCGTCAGCGGTTTTTTCCTCGGTACTGGCGTGTAATTTCGCCAGCGAGACAAAGTCCTCGCTAAATAAGATCGGTTTTTTGAAATGCACGGTAAAATCCTGCGTAACGGTAATCGTGAAATAACGATCAAACTCGTCCATTTGCAAATAGGTTTGATAGGCGCGCATCCAGTATAAACAACCGGTCATGGTGCTGAGTACGCCAAAAATCACCAACAGGCGGAAATATCGGCTTATTTTTTTGGGCATGACTCCTCAGTGCCGGGTCGGCGTATTAAGAACTGACTCGCCCAGCGGGTTAGTCAGCAGGTTTTCGATATCCACTTTATCGAAGCTGTAATTAGCGCCGCAAAACTGGCAATCCACTTCTATGTCAGCGCGTTCTTTGAGTATGCTTTCCAATTCAGCACGGCCTAAAGCCAATAGCGTAACGCTGATTTTCTGTCTGGAGCAACTGCACTTAAATTCCACCGCTTCCGGGTCGTATACCCGGACTTTCTCTTCATTAAACAAACGGTGCAATAAAACCTCGCAATCTAAACGCAATAATTCCTCTGCAGTTACCGTGCCGGCCAACAGTTCTATGCGCTGCCAATTGGCTTTATCCCGAAACTCGCTGGGCAATTCCTGAATTAACAAGCCCACGGCGTGGGTCTTATCGGCAAACAGCCACAAGCGGGTGTCTAATTGTTCCGATTGGGTGAAATAACTTTCCAAAATCGCGGCCAGCGTTTCCGCTTCCACGCCGACGATACCCTGATAGGGATCGGCGTCAACCGGTTCAACCGTCAACACCAAACGGCCAGACCCACCCAACATGTCTTTTAAGTGCAAACCAGCCACGTTAGCTTCGCTACGCACCAAGCCCCTAATTTTCCGCTCGTTGCTGGATTGCGCTACCAAGGCTTTTAAATCGCCGCCGCCCTGAATCTGCATCACGATGGAACCCGTAAACTTGATAGTCGCCGAGAGCAGCACCACGGCCGCCAAAGCTTCACCGAGTTGAACTTCGACCGCATCGCTGACCAAAATCTGATGCTGTTTAGCCTGCCGCCAGCTCTCTTCCAGGCGCACCCATTCACCGCGCACCCCATGTTCTTCAAATAAAAAGCGCCTAAGGCAATCTTGTTGTTTCATGTTAATTTAGCAAAATCTAAGCTGGAATGCGATTATACCAAGCGTACCGTGACTTTCGGTAATAGCTGTAAAGCATCACTGCTATAATCACCCGACTAACAGCCATCGAACCTGGTTTAATGCTTATGAGTTTTCTAATTAAAAAAACTACGCTACCCACCGCCGCAGAAGCGCTTCCCGGCCGGCAACAGCCTATGCAAACGGCGCACAAACATTTTGTCAACGGCAATCCAATTTTGCCGCCCTTCCCTACGCATCTGCAACAAGCCTTGTTCGGCTTGGGTTGTTTTTGGGGCGCGGAACGCAAATTTTGGCAACAAACCGGCGTATTCAGCACGGCTGTCGGTTATGCCGGCGGCTTTACGCCCAACCCGACCTATGATGAAATCTGTACCGGAAAAACCGGACATGCGGAAGTCGTACTCGTGATTTTCGATCCGGCCTTGATCAGTTACCAAGAATTATTAGTGATTTACTGGGAGTCGCATAATCCGACCCAAGGCATGCGCCAAGGCAATGATATCGGCACCCAATACCGCTCCGGCATTTACACCTTCGACGCCACGCAACAAGAAGCGGCGGAACACAGCCGATTGCTCTATCAAAGCCAATTGCAGGCCAAGGGTTTAGGCGCAATCACCACGGAAATTCTGGCAGCGCCAAGGTTTTATTATGCCGAGGACGCTCACCAACAATATCTGGCGAAAAATCCGCAGGGTTATTGCGGCTTAGGCGGCTTGGGCGTTTGTTATCCGCAAGTTGAAGAAGCATAACCAATTATTAACTAGAACTCCCTGATATGCCAACCAACGGGCAGCGCATCATTCGCGCAACTATAACTTAGGCTGCGAGGGGCAACTAACGCGTCATTCCCAAATTAACGGCAATATGCGCCAGTTCCGCCGTCGTCTCCACCTGCAATTTTTTCTTGATTTGCGTAGCATAGTTGGCGACGGTTTTCTGCCCTAAACACAGCTGTTCGGCAATTTTTTGCACGGTCAAGCCCTGCGCCAACAAGGCAAACACATCAAACTCGCGTTGCGTAAAGGCGTCAATAATCCCTTGATAAGCCAAGCCGCCTGCGCGGCCGATTAAGCCCTGTTCCACATAACACCGGCCTTGCATGATCTTTTCCACGGCCAACGCCAGAATGGCCGGCGCGCTATTTTTAGTGATATAGCCTTGAGCGCCGGCGCTCAGCGCCCGTTGCACATACACCTGTTCATGGTGGACGCTAAACACCAGAATCCGGGCCTGCGGGTCGCGCTGGACTATCCGGCGAATAGCTTCCAGACCGCCAATGCCGGGCATGGACAAGTCCATAACCAGTATATCGGGCAGTAATTCCAGATACAATTGAATAGCCTGCTCGCCGCGCTCGGCCTCGCCGATCACCTCGATATTGTCGCAGGTCGCCAGCAGCATGCGAAAGCCGGCTCTGACGACCGCATGATCATCAACCAGAATAATATTAATTTTCCGGCTCATAAAACCGGTATTCGGGCGGTAACAAGCATACCGGCCCCAGGTTGCGAGCAAATAGTCAGCTCACCATCCAAAGACTTAACCCGCTCTTTGATGCCTAACAAGCCAAAGCCGCGATGAACGGCATTAAGATCGCAGCCTAGCCCGTTGTCGACAATCTTAAGCTGCAAGCAGCTAAGCGGGTGATCCAATTTCTGCACTTCAATGCTGACTTTCCGGGCATGCGCATGCCGTACCACATTGGTTAAACACTCCTGAATGACTCGAAATACCTGAATAGTCACAGACTTGTCTACGCTGTCCACCTCTGCGCCGCAGTGAAGCAGGAATATCAACTCGGGGTTACGATCCGACCAGTGATAGACCATTTCTTCCAATGCCGCTTTTAAACCCAAATCCGACAACACCAAGGGATGGAGTTGCTGCATCATCGACCTGACTACCGTCATTAAATGATCGCAGATCTCGGTAATATTTAAACTGATTTTTACCACATCCGCTTGACTATGCTTGGCGGTGACCGCCATGACTTTGATGGCGGTTAAGGATTGGCCTAATTCATCATGCAATTCCTGCGACAACTTTTGCCGCTCTTCTTCCTGGATTGCCAAGCTGTGCTGGGTCAGGGCGCGGTTTTCCAACTGGGCTTTTTCCAATTCCACCATCAAATGTTGAATAGCCTTGGCGATAGCGTCAAACTCGGTAATGCTGAACCTAGGCAAAGCTTGTCGATAACGGCCGGATTCAATGCCTTGTAATACTGCGACAATCACGCCTATGGATTGCAAGGACCTATTCAGCAACAGATTGACTGCCAAAAATGTCAGCAGCGTCAACAGGAAAATCGAGGTGAAATAGGTTTTGCTTTCCTCCCAAGCTTCGCTAATTTCGTCCAAGGGCTGCGGTTGAATGATCAAGGTCAGCACTTGCCCATCTTGGGTTTTAAGTTGATGTTCAACTTGCGGATAGTCGCCCTTAACCAAACGGATAAACCAAGCTGGCGGGGTTTTTTCCGGGTTGCTGGGCTGCGTAACGCCGGCGAAATGAATAATTTGCCCATTGGGTTTTTTCAATTCAATACTTAGATGCCGAGTTTGCTGTAACACGCTGAAATGGGAAAGATCTCCGGTACGGGCAAAAATCGGCATATCGGTAATGCCTAAAGTGATTAATTGCAAGGCCAAATGCACCGAAGCATCCACTTCTTTTTCCACAGATTGCCGGGCCTGCCAAATGGCAATTGCACCGCCTAGCAGCAGTATGCAGAGGGAAGACAACAACACGCGGAAAATAATCTGGAAACGCAGACTCATAGTAAGTAGCAAAACCCTGTTAATAAGACCATCAACATCGCCGAATTTTTAAATATATTACGACTTTATACGTATATCTAAGTTATAAATACTTGTGTTAGTATTTACCTTTACGCTAATTATTTAAGCTATAAAGGTTAATATCCACTTTCTGCGCAATAATAGTAAATTGCGGCTTTAAAATATTTAGCTTATTAAAATAAAAATCCAAAAAGTCAAGCATGATTGTCGTAAGTTATTCAATACTGCACGTTGTACAATTGATACATAACTAAAATAATCTTCACAGGAAATCCCATGAAAAAACTCACGAACTTAAATCCAAGCATAACCTGCGTAAATAGTTTAACAAAAAACCTTAGACTTAGTTGCATTCTAGCTTTAGCTATTCCTGTTAGCAGCTGGGCTGACGCCACGCAAAATTCGACAAACTTGGTAGTCCAAGCAGATTCCAGCCCTTTAGCCGTAATGCGTGAATCGCTAACCGGCGATGTGTACTCGGACCCGTCCAAATGGCAGGAACAGTCATTTAAAGATTTATTCAGTACCGGTTGGAACAAAGCCTGGGCCAGCCCGCCAACCGGTAGCGGCGGCGCGCCAAGACAAGGCTGGCTGAATGCGAATGACGGCGTGTTTTATCGGCTGGGTCTGGGTATTTTCGGCTATAACAATCAAATCAATAGCGCTAAAGATTCTTATAGCGGCTCGGTTTCGGTTTACACCCCGTTGAATCAGCGTTTTGAATTCAGAACCGATGTACCGGTCGCGAACTCTAGTAATAATCAAACCAATTTCGGCGACTTTCAGATTACGCCAAGGGTGCTGCTCAGCGAAACCCGCGACACTACACAAACCTTCGATCTGACTTTGCGAACTCCAACCGGCCTCCTTGTTAACGGCAATGGCGTCGCCTCCATCTCGCCGAATTACAATTTCTGGAATAATAGCTGGAAAGGCTTGGTGGTGCGCGGCGGCGCCGGCTTTACTATACCGTACAGCGGCTTTATTGCCCAAACCGGCGCACGCTCCACTTTCAACGGCAATCTGGCTGTCGGCTATTATATCACCCCGCATGACAAGACCACTTTTAGCGATACGGTATTGTACGTAGCCGCCAACTTCGCCCAAGCAATCGACACCCGTGGACCCAGCAGCACCACCAGTTTATCGTTGGCGCCGGGCATCCGGACTTTTCTCGGCGACAATTGGTACTTCCTCGGCAGCGTCAGTTTACCGGTAACCAATCCGGAGGCTTACAATTACCAGGTGCTTGGGGCGTTTATGAAAGTGTGGTAAGGACGTAAGTAGCAATTTCCGGCAACGGAAAAATTGCCAACAACGTGAACAACCAAAGTGCTATTCAGGCGCAAGGGCGGCCTTGAGCTTGAATATTGCCTTTGATTACTAACATAATTCTGGCACATCCAGGGCCGAATGTGAAACAATATATAATCAGTTTGCCGGCGCCCAAAGACCAAAGTTTGCAGTGCGAGGCACTTACTTTTTTATATTTTCGACATCTAACCCATGAGCAAACACATCCGTATCCAGCGCCTCAGCGGCGCAGCGCTGATCCCTTACATCCCGGAACTGGCGCGGTTGCGCATAGAAGTATTTCACGACTTTCCCTATCTGTATGACGGCGATTACGACTACGAAAAAAAATACCTGCAAACCTATATCGATTGCCCGGACAGCGTTATCGTTTTAGCCTTCGACGGCGACGCCATCATCGGCGCCTCGACCGCGATACCGCTAAAATACGAAACCGCCGAAGTCAAAAAACCCTTCATCGAAAACGGCTATGACCCGGAAGACGTGTTTTACTGTGGCGAATCGGTGCTGAACAAAGCCTATCGCGGCCTCGGCATCGGCGTACGATTCTTCGAACAACGCGAGGCGCATGCCGCCGACCTGGGCGGTTTCAAGCACATCACTTTTTGTTGCGTGGAACGTCCGGTGGATCACCCGCGCCGCCCGGCGGATTATGTGCCGCTGGACGCCTTCTGGAATAAACGCGGCTATGTAAAACATCCGGAACTTAAAACCACCTATACCTGGAAAGATCTGGACGAAAGCGTTGCCAGCGCCAAACCCATGACATTCTGGCTGAGAGCAGAACATGCCTAAAATCGCCGCCGCCCAATACAACATCAGCTTTCTGGAAACCTGGGCCAATTACACCGCGAAAATCCAGCGCTGGGTCGATGAAGCAGACGAACATAATGCCGAAATCCTCATCTTTCCGGAATACGCCTGCCTGGAACTGGCCTCGCTGTTTCCCAAAGCAGTGTATGCTTCTTTATCGGCGCAACTGGACGCCTTGCAAACGTTACTGCCGGATTTTCTGCACTTATTTTCCGGCTTGGCGGTCCGGCATGGCGTTTACATCCAAGCCGGCACCTACCCGGTCAAGCACGCCAACGGCGAATTTCGCAACCATGCCTATTTTTTCACCCCGCAAGGCGCGTACGATTTTCAGGAAAAACTCACCATGACCCGGTTTGAAAACGAGCAATGGTTCATTAGCCGTGGTCTGGAAATCAAAACCTTCGACACCGCCTTCGGTAAAGTCGCTATCAACATCTGCTATGACAGCGAGTTTCCGCATTACGCCCGCCAACAGGTGGAACAAGGCGCAAAGCTGATCCTCGTGCCAAGTTGCACCGACACCCTCGCCGGCTATAACCGGGTGCGCATCGGCAGCCAGGCCCGCGCCCTGGAAAACCAATGCTATGTGGTGCAAGCCTCGCTGGTCGGCAATGCCGATTGGTCGGAAGCCGTGGATATCAACTGCGGCGCGGCGGCCATTTATACGCCGGTCGATCGCGGCTTTCCGGACAACGGCATCTTAGCCATCGGCGAGTTAAATCAAGCGCAATGGGTTTATGCAGACTTGGATTTCAGCGCGATTACCCAAGTTAGACAAACCGGCCAAGTGTTCAATTATCAAGATTGGCCTAAGCAGTTCGACTGCCGGTAAAAGCGTCTCATAATCTTCATCCATTCTATATATTCCTGTCATAGTTATCCTTTATAAAGAAACAAGGGTAACTATTCAGCATAACTAAGTCTTTGAAAATTTTGCTTAGTTAAGGTTTAACCGATAGCCCTCGGCAATATGCCTCCTGTTATCCTCAGCCATTTACACTACTGTAATCATCCTTTAATCTAAAAGCAATGGTTCTGTAATAATCAAATGCTAAGGTTTAAATTCCTTTAATCGAGTTTGAGGATAATAACAATGAGTATTGTAAAACCGCTAAAAATAAAGCCGCTAGCTTTGGCGATGATGTCCGCCATGGCCATCAGCAACATCGCGATGGCTCAAACCGCGCCATCCTCCCCAGTAACCACGGCGTCGCCAATCAAACACGTCATTATACTGATCGGCGAAAACCATACCTTCGACAATCTGTACGGCGCGTATGTACCGAAAAACGGCCAAACCATTTCCAATCTGCTGTCTAAAGGCATCATCAATGCCGATGGCACACCAGGCCCGAATGCAGCTCTGGCTGCCCAAGCGCAGTTGAAGAATATCCCAAGCAGTTATTTCGTCAGCCAACCCGCCTCAAACAAAACCCTTTACACGACGCTGCCTGCGCCTAACACCAGCTATGTACCCGCAGCCGGCGTCACAATGGCCCAGGTTGCAAAAGCCCCCGGCGACATAAGTGCGCCGCTGTCGCCATCCATGACCAACGGTCAGTTGGCGCAATTTGCCCCAACCCTGCCTACAGCCGACCTACCCTTATTGACCACAGGCGCTGCAGACGGCCCGGTTTGCTTTGTAAACCCGCCTTCGCAAACCACCGCTTATCCACCACAAGGTTGCTATATCCCGGATACGCGGGTTGCCAACTACAACGCGCTGCCTAATACAGTATTCCAATTTACCGGCGCGACTTTGCCTTATGACAGTTACACCGGCGATCAGGTGCACCGTTTTTATCACATGTGGCAACAGTATGATTGCAACGTCGCCAACGCGACCGCAGCTAATCCAAGCGGCTGCTTGGCCGACTTGCTGCCTTACGTAGGCGTGGCGCGTAATGACGGTTCAGACGGTAACTCCCTGGGTTTCTACAATGTCCAATCCGGCGATGCGCCGCTGTTGAAATCGTTGGCTGATCAATACACCATCAGCGACAATTACCACCAAGCAGAGATGGGCGGCACGTTCTTTGAACATATGATGCTCGCCACCGGCGACGCAGTCAGTTGGGAGCCTTACACCAATAATGCCGGTGTCACTATTGCCACCCCGCCGGCGAATGTACTGGCCAATCCTACTCCTAAAAATGCAGAGACTGTCGCTTTTACGAACGATGGCAACTGGACTGCCTGCGATACCGAATGGGCGCAAACCATCAACGCCTATGAGGCATCGCTGCCTTGGAGCATGGGACCAACCGCTTGTACGCCCGGCCAATACTATCAAATCAACAATATTGAGCCAGGCTACCAAGCTAACGGCGTGATCAACGACGCCGGCGTCACCAGCGGCTCGCTCACCCCGCCATCATCACTACGTAACATCGGCGATGCGCTAAACGAACAAAACATCAGTTGGGCTTATTACGGCGGCGGCTACAATGCCGCAGTTCGCGTTGCCAACGGCCATGACCTGAATCCTATTGATTTAGCCATAGGCACCAGCGGGGATTACTACTGCGACATCTGTAATCCGTTCAGCTATTCAAAATCGATCATGGGCAATCCTGTGCAACGCGCAGCGCACATTAAGGATGCAACCAACTTCTTTACCGATCTGGCAAACAATAACCTGCCTGCGGTATCGATAGTGAAGCCTGACAGCTTCACCGACGGCCATCCAGCCAGTTCTAAACATGATCTGTTCGAAGGTATACTGGAAAACGTCTATACCGCGTTGAAAAACAATCCAGCAATGTTCGCTGAAACCGCGTTAATCGTCACCTATGATGAAGGCGGCGGATCTTATGATTCCGGCTTCATTCAACCAGTCGATTTCTTCGGCGACGGCCCAAGAATACCGCTGCTCGTCATTTCGCCTTACACCCAAGGCGGCATTATCGACCATAGCTACTCAGACCACGTCTCAATCTTGAAGTTTATTGAACGGAACTGGGGTTTAAGCCCGTTGACTGCCCGCAGCCGCGACAATCTGCCTAACCCGGTCCAAACCGCCGCTAACCCTTATGTGCCGACAAATATGCCGGCCCTGGGCGATTTATGGAGTTTGTTCAATTTTCCAACCAATCCGTAACTAGGGCAGCTTTTCAGCCTGGTTAAATGCCGGGCTGGAAAGTAGTCAACTTGCTAGTAAGCCGCGCCGTTTGTTCGTCTGTTGACGACTAGGCGGCGCAGCAACCAAGGGCATCCATGCTAAATAATAAATCGGCAACGCAGAGCCTTGGTCAGGAATGAAAATCTATTTAACCAAATTAATCGTTTTTAAACTTTAAGGAGCTATAAAATGAAATCTTTAGTAAAAGCCGCCATCGCCTCAGCGATCATCGCCGCCGCCGCCAATGCCCAAGCGGATCAAGAATACACCGTTATGGAAATGTTCAATGACGGCGCCACAAACGGCGCCATGTTCAACGGTACATTCGATTTTAATACCACAACGCTGGAACTGACTAATCTGCAAGGCACATTAACCGATATGAACGGTTCAACAATGCTAAGCATGGTCTATGGCCCTGCAACCGGCCAGTTCTATGATCCAAGCTCAACCTATGCCCAAATCGTAGACAACTTAAGCAGCCCAGCCATAGATGTAAGCCTGGTTGTAAACAACACCATGCCTACTATGGACACGCTAAATTCCTCTTACATTGATGCAACTTCAGGCGGCTACCTATACGGCACCGAAGTCAGCGCCACTATCACCGCTGTGCCTGTGCCAGCCGCTCTGCCTTTATTGGCTACCGGCCTGCTCGGTTTACGCGCATTCGGCAGAAAAAGCCGCAAAGCTTAAGCTCAGCTCATGTCAGCCTCAAAGCCATCTCCTCGGAGGTGGTTTTTTTGCCTCAGGCCTAGGGAAAAGGGTGACCGTAAGGATCTGATGAAACACAAATAGCTTATAGATAGAGCTGCAATCCGGAGCCAGCTCTACATGCCATCAATAGAACAGCATCTATTTCTAGATCAGCAAACAGCCTGATCTCCTTTCAAACAGCTAGTGTCAACAAATCAAACACCACCTTTGCAAAACCGGCGGCTTTGACAGGATTCGCTAACAGCTGTAGCATTTGGTTGTTATGCGCAGCACCACTGTCCATGATGGCGTCATCAACAGCTTTGCTAAAATCACCCAACAGCGCCTGCTCAGGGGCATTATTGGTGATTTGCTGCATAACCACGATATTTTCACTGACCTTATTCCTGATGGTGTACGCGTAATTCACCAAGTCCTTTGCCGACAAATGCTCGGTAATAAACAGCTCATTCAAACGGCTAATGATCTGCGAAATAAACTCTGATTGTTTGTCTTTAGGCTTAGCCGTACCCAAGCCATCACCCGGCACCAACGTATAGCCGGCGGCATCTTCTTTAAGCTGCAAGTCCTGCTGACGCATAAGCGCTAGCCGGTAATGGCTAAGCACCACGCCGTTTAAATCCACCCCCTCCTCTTCCAGCAAGCTTTCCCGCAGCAAAGGCCGCAGATTACGCGCATACAGACTGAGTTTTTCCAAGGCTTTATCATCGTAATCAACGATCTGCGACATAAACTCATAAAAACGCACAAAGCTGCCTAAATCCTTTTTAAACACTTCCAACGCGTCTTTCTCTTCCTTACAGGCCTTAAAGCTATTTTCCGCATTGGCAATCAAAACCGCATCGGCGGTTTTCTTGGTGCGCTCAAACATCGCCTTGGCTTGTTTAAACGCATCTATGGCCGATTGATAGCGTTTTTGCCAACGCTCCATAGCCGGTTTGCAAATATTAGCCAGGGCGGCATTGCTTTTGCTTTTTATAAAAAAGGCCGCGCAAAACTGCTCGACTTCTTGCCAGGTAAAAATACCGGTTGCCCGCAGCTTTTCGAACAGATCAAAGATTAAATCCGGATTCGAGACATCGGCTAAGGCAGCGGTTTGGTAATAGGGTTGAAATGCCAGCAAAATATCTTCCGGCTCATTGAAAAAATCCAGCACAAACGTACCCGTTTCGGCTTTACCGGGATAGTTGCGATTCATCCGCGACAGGGTTTGCACGCACTCCACGCCGCCAAGCTTTTTATCCACATACATGGCGCAGAGCTTGGGCTGATCAAAGCCGGTCTGGAATTTATTCGCCACGATCATGATCTGAAAATCGCCGGAGTCAAAGGCTTTCCGCAAATCGCGGCCTTTCAGGTTGGGGTTCATAGTGCTTTCGGTATACTTCTCGCCCAGCAAGTCCGCCGCGTTAGGATCACGCTCGCTAAACTCCACTTCGCCGGAGAACGCTGCCAGCGCATGGATGTTCTGATAACCCTGCGCCTGAATATATTTATCGAACGCCAACTTGTAGCGCACGGCTTCTTTCCGGGAACTGGTGACGACCATCGCTTTGGCTTGGCCGCCCAATAAGCCCAGCACATTATGTTTAAAATGCTCGACGATAACTTGGACTTTTTGGGCTATATTGTAATCATGCAGCCGCACCCATTTATTCAATTTGACCTTAGCTTTTTTACTTTCGACTTCCTGGTCGGCGCTGTTAATTTTCATGGCTAGCTGATAAGCCACTTTATAATTGGTATAGTTCAGCAACACATCCAGAATAAAGCCCTCCTCTATCGCCTGACGCATGCTGTAGACATGGTAAGCGGCGGGAATATTGGTTTTGGAAGGCGGTTCAGCAGGATTGGGCAACCGGCCAAACAGTTCTAGAGTTTTAGTTTTTGGCGTCGCGGTAAAGGCTAGGTAACTGACATTGCTGGAAGCCCGGCGCGAAGCGATGGTGGCCGCCAGAATATCTTCGTAACTCAGTTCTCCCTCATCATTGCCCGGCGTATCAATCAGCAACACTTCTTTTAACTGCCGTGCGGTGGAACCGGTTTGCGACGAATGCGCCTCATCGGCAATGATGGCGTAGCGGCGCTGTTTTAAACTGACGCTGTGCTCAATGGCTCTTAAAACATGCGGGAAAGTTTGAAGAGTAACGATAATAATCGGCTGCGCGTTTTCTAACGCGGCGGCCAGTTTTTCCGCTTTAGAGCCATCGCCCTCTTTATTATTAATCCGCCCGACCACGCCGTCGACATGTTCAAACTGATAGATGGTGTCTTGCAATTGGTCATCCAATACCGTTCTATCGGTGACGATAATCACCGAAGCAAATTGTTTGTTGCCGTCTGCAGCGTACAGCGAGGCTAACTGATGCGCTACCCAGGCAATGGAATTGGACTTACCCGAACCGGCGCTGTGTTGAATCAGGTATTTGTGACCGGAACCTTCGCTACGCACTGCCGCCACCAGCTTACTGACCACATCCCACTGGTGGTAACGCGGAAAAATCAGCGCTTCTTTTTTATATTTGCGGCCTTCCCAGTCCTCTTTTTCTTCAATTTGCAAATGTACAAACCGGCCCAGAATAGTTAACAGATTGGCGGGCAGCAACACCTCATTCCATAAATAATCCGTGGCGTACTGGTTAACATCCTCCTGCACGTCGTTACCCGCGCCGCCGCCTGCCGTGCCTTTGTTAAACGGCAAAAAGGAAGTGGCCAACCCTTCTAAATGCGTCGCCATATACACTTCGTATTGACTGACGGCAAAATGCACCAAGGCCCCGCGCTTAAAGCTTAATAAGGGTTCCGGTTTTTTGGTAGCAGGGTCTACGGTGTGGCGGGTGGTTTGGTATTGTTTGATGGCTTGCTGTACCGACTGTTTGAATTCCGACTTTAATTCCAGCGTCGCCACCGGCAAGCCGTTTACAAACAATACCAAATCGATGCGCCAGGCTTTGGCTTTCACGCCGGTTTCGGCCAAGTGCTCCGCGCTGGCCCACGGGCTATACACCAATTCCGGCACCACCCGGCAGCGATTTTTCTGGTAATTGGCTAAGGTCTGCGGGTTTAACTCATGTTCGGGTTTAAACTGACACAAATTAAAGCGCGTGCCTCTATCCTTAATGGCATGCCGTAACACGCCCAAAGTGCCGAAGGTGCGCATCTCTTTATTGGCGGCATTTGGGTCAGCCTTATCCAGTTGCGCGGCGACCCGCTCTAAAAACGTTGCTTCGGGATTAGTTGGATACAGAGCGCAGAATTTTTGCCATTGGCTGTCTTGGGTGTCCTGGACGAAGCCTAACAAATCTTCCGGGTATAAAGCGAGGGTACGGTTATAGTTCTCGGACTTACCTAACAGCCAGCCGTTTGCCAGCAATTGCTGGAGCATGTCGGCTTGGAAGACGCGCTCTTTAGTTTTATTATCCATGCCAACGTTTTCCTTTTTCTAAGTGATGTGTAGCGTGTCTAGCATACAGCCATCACTCGCTTTTATTGTCCAAGCGAAGTCTAGCATTAACGATGGCCTGATGCAAACGCTGCTTGAGCACTGCTTTTGGGGGCAGCGTGGTCAGGTACTCGGCGATGTGAATGCCGGCGCTATCCAGTTCCAGCAACTCGATTTGTTCCTGTTTTTTACCGGCACAGAGAATAATGCCCAAAGGTGGATTTTCCCCTGCTTCCTGTTCGTGTTTCGCCAGCCAGCGCAGATAAAGCTCCATTTGGCCTTTATATTCGGCCTTAAAATTGCCGACTTTTAAATCAATGGCAACCAGGCGTTTTAGCTTGCGGTTGTAAAATAACAGGTCGAGATAAAAATCATCGTCATCGATTTGCATCCGGTATTGGCGAGCCACAAAACTAAAACCGTTGCCCAGTTCCAGTAAAAAACTCTCCAGATCGCTAACTATTGCGTCTTCTAAATCCTTTTCAAGATAGCGATTTTTTAGCCCAAGAAAGTCCAGCACGTAAGGATCTTTTAGGATCAAAGCCGGCGTCAACTCACCTGTATCGCGCAACCCATCCAATTCTTCACCGATTAAGGATTCAGGCTTGCTCGACAAAGCGGTACGCTCAAACAGCATAGACTCAATTCGGCCTCGCAATGTACGCACACTCCAGCGTTCAATACAGCACAACTCTATGTAGAACTGACGTTGTAACGTATCTTTTAATGGAATCAACGCTAAAAAATGCGTCCAGCTCAATTGTCGTATCAGCGATACGACAATTTGTTCGTCAGCAAACACCTCGGCAAACTGCAACATCCGCCGCAGGTTTTTCTCTTCAAAACTACGACCATACTCAGCAACTAATGCCGCCGAAAGTGTTGGCAGAATCTCCTTACCATATTCAGCCCGTTCGCCACCCAAAACTTCCTCGCGAATACGTTTGCCGATTTGCCAGTACATCATGGTTAAACCTGCATTTACTGCAACAGTGGCTGATTGTTTAGCCTCTTCGATCAACTGGCGACAATCCGCCAACAAAGTTATAGACACCGTCGAAACAGATGCAGTCCTAGCTTGGTTCAAAGGTGTTTTATGCTTGCTCATGAGACTGCTTCCCTATGGGTTTCTTTGGCTGTGCTCGCAGCTTGTGGTGCTTGCCAGTTTCTGACGTCGATTTTGCCTGTGACGGCGGCGGAGATTAGGGCTGTGCGGCGTTCTTGCATTAATTCTATTGCATTTTCCGCCTTGACAATTAAGCTACTAATACGCTCTGTATTTGATTTGCAATATTTGTTAATCTCGTTTTGCTCTCTTAATGGAGGTACAGGTAGCTGAAAATTCTCTAAAGCACCTAAATAAATTCCAGGCTGTGCCGAAAAGCCAACATTTTCCCAAAGAAGGCTTTGAAAATTCGATGAACTGAAAATATTTGCTAAACCTTCACTCGTCATAGATTCTGGCTTCACTCTAAATATTGCCAAGCTTCTTTGGATATGAAACTCAGACATCTTCTCTACTATTGCTACCTTTCCTAAAGTCGCCCCAACTATGGCTAATAAAACATCCCCTTCTCTGGGTATAAAAGGCTTACATAAATTATTGTAATCTTCTTCTGAAATATTGGAATCATCATCACGAAATATAAACTTACTATTAACTATATTTCTAACACTGAGTAATGGTATGCCATAATCAACTCTGGATGGTGGTAAATGAGTGCCATCTTTAAGCAAACAGCACAAATGTTTAAGTGGAACTACCTCCCAATGTTCCGGCACCTCCCTCAACCACTCAACACCCGAATCGCGCATCGGGACACTAGGATTTAACCCTTTGGTCACAGCATGGCTAATGACTGCCTGACGTTTTTCTTTAAGCAGCTTGATGAGCTGTTGTTGTTTTTCGATCAGGGTATCGATTTTGGCGGTTTCGTGATCGAGGAAGTTGGCAATTTTCTCTGACTCATTTTCTGGAACAGGAACTTCCATCAAGCTTATAAAATCCCAGCTAGCCCTGGGCATTTTTGATCCATACGTCGATGAATCCACTTGTTTTATAAACTCATCAGTTAAAGTGTAATAATTAAGAAACCTAGAGCAAACTTTTACGCTTCTTAGAACAAGAAATTCTGAGGAACAAATTCCAGAAAAAGCTGCCAACCATGACTTGGCAAGATATGGTCTTAACTTACCAAACAATACATCCCCTTTTGAAAAGGATGTAGACAAGCCTTCAGGGCTTATATCATCCTTAGCAAGATACTTACCATTCCCCGACTCAATATTTTCCATTCCTACATATTTTTGTATTGATCCTGATTCAATTTTACCCCCTTCCAAATCAGCCACATATTTAAGTCTAATGTAGCGCCAATGGCTTGGGATTTGACCCAACCACTCAACCCCAGAATCCTTATATTCAGGATAAGCCCGATATTTCATCGCTCACCACCCAATTCGTTTTCTATGTCTTCAATACTGGGCAACTTAGATTGCAGATTTTCGGGCAGCGACTGCGTTAATTGGTATTCCGAGACACCGATGGGTTTTTGAATATCACTCAAGGCATATTCTGCCACCAATCTGTCTTTATTTTTACAGAGCAAAATACCGATGGTGGGCTGATCGGCCTCTTTGCGTAACTGCTCGTCTACGGCTTTGATGTAAAAATTAAGCTTACCGGCGTGTTCCGGCTCAAAATCGCCGACTTTAAGTTCTATCACCACATGGCAATGCAACTGGGTATGATAAAACAGTAAATCGATAAAGAATTCACGCTCGCCGACTTGCACCGGATACTGTTTGCCCATATAGGCGAAGCCTGCTCCCAGTTCTAATAAAAAATGCGTAATATGCTCAATCAAGCCTTGTTCCAATTCCCGTTCGCTGTGTTTTTTACTCAGGGTCAGGAAATCAAAAATATAAGGGTCTTTTAAAGTTTGTTGCGCGAGATCGGATTGCGGCGCAGGCAAGGTTGCGGTGAAATTCGTAATCGCCTTGCCTTCGCGCAGCCATAGACCACTTTCCATTTGATGGGTTAATACGCTGCGGCTCCAGCCGTTTTCCAGGGTATTTTGTACATAATAAAACGCTTCTTCAACAGATTTACAGCGGGATATAATCTTTAAATGGTGTCCCCAAGGGATTTGGATTAATTGGCCAACAAGCTGTTGGCCAATTGCTTTATCGCCGGAATAAAATAAGACCCATTGGCGTATATATTTGATATTACTGAACGAAAAGCCTTTCAATTCAGGGAATTCCGCCATTAAATCTTGGCTTAATTGCTTTAAAAAGCCATCGCCCCAGTTGGATTGGGCTTGCCTAAGTACAATCTCTTCACCTAACTCCCAATAAAATTGCAACAGCGTAGCATTGACTGTAACCGCCGCTTTAATTTGGGTGTGCAACACCTTTTTTTTCAGGTCTTTTAGCCAGATTTTGTATTCGCTATTTTGTAATAAGCTCACTTTAGGCGGCATCACGAATGTACCTCTTGCAACAAAGCCATAATCTCCGCGCTCACCGCGTCCAAATCAGCATCGATCTCGACTAAATCCCTGGGCGGCTGATACTGATAAAAATGCCGGTTAAACGGTATTTCATAGCCGACAATGCCAATTTCCTGATCTTTCTCGTCTTTTTTGCCGGCGTCTATCCAGGCATCCGGCACATGCGGCTGCACTTCCTTCAGGAAATAAGCTTCATTCAGCGCGTTTACCGACTGCGAAGGATCAAGCGCGACGTTTTCATTGTCGCGCAGATCACCATCGGCTTGGTATTCGATAACTTTGCCGCCGACAGCAAATAAGCCATACAGTGGATTAGCCTTGCCGGCATGGATTTTCTTAATGACTTTTTCCGCCGCCGGATTCTTCCAACTCACCGCTTCGGTGATGTGTTTCTTTTCCTTGGCGTCCAAGCTCACATCCTGGATTTTGCAAGCCGTTTTTAGCGCCGCCTCAAAACCGTTCATATCATCGTGTTGTTCAATACCAATAGTTAATTGCAATTGCCGGGCTTTTAACAAAACCTGTTTCTGCGCCAACCAAAGCTTACTATCCAGCAAATCTTTGATTTGCGCTTCTTTCAACTCGCTAAAATGGCTTTTCAGGTAAGCGCGAATCTCAATAGCCTGCGCCGTTAACACGCCGTAGTTTTCGCAATCCAAGTTATCCAACCAGTCTGTACCGTACTCCTTATATACCCACTGCATAGCCGCATTTAAGGCGCCGGGCGCAAACCGCAAGGCGCTAAGACGCTCGTCGCTAAACTGATAGGACATGCGCAGCGGTCGCTCGATGCTAATACGGCGGTAGCCAAATTCATAGGTTTTGAATATTTTGCTGGCAAAGGTTTTCGGCGCTTCGCTTTTAGGATTAGCCGACTGCCGGCCACGATGGCTTTTTTGCTCGGCGGGCTTCGCTAAATCCTGCGCCGCGACCGCCGCAAAGCTTCCGAAACAACAGGTAATCATGGCGATATCGGCTTCATCCATCACATTGCGTTTGGAGCCTAAGGACTTGCGCATTTTGCCGCACAGGTTGACGCCATTAATCAATTGCACCTTGCCTTTGCGCTCTGCGGCCTTTTTATTCGACAGCACCCAGACATAAGTGGAAATGCCGGTGTTGTAAAACATATCGGTCGGCAGCGCGACGATAGCTTCCAACAAATCGGCTTCCAGTATATAACGGCGGATTTCCGATTCACCGGAACCCGCGCCGCCGGTAAACAGCGGCGAACCGTTCAGAATTATGCCTATGCGCGAACCGCCGGCGGCGGCATCCCGCATCTTACTGATCAGATGCAACAGAAATAACAGCGAACCGTCGGAGACGCGCGGCAAACCAGGGCCGAAGCGGCCGTCAAAGCCTTTAAGGCTGTGTTCGTCCTTGATGTCTTTCTCAATTTTTTTCCAGTCCACGCCAAACGGCGGATTGGATAACATGTAATCGAATTTATCCGCAAAGAACTGATCGTTCGATAAGGTATTGCCGAGTTTGATATTTTTGACATCTTGGCCTTTGATCAGCATGTCGGCTTTGCAGATGGCGTAACTTTCGGGATTAAGCTCTTGGCCGAAACTGCTAATCTTTGTTTGCGGGTTTAACTCATAAACATATTCCATGCCTGAGGATAAAAAGCCGCCGGTACCGGCGGTCAAGTCGTAGAGGGTGCGGATAATACCCGGCTTGGTGAGCGCCTCATCATCTTCCATAAACACCAGCGCGGTGGTCAGGCGAACAATATCGCGCGGGGTAAAATGCTCCCCGGCTGTTTCATTCGAGCTTTCAGCAAAACGCCTAATAAGTTCTTCAAACACCAAGCCCATATCATGGTTGGAGATAGCCTGAGGGCTTAAATCGGTCTGCCGCACCTTTTGCACGATTTTATACAGCAAATTGGCATCGTTCAGCAGGCCGATGAATTCGGCAAATTTGAAGTGTTCGAAAATCTCCCGGGCATCTTTGGAAAAGCCCTGAATATACGCTTCCAAATTAGCGGCAATGCCGGTTTCACCGAGCTTGGAAAGATCCATTTTGGAGGTATTAAAAAACGACAGGCCGCCGGTTGCCCGTAACAGCAGTTTTTCCTGCGCTTCTTCCGGCAGGTGCATGGCTTGGACTTTTTCCACCTCAGCTAACACCGCCGGTTTGCTGGCTTCTAATACACCTTCGAGACGGCGTAACAAGGTAAAGGGCAGGATGATGCGGCCGTATTGGCTTTGTTTGAAGTCGCCGCGCAATAAGTCGGCTAATGACCAGATGTAAGCGGCCAGGTTATTGGTGTTTTGTGTCATAGTCCTTAATTAAATCGTCTATACCTAAAATTTACCGCTAGGGTAGCTGTTATTTGCCATTTTTGCACTAATCTTGAACGTGACGCCGGTACAGCCTATAAATTCGGTTCTGCCTGATTTTTTTTTGCAAGATTAATCCTGGAGTGGCTAAAGTTAACCCAGGGATTCTTGCTAAAATGCCACCCATAAGATTGGAAAGGAACAGGACATGACCGCTACCATTGCTGCACAGCAGTTGGAAACTCGGGACAGAACATCGTTAAAGCCAAATAGCATAAAACTAGTTTTCCGGAGAAAACTGCGCACATACTGCCTGTTTTTTTGCTTTCTAACTATCGCGCTAGTGTTTCTGGGTGGCTGTGACAGCACGCAAACCAGCAATCAAGGCATCGATACCCAATGGCACCGCCAAGATCTGCAGGCACAATTGACGCGCTGGTTAACTATAGCGCCGACGCCATCCGGTTTACTGCTGAGTCGCTTTGATCAACAATGGCATCCAATCGAAAAAAACAGCGGCAGTTTGGTCACGCATAGCCGGTTAATATTTGCTATGGTTTCCGGCTACGAGCTAACAGGCAACCAAAGTTATCTGGATGCGGCGACGCGCGGAACTGACTTTCTGCTGAATAAATTCAAAGATCCTGTCTATGGCGGATTCTTCGATCAGATTGACATTGACGGCAAGGTGCTTAACCCTGTCAAAAATACCTACAGCCATGCTTTTGCCCTATTAGCGTTGTCGCATGTCGCGCGGGTCACCAAGAATGAAACCTATCGTGCGGCTGCCTTAAAAACCTGGCAAGAGATAAATTTTAACCTTCGGGATTCCGACGGAGGTTTTCGTATTGAAGCCGCTCGAAACTTCTCAACAACCAACACCTTACGCAACCAAAATCCCGTCATGCACATGTTTGAGGCTCTGCTGGCGCTGGTTGATGCGACAGGTGATCCACGTGCGCTGGCCGGGGCCAACAGTGTCGGGGATTTTGTGCTGTATAAGTTGCTGGAAGGTGAAGCCGATGGCGGCGCCTATATACCGGAATGGTATGACGCACAATGGAAGCCCCTCGCAAGCAAAGCAGAAGGCGGATACATTGATATAGGCCACCAGTTCGAATGGGTGCATTTGTTATACGACTCAGAAAAACTAGAGCTTTCGCCTCTTTACGCCCCTGTGGCGGAAAGATTGTTAAAGTACGCACTGCGCGTAGGCTACGATGAAATCGAAGGCGGCGCGTACAATCGCGTCTATCCGGATGGCACAACAGACCACGGCAAATTTTTGTGGCAACAGGCAGAGACGCTCCGTACCTTGCTGGTGGCAGCGGCAAAAACGCAACGTGATGATCTTTGGAAAAAGTATGCACAGACGCTGGCTTTTATAAAAGCCCAAATGGTTGACCCGACTAATGGCGTATGGCGAATTGGCGACAAACAAGCTTGTGCAGAAGCCACTAACTGCAGCACGGAGCAACAAGAGCCATACCACATCATCGGCATGCATTTAACCGCCCTAAACCTGTCAAAAAAAGCTGCTGAGGGGGCTGAGGTTAAATGATGCCGACTGGAGATTAATTAATTGCCTTAATGACAACCTTATTCGCCATCAGCTCAGACTCATTGAAGACCTAACTAATTAAATTTACGCCCTATTTTTCAATAGCGTAGCATCCGGTTAGGTTCCTAAAACACCTAATGAATCATTGAAAATCTGTTCGCATACTGCGCAAATCGCAAAAGCGACACTGCAAGACATTGAACGTTGGTTTGATCGCGCAATTGAAGCCAGTCAGCTTTCGGATGTTTTTGATTGCTGAATTAGCGTAAACAAACTTATGTTTGCATTATCTGCACAGGTATTTTATACGCCCGGTTGCAACAAAATTAAGCAAACAAGCCCAAAGCCGCCCCACCCCGAAACCCTGGAAAAACCTCAGTAGTTTTCTCTACGCCCAACTGCGCGAGCACTTCCGCCAACACTTGCCGATAATCCGTCGTCACGGCTAGATCGACGCCTTCATCCAACTGCCAGGACGCCAGCCCCGGCCATTTGCCGTAAATTTTGCCGCCGTTCGCCTTGCCGCCCAGCACCGCCATCACGCCGGCGCGGCCATGATCGGTGCCGTTGCTTTTATTGCTGCGCAAGCGGCGGCCAAATTCGGTGATAACCACCAGCACGGTCCGGTCGTGATAGGCGGCAATATCGTTCCAAAAAGCGGCTAGGCCGTTGGACATCGGTTCGACCAGGCCACGGAAACGGCCAGGTTGATATTCATGGGTATCCCAATTCCCGTAATCCAGGGTAATGGCCTGTAAACCGATATCCATTTTAATCAAACGCGCCAAGGATTTCAGCGGGTTGCCCAAGCCCCCGGCAAGCGCGTAATTAGCGCCGTTTTCCGGCGCGTAAGCAATCACCCGGCCTTGAGAATCGCGTTGAATGTGTTGATCAATCATTACCGGTAGCTGTAGCGCCTGCCGCCCGGACTTGCCTAAGTCATCGGCACGTTCGCCATACATCTGCCACAGCGTCGTGGCGAGCGGCGCGCCGCCAATGGCGGCTAAGCCGTTGTTAATATCCGGGGCGGCCAGCGCATTAGACAGACCGCGCAAATCACCGGCAATTCCGGCGCTGACCGCAACAGCCGCCAACGCTTGCGGGTTAGCGTTTAGCGCTTTAATGGCGCGCGTAACCCAGCCGGTTTCGTTACGCGCTAAATCCGCCTGCGTGCCGACGCCGGCTTCTAGCATATCCGTGGCGACAAAATGGCTGCGAGTGACATCCGTCAAGCCGCAGGCATGTATAAAGGCCAGATTGTTGCTCTTGTAAAGTTCCGCCAGTCCGCCCGCCGCGCCATGCAGGCGGAAATCTATAGTGGCCGCCGGCCCGTTAGCCAAGCTATAGCCGGCGTCTTTGCCCTCGGCCGAAACCCGTAAATCGGGCTACCCACTTAAGGCGGGACAGCTTAAGGTTAAGACGTTCGTGGTGAGCTTGTCGAACCATGAGCGGCTTAACCCTTCGACAGGCTCAGGGCGAACGGTTAAACCTCGTAGATGTCCCGCTTTAAGTAGCTAGCCCGTAAATCGGAAGCGCGGGCGGCGATAAAGTCAGGATCATCGGCTGGGGAAAGCAGATTCAAACCATCGCAACCGCCGCGCAAATGCATGACAACCAGGGTAGGCCTGGAGGCATCCGCAGCAAAAGCCAGATTGCGTAGGCCAAACGGCAAAGGCGCGCAGGACAGACCCAAGGCGGCCAAGGCTTTTAAAACTTCACGACGATTCACGGCTATCATAAACTACCTCAGCACACCTGAAACTCGGGGGACATAGCGGCAATGGCAGACGCCATAGCCAATTTTTTTTCATCGCCGGCCGTGGGCGCCGCGAAGGGCAATAAACCGGCGGCGGCAGTGGCGCTGACGATATAATTGCCCCCGGCAGCACCGCCCAGCAGGCGAAACAATTCAGCCGTCACTTCCGTACCCTGGACGGCTTTTACCCTCCAGGCAGCGAGCGTAGCAAACGGATCGGGCGCGCCGTTTCCCCACTGATTCTGCGCCAGGCCCAATAACAGCGCCCAACGATAGCGCATGGCGTTCGATCCCAAGAAAAGCGCATTATCATCCGGCAGACCCACCGGCGTCGGCGCGCCGAATAAGCGCTGCCCGGCATTTGATAAATGATTGAATAATTCCTCGTTAGGGGAAAATTCAAAGCCCATCACCCGCACATAGTTCGCCAGCAACGCCAAAGGCCGCTTCACCTTAGCCCCGCGTGACTGCATGAATTCAGGCGATTGTACGATCAGCTTGATTAACTGCGCAATCTGATCCGGGGCGTTAACGGTTTTTTTCCACGCCGCCGTAACCCGCGCCGTCAAAGCGGCAGGCGGATTAGGCCCGGCCAGGCGTAGGCATAATTTTTTCGCCATATGCTCGGCGGTTGCCGGGTGCGCCGCGATAAGATCCAACACTTGTCGCCCATCGGCCATAGGCTGGGCGAAAGGATCAAACTCATGCGCCAGTACGCGTTTCTGATAACCGTCATGCCAGTTTTCCACATAATAAAAACCGCCGGTTGCGGGTAATTTCCGGCCATTATCGATAGCCGCGCCGTCTGCGATGGTCCAGCCGGTAAAGGCCCGCGCCGCCTCATAGACATCCTGATCAATATAGCCAACCGGTTGGCCTTCCAGCGCCCCCGGCACATCCCGCCAACGGTTGTAATTATCGTTTAAGTAATTCTCGCGTCCAAAGCTGTGCAACTCGAACAATTCGCGCGCATAATTTTCGTTGGCGGCGCCGGCGCGTGAGGAATGGTTGGAAAGATAATACTGCATGCACGTAGATGTTGCCGTTGCTTCCAATAGTGTGCGAAAGTTGCCGAAACAGTGTTTACGGATAATATCTCGATCATAAATAGGTAAAGCAGCGGCGATGTGATCGTCCGTAAACGCGTTGACATGAAAGTGATCGTGCCAAAACTGCGCCATGACCTCCTGTAATTGAAAGCGGCTGTAGACTGCGCGCAGCATCGTCGCGGCGATCACTTCGTTACGCGGACGGCTTCTCTCCTGACCATTCGTTTGTTTTTCCGGATCAAACACCCGCCATAACTCTTCAATGGGTTTGGCTAACGCAGATAAAGGCCGCATCTCGTCCATAGCCGGCCATTTGTCCGCCACAGCGTCATATTTAATGCGTAACTTACAGGCTTCCAGCCGCGTTTTCACGGGCTGCTCATCCTCCTGCGGCGCTGAGAGTTGTTCTTCCAGCCAGGCGGCGACGCTATTTTTTTCCAACGCCGTGTATTCCTCCGCCCGAGCGCCATAGCCCAAGCGGTTAAGCACAAACAGCATATCTTCGGAATTATTGCTTACTTTGCCCATTAATCCTCCAGGCCTTGGTGTTCTGTACGATGATAGGGTAAATGGGGCGCAGGGTGGAATCAGGCCTTATGATAATCCAACGGCAATGATAGACTAATAATTTCGTCTTGGGCAGCCAAAACTTTGGGCAATCAAATGCCGAGAGCTACTATGCAGCAATAAATCAAACTTTTTTATTTTTAGCCGGCAACCCTTTAGCAAGCCCGGAACGTTTTGAGCTTGAACTACCTGTGCGCATACATGCTCATTGTAAGCACTTGATTATTGATACAATTGAAGATGACTTTATTTTGATTGAGGCCACGCCTACATTGACAAGTTCTGCTCTTGATACAGTTGCGTTTGCATGGTTTTTAATGATAATAATCACTGCCAGACAACAGTAGCAATAATGTCTGCTATATGAATTTTGACGGAAGGTAGCTTTAAGGAGTATTGATATTCGTAGCGTTGACCCAAGAGTAATTTTATTAGATCCTCATAGCCCAAAAAAAATAGGCGAAACAACGGCTGAATCTGTAAAGCGACACTGTTTGCTACCACAGGCAATATTTGCTGGATTACTGACCGGCATTATTTCGGTCGCCTTTCACCTTTGCGTGGATATGACTGATGAACTCCGAATTCGCTTCATTAAAATGGCGCATGAGCTTGGGAATGTAGGCGCATTGCTAATCTTTTGTTATGTTTTAGTGGCAATATTGATTGCCGCCGGCGTGGTGATCGGTTTTGCACCAGAAGCCGCAGGTAGTGGTATCCCGCATTTAAAAGCCGTGCTCTTGGGACAGAGACGTCTACGATGGTTGCGCGTAATGATTATCAAATTCATCAGCATGATTATCGGAAATGCCGGAGGGATGATTTTAGGACGCGAAGGTCCTACTGTCCACATGGGGGGTGCGATTGGACACGGACTGGCGAAGTTTTGGCCAGGAAAAGGCAAGTTGGATTACACGATTTTGTTAGCGGCAGGAGGTGGCGCCGGACTCACCGCTGCCTTCAATGCGCCGCTATCTGGTTTGACCTTTGTGCTTGAAGAACTTGAACGGCGCTGCGCATCACTGGAATTCTTTGCGGCTGCAATAGCATGTTTAGCAGCCGACATGGTTTGCCGTGCAGTGTTGGGGCAAAATCCTATTTTCCATTTCACAATTCAAGGTGCGCCACCGCTAAATCTCGCTATGACGTTTCTACCTTTAGGCGTTTTAGCTGCAATATTAGGAAATTTGTTTACCCGCACTCTGTTATGGGGACAAAATTTTACTGTATTAACCTTCTGGCCGAAATTGCTTTGGTGGTGTGTTTTGGCAACTGCATTGTCAACCGTTGCTTGGTATGAGCCTGAACTACTCGGCGGCGGTCAAAAATTTGTTAACAACATGTTAGCCGGTAATAAGATGAATCTCCAAACTATTGGTCTATTTTTCTTAATCCGATTTGCGTTAACGATTGGCAGTGCAAGTTCTTGTGTGGCAGGGGGGATCTTTATGCCCATTTTGGTACTAGGCGCTTTATTAGGTTGGGCTGTTGGCGTTGCCGTTCAAATGATTTTTCCAGAATTGCATGTGGATACAAATCTGTTTGCCATCGTGGGCATGGCGGCCTATTTTAGTGCAGTGGTCCAAGCGCCTTTAACAGGAATCGTACTGATTATTGAAATGACCCAAAATTACTCATTGGTTCTGCCTTTGTTGATTGCTTGTTTCACAGCCTTGATAATGGCTGACTGGTTCGGCTGCCCACCTGTTTATGAAGCTTTGCTGGAACAAGATCTCAGTGTTCGTGCTTCCGATTCCGGCAGAAAACCTACTGCAGAAAAACGCAAACAGCCATTAAAAACATGGACGAAATCTCAGCCATGAAAACCAGCTAACTTCTTATTAAACCTAACTTTTGTTTCAGAACACCTGAATTTACGCACAGCGCTCAGCGCCTGGTCAAACTAAACCATTACAACATTCGCGCTTATGATTTTGGTGATTGAAACGTTTCTCTTCATTTTTGAATCCTAATTGATAGGCTAAAGTCCAAGCCGATATTTAATGGTTAGGACTTTGCGCGGACTGATGTATAAGAGTTGTTGTCAACAACCTGTTTTTTTTGAAATGGCAAACTCATCGGACTTTTTTTCCTCTGTTATTGCGTTTATTTCTGTAGGCTACCAACTTAAGCCGGAACAGCTTAAGGTTAAGCCGGGACAGCTTAAGGTTAAGCCGTTCGTGGTGAGCTTGTCGAACCATGAACGGCTTAACCGTCCACCCTTCGACAGGCTCAGGGTGAACGGTTAATCCTCGCAGTTGTCCCGCTTTAAGTTGGTGGCCTTTCTGTATATAAGCCTAGGTAATAACTGTTACCTCAAAAAGACCCGGCATTAACAAGAAAATGTACGCCTATACTTGCAAAGTAGCCTAGCAAAATCACCGGAAACCATTTCATATGACTGCTGAAAGTATAAAGCCCTTTTGCTTGCCCCAGCAAGGCAATGCCAGGGGCTGAACCAATTGCCAACAAGCTGCCGCCAACGCCGAGTGTGAGAGTTAACAGCAGCCATTGTCCCGGTGGAATATCCGGGTCCATGGTCAGCACTGCAAACATCAAAGTGCCGTTGTCTACAAACGCTGAAGATAGTCCAATCAGAATATTTGCCAAAGTTGGGCTTAATTGCCCGTACAGTATGTGAGAGATAACATCTAGATAACCGATATACCCTAAGCCGCCAATACCCATCATAGCGCCATAGAAAAACAGCAAGGTATCCCATTCCAATCGTCCTACTTTTTCAAAAATATCGAGTTTTCTGGTTTCAAGAATAGATGAATTTATATCAATGCTCGTTGAAAACAAATCTAGTTTTGCTTGATTTCGTTCGCGAGATTTGCCGCTTTTTTGCAGGAAAAAATAAAAAAACTGCAATAAGGATAAACCGGCCATCATCCCGGCGGCGGCCGGAAGATGCAGTGTCATGTCGAAAGTTACCGCCAAGCCGATGGTGATTACAAACAGGAATATTACCCGCTTTGCCCCACGCGGCAGATTAACCGGTTCAAGTTCAATTGTTGGTCTATCGTTAGGCAGCGCAAAGTTCATCGCAATGGCCGGAACCAGAAAGTTCACCAAACAAGGAATAAACAGGTTAAAAAACTCGGTGAATTGCAACATGCGATGTTGCCAAACGAACAGCGTAGATATGCCGCCCAAGGGGCTGAACGAGCCGCCGGCGTTGGTTGCCACGATAATATTGATACAGGCCAACGATACAAAACGTGGACTGTTTTTGCCAACTGCGACTACCACAGCCCCCATCAGTAAACCCGCCGTCATGCCGTTGATGATGCTGGAAAGAAAAAACACCAGATAACCTGTAATCCAGAATAATTGCCGATAACTCATCTGCTTATGGACCAACCAGGCTTTTAAGGCATCAAAGATACGCATGTCTTCCATTGCGTTTAAATAGGTCATTGACACCATTATAAACAGCAGTAACTCAATATAACTTTGTAAATTGCTCCTGAAAGCAGCTACGGCATGTTGATCATTACCTTGTTGCTGATAGGCTACAACGATAAAAAACCAAACCAAGGCTGCGGCCAACAACATAGGCTTGGATTTACGTAATTCGGTTGCTTCTTCAAACATCGCCGCAATGTAAGCCGCTATCATCACAACCACAGATAAATAGCCTGCCCAATGATGCGTCAAATCAAGCTGCTTCAATGCTAAGTTCACTGTTTCTCCCTCAGCAAATCCCAAATTTGGCGCAAACAACGCTGCTATTCCAAGCAAACTACAAACACGACGCACTATTTTCTCCAATAAATTATTTAGCTTTATGATCCAACAATTGATACACAGGGGTTTAGTAAAGCGATTATATTCTAAAATAAGTCAGAATATTAATGGCTATTTTGTAAAAAAATGCCAATAACGCTTTTTGCCCATCGCAACGGGAGCAAACACCAGGCGGCAGTACACCACCCGATCCGAGGTCATGCGGACTTATGCTAGCGCTAATAATAAGCCGCTGTCTAACTACAGGTGATTTTCCCTGCCGTGCTAAACGTCTTATTTTGTTTACCTTACCTGACATTTATGGCCTAATAACAGAATGCGGGTTTGTCGTGTCTTGACACATCTTCCTAGTAAGTCTAAGGACTTACAAAACAACTTAGATGATAAATGTAGCTATGGGCTACATTTGACAGAGCAACAGCAGCACTACGCGCAAAGCCTACACATTTGACTTTAAGATTCTTAGCGCGTGGCGCTTATTACATCATGTCACTGCGGGTCCAACATCGGATAAGGGAAAACCAGCCTGACCTTGCATAAACTTATGACCTGCCGGCTCTCGGTATCACCGCACGTTGCGACTCGCCGGTATAAAGTTGCCGGGGACGGCCGATTTTTTGATGAGGATCGGAAATCATTTCATCCCAATGCGCAATCCAACCGACGCTACGGCCCATAGCGAACATCGCGGTAAACATATTGCTTGGGATGCCCAAGGCCTTAAGCACTATGCCCGAATAGAAATCGACGTTTGGGTAGAGTTTTTTGTCGATGAAGTATTCGTCTTCAAGCGCTATGCGCTCCAATTCCAGCGCCAGTTTGAACAACGGGTCGTCATGCAAGTTAAGTTCTGTCAGCACTTCATGGCAGGTAGCGCGTATTAGTGTGGCCCTTGGATCATAATGTTTATAAACGCGGTGACCAAAGCCCATTAGCCGAAAGGGATCGTTTTTATCCTTGGCTTTTTTGATATACCGGTCAATCTGGGAAACATCGCCAATTTCCGCCAGCATCGCCAAAACGGCTTCATTGGCCCCGCCATGCGCCGGCCCCCACAGGCAGGCAATCCCTGAAGTCAGACAGGCATACGGATTTGCTCCGCTCGAACCCGCTAAACGTACCGTTGAAGTCGACGCGTTTTGCTCATGATCGGCATGCAGTATCAAAATTCTATCCAAGGCCCTGACCAACACCGGGTTTGGGCGATAGTCCTCGCAAGGATTGCCCAGCATCATCCGCATGAAATTTTCCACATACGTTAAGTCGTTGCGCGGATAAAGAAAAGGCAAGCCTATGCTGTATTTATGACACATCGCCACAATAGTGGGAATTTTGGCGATGATGCGGATGGCGGACAATTCACGATCCTGTTTAGAATGGATATCCAACGCATCATGGTAAAAAGCGGAAAGCGCCCCGACGACGCCGACCATAATCGCCATAGGGTGCGCATCACGCCGAAAGCCCTTGAAGAAATTGACGATTTGGTCGTGCAGCAGCGTGTGATAGGTTACCTCATGTGTGAATGCCTGCAATTGCTCCTCAGTTGGCAGTTCTCCCTTTAACAGCAGATAACAGACTTCCAAAAATGTGCACTGCTCGGCAAGTTCTTCAATAGGATAACCACGATAGAGCAAAATGCCGGCATCGCCGTCTATATAGGTAATTTTGGAGGTGCAACTGGCTGTCGAAGTAAATCCGGGATCGTAGGAAAATAAACCGGTTTGCTGATACAAGGTTTGTATATCGAGTACCTCAGGGCCGATAGAACCGCTTAACGTCGTTAAGGGATATTCGTTCTGTGTAGTTTCGTTTTTTAAGGTGAATTTATAGTGAATGTTCATAGGCTTATGCTGGGCTAGCGATCATAAAGTTGGTCTACCAGGTTTTTAAACCAGATAAACTGGAAAATCATGACATACAAAATCAATATTTCTAAAATTGGCAGCGGCACAACGTGTAAACAATCAGTGCCGGCAAGACAAAAAAACCAACAATCAATTTAGGGAAAAAAGCAACTTTATGCATAGCCTTACCTGTTTGCCTACATGCTTCAGCCAAGTCAAATCCAGCGCCGCAAAGCTCAGACTATGTAGATAAATGTTAACGCTTTTTCCCAGTGTAAAATACTCGTACTAATGCTATTACCTTAAACCCCTTTGCCACTTTTAGCAAGCTTATAAGGAGCGGCTTTTGGGTTATCCACTTAAAGCGGGACAGCTTAAAGTTAAGATGTTCGTGGTGAGTTTGTCGAACCATGATCTGCTTAACCGTTCGCCCTGAGCTTGTCGAAGGGTGGAAGGTTAAGCCTGGCAGTTGTCCCGCTTTAATTTGGTAGCCCAAATTCCACCACCAGAGATTTGTAGACAAAAAAAATCCGGCTCAAAATTTGGCCGGATTATAGAGAAGGAAGAACAGTGTTGTGCATACAATTTACACTGGAGATATTCTACCCGTGGTCGGCCCTATTTAAAATGTGACCAATTGCCGCACATAGTGAAAGCAGCAGAAATCGAGTAACAAATTTACGCAATATTCGAACCTTTTTGTAACTATTCAACGAGATATTAAAGCATAAAACTACAATTCCGTAGGAGCGGGCCACCCCCGCGATAAGGCCTATCCAGTCCTAAAGGCCTTACCACCCAGCTCTTCTGCCGAAAAATCGTCTACCCGAATCGCCATCAGCCGCGCTTGTTCGGACTGCAGGATTAATTCCGCCTCGGAAGCGCTGATAATGTGCGCTTCTAGCGCCGATTCCAGTAATTCAGCAATCCCGCCTTTCGGCAACAGGCCTTGTTTTTGCGCCGCTCGCAACTTTACTTCCAGCGGCGCAGCTTTCAATAAGGCTTGAAAAGCGCTTTCTATTCGACCGGTCGGATCATCCGGCCTATCATTAACATAGATGCCGGCGGTCAAACGCTCGCGGGACGGATTGTCGCTGAGCAGCAACTGCGCCAGTTGCCCTACCAAGCGATCCCGAGGCGGCGCACAGGGTTTACCGAGCGGAAACAGCAGACTACGCAACATGAATGCCGGCAGCCGGGCGGGCAATAAGCGAAAAGTCGCCAGCAAGGCTTGTTGGGCGCGGTACAGACTATGCTGACAAGCCCAATGCACTAAAGGTAGATCATCGGCGGGCAACCCTTGATCTTCAAAATGTTTAAGCGCGCACGAACCCAGATACAGAAAACTCAGCACATCCGCCAATCGCCCGGAGATGCGTTCAATCGGCGCCAACACCTGTCGAAGGGTGGACGGTTAAGCCGTCCCGGCTTAAGTTGGTAGCCCTTATTTTTTATGCTTGGATATAATTTCTGTTCTTGATGTTCTGATTTAGCTAAAACTGCTAGTGCTTGATCAACTGTTAGTACGCGTTCTTCTGCACCTATTTTTTTAGCTTTTTTATGTACACCCTCATCTTGAGTTATTAACCAATGAACACAATTTTTGTATACAGCCAGTAAAATAACATTATCTATACTGTCATTATCTTTTTTTGGAACACCGAATAATAATTCCTCTTCTCCATCAGATTAACATTGAAGATGCATAACATAAAATCAACTGATCAAGTCATTGCTGCTTAACCAGTAAACAGGAGTTACAATCAAAATCGTTAAATTCGATGTGATAATAAATTTTCTCATAAAATATTATCATTCATAATGACTCCACATCCGTAATATTTTGACTTGATGATCACTTACGAGCACTTGGCAAACCAGGCGATGTTGAATGTTGATGCGACGAGAATACGAGCCAGTCAAATCACCAACAAGCTTTTCAAATGGCGGTGGATTCTGAAATGGATCGTTTTTTAATACCTCAAAAAGTTGTTGTGCTTTTTCCTTTAATCCGGCAGCCGCAAGATTTTTAGCGTCTTTTTGCGCTTGTTTCGTGTACAGCAGTTCCCAACTCACCAAGTCAGTTCCTTGCTGCATTCCTCAACACTGGTTGCCATACCTTCTATTATTGACTCACGCATTCCAGGTACACTTAATAAAAACAGTGTTTCCTGTATTGCTGACCAGTCATCAGCTGAAAGCAATACGGCATTTGTTCGCTTACCTGTTATGGTTACAGGCTCATGCGATTCAGCAGCTTGATCAATTAAACGATAGAGATTTGCGCGGGCTTCACTTGCAGTTAGGGTTTGCATCGAAATTTCCTGTATAAACTAAAGTCGAATCGTACGCCTGCACGTACTTCTTTACAAGTAGTTGGAAAATTAAACGGTACTTCATTTAAGCATTTTTTAATTATGCTCCACAAACTTTGCAAATAAGGTACAATAATCCATATAATTCATGGAGTTATGATACATACAACTGCTACAAAATGCGTTACACTAGGCTGTACAATCTAGTGTTGCTTAAGGGTAGCTAGATGCGACTGATTTTATATAGTCACTATAAATCAATTAGATACATTTTGAGACTTGGCCGACTGGTCAACGCGCACGACATAAAAGTGTGTATACGGCAACGTATCAAGGGTACGAATCCCTTAGCTATAAAAAACATCCGAAAGCTGACTGGCGTCAATTGCACGGTCAAACCAGCGTTCAATGTCTTGCAGTGTCGCATTTGCGATTTGCGCAGTAAAGTGAGCTGGTATAGAACCAAATCGCTTAGTAAGTAATTTTTGCAATAAGAGGGCCTCACCTTCATGAACGCCTTTAGCTATCCCTTTTTCCATGCCTTTTTCCATGCCTTTTTCCATGCCTTTTTCCATGCCTTTCGCTTCATAAGCATGAGCCCATGCTTCAACTGTATCAGCCAACATAACTTTAAGCTCCAATAAATCATGTACTTCAGGGAGTACGATACTGTATTCTTGATTGCGTATCAATGCTTTACTGATCCAGTGTGCAAATGTACGCCGTAAATCCGGTCTATCAACCAGCCAATCCTGTAGACTCGCAATTAACGCTTGCATTGCCTCAGGACTGCTGGCATGTTCTAAGTGAAAAACAGCGGCAACTAAATTTTTTTCAGAGGTTAATTTGCTATCCTTATAAGCATTCTTGTCTATGACCAAATGCCTGGATCTAAGTTTAAACTGAGCTGCAATACCGGGTACAGCCGGAATCAAATCAAATATATCGTTAGCAGCTGTCCAGCGATCTTTACCGTTGTAAAGCACAATCGGCAAAATCGGCGGTAAACGCCCATCCTCCAAAACATCACCGCTTTTTATTAAATCCTGATAGAGCAGCCCTTGATAGACCATAATCCTTAATGCCATGTATTTTTCAACACTGCTTTGGAACTCAACCAGCAAATACAGATAAGTCAATTGACCGCCGATTTTTACCTTCCAGATAATATCATCGTGCCGCTGTTTCAGATCATCCGTCACATAGCTTGTATTGACGCGCTCTAGCGTCGAATAGTCTAAAGAATGCAGCCACTCATCAGGAATGAATCCCAAAATGAGATCGCGCACCAGTTCTGGATTTGAAAACAGGTACTTATAACTGCCATCGTATTCATTGCTCATCAGTACATTATAAAGTAGGTTGCGGTGGCAGATGAAAATAAAGTTCTGAGCCCATGCTCCACAACCCCCTGCTACAAATCCACTTTCGTCCAATAAATCATAAACTTATGCTACAGACAGCTGCTACAGACAGCTGCTACAAAATGCGTTACACTAGGTCTTACAATATGCTGAAATCAGCGAGTAGCACTAAGCAACGAATCTTTAGAAGGTCATTATAAATCAGTGATATAGCTGGAGAAGATAGGCCGAATGAGTCAAAGCGCACGACATTAAAGTGTGTATACGGCAACGTATCAAGGGTACGAATCCCTTAGCTATAAAAAACATCCGAAAGCTGACTGGCGTCAATTGCACGGTCAAACCAGCGTTCAATGTCTTGCAGTGTCGCATTTGCGATTTGCGCAGTAATGTGGGTAGGAATTGAACCGAACCGTTTAGTAAGTAATTTTTGCAATAACAACAGTTCGCCTTCCTGAACACCTTCTGCTTTTCCTTTTTCTATACCTTTTGCAATCCCTTCTTGAACACCCTCAGCTTTACCTTCTTGAATACCCTCAGCTTTACCTTCAGCTTTGAATTCAAGCGCCCATTCTTCTAATTTATCTGCCAACACAACTTTAAGCTCCTGTATATTCTGTACTTGTGGTAATAATATGTGGTATTTTGGATTTCGCATTAAAGTTGCTCTAATCCAAGGTCCAAACATACGGCGTAAATGTGGCGTATCGTCTAACCAGTTATCCAGGCAGTCCAGCAGTTCAAGCATGGCTTGAGGTGGGCCAGGATGTTCAATTCTGAAAACAGCGGCAACCAAGTTTTTTAATGAAGACAACTCACTATCAGAATACGCATTTTCGTCAACGAGTAAGTATTTTGATCTTGGTTTAAATTGTTCAACCAATCCCGGTACCGGTGGAATCAAGTCAAACACATCTGTTGCCGCTGTCCAACGATCTTTGCCATTGTAAAGCACAATCGGTAAAATTGGCGGCAACCGACCATCTTCCAAGACGGCTTTTGTCTTTATCAAATCTTGGTAAAGAAGTCCTTGGTAGATCATCATACGCAACGCCATGTACTTGTCAACACTGCTTTGAAATTCAATTAGCAGATACAGGTAAACATATTGCCCGCCAACTTTTACCTTCCAAATAATGTCGCTATGGCGTTGCTTCATGTCATCCGTGACATAGCTGGCGTTCACTGTTTCAAGCGTTGAATAGTCAAGAGAGTGTAACCATTCATCAGGTATAAACCCCATAATGAGGTCTCTGACCAGCTCAGGGTTGGAAAACAAATAACGGTAGCTGCCATCGTGATCATTGCTCATAAATGATAGTATATCAGTAACAGCTAAAGCATTTTCAGACTGATTTTTTACGATTCATTAACCAATTTTGGAACCGAACAAGAGTCCATGCCACACCGGTAATTGCACTATTTTGGTGTCACTGCTACCTTAGTCACATAGATTTTTCAGGATTTTGAAGTCTTACTTTTTTAATAGTATAAATCAATTGATGCTAATTCAACTAACTGTATATAAACAACATATTTCTTTAGTTCAGTAGATGCCCCCGCTACCGAATTGAATAACACTCGAATCTTAGCGATCAAAAACATCCGAAATTCGATTGGCGTTAATTGCATGTCTTTACAGTTCTTCAGGCTTAAAATCATCCACGCGAATCGCATTCAGCCGCGCTTGTGTGGACTGCCTGATTAATTCCGCCTCGGCAGCGCTGATAATGTGCGCTTCTAGCGCCGATTCCAGTAATTCAGCAATCCCGCCTTTCGGCAACAGGCCTTGTTTTTGCGCCGCTCGCAACTTTAATTCCAGCGGCGCAGCTTTCAATAAGGCTTGAAAAGCGCTTTCTATTCGACCGGTCGGATCATCCGGCCTATCATTAACATAGATGCCGGCGGTCAAACGCTCGCGGGACGGATTGTCGCTGAGCAGCAACTGCGCCAGTTGCCCTACCAAGCGATCCCGAGGCGGCGCACAGGGTTTACCGAGCGGAAACAGCAGACTACGCAACATGAATGCCGGCAGCCGGGCGGGCAATAAGCGAAAAGTCGCCAGCAAGGCTTGTTGGGCGCGGTACAGACTATGCTGACAAGCCCAATGCACTAAAGGTAGATCATCGGCGGGCAACCCTTGATCTTCAAAATGTTTAAGCGCGCACGAACCCAGATACAGAAAACTCAGCACATCCGCCAATCGCCCGGAGATGCGTTCCTTGCGTTTCAACTGCCCTCCCAAGCTCAGCAGCGCAAAATCGGCGGTCAACGCAAAACTGGTGCTCAGCCGGAGAAGTTGCCGATAATACTGCCGGGTATGCGCATTGCCGGGCGTGGCGCTGAGCCGCGCCCCACCCAGGCCAAACCAGCCGCCGCGCAACAGATTTTGCAGAAAAAAGCCCACATGCCGCCAGAGCGCGCTATCAAAGGCGCGTAAGGCCGCCGCCGGATCGGTTTCGCTCAAGGCCTCGATTTCACTTTGAATATAAGGATGGCAGCGCAAGGAACCCTGGCCGAAAATCATCATAGTCCGGGTCAGAATATTCGCGCCTTCCACCGTAATACCCACTGGAATGACCTGATACAGCCGGCCTATATAATTAGACGGCCCTAGGCAAATGCCAGACCCGCCGTGTATATCCATCCCGTCGTTGACGATGCGGCGCATCGCTTCGGTGAGCTGATATTTAAGTATCGCGGAAATCACCGCCGGTTTCTGGCCGGCATCCAGCGCCGCACAGGTCACTTGCCGCGCCGCGTCCATTAAATAAGTCGTACCGGCCATGCGCGCCAGCACTTCCTCTATGCCTTCAAAAGCGCCGATAGGCAGATTAAATTGCGTGCGGATGCGGGCGTAAGCCCCGGTGTTGCGGCACACCAGTTTGGCGGCGGCGACGCTCAGCGCAGGCAGGGAAATGGCGCGGCCGGTAGCAAGACTTTGCATCAGCATTTTCCAGCCGTTGCCGACTTGCGCCGCCCCGCCTATGATCCAGTCCAACGGGATGAACACATCCTTGCCCCAATTTGGCCCATTCTGAAACGCCGAATCCAGCGGAAAATGCCGCGTACCGATGGACACGCCGGCCGTGTTGGTGGGGATGAGCGCCAGCGTGATGCCTAGCTCTACTTTATCCCCTAATAAATGCTCCGGGTCATAGAGTTTGAAAGCCAGACCTAGTACCGTCGCCACCGGACCCAAGGTGATATAGCGTTTTTCCCAGTTCAAGCGTATGCCCAGCACCCGCTCCTGGTTCTGGTAGCTGCTCCAGCACACCACGCCGGTATCCTGCATCGCGCCGGCGTCGCTGCCGGCCAACGGGCCGGTCAGCGCAAACGCCGGAAGGTCCAGACCCGCCGCCAAACGCGGCAGATAATGATTTTTTTGCGCTTCGGTCCCGTAAGTCAGCAACAATTTGGCAGGTCCCAAGGAGTTAGGCACCATTACCGTCACCGCCGCAGTGGTGCTGCGGCTGGCGATTTTCATAACGATTTGCGAGTGGGCGAATTCGGAAAATTCCAGGCCGCCATATTGCTTAGGAATAATAATGCCGCAAAATCGCTGCTGTTTAATATACTCCCAAACTTCTGGCGGTAAGTCGTGCAGCTGATGAGTAATCTCCCAATCGTTCAGCAGCGCGCACAGCGTTTCTACCGGTCCTTCAAGATAAGCCTGTTCCTCAGCACTTAAACCGGCAGGGGCCAACGACTTCAGCATATTCCAGTCAGGCCGGCCAGTGAACAACTCGGCATCCCACCAAGTGTTGCCTGCTTCCAAGGCTTCGCGTTCGGTTTGCGAGATGGGCGGCAAGTTTTTCCGCATTTTGTGCAAGATTGGACGTGTCAGGAGTTTACGGCGAATGGGAGCCACGCCCATGCAGAACAGCCCGGTTAATAGCAATAGCAATATGAGTTCCGTCATGACCTACTCCAAAAGCGGTCTATAAAATCAATTCCTCAGCGGCTTGCCGGTTTTCAGCATGTGCTCCAGCCTTGCCAATGTACCGGGCTGTTTAACCAAAGCCAAAAAGGCCTCTAGCTCCAAATCCAATAGCTGCTGTTCAGTCAATGGCAACATAAGATCGGTGTCGCCGCCGCTTAACACCAACGCCAGTTGCCGGCAAATTTCCACGTCGTAAGCGCTGGCCTTGCCGGCCAGTTGTAGATTGCGCACGGCAATATCCAGCGTCGCGCGGGCGGAGGCGCCGGGCAACAGATAATGAGCCGGTTGCGGCGGCTGGTAGCTTTCCGCCAAAACCAAGGTTCGGGCTTTGGCATCGGCCAACAGCCTATCCTTATTCATGGTGATGGCGTCGTTTTTACCTAGATACAACATTTCTTGGGCATGCTGCGCCGATGCCGAAACCTTGGCCAGGCTGATGGTTTCAAACGCTTGCGCGACAGCCGGCATTGGCCCGCCGGGGCGTTTGGGAAATTCCAGCCAGCGGCGAAGAAACTCCTTGCAGCCGCCCCAACCCGGAACTAAGCCGACGCCGGTTTCCACCAGGCCCATATACAGTTCGGCATGGGCTTGAATAGCATCGCAGTGCAGCAGAATTTCGCAACCGCCGCCCAATGCCAAGCCGGAAGGCGCGGCGACCACCGGAAATCCGGCGTATTTTAGGGCGGAATAAGTTTGTTGACCCAGCCTGATAATGTGCTCTACCGTTCCCCACTCTTGTTGATGAATAGCTTCCACCAATAAACTTAGATTTGCGCCGGCGGAAAAATTCTCCGCTTCATTATAAATCACCAAGCCTTTAAACCCTTGCGCTACAACGGCCAGGCTCTGTTGGATCAGACTCAAGCTATCGAGATCCAAGGTATTCATTTTGCTGTGAAATTCCAGACAGGCCACGCCGTCGCCGACGTCCCATAAACTGGCGGCGGCATTATCCACTACCGGCGGCGCCCGGCGTTTATAATCGCTTAACAGCACGACGCCCGGCGCACGCGGCACGAGCTGATAAGCCCCGGCTTGCGCTTTATACTGCAACACGGCTCCATCCAGCCGATACAGGCTGCGCCGATCCGCCAGTAAGGCGGGAATACTGCGCTGTTCCTGCGCCAAACGCTGCACAAACCAGTCGCAGCCCAAATAATCGAGCAATTCGAAGGGGCCATAGCGCCAGTTAAAGCCCAGCCTTAAGGCGCTATCCACATCGCAGAGCTGGTCGGCGATTTCCGGGAGCACTTCCGCAGCATAGCTTAAGGTCTGCGACCAAACGCGCCAAGCATAGTCCGCCAAGGGCTGGCCGCTCTCCAGTAAAGCCCGTAGCCCTGCCGGACTGAGATCAACGCCTGCCAGTTTAAATTTTTCGCTGCTGCCGAAAACGCAGGTTTGCAAGTCGATGGACTGCTTAATTTTCGTGGTCGCACCGGGTTGCAGCCGGTAAAAGCCGCCCTGCCCTTTGCGGCCCAGCAAACCTTGCTCCAGCATGCTTTTCAGTAACGGCGGGACGCTGGCTATGCCGCTTAAGCGGTCGTCCGGTTTTAAATTTTGCCGAAAACTCTCCAATATGCGCGGCAGCAAATCCAGGCCGATCAGATCCAGCAAGCCAAACACCCCGGTTTTGGGCGTACCGAACCATTGCATCACCGCATCGCACTGTTCGACAGGCAGTTGCCGGTCTATCGCTTCCAGCATGGCTGTTTGCAGCCAAAACGTGCCGATCCGATTAGCGATAAAGCCTGGGGTATCGTGGCACAACACGCAGCCCTTACCCAGCTTAACATCCGCGAAACGGCTGACGCTCTCCAAAATATCCGGGTCCAACTCGGGCGGCGCGACCAGTTCCAGCAAGCGCATATAACGCGGCGGATTGAAAAAATGCGTAATCATAAAGCGGCGCTTAAAACTGTGCGGTTGATTGTGCGTCAACACGCCAAGCGGCAAGGTCGAGGTATTGGACGAAATCAGTGTATTGTCAGGACAGATAGCTTGCAATTGCTGATACAAGGCTTGTTTGACAGCCAGGTTTTCCACCACGGCTTCGATAACCCAATCGGCCTGAGCCAATCGCCCCAAATCGTCTTCAATATTGCCGGGAGTGATTAAACGGGCATTTTTCGGGCGCATCAAAGGCGACGGTTCGGTTTTCAGCAGCTTGGCGATGGCCGCTTCGGCAATAGCGTTGCGCTCGCCGGTCTTGGGCACAATATCCAGCAAAGCCACGGCAAGACCGGTATTGGCGAGGTGGGCGGCGATAGCGGCCCCCATGACCCCTGCGCCGATGACCGCCACTTTTTCGATGTTCATGACACGGCCTCCAAAATCGTAGCGATGCCCTGACCACCGCCTATGCATTGCGTGGCCAGCGCAAACTGCCGGTTTTGGCTTTTTAATAGACTGGCGGCCTTACCGGTAATCCTTGCCCCAGTCGCGCCCAGCGGGTGGCCCAAGGCGATAGCGCCGCCGTGAAGATTAAGATTTTCCGCCGGGATAAGTAAATCTCGCAGCACAGCCAGCGCTTGCACAGCAAACGCTTCGTTCAACTCAATGATATCGATGTCCGCCAGCGCTAAACCGGCGCGCGTCAAAGCCTTGCGGGTCGCGGCAACCGGGCCGATACCCATTATTTCCGGCTGGCAGGCGGATACCGCTACAGACTTAATACGCGCCAGCTTAGACAGACCGTGGTCATCGGCGTACGCTTCGCTGCACACCAGCACCGCCGCCGCGCCATCGGTCAATGGCGAGGAAGTGGCGGCGGTAACGCTGCCGTTTTGCATAAACACCGGCTTGAGTTCCGCCATAGCCGACAGCGTCGAATCCGGCCGCAAACAGCCGTCAAGCTGGATAAGCTCGCCGCCGGCGGCACGTATCGGGATAATCTCGGCAGAAAACTCACCGGCAAGTTGCGCAGCATGCGCTTTTTGCTGACTGCTCAAGGCGAAAGCCTCCTGATCACCGCGAGGTATAGCATAGAGTTGCGCTAGATTTTCAGCGGTTTCGCCCATGCTGATATAAGCTTGCGGGAAATCGCGATACAGCCCCGGATGCGGCAGCAAATTGTAACCGCCCATCGGCGCCCGGCTCATGGATTCGACGCCGGCGCAGATGAAAACCTCGCCGGCCCGCATCTGAATCGCGCCGGCAGCGGCATGGATGGCCTGCATCGACGAGCCGCAAAAGCGGTTAATAGTTTGCCCGGCGACGCTGCTGGGCAAACCGGCCAGAAACACCACCAACCGCGCCAAATTTAGGCCTTGCTCTGCTTCCGGAAAAGCGCAGCCTAAGATTAAGTCTTCGATGTCATGCGGATCGACACCGCTAGTCTGCACCAGCGCCTTAACCACTTGGGCAAGCAACTCATCGGACCGGACCCCGGCCAACGCGCCTTTTTGCGCCGGGGTAAACGGCGACCTGAGATAAGCTGAAATAACCACGTTTTTCATGTTGCTGTCTCCTCGGCTGGAATAGTCGCCAGACCGTGCATTGTAGCTTCCGGCAAGGGCTGATAACGCTTTAAAAAAGCATTTATCGCCGGCCAAACCCCGCCGAGATTTTCCATCAACACCCCATGCCGCCTGGCCGAAATCATTTGCAATTGTTTATGCAGCGCGCCGAGTTTTCCATAAATGGCGTTGGCGCTTTGTGGCGACACCACCGGATCCTGATCCGCATACAGTAACAGCGTGGGAATCTTCACCTGGGGCAATATGGCTTGGACTTGATATATCAGGCGCCGTAGTTCATACAAAGCCCGCACCGGCACATTGCAGTAATTTATGTCCGGATGTTCCGGGCTATTCTCTATAAAGGGTTTGACGCCTTCGTACGACGATAGCCATTTCACCAAAGCATTGGTGTTATGTAACAACCTGACCAACATAAAATTTGGATTGACAAACTTAACCGGCACCGAAACCGCAACCAAGCCGATAATTTCCGGATGGTTTTCCGCAGCCAGTTGCAAACCTAACGCACCGCCGGTGGAAAAGCCGATCACGAATACCTGCGCACAATGGAGTTTAAGAATATTGAAACCACGCCGGACGCTGTTCAACCATTGTTCAAAGCTTAAATCGCGCAAGGCATAGGGTGATGTGCCGTGACCTTTTAAACGCACGCCTAACACGGTATACTGCCTATCAGCCAGATAATGGCCGTATGCGCAAAGTTCGGCAGGACTGGCCAGCAAACCATGAATCAGCAAAATCCCTATGCCATTGTCGTTTTGCGGTTTGATGAAGAAAGGCGCGGGATTAGCGCTCGCCGTTTCCCGCCGGAGAATATCGGCATAACGCACGCCACTGTAACGTTGTTGCTCAAAGGCTAGCTCCAAATGCGCGTCATCGAGTTGCCAGGCGGCTAATTGCTGCGGTTCGATCTGCCGATATTCACCGTCCGCAGCTATTAATGCGTTGCGCACGCTGCGCAAGGGCGCGGCTTCGTTGCAATAGACGGCAATCGGATTCTCCAGACGAATCCGGTCAAAATCGTAGTCTGCGCACAACGTCGGCAGAAAATGATAACGTTCTTCGTGTTCGGTAAGCAATTTCGCGGTCTTGGCGACGCAAATAAATTGGTCGAAACGGGTGCTCACTCCTTGTGGTATATCCATATAATCGTCTGGATTGAGCAGACTGCCGTGCAAATTAATTTTTGGGTTTTTTTGCAGTTTTTTAATGGCAAGGTAGAGAACCGTGTAAAACCTAAGTTTTTCAATATGCCGGTGGCCCTCGCCTATGTAATGCATGATCAAGGTGGCCGCCAGATGACTAAGGTTTACCGTGACATTGGCGTAGATTTGCTCCATGTATTGATTGCGCGCGCATTCCGCGTTGCTGACGAAAACATGTCCCAACAAGCGCTCCCTTATCGTGCGCGGCTCGGTATTAAGTCTAAACGCATCATCCAATGCACGGATACCCGGCGCGACCTTATCCATCAAGCGATGCGTGCGCCAATCCCAAACACAGCAAGGGTTAACCGGATTGCTCATGCGGATATCCATGTCGGTATCCTTGAGCAGAATATTACCTTCGATCAACAATTCTTCGGATTGGCGCAGGCTCAAGTCGCCGGCAAACAGTTCCACGCTTTTAAACAAGAGGTTTTCCGAGGAACGAATCGGGTAAAAGGTGATGTTGGCGGGAACGATCAGGGTCGGTTTCAACGCCGACGCCCACAGTTCATCCAGGTTGTCGAATTTCAACAGCGTCCGCCAATGGTGTAAGCGATCCTGATCGTTCGCTTTAAAAGCCAGGCGAATCGCGGTTTTCAGGGCTTCGACGCCCTGTCCCAACACCGCCGCGCCGGTATGTTGTTTGCGGCGATTACCGGAAATCCGCGAGTAAATACTATATTCCCCCTGTTGGTCTATCACGCGTCTATCCTTAACCATGCCGCCTTCCGGAAAAATAATCACCTTGCGCCCACGCAAAATCTGGCCGGCCAGCATCGCAAACAAACGTGGATGATCATGTGGATATACGCCAACCTGCGGCAGATAATTAGACAACATGCCGGGGGATTGAAAAAATTCGCCTGAGGCGATCGAACAGCTATAAGCGCCGGTTTTCTCGAACAGCAGAAATTGCGGGATAAAGGTTTCGAAACGCGAGAAATGATTAAACAGAAAAATATCGCCTTGCAGCATTTGCAGGTCGGCATGCAGTTCAAACTTGACACTGAGCAGGTTTTTTACGGCGCGAAACAATTTAACCGAGCGGCTGTAAACCGCAGGATCTATATCGGGCCACTCGTCAGGATAGGTTGTCAGCTTCATGGAACCTCCCATTGCTGACGATAGGACAAATACCTAATCTAAATAGTTCAGCGTCAACTGCCCGGATTTTCAGACCTGGTATAGGCAATCTTTTAAAACTGGGCAGCAATCGACGCCGATATATGATCTGACTTTAACCAGCTATGTTGGGTGTCAAAATTTAAACATACGTATGCATATGCGCTTTTTCACCAAGATTACTAATGCGTTCAGCAAGAAAGTTGAAAACCACATGCATGCAATCAGCTTATATTTTATGTTTTACAACTACTGCAAACGCCATAACTCGCTTAAAATAACACCGCAGGAATTACAGAACACGTTTGGAAGTTGACGGCTATTATTGATTTTATTCCTGAGCCAGAACCTTAAAACGCGGTTGCTACAAAAAGAAGTCGCCTAGCGATTAATGGACTGCTTGCAATCATCAATCATGAAGCCTAGTTAAATTTTGTTAAGCCATGAACTGGCTCCTTGACTTATACCAAATATGATATATGATAATTGAAGTTCATAATGACGCCGTGGACGATCTACGGGGTATTCAAATTAAAAATCCCGGTCATTTCATCAAGATTGCTGCTTTCGTTCAGCAGCTAAAAGCTGATAGAAATCTTATTAGCAAGCTCTTGGATAATGGGTTCGGATCGGATCGGATTGGGTTGAATCAATAAATGTAAAAAAATGGATAAGCGCGTCAAGAATAGAGCATATACCGCTTTGGCGGTTACGTTCTATTGAACTAGAAAAGGCCGGATTAAAATATAGATTTATTTATTTTTATCATTTTCCGACAAAAACGCACATCATCATGGCGATTGTCCATAGAGACGAGTTTGATTATGACGACACAAACAATGAAATTAGAAAACGCATTATTTATTCAATCAATAATGAGTTCACGACCTATTGAAAAATCTATTTTTATTGATAAAAGTCAAGAAAATAGATCCTTTTACACTGACGCATCTTGTAAAATCATCAATATAGAAGCCAACAAAGCACCTGCAAGCCAGCGTCAGTCTTTTTCCGAGTTCGACAAGCTAATTTCTTCATTGGAAGAAAATCAAGAAACTGCAAGTGCATTAGGCGAGGCTAGAAAATGGGTTGCAGACTCATTTTATTCTGACCTGCCAACGCTTGCGTCATTACGGCTTAAGGCTGGTCTTTCCCAGCGAAAACTTGGCGAAATCTGCGGCCTTGAACAGTCCCATGTTTCCAGATATGAGTCAGGCAAGCATGAACCATCACTCAGCATAGCCATTACAATAGCAAAAGCGCTTGGCGTTAGCGCAGAAGTCCTATTTGAAGCATGGAGCAATTCTCGTACCGCAAAACATTCAGAGGAAAATCATGACTGATCGTTATGTTCATGCTATATGGTGTGATGACATCCGCCAAGAAATTGGCAATAAACCATCTTTTATGGGGGTATATTTAGGTGGCATGACAGTGCCGTCATTGCCAATTATGCTGCAAAAATTGTCAGTTTATGTGTGGGTTTCTACAGAAATAAGCAATCCTCTCAAAACTATTTCACTAAAAATTATTAGAGATGATGGCTTTGTTTTGACTGAAATACCGCCAAACGACTTAGAAAAAAATAATGAAAGCATTCCATTAGAGCCATTTCACAAGCGAATCCAGTTAATGTTCGGAATAAACTTGAGCGGGGTTGAAATTCCAGAAGGATGCAAATACTTTGCCGTTGAAGTTGGGACGGAGTCTGAAATACTAGAGGGGCAAAAATTAATGATTACTGCTGATCCGTCCCTGTCTGTAGCGCTATAATTTTAAGCAACAGATGCACGCGATAGTCCAGCATTAACCAACTCAATATTTAGACCGCAACCGCAAAGCTTGCAGCGGGTCGTCGGTAATCAGCATATCCACCTGGAGTTGCAAGGCTTTGCGTATTTCAGCTTCGCTATTACAGGTATAGACGCCAATACCCTTGCCATGCCCGCGTAACAGAGTTACCAAACTCGCGTCAATCAGGCTAATCGGCAGGCAAAAACCTGCCAGAAAGGGCTGCAGCTGCAAAGCATGCGCTACAGCGTCGCCGGTTTGCCGCCCCGACAGCAGATAAAACAAGGGAATCTGCTGCGCATAGGCGTGAGCAAAAGTGAGGCTCTGCAAATGAAAGGAAGACACAAAAACATCCTCCACGTCCGCGCTGCCTATTAAATCCAGGGTGTGACGGATTTTAGCCTGTTGCCTTAGCGCGGACTCCCTAGCCCGGCATTTAACTTCCACATTCAAAACGCCACGGCCGCGATAACAGGCCAAAAATTCCGCCAGCCCCATTAAGCCGGTAACTGTCGGCGTCTCAGTAAAACGCATGGCTAACAACTGTTGAAAATCGAAATCGTCAAGCCGCTGCTGGTTTAGGCCGAGCTTATCAAGAAAAGCATCATGCCAGAGAACCGGTACGCCATCCTTGCTGAGTTGCACATCGGTTTCGACCCCATCGACGGCAAACTCAAATGCCTTATCGAACGCCGGGCGCGTGTTTTCAGGCGCATAGCGGTTAGCGCCGCGATGCGCAAGAATTTTGCAAGTTGTCCAATTGGTACTAGCGTTCAATTTTCGGCCTTTGCCAACAGTCTATCCAGCGTTAACTGATCCGGCTGTCCGGCAAAATACTTGTCTAAAGCCTCTTAGCATTCCGTATCTGTGGAACGTGCAGCAGATCTTAATGATTTGGTTCCTCAGCCGTTTGACTCGGTATGTAAACAGCATACACATAAACCGGAATTTCAACGTCAGCCAAGTGTTTTTCTATTAGCAACCAAACATCGTCCCATTCCAGATCCCCTAAACCCGTGCCTAATTTAGGGATAGCAATTGAAGTAAGCTTCTTAGTGGTAATCAGTTTAACTAAAGCGTCTAATGCATGCCTGATATTATTGTAGGTTGCCTTGGTGTGATAATGTTCATGAACGACCAAATTTTCATGCGTAATTAAATTCACGATATGCACGTTATGCTCAGAACTCCATAGCCATGCCTCGCCCGGCTTAGTCGCATGTTGGTAGCACCAGCAATCAAAGTCTCTCTGTAACCCTGGATATTTACGGCTTAATTGTAAAGCCAAGCCCTTATCCATCGGATCATTGACCCCGACACCATGAACTATTGCGTGGGCTTTGCTTAATAAAATATCGCCTGACACTTTGTAGATCATGCTATTTCTATTTCTATCTAAACTGAGAATCGTCAGAAAGTAACTTAAAGCTATTCGAGGGCGATTTTCCCAGGAATACTATGCAAAATACCCACCGCCTGCACTTCTAGCGTCATTTTAACTTCTATGGTTTCCGTGCCCGTTAACGTGCCGGCTTCAATGGCTTTATAAACGGCATGTTCTATTTCCCGTTGAGAATTAATGCCAACGGTTTTAAGATATTTCCTGATTTCCATATTAAAGGTATCTTCATTCATACTAAATCCTGACGAAAATGTTTAATGTGCAAAATTGCTAAAGCGCTACAAAGCCCAAACGCCACAGACTCAAGCTATCCCGGGGCTACCAACTTAAGCCGGGACGGCTTAACCGTCCACCCTTCGACAGGCTCACGGTGAACGGTTAATCCTCGCAGTTGTCCCGCTTTAAGTTGGTGGCCCTATCCCGGCAGATGAAACCGACAACCCATTAAAATTGCTGCGCAAGGCAACCAGCCTATCTCCCTCCGTATTATTGCCGGCAGGTTTTATTACATTAGCAATTTTAGGCTTAATCATAAGATTGTCAATTGCTATATATACCGAGCCTCACTATTAAAATCAAAACCTTACCCTAAATCGGCTGTTCCGGATTGCCCGGAGCAGCGCAGACTGGGTCACATGGATCAATCATCTGCTACAAATTCCAGCGTTGCGTAAGTATCTATACGAATTGCTCATTCAGTTATGACACTGTTATCTTACCCATAAGATAAATAGGGGATGTTTACACCCCTCCTAAAGTCTTCGATGAAGATATCGTTAGCGTATCCGGCGCATACTTGGATGATCGATCAAGGCGCTGGATCTGTGCAGGAGTAATTTGTATGACACTATTAGGTAAGTTCGCCACTTCCATAGGTATGCTTTACATCACCTTTTCGCCTTTCACTGTGCAAGCTGCGGTGGACTATTCGGCCATGTACGTATTCGGCGATAGTCTATCCGACGTCGGGAATGATTTATTAGCAACTGGCGGTGCTTTGCCCGCTCCACCCTACGTAAACGGCGCATTTACCAATGGACCGAACTGGGTGGAAGACCTTTCAGCTAGCCTCGGTTTGGGGAGCGTAACACCCTCTCTTGCGGGCGGAAATGACTACGCGTTCGGCGGCGCTACAACAGGTTACACGGCAACACTATCACAACCAAGCACGGTACCAAGCCTAACAGACCAAGTAACAGACTTTACTTCCCAACTCGGAGGCTCTAAAGCCCCATCATCCGCGCTCTATTCGGTTTGGATTGGCTCTAACGACCTCATAAATATTATCAGCTACAACATTACCAACCCCGCTAGTGCAGTAGCAGGCGCAGCGCAGACAGAGGCAACTGACATTGCCACGCTCGCATCGGTTGGCGCACGGGATTTTTTGGTGCCGCTGGTGGGGGATCTTGGACAAACGCCGCTCCTTACTGACTTAGTTGCGGCTGCATCGGCTGCGGGAACTGCGCTGGCGTTGGCATATGATGCCGATCTAAAATCTGACCTTTTAAGTCTCGCAGCGACGCCAGGCATCAACCTGTCCCTCGTAGACACCTTCAGCCTAATTGATGCCGCAGTTTCCAACCCCAGCGCCTTCGGCTTTACCGACGTCACCGACCCATGCTACAACGGCCCCACAACAGGCGGCGGATCAGTCTGCGCAACCCCTAACCAGTATCTGTTCTGGGACACGCTGCACCCGTCTGCGGCCGCGCAAGCCATTATAGCCGATGCAGCCAATCAAGCATTGCCGGAACCAAATACCCTCGGGCTGTTGGGGATCGGCCTTGCCGGTGTCGGCTTCGCACTATGCAAAAGTAACCGACGCTAAAGTCAGATTTACGCGTATGCCATTCCACTAAAACGCACCGTCAGAAATCTACTAGCACAATCCGGATTAGTAATCCTAGGAATTGACGAATTCTGCAAGTAGTTGGAAAACAATAATCATCTGGAGATGATAGCTCCAGAACTGTTCCGGCAGGTTCCGGACTTAGCTAATAGAGAATAACCATGAAATCGATTGATGAAAGAATAGACAGCCTGGCCAACAATCTAGACGAAAAGAATCAAAACCGCGCTATTGTTCTGGATATTATTTTGAAATTGCGTAAATCGCATGCAGATGCATGTAATCTCGAGCTTTCAAAACAAGAGCTGCATGATTTAATTTTTTCCAAAAATAACTGCTTAGACTTAGAGGGGGCAACCGATTTGCCGGAAGAGATGCTCCGGGATATTAGAAATTTACAGGAAGAAATTATTGATGCTTATGGACTTCAAGATTAAAGTCCGGCCACAAAGACCCATGAACTTCGTAAGTCTAATAAAGCGCCGCAGGGAATATGTTTTCGACTATCCGATTGGGTGGGCATTTTGTCAATAGTTTACTGAAAAGCAACCGTGAGCCACACCGTACCATTATTCTCCCCGCAATTCGTGAGCAGAGAAACCATATTGCCGGGCGTTGTCGCGGTTGTCGACGATGACCCGCAAATTTCCAACGCAATCGGCATGTGGCTTGATCTACAAGGCTTGTGCGCGACATCTCATCTATCCGCCGAGAGTCTACTAGACCTATTGCAATTCCAGGATGGACATTTGACCATACACTTTGGCGCGTACTTGTAAGTAGCTGGTTGCCGAGGGATATGTTTCGCAAGCGTAACCAGAATACTCGATCAGCGCGGCCAGCGCGGACAGAATTTCCGTGATAAACGCGCCTTCGATTCCTTTTCACAACCGCATCCGCAAAATCGGCGAACTTACGATCGCCGACGTCCGGGCTTTCGGTTAAAAGATAGGCGTGTTTTCAATGCTTTTTCAAACTCTCACCCGCAAAATCTGAGAGTTAACGATCGACGGCGCTCGGGCTTTAGGATGTTTACCCTGAACGAGGAACTGGACTTCAATCTAACCAAGTTAATGCCCATATAACAATAAGATAATAATTAATATTGGTAAACGACAGCCAACCCTAAGTTTCATATAAATAAACCCGATTACGTCCGGATTTTTTAGCTTGATACATTGCTTGGTCCGCATGACGTAAAAGTATATCCGGATCGTTACTGTCAAAAGGAAATAAAGTTACGCCAATGCTGGCGCCCACGGAAACCACTGTGTTGCCGTCTATTGAGATCGGCTCGTTAATGGCTTGAATGACCCGTTGCAATGCAAGCTGATACTCATCAAAACTTTCCAGGGTTGTTAGCAACAGCACAAACTCGTCACCGCCTAGCCGACCAACCGTATCGTTTGCTCGAACGGATGCTTGCATGCGCCGCGCAATTTCAATCAACAACTTATCGCCGGCCGCATGACCAAATTGATCGTTGATAGGTTTAAAGCCATCCAGATCGAGATAGCAAACCGCGAGCGACTGATTTGCCCTTTCAGCCTGAGCCAAAGCCTGTTTCAAGCGATCGGTGACCAGCAATCGATTCGGCAAATCCGTCAAAACATCGTGGAAAGCCATGCGCTCGACTTCCTGTTGATGTGTTTTCATCTGCGTAATATCTAACATCATCCACATCGATTCAGCGCTATTATCCGTTAATTGCACGCCGCTGACATCGACCCAGATTTTCTGAGCGTCTTTGCGGATGAGCTCTATTTGCGTCCGAAAGATGCCATGCGCATTGAGAATGGGATACGCCGCCGCACCGAACGCCTGATAAGCGGCAGCGTCAGGGTACAAAATCCTGCTGGGTTGACCATCCATTTCCCCTGGACCATAGCCAAAAATACGTTCCATAGCGGTATTTATCCAAATGGCGTTTCTGTTTCGCAATTTCACAATGCCCACTAAGTCATTATCCAGCATGGCCTCTTGTTCAATGGTCAACAGCCGCAGCGCATTTTGCGTTTTCTTTAATTCGGTAATGTCATACATCACGCTCCGGCTTCTTAAAAAAGTGCCGTCAGCATCCCTAAGCGCGGTGGCGCTCAAACTGACCTGACGGATTTCGCCTTGTTTGTTGATCAAATCTACTTCTAAATTTTCGATGCATCCGGTCGCCAGAAATTGCGGATAGCGTTGCATAAATTGCTCTTTACCCTCAGAGGTCAAAAAATCCAGCATTTTCTTGCCGATCACCTCTTCGCGCCGGCAGCCTAACCACTCAAGTTCAGTATCATTAATGCGTTTAATAAAGCCGTCTTGGTCAATTGAATGATAACCACAGGGGGCGTGGTTATACAGGTCTTGGATCTCTTGGCTTGACTCGACCAGTTTACTTTCCAGAGCTTTGCGCTCAGTAATGTCAGTAATAAATCCATGCCAGAGGATGGCGCCATCGTCCTTTTTTGTAGGTATTGAGTTACCGTAGAGCCAACGCACGGCGCCGTCAGAAAACCGGACCCGATACTCATATTGCCAAGGTTCAAGCCTCTCGGCAGATTGGCGAATAGATACCACCACGCCCTCAAAGTCATCCGGATGTAGAATCGCAAATACAGCCGTAGCATCTTCCTTGATCTCTTCGGGCGCAACCCGGTAAATGTCTCGCATAGCTTCGCTGGCGTACGGAAAGCAAGAACTGCCATCCGAACGCAATAGATACTGATAGATAACCCCCGGCACGCTGTTCGCGATTTGATTAATGCGGTTTAACAGTTCTTGGTTGGCTTCTTCTGCCTTTTTTCGTTCGGTAATATCTTCTTTAACACCCAGATAATGGTTGACAGAACCATCCGACTCAAATACAGGCGTGATCAAAGCGAATTCTATATATTCTTCGCCATTTTTACGCTTGTTACTGAGTTCACCTTTCCACACCTCCCCTCTGGTTATAGTTGCCCATAGCTCAGTATAGGTTTCTTTGGGTGTTTTTCCTGATTGCATGACGCGGGGATTTTGCCTGATGATTTCATCACGGCTATAGCCGCTTTTCCGGATAAAGGACTCGTTAATGTATTCGATATTCGCATCAAGATCTGTGATCACGACTGAAACCGGGCTTTGTTCGACCGCCAGTAAAAGCATGCCGGCTGATGTTTCGGCCTGCTTACGGCGATCAATATTCTCGATGACCCCGATAAAATGATCCGGCAAGCCGTTGGTGTCGCGCATGAGTTTTAACCATAAATGCCCCCAAACACGCTCGCCATTTTTCCGAATATACTGTTTCTCGTGATTGAATTCAGAAATCTCTCCAGTCAAGAGTTTTCCGACCATTTCGGCATCGAGCTGCCAATATTCAGGGGCAGTGACTTGTTTATAGGTCATTTCCAACAGTTCATCTCGGGAATAACCCAGAAATTCGCAATAGCCTTGATTAACCTCCATCAAATGTCCGTCCGGAGACGAATTAGTCACGCCGATTGGGGCCGCCTCAAAGGTCGAACGAAAGCGTTCTTCGCTTATTGCAAGCGATTGAGTACGCTCATCCACCTGCTGCCGAAGCAAGCTGGCTCGACCCGAAAACAACAAACCTAATGCACCCACTATACAAGTTAAAGATAGGCCGATCAACAAAAACAACGCTGTGTTATTAAAGCGGTGATAAGCAAAATACTCAGACCTAGGCAGTATTTCAAACCGCCATTGACGGCCACCAACATTGAAATGTGTAATACTTATTAAAGTACCATTAATGCCGAACAAGCTATTTTCGTCAATGTGATTAGTCTTGGCTTCATCGCTATCACTGGTAAACAGCAATTGTTCCCCGGCAGGGGCATTTTCGTCAATTAACCGGAAGTCCAGTTTCCCTCGGTTATTATTATTGAAGGCCGCCATGACTATGTCATTGCAGTTGAATACTGCAAGCACGAAACCAGTAATGTTAAGGCGGCGTTCATGCAGTGTTCCATGCGGAAGGCCTGCTCGATAAATCGGCATGAACGCCAGTAGGCCAAACTTATCGCCCCCCTCCTGTACCAACTTAATTTTAGCTGTCGTCACAATTTCATCCGAGTCTCTGGCTTTGTCAATCGCCTCTCGGCGTTTCTCGTTGGAATACAAATCGTAACCCAAAGCAGTTTCGTTACCCTGGAAGGGTTCGATTAAATAAACCGGGACATACGTTTCCCGTTCAGTTGCAGGAATTAACTTTTTATTAGCGTCCAACTCGGTGATGTTAAAATCAAGGAAGCCGTCTTTTACAGCCCCAGCCTCGAACGCAACCCGCTGAGATAATAGGATATTGGGGCTCCATTCCATCGCTCTGACGCCCGGATAATTCTGCAATAACTGCGAAACAAAGCTTCGAAACTCATGCCTTTCAACCTTATACGAGGATATGAAAAAACTTTCGAGCGCACGAAGCGCGTTTAAATGCGAGGTGATTGATTTATCCAGCGCCAGATTGATCAAAGCGGAATCTTCTTCAAACTGCAGCTTTACATGCTCGATTTCAATTTTATTTTCATGGAGGACGAGAAAAATCGCCAAAATAAACGAACAGGAAATTGCCAGCGTGATTTGCACTTGCCTACCGGCAAAATAGTCTTTTGGCCGGAATAACCAGGCTAAAGCCAGCGGGGTAAGGATAAGAATACCGATGGCGTCTCCAACCCACCAGATGCCCCAGTTGCCCAAAAAGTCTGCCGCCGGCATTTTGCCACTCATTATCAGCGCAGAAATACCCAGGGTTGAATTAACCATGGGACTTAATAAGCCGCCAAACAACATGAACTGCAAAACCTGTTTTTCGGTCGCGAGTGCATTAGGGAAAGCGGCAAAGCGCTATAACAGCCAAGCGCCGAATCAGGGCTTGCAACACTGCGCCAACACTTGTTGCCAGCCCAATCAAGACAGCGCTGATATATTAAGTAGTGCCCGAAAGAAAACTCGCTTTTTTCAGAAAACCGGGGCGGAGATCGTTCACGTCCCCCGCGATTTTTCTGTCTAGCTCGTATATTTCGCTTGCTGAATCACTATAGTTGAGAATGCTTCTCATTTGCTGTGCTTTCAGCACACACTTATCCTGGCAACACTTAAATTCGTTGCCCATTAGCCTGAATTTAGGCTGCTTTTTTATATGGCCCGCGTCGTCGCTCCTCTTGTTGCTTTTCTTGCTCGCGCAGCACCGCGCCTAAGCGCTGGACGTGCGGGCCACTATGGCAAGGCTAACATAACGCTTGAAACCATCAATGCCATGATCGGGGCTGTATCCAAACCATGAACTTCCAAAGCATTGATGGCGGATTCCACCGCTGAGTGAGCAATACGTAGCCGGGCCATGGGGGGGGGGGGGGGGGGGGGGGGGGGGGGGGGGG
>CAVPMI010000078.1:0-32659 GCA_963705975.1 uncultured Pseudomonadota bacterium
ACAGCAGCGCAAAGGAAGATAATTTTAACTGGTTTTATCCGGGAGTTATTAGCCGATTTTCTGGAATTTGATAATGCCTATGAGATAGCCGACGAGCAGAATTTTAGCGAATTAGGCGCCGATTCGATGCAGGCGGTGGATTTTAAAGTTAAATTGGAAGAGCTTTTAAAGTGCTCCTTAAGATCGACGCTACTGTTCGACTATCCGCGATTGGATTTGTTAACGGATTTTTTGCTTAACGAGGTGTTATATTTTCCGGCCGATCAGTGCTTTGTTGCTGATAATGACGTTATCCAGGAACCGCAGCTTAAACATCCGGCAGCGTTTGACGATATTGCCATTATCGCCATGGCGGGACTATTTCCCGGTGTCCCTGATGTTGATAATTTATGGGATAAAATTGTTGCCGGTAAAGTGTTGGACCTGGGTGCTTCATACGGGAGGCCAACCCTGGACTTCGGACGTGTTGCTCAACCCGACAGTTGCCATGCGGAGCAATTGGGAATCACACCGGATGCCTACTCGGCAATGGATAGGCAGGAGCAACTTTTTTATAAAGTGATGGCCGATGCCTTCTGCCATCGCGGGATTGCCCTTAGGGATTTCGCCAAAGAGACTACCGGCGTATTTATTGTTGCACAACAAGCTGAAGTGGGTGGCAAGGCGGCCTATCAAATTCCCATTGCACATCGTGTTTCCTTTCACCTCAATCTCAAAGGGCCCAGCGAAACCATTAATGCTTTTTGTACTAGCGCCTATGTTGCCTTGCATAGGGCGATGCAAAGTTTGCAACTCGGCGAGTGTAAGCAGGCCATTGTTGGCGGCGTGAATGTGATCGCGGCGCATGAGTTTGAAGCGGCTGCGAACCAAGGATTGTATTGCACGCTCTTGAGCAATGATAATAAAACCAAAAGTTTTAGCGACGATGCCAACGGCTACGTAAGAAGTGAAGGCGCCGGTGCGTTAATACTTAAACCGCTCGCTCGGGCCGAGCAGGACGGCAATACGGTATTGGCGATAGTCAGAAGTTCTGCCGTGTTTCATGGCGGCAGAGGATATTCTTTTGAAGCGCCTAATCCCCAAGGTTTGAGGGAAACGATTCGATTATGCCTTGAAACCGCCGGAATCAGCAGCGACAGTATAGATTATGTTGAAGCCCACGGCATCGGCAATGTGTTGGCGGATGCGCTGGAGCTGGGGGCGATAAACGAAAGCTATCGTCAGCTAAGCACGGTTCAGGACAAACAATGGCATGTCAGTTGTATAAAGCCGAACATAGGCCATCCGGAAATAGCCTCCGGCCTTGCGGCGCTGTTCAAGGTGATTAAGGCACTGGAGCATAATACGCTACCTGGTATTACCGGTTTTGGCGCCCTCAACAATGAAGTGGCGTTGAATCACGCGCTTATTTTACAAGTCGAAAATCAACACTGGCATTCAGTTAACACACCGAAAAGAGCTGCACTTAACAGTTATGCTATCGGCGGTATGAACGCGCATATAGTCCTTGAGGAGTATGTTAAAAAGTGTATTTCAACGAGCGCTTCGGCACCAAATACCGCTAAAGTTGACTGGACGACAGTCACAGACGTCAATGAAGCGATGGCTGATAATGCAGTGATCTCTCGCTTGGTAAAGGCTATTTTTAATCTCGAATTAGCGTCGATTGAGCTTTCTTCCTCACTGATCGATTACGGCTTCGATTCCATAAAAGTGATGCAGTTCGTTATTCAGCTTAATGAAGCGCTTGGCTTGGATATCAAAATCAGCCAAGTGCTCAGCGTCGATAATTTTGCTGACTTGTTTGCATTGGTGGCAAGGCAACAGCAGCAAAAATCGAGCATCGGCGCGTCGAATCGCCTGCCGCAGACAGCCACCGAGCAAGTGGCTGTTCAGAGTCCGTTATCCGAAGTACAAAAGGGTTTGTGGTATGTCAATCAGATTGCCCCGAATTCAATCGCGTTTAACGTGCCGCTCACTTTTAAGGTCGCGGGTGGAATTGAGCAAAATAAACTCCGGCAGGCGTTAACGGCGATGCTGGAAGCCTATCCTTTGCTGCGGGCTTGTATCGAGCAGCCACCCGGTAGTGCTGAGATCATACAGCGTATTCGCCCGGTCCGGGACTGCGTTAATCTACAGGTTATTCACGCAACTTCGGCGCTTGAGCGGGACGCTACCTTGTGGTCTTTATTAAAACAACCGTTCGACCTCGCTAAAGATCCGTTGCTTCGGCTTTATATAATAGAAACCACCTTAAGCGAGCCTACGGTGTTTTTTGTGATTCATCACAGTGTGTTCGACGGAACTTCGGGCGCCCTGTTCATTGCCGCCTTTTGGGAAAAATATTGGGCATTGGTTGCCGGTAAATCCTTTGCTTGCGCTTCGCCCGACCTGGCCTTTTTAGAGTATGTGCGCTGGGAGCGCGCTTATTTGGAAAGTAGTACCGCTCAGGAAGACCAGGCTTGGTGGCGTTCGCAGCTGTCTACCCAGTCACCGACGATAAATTTGCCCTATGACCGCTTGCCGCAAGCAAGTTTGACTATTGAAGGTATCGGTTGTCAGAAATTTATGCTGGATGAGGCGCGGCTTTCTAAGTTAAAACAGCTTGCCGCAACCCTGAAAACCAATTTATCCGTGCTGTTTTTAAGCGTATTTCAAGTTTTTCTGCATAAGCTCGCTCAAGAAGAGGATATTGCTGTTACGGTTCCGGTGCGGGGACGGCCCAAGCAGGCATTCGAAAACAGCATTGGTTGCTATATCAATGTGATGGTTATTCCCTGCGCAATTGTCACCGAGCTAACCTTTGCAGCGCTGGTGCAGTCAACTCGGCAGCAGTTTTTGCATTGCCTGGATCATGCGAACTATCCTTTTCCGCGATTGTTAGCGGATTTGGGGTTGACGCTGGCCAATCCAAAAGAAAACCCGTTTCCTGTTTCATACACCTACCAGAATTTTTTCGATGAATTGCTCAATAACGCTGCAACACTGCAGGACGTGGAGACGATGTATGATATTTACCAGCAGACCGAAGACAATTATACGTTGGAAATCTATGATTTCCGTCAGTCGCTGCAGGTAAATTTTAAATATAAGCGCAGTCTATTCGACGCTGCGACTATCCTGCGGCATACAGCCTATTTCCGCCACTTGCTGGATAGGATTCTGGCCGAACCCGAGCAAGCGATCAAACACCTTGAGCTGTTGCCCGCCGAGGAGAAACAGCGATTATTGCAAGATTTCAATGCGACCCATGTGGATTATCCGCAGCATCTGTGTTGGCATGAGCTGTTTGCCCGGCAAGTTGTAAAACACCCTGAAAATATCGCTGTTATTAGTGAAGGCCGGCAATTGACCTATCGGCAACTCCACGAGAAAAGCACTGCCTTGGCCGTTTACCTGCAGCAATGCGGCGTTAAGCCGGATAGTTTGGTAGCTCTCTGCGTCAGCCGTTCCTTTGAAATGATTATCGCGCTGTTGGGGATTTTAAAAGCCGGCGCTGCTTATCTGCCGATTGCGGCGGATATTCCAGCAGAACGCAGCAAAATTTTACTGGTAGATAGTGGGGCGCGACTGTTGCTGACTGAACAAGCGCTAGCCGGTAATATGTCCGAAATTATTAGTTTGACTGAGTGCCGCTTGATTGTTCTGGATAGCGAGTGGGAGGTTATCGAGCAAGGCGCAGGCGAACCGGTTCAAGAGCTTACCCCTGAAAATCTCGCTTATGTTATATACACTTCAGGGTCTACCGGCCAACCGAAAGGCGTCATGGTTGAACATCGGCAGCTTGTTAACCATAATCTGGCTGTTATTGACGCTTATCGGCTGACAGCGCTGGACCGGGTGTTGCAGTTTTCGACGATCAGTTTTGATATTTTCGTGGAAGAAGTCTTTCCGACCTTATTGGCGGGAGCTGCACTGGTGTTGATGGAAGATAACCGTTTCAGCGATGTGCATTATTTCAAGGAGACCATCACAAAGCAGCAGGTGAGTTTGGTAAACCTACCGACTGCATTTTGGCACACCTTGGCTGAGGAGGATTTTTCCGCCGGCGCGTTAACCCGTGTCGTGATTGGCGGTGAAAAGGCCGAAATGGAAAAATTTAACCGCTGGCGGAAAGTCAATCCCGGCATTCAAGTGATCAATACTTATGGGCCGACCGAAACCACGGTTATCTCCTTGCTCTATCCGATTGCTGCGGAATTGAGTCATAGTGCTCAGATTCCGTTAGGAACGCCATTGGCTAATACGCAAATTTATGTGCTGGATACTGAGCTGAATCCGGTACCGATGGGTGTTCACGGAGAACTGCATATTGCCGGTAGCGGAGTTGCTAGAGGGTATTTAAACCAGCCGCAACTCACTGCAGAAAAATTCATACCAAACCCGTTTGGCGTCGGCAAACTTTATAAAACCGGGGACTTGGTGCGCTGGCTGAATATCGGTACGCTTGATTACCTTGGCCGTAGCGATGATCAGGTCAAAATTAGAGGCTTTAGGGTTGAATTGGGCGAAATCGAGCGCGTATTACTGACGCATCCACAAGTTGCGCAAGCTGTTGTTATTGCCCAGTCGCATGCGCACGGCAAACAACTGATTGTATTCTATCAAACGCAGGGCGAAGTTACGGAGCCGGCGCTTGCCAGCCATCTAAGGCAGTTTTTACCGGACTATATGCAGCCGTCTGCCTGGGTTAGGTTGGCGCAATTGCCCCTAACCGGCAACGGTAAAATTAACCGGAAACAATTACAGTCTCGAACCGTTGACATAGCCGGTAAAACGCCTTTTGTCGCACCTACTAATGCGCTTGAAGCAACACTGGCCGGCATCTGGCGGGAAGTGTTGGGTATTTCTACGGTAGGCATCCATGATAACTTTTTCGCACTGGGGGGGCATTCGCTACTGGCAATTCAAATAGTCTTGCGCATTAGTCAGCAACTAGGGGTCAATATCTCGCTAAGCGTGTTATTTGAGGCGGCAGATATTGAACAATTGGCGGTTATTGTTGCCCGCTCCGAAAAAACGTTGGTAGAGAATACCTTGACTCGCTTTGCGGAAACATCTGAAGAACTGTTGTTTTAAGCTTAAATCCAACCCATTACTAGAAAAAACATGCAGCACTTGTTAAGTCGATTGATTAGTAAAGGTGTGCGGCTAATCGCTACGCCGGAGGACGAATTGAAAATTCAGTTAGGCAGTTATAAGCTGACCGATACTGATACAACGGCTATCAAAGCCCATAAAAGTAAGATTTTGGAGTATCTAAACGGCGGCAAAATCGCTTGCCAGTCTTATTCGCAAGAACGTCTATGGTTTTTAGCACAACTGGGTTACGGTTCGCAATACCATGTACCGGCTTTCGGAAGAATTGCAGGCGTGCCGAATTTCGATGCGCTCAGTAAGGCGCTGGATTTCATCAGCGTTAGGCATGAATGTCTGCGCACCAACTTTGGCGTCATCGAGAACACGCCTGTGCAACGCATTCAACCAGTAGCGGAGGTGATCGTCGAGCGCGTGGATTTAAGTCATTTGCCGATGCGGGAGCAAGCGCAACAACAAAAACTGCATTTGCAGTCTTTTATTGAGCGTCCCTTCGATCTGGAGCTTGATGTGCTGTTCAGGGTTATATGGGTAAAGTTGGCCGCTGATGTGCATATTCTTGGTCTCTGTCTGCACCATATCATTACCGATGGCTGGTCGATGCGGGTGTTAGTGCGTGATCTCTCGGCTGCTTATAATGCTTTTTGCGTTGGGAAACAGCCGGAACTGAAACCTTTGACACTCGATTACGCCGCTTATGCAGTCTGGGAACGTGAAACCCTGACGGATGAAAAATTAAGCCGTGAATTGGACTATTGGCAAACCAGCTTAACCGGTTACGAAAATCTCGCCATGCCGCTCGATTTTGTTCGGCCAGCGCAGTCCAGCGGCAAGGGGGGGTACCGGCAATTTTTCTTGACGCAGGAGCAGGGCAGGTTAATTAAACTCGTGAGCCGGGAACGCAAAACAACTGCCTTTACGCTGTTTATGAGCGCGGTGTACACGTTGTTAAAGAAATACAGCGGACAGTCCGACATTTGCATGGGCATGCCGGTCGCTAACCGCTATCAAAGCGACCTGGAGGATTTGGTCGGTTTTTTTGTGAATACCTTGGTGATACGCATCAATCCGCCGGATGAACCTTGCTTGACGGTAGATCAGTTGCTGGCGCATGTCCATCAAGTTATTGTAGAGGGTCAAGACAACCAGAACGCGCCTATTGAAAAGATTCTTGATTTACTGCAGCCGGAACGCGATTTAAGCCGTAGTCCCATTTTTCAGGTATTGATTAACTACACCCCGTTAACGCTCGGCAAAATCCCTTTTGGTAATTGCTTGCTGGAACCGCTGTTTGATTTTGAGATTAAGGAAGCTAAATTCGATTTAACCTTTACCTATAACGAATTTGAAGATGAGCATGCCGTTATCGGTATCGAGTACGCTTCCGATCTTTTCAATGAGGCGACGATAGACCGGATGGCTGCACAGCTCGCCCAAATAGTGGTGTTTTTTCTGGAAGCGCAGACCTTGCCGTTAGCACAGATAGAGATGGTCAGTCCTGAAGAGCGCATGCTGCTGGTTGATGAATGGAACAAGACTGCTAAAGATTTTCCCGTGGGCGTCTGTGTCCATGAGTTGTTTGGACGCCAAGCCGCTAAGACCCCGGAAAATGTCGCGGTCATTTTTGCCGATCAACAGCTCACTTATCGGCAATTAAACGCCAAAAGCGAACAACTGGCGCTTTATTTGCAAGCCTGTGGAGTGAGGCCGGACAGCCTGGTTGCAGTGTGCATAAATCGTTCACTGGAAATGCCGGTTGCGCTGTTGGGCATACTTAAGGCGGGAGGGGCTTATCTGCCGCTAGACCCTACCTATCCTGAAGCGCGTATACAAATGCTAGTCCAGGATAGCGGGATACGGCTGATAGTCACCCTGCAAAATTTAGCAACACGTTTGTCTGTCATGACCAGTATTGCCGACTGCCGGCTCATTTCCTTGGACAGCGATTGGACGGACATCGCCCGAAGTCAAGGCGGCTTAAACACAACGGTTAACGCTACACATCTGGCCTATGTGATTTATACGTCGGGTACTACCGGTCAGCCGAAAGGGGTGATGGTGGAACACCGCAATGTCGTCAATCATAACTTGGCAGTCATAGACGCCTATCAACTCACTGAACGGGATCGGGTGTTGCAATTTTCCACCATCAGCTTTGATATTTTTGTGGAAGAAGTGTTTCCAACACTGTTGGTAGGTGCGGCAGTGGTGCTTATGGATGGCGACCGCTTTACTGATCTGCGTTATTTTAGGGACAGCGTTTATAAGCAGCGGGTCAGCCTGATTAATCTGCCAACAGCTTATTGGCATACCTTGGTGGAAGAATCCTTCGCCGGCAGCGGATTAACCCGTGTGATCATCGGCGGCGAAAAAGCCGAAATCGATAAACTTAAATCCTGGCGGCGGCTTAATCCGGCGATACGGGTCATCAATACCTATGGACCGACCGAAGCCACGGTTATTTCCTTGTTATACGACATTCCTGACGATGTGGCTTATAACAAACCCATCCCTATCGGGCGGCCTATTGCCAACACCCAGGCTTTTATTCTGGATCAGGACGGTCGATTGCTGCCGCCCGGTATACCGGGAGAACTGCATCTTGCCGGGGCGGGTTTGGCTCGGGGCTATCTGCATAGTCCGGCGCTGACCGCAGAAAAATTTATCACGCATCCGGGACTGGCCGGAGGCTTGCGACTTTATAAAACCGGCGATAGGGCGCGCTGGCTGCCGGAAGGGCAGATTGACTTCGTCGGCAGAGTAGATCAGCAAGTCAAAATTCGTGGTTTCCGGGTGGAATTGGGCGAAATCGAGGCCGCGCTAACCGCCTGTCCGGGACTGGAGACCTCTGTGGTTATTGCCAAAAACCGGCAAGGCTTAAAACAATTAATCGCCTTTTATACGCAAGCGCCCAATACGGCGCCTATTGAAGCCGACGCCGTCAAGGCTTTTTTACGTCAACACGTGCCTGATTACATGATCCCGGTAGCGTGCGTAAAATTAGACGCGGCGCCGTTGACCCCCAGCGGTAAAATCAACCGCAAGGCATTGGAAGACTATCAGGTGATACTGGATCGCAAGCAGGCGTTTGCGGCGCCGGAAACAGCGTTGGAAGTGCAGTTGGTCGCGCTCTGGGAGGAATTGCTATGCATAAAGCCGGTTGGCTTGGACGATAATTTCTTTGAACTGGGCGGCCATTCTTTACTGACCGTGCAGTTGCTTAATAGGGTCAACCAATTGCTTAACGAAACCCGGTTAAGCTTGGCCGATATTTTTAAGTACCCCACCGTGAAAGCATTAGCCGCTCATCTGCAGACGCCTATGACTCCCCTGCAACACTCGTCTTATATTATCAATCTGCGCCAAAGTACGCCGACATTTATTGTTCCGGGCATGCCGGGCTTGAGTGATGGTTATGTTGAATTGGCCGAATGTCTGCGCCATGAGGGGCCGGTTTACGGCCTGCAAATGCAAGGCTATGCCGACGATCAGCCGGCCACGACCGTCGCCGCGATGGCGGCGCATAATATCGCGCAGATCCGTACTCTGCAATCACAGGGTTTAATTAATCTTTATGCCCATAGTTACGGCGGCACAGTGGTCTATGAAATGCTGCAACAATTGCAGGCTACGGACTTGCAGGTGGGGAGTATAGTGCTGATCGACAGCGGCGTTCTGTTAAAGCCGGGGGTGGTCGATAAAGTCTCTGTGACAGCGTTTTTCCGCTTTATGCTCAGCAACTCCGGTATCAACCCCGATACGGTAAAAGATAAACTCGAGCATATCCTCAATACGCAGCCATCCGCGCAATGGAAACACCTATTAGCTGCGCTGATGCAGCAAACCGCCGGCCTTGACGCTGCGCAATTCCTTAAGATATGGGACGTGCTGGCGGCGTCGATTACAGTTGATTATCGCTATGGACCTAAACTGCCTTACGCCATTACATTGGTCATTGCCGAAGGCAGTAAAGGCTGGCTGGTGGCAAATTGCTGGGATGCTTATTTTGATAAAGTGCGGGTGATTCGGGCGCAAGGCGAACATTTTTCGGTGGTCAGGCGACCGTATTGTGCAGCCTGGCTGCAGGAACTGGCGCCCCAGGCTAATGATAACAGTGCCATGGGTTTAGCAAGCAAAGTACTGCCGGCGGTTGCGAACCAAACGCTGCTCAGCATAAGGCAGTTGGAAAAACAGTATGCGGATGTAAAAGCGGTTGACGGCGTGAGTTTTGATATCCGCCAGGGCAGTTGTTTCGGTTTGTTGGGGCCGAACGGGGCAGGTAAGACCACCACCCTGGAAATGCTGGAAGGGATAACCAAGCCGACGCGCGGCGAGATTCATTTTCGCGGGGCTCCGATCAATCGCGACTATACCCAGCATATCGGCATTCAGTTTCAGCATACCGCCTTACAGGATTTATTGACAGCCAAGGAATCGCTCCAGCTGTTTCAAAAACTCTATAAAAACAGTTTGCCGCTGGATGAAATTATTGCAGCCTGCGCACTGGAGGAATTTTTGCATCGCGATACCCGCAAGCTTTCCGGAGGACAGCGGCAACGGCTGTTGTTGGGAATAGCTTTGATCAACGACCCGGATCTGATTTTTCTGGATGAACCGACCACAGGTCTCGATCCGCAAGCCAGGCACAACTTTTGGTCGTTAATTCGCGGCATTAAACAACGTGGTAAAACCATTGTTCTTACCACGCATTATATGGAGGAGGCGGAACAACTGTGCGATCAGATCGCCATCATGGACAAAGGCCGAATTCTAGTACAAGACGCTCCGGACAAACTTTTACAACAACATTTTGACGGCGTCGTAATTCGTTTGCCGAAATCCAGCGGCTTGGCGCAGCAGCAGGGGTTTCCGCTGGATGTCTATGTCCAGGATGAGTGGGTGGAATTTAATACGCCTGACGTTGAAGCGGCGATAGGTCATTTGACACACTTTCAAGTGCCGTTGGACGGCTTATCGGTTGCGGCGCCTAATCTTGAGAATTTGTTCTTGAAACTCACCGGACACGCATTGAGAAGCTGATGAATCATTTTTTTGTGTTACTAAAGGCCCGTAATATCGAACTGGTGCGCGACAAAGCCACTTGGATCTGGAATTTTATTTTTCCGGTGGTTTTGATCGTTGGCATTGCCGCTATGTTTGGTGATAAAGAGCTTACTTTGTATAAAGTCGGGGTAGTGGGCGCCGACAGTCCCGCTATCAGCGCCTTTAAACAAACCCGTTATCTGCAATTTATCGCCTATCCGGAACTGGATAAAGCCTTGAACAAATTACAGCATCAGCAACTGGATTTGGTCTTGCAGAGCAATAACGACGCCCGCACCCAGTACTGGCTGAACGAGGCTTCGCCGCAGGGTTACCTGCTGGAAAAAATCCTGCTCGCCGCGCCCGCTGTCCATCTGCTGCAAAAACAAGTGGTAAGCGGCCGGCCGATTCGTTACCTAGATTGGGTATTGCCGGGTATCCTGGGGATTAATATGATGCATTGCAGCTTGTTCGGGGTCGGCCACTGTATCGTGCGTTATCGCAAAAACGGTGTGCTCAAGCGCCTGAAAGCCACGCCGGTAAATGCCTTCGAATTTCTTTCAGCACAAGTCGTCAGCCGCCTGCTGATGCTGTTAATCGCTATATTACTGCAATTTTTTTCGATGAACCTGCTGTTCGATTTTTTTGTACAAGGTTCCTATGGCTTATTGTTGTTGATCGCGATTCTCGGTTCGTTGTCGCTGATTAGCCTGGCTTTATTAATGTCCAGCCGCACCAGCAATGAAGAGTTGGCGGTGGGCATGCTTAATTTATTGACTTGGCCGATGATTTTGCTGTCCGGTGTGTGGTTTTCAATGGAAGGCGCGCCTCTTGTGTTGCAGAAAGCGGCGCTGCTGTTTCCGCTGACGCATGTGTTAAGCAGCGCCCGGGCGGTCATGCTAGACAATGCCGGGTTAGTGGAAATTATGCCGCAACTGCTGACCTTATCCGCCATGACGGTGTTGTTTTTGCTTGCCGCCGCCTGGCGATTCAAATGGGTGGAAGACTGACTTGAGTCAGCCCATGGGAAAGTGGTTCTTGGCAAATAGGGCGGTAAGTTACAAACCAGAGGGATGTCTGCCGTTGGCGGATTTTTAAATTAAGACCAAAAAGTCGTAGCACTCATTATGGCAAGGCAAAATTAAACATGGATAATATTTTCAAACAGTTTAATCATTTTTTTTCCCGGATACCGGATACAGTCCTTCGATTTAGATGGCTGGTGCTTGGCTTGGTGCTGCTGTTGACGAGTTTTCTGCTGGTCGGCGTCGTGACACGCACCAGTATCAATACGAGTGCCAACAGTTTTCTGGATCGTAACGATCCGGCTATTGTGGCGCTGGATAAATTCCGCAATCAATTCGGCAGCGATGATTCGGTTTTTCTGGTCTACCGCGCCAAAGACGGAAATGTATTTTCTAAACAGTCCTTAGCAGCTGTGCAGGCATTGACGCATGATTTGGAAAATTGGCGGGATTTACCCGCTAACAATGTTGTCGATGCCGCCGGCAAAGCTGTTAGCCTAGACGAGTTGCGGCATATCCGCCGTGTGCAATCGCTGAGCAATATTCGGGTGCAGAGTGCAGACGGCGACACCTTAAAATCCAGTCGCCTGGTGCCGCGTGACATTCCCGACGATCCTGCTGCGCTGACGCATATTTATGCGGAAGCAATGGCGCAGAAAGATTATCAATTGGCATTTTATTCGCCGGACGGCCATTATGCTGCGGTTTTGATTCAAACCGACTTTGGCTCCTTGCCGGCTAAAAATTTCGTACCAACGGTTAATGCGCGAGATATTGCCCTGGATGACAGCTTTGCTGAGACCGTGGAGGAAACAGGAACCTTGAGTTTTGATCACAGCGCCGAGGTCCAGAAAATTACCTATGAAAAGGTGGATAATTTTGTTTATGCGCGCTTTGTTAAAGCATTAAAATCAGTCTATGGCAAATATGATGATCAATTCGAGTTCTATTCGGTCGGTTATCCGCCGCTTATGGAATTTGTTCAGCAGGTGTTGCAGCAATCGGCTGGGTTGAATATCGGTATGATCCTGATTAATGTTGTGCTGTTATGGCTACTGTTTCGTTCGTTCAGCGCCGTGTTATGGCCGATTTTGATCGTTGCGCTCAGCGTTATCTGGATTACCGGCGCTACGGCCTGGGCAGGGCAAAGTTTGTCCACCATGATTAGTTTGACGGTGATGCTGGTGTTCGTGTGCTGCATGGCGGACTGTATTCATGTCATAACCTTATATTTGGGGCAGCGGCGGCATGGCGTCGAACACCGGGCGGCGCTGGCTGGCGCTTATGCTGATACTGGTTTGCCGATGTTAATCACCAGTGTGACCAATATGGCCGGCACCTTGTCGCTGGTTTTTTCGGAGCTGTACCCGATTCGGGTTTTTGCGGGCATGTCGACTGCCGGTGTCGGCATGGCCATGGTGTTTACGCTGTTTTTACTGCCGATTCTATTGGACTTCTGGCATCCTGCGGTGAAGCCGGTCAAGCTTAAACCGGCTTGGTCGGAGCGGCTCGCTAACGGATGGTTTGCGCTCTCCGGCAGACTGCGCAGTGTGTGTCTGGCGGCTTATGTCGGGCTGGTGTTGTTGGCGTTGGGGTGGGCCGTCGGCGGCTATATTGCGCTTATTTCGATCTTGACCTATGCCGTAGTGAATTGGCAGAAACAAATACTGACCGCTGTTCCGCGTTTGACATCGAAACATTATGCGAGCGTTTTGCTGCTGTTCGGGGTTTTAATCGCAGTCTGCTGGTACGGCGAACGCCACATACGCATTGATTCAAATGTCGTCGAATTGACCCGTGAAGGCAGTGAAATCCGTGTTGCTTACGATGTAGCCGATAATAAGATGGCCGGCACCCAAAATATGGAAATCATGATAGACACGAAAACCGTTGACGGTATCCTGGATCCGCTGATTCTCTCGCGCATCGACGAACTGCAGACTGTTATCGCCGCAAAATACCCCAAGCAGGTCAGCCGTACCTATTCGCTGGCTAACCTGGTTAAAGATACCAATAAAATTATGCACGAAGGACAGCAGGCTTATTACCGGATTCCCGATTCACAGACCATGATAACCCAATTATTGTATCTGTTTAATTCGGTTAATCCGGCCGACAGACGCAGTATGGTGTCCGACGATTACAGCCAATCGCATATTTCTATCAATGTTTATAGTGCCGGGTCTTCGCAATATCAGGCGTTTTTCGATGAAGTGAACCTTGAGATTGCGCAGGTTTTTTCGGGCGTTAAAACGGAATTTCCGCAACTGGAAGTAACACTAACGGGTACAGTGCCACTAGCCATGCGGACACAAGCAATTATTGCGCATTCGCAATATGACAGTTTTCTGTTGGCTTTAGGGGTGATCAGTGTGATTATTTTCGTGACGCTGAGTTCGGTACAGGCCGGTTTGCTCTCGTTGATACCGAATATTATTCCGGCGTTATTTACCTACGGTCTGATGGGTTTGCTGGATATTCCGCTGGATACCGATACCTTGCTGCTGGCGCCGGTGATAATCGGTCTGGCGGTTGACGATACCATTCATTTCATGACCCATTACCGCGTATCCTTATTCGAAACCCGGAATATGGCGCAATCGCTGAAAAATACTATAACCGAGGTTGGACCTTCGGTGTTATTTACCGGAATGGTTTTAGGGATGGGCTTCTCGATTCAGGGCTTTTCAGCGTATCTGGGTACCGCAAAAATGGGTATTTTTGGCGGCTTGGCAATTTTTGTCGGCATTCTTTGCGAGCTTTTTTTATTACCGGCTTTGCTGATGGTATTCAAACCGAAATTCGGCCTTAACCATGTAAAATCCGCGTTTGACTCTTTAAAGGTATAACTCATGAATAAAAGTGTAGATGCGCCATTCGGCTGCTTAATTGTCCTGCTCTTGCTGCTAGGGACTGCAACAAGTAAAGCGGAGCAGAATGCTACGGTTAACGGCCGGGCGATTATGGAAAAAATGACCGATTTTCAGCGTAGCCTTACCGATTCGTCGTTTGTAAAATCGCGCTTATCGAGTTGTGAGTTTGGTGTTAAAGAAAATAAAATTACCTGTGTGGAAACGCCGCGGATGAAGTTGCTGGAAGCCGTCGGCATTAATTACGGCGCCGATAAAAAAGACACCAAGTCGGTGACTATCGTGGTTGAACCGGCCTCAGAAAAAGGCGTGGGCATGTTGAATTACACCTATGACGAAACGGGGAAAGATAACGAAACTTGGTTGTATCTGTCGGCGTTGGGTAAAGTGAAGCGTATTGCCAGCGGCAATTCCGATGATGATTCGGAACCCGCCTCGATATTTGGTTCGGAGTTTACTACTGAAGACACCGATCCTGGGAAACTAGACGATTACGCCATTACTGTCTTGGGGGAAGCAGCGGAGGCCGACCGGCCGGTGTGGAAAATTGAAACTATTCCCAATGCCGAACGTTCGCATAAAACCCGTTATGCACGCAATGTTTTGTTTATCGATAAAGAGCGCTTCGTGGTGTTGCGTGCTGAAATGTACGACAGGCAAAGCAAGGAAATAAAGCGCTTACTGACGTCAAAAGTGGCTGAAATAAAGGGCGTCTGGACGGCGAGATCGCAAACCATGATGAATCTGGTGACCAATCGGTTGTCGAATATGGCCCGAACCGAAATCAATACCGATATTAGTATTCCGGATGATTTTTTGACACAACGTACCTTAACTGACGTCGCCTTTCGGGAGACGACCTTAGCCAAAGTCCGAGCTCAGCTTAAATAATACCAGCTGCTAAGGATAGCCAGGGGTTGTAGGCGCCTAGGGGAACTAATGCGGTGTCCCGGTTTGCATTGAGCTGTCTATAGTCAACTCAAAGTTAAATCGATCAGTTTTTAATTCGTCTTGCCGATTTGCCCTTAAAGACATGCAAAAGAGCGTAATTATTTGGTTGTGTTGGCTGATTCCCGCTGGTTGTTTTGCCGAACAGGGCCGCTTAAATCAGACTTCAATCATAGCCGATAATGTGACGGCCGATCTCGATTCGAGTAATCCTTTGAATATCGATGCTGTTATAGATGAACCCGACCCTAAAAAAAACGCCGGACTGTGGGATAAATTTACGTTTAAATTCAACCAGCAGGTTTATGCCCAAGTGAATCCGCATACCACGTCTTCGGGCCTGTATAAGCCGGCAGGCATTGAAGACAATCGACTTAATATGCTGGTGAAGTATCAGAATGCCTTTGCGCCTACCTGGAATTTGCAAGGCAGCGGCCAAGCCAAACTGTACTGGCCGTCAGACTACGATGTTGTGGGCAAAAACAGCCAATCCATTGAAATGGAGCAGAGGCTTGGAAACACTGAGTCTAGACTAAACGAGTTTTACATTAGCAAAAGTTTTACCAATCAGACCTTCAAGCTGGGCAGACAAACCCTGGTATGGGGAGAAGCGGAAGGTAATTCGGTACTTGATCTTCTGAATACCCTGGAGTATCGCGATCTCAGTATTATTGAAATGGAAGACGCCAGGCTCAACCAATGGTTCTTGTCCTGGGATATTTTTAAGGACAGCAGCCGGATATCGACCTTTGTTAACCTAAATCCGCAATTCAATCCCTTACCCAGGGTAGGAAGTCCGGCCTATATACCGATACTGTTTCCGATCGTCGATCCGAATAAAAATAAACTCAAGTTCGAGGCGGGTTCTCGCATTCAATGGTCGATTGCGCACAGCGATATCACGCTAATGGCCGCCTATTTGTACGATAATCCGTTGCATTATTCAACGCCGGCAACCATTTACGGCAATATTATTGCCAATGAAAGCCCCTACGGGCTCTTGGGGGCCAGCGCTAACCGGGCCATCGGCAAACTGTTGTTGAAACTCGATTTCGCCTATAGCCAAGGGCTGTTGGCGGATACCGTGCTCGCCCCGCAGTTCGCTTATCCGCTGCAAGGTAGCGCCAGTATCCGCAAAAATCAGCTTGCTGCTACCTTCGGCTTCGATTATGCGCTGGACAATGAGCAGAGTATTACCGCCTCGGTGCAGGCGAGATCGTTTCTGGATTATACGGCTGGGTTGACGACGGGTGAAACCATGCTGTACGACCGTCTTTACGGTACCTGGCTGATCCGTTACAACAGAAGTTTTCAAAACGGTAACTGGGTATTTACTTCCTATAACAGAGGCAGTTTGAATGCCGATCAGGTATTGAGTAGCCTAATGCTGGCGTATACCGTCAACGATCACTGGTCGGTCATGGGTACGCTTATCGGCACCCTTGCGACCAAAGAAAGCACGGCGTATATGTTAGATAAGGATCTACGGGTCGGTTTTACCATAAGTTATTCGCTTTAATGTTACTATTGGCGGTTTCTCTCGATGCATAATCAACGCTTGTATGCGGGTATGTTGTATATGCTTGGCGCGCAGGCGATGTTTGCGGCGATGGCCGCCTGTGTCAAAGGATTGAGAGCACTGGGATTTATAGAGATTGTTTTTCTCCGCAGTCTCGCCGGTGTGGCGATGTTCGGAACTTATATGGTTATTCGGCGGTTGCCTTTTCGGGGTAGTCGACAGGTAGATTTATGCCTGCGCGGCGGCGCCGGCATTTTATCCCTGGTGGCGTATTACTTTGCTATCACCCATTTGCCGCTGGCAACGGCAGCCTTATCTTAACAGCGTCAATGGGTGCAGGCATTATTGTGGTTTCGGGCGCAGCCTTTATTGTGCTGAACAAAAAATAGCGAAGCAGTGGTACGGGCTTGAATCCTATAAATTTCTTCAAGGTTACGATGATACAAGCCGACCGCAGGAATTAATCGCAGCCCGGCACGATGCTGCCGGGTCGCTTCGGGCTGGACGTGGTTGTGATTCACCTGGTTCTATTTCATAATGGGCTGCCGAGGGGACTGAATACATTTAGCAGATACAGATGGACAACCGCTTTAACCTGAAAACCAGCTTGGTGCTGGCGCAGTTGAGTAACGCTATTACCCAAATCATCAATACCTATTATGCAGCGCCTGTGGCCGAAAGCGCTGCTTTGGCTGTGCCGCCGACGGCTGAAGCTAAGCGCCGACGGGAAGAGAGTACCTGGCTGGCGATTTATTTAACTCTAAGCCGGAAGTATTACCGGGATAAGTTGCTGTTTAAAAACTTTGCCCGCCCGGAGGCAGACTTGGTGTTTATTAGCACCAGGAAGCAGTTTGTGCGGCGACATAGGGTGTGTAAGGAGGCGAAGCTGTATGTGGAGGAGGTCTTGTTAAAGCGCTTGCAGTTGGCGAATAAGCAAGTGGCTCAGCCTACGGCGATGCATCATTTACTCTGCGCTTATTTGCAGCAAAGTTGGCATGCCGTTTGGCGTTCTTGTACGCTGACCCGGAGTAAGGCCTTAGCGGAAAATTTGGTCGATCCTTATTTTCAGGCCACAGCTTTAGGTTTGCAGCGCCGGTCTGAGCTTGTTAGTGAGGTTTCCAGCCGTCGGCTTGCCGAATTTGGCCCTTATTGTTTAAGCGTCGGGGCGAATGTGCTGCACGTTGCTGAGGAATTGAATTTGGCGGCGGTGTTTGCCGCTTTGCCTGCTCCGTTGCAAGTGCAGCCGCCAATACCCAGACAAAAAAGTAAAGCGCCGGCAAATATTGCGGAACGCTTGAAAGGGGTGTTGGAGTCCTTAAACGCTCGCTATGGTCATTTGGTGGCTTGCGGTTTACCGCCGGAGCTGTGGCTTACTCACGCTGCCGAGAACAGCGGCGAGTCTAAGCAGTTGACGTTTTCCGATCAGCAACTCCGCGAATTAACGACCTTATTACGGGAGTTTAAGCAAAAGCGCGGCGAGCTGTGTTGTTTGCCCGATGCAGTTGCGCCTTGGGATGAAGCGCAGTTGTTCAAAAGTTTATTTAAAGCCTTACAGGCTGTGCCGCGTAAATACGCGGTAAAATCTGCCAAAACTTATGCCGGGTTTGCTGAGGCCGAGGCTTGTTATCAATTCTATCGGGCTTTTATTAAACCTGGAGGGACTGAGCTTAAGCAGACGTTTGCCGGTAGTGATGATTATCCGTTTGCGGAGAGTGAGCGAGGGCCGCAGGTCTTTGCGGCGGCGAGTCAGGTGTATGCAGCCTTGGAGTCCGGGATTGTTCCGGAAGCCGATTATGCAGCTGCGCCGCCTGAAGCCTCCACTGCTCTGGCCTTGCTGGCGATTCCCGACCAGTATCCGCAGGATTTTAATCCGGTGACTGCGTATGCGTGGCGCTTGTTTATGCAGGACGATCAATTTGGTTTGCATGCCGGTAAGGCGCAGTTTTTATTGACCGACCGTGGTTTTCGGCAGCTGATTGCGCAGTTTCCGCAGCTGAATTATCAGCGCTTGTCCGAGCAGGCTTTATTGGCGCGTTTGCGGTCTGAACTGAGTGCGGTTGTGCTAAAACATCTGGGAGACGTGGACTATGCCTAATACGCAACACTTATGGTTGAGCGCTCGGCAGCGCTTGGCCGCAATCGATTGGGAACCGCCGGTCAGCCGGGAGGAAGTGGCGGCTTTACAGGCCTGGTTGCCGGTGCGGGAGGCGGAGGAAAGCCTGACGGCGTGGTTACAGCGTGGTTTGAGCGTGGACTATGTGCCGGTAAACCCCGCTGCTGCGTATGCTGCGCTGAGCACCATTACCCGCCGGGCGGCGGCGGACGGTGGCGCGTTGTTGGAGCTGCGGGTGCTGGAAAGTGATGATAACCAGTTTCGCTTGAGTGTGGCGCAAAAGCAGGGCCGGATTAGTTTGAAGCTGGAAGCCTTGGGCCTAGCTATTGCTGATTATGCGGATAGAGAGGTGGACATTGCCGGGCAAACGCCAGCCGGTCAGGTGCTTATTCAACTGACCTTGAATGCGCTGGCGGAGGCGGAAACGGAGTTGGAGGCCAGCCCCGTGTTGCGGCATTTGTTGTTTAGCCCCGCGTTGCGGCTTATGATTGGAGTTTTAATTGATACATGAGTTAGTTTATCCCGGCGCGGTTGAGAGCTTAATCAAAAGGCCAAGGCGGATTGTCAGTTATATAAAGTTTGACTTGCTCCGGTGTTTGTATGGTATCAAAAATACACCCCCCACAAGAGGACATTTGGATGTTTAACGTGGTGAGTTTTGTTATGGCATTTTGAATTTCCGGGCTGTCAGCCCGGCCCAGGCGAGTCAGGATCATTGCCGCATGGACGCGTCCGGCAGGATTGAAGCCATAAATTATATTTTCAATAATATCCGGTCTGTTTGCCTTTAAAATTGTATCCATAGTGGTTTTGGTTTTTGTGGGTGAGCCAGCAAAACCACATATTTCACCTAATATCACGTTACTTAAGTCGGAAACAAAATAAGCATAGCTTCTGCGCAACTCGGTTGGGATAGTGATTGGTTTTAATTCTTTGTAGCCAGCCTCGACGGTTTCGTAGTAATTATCCAGGACGGTTTTGAATTCTTGATGGAGTTCTACCGTTGAATATTCGGCTTTTAAAGTTGCATCAGGCTTGGTTTTTGGTTGCAATGCCGCTTTGGCTCTTGCTACCAGGCTTTGACCATTGATATCGACAGCGTATTGATATTTATAGGTGGGTAGCGTCAAAAAATATTCGGCTATTTTGCCATTAAAATAAAATACTGTGATTCTATCTTGACTTTGATTTGGCTCTGGGCTGGCTGTTATTGCTGTAAGACCAAACACATCCGTGGCCTGACTTTCTTTTTGATAGCCGATAGCCTGTAATTCTGCTTCCAGTGTCTCTGAGCTATCTACACCGGCATTGACTGCATCTATAATATCCCCATATCCTTGGATAAGTTTTTGGATAAAATTTTCGCTTAGCAGGTAAATTTTTATGGCGTGACACCCAGCTATCCCATCGTTAAAATTATTGAGGTAATATTTATTGAGTGGTACTTTGCTGTACTTATCCCAGGTTTCACGTAGTTGTGAATCATAATTTAGGCACAGAGGGCTGTTTGCTTCGAGCAGCGGGGTGATTTTTATACTAAATTCTGCAATTTCATCTGCTTGATCACTAAAACCAAGGCTTATTTTTTGACATTGGCTGTCTTTTGTAAAGAATATGGCGGGGTTATTCGAGTTTTCTTGAACATTTTGTGCAGGATCCAGCATGTAGTTTTGGGCGTATAAAAGTTTTTTTATTTCGTCCAGTGTCAGGTTTTCAAACCGGGGTATTAGCTCAGTCAATACCTTTAGATCGCTTAACTCAGTTTCCGGGCATGAAACGAGTCCGGGGTGATTGGCGTCAGCTAAACAGAGCTGAGGAGTTAAAATTAGCCAAGTAAGCACACATAGACTTATTATGATGGGTTGCAATGAAATTTTAAGCATAATCAAGGTTTGAGTTTTTATTTAGTGGGGGTAGCCTTAATGTTGTGGCTACCCGTTTCTGTTCTGCTACTGTCCCGGTGATCTAGGCAGTGTCGGCTTGCTGTTTTGCTTAGCTAACAGCTGTGAGCAAAAATTGGTACTATAGGGGTGATTTTTTTACACCGCCCTAGAGCTACTTCGAGATAGAAAATTAATAACCTGCCACACTACTTTGCATGACAGCTTGTGTATGGATACCTACGATTGCCGAGTCCGGCCAGGACGGCCAGTTATTGGCAGCCCGGATTGCTGCGCTTAGCCCGGATACCGTGGATTTGGCGTTGAAAAAGAATGTCACGCCCTTGCTGTATCATTTGCTGGAAGCGCATCTGTATAAACAAGGCTATACGGTGCTTGAGGCCTTGCGGGTCTTGCAGCGCCAGGGTTTGACCAGCGGGTTTTCGGAAAAAATAGAGCTGCATTGTCCGGTGTTGTTGGGTGCGGTGGATGGGCAGAGCGTACAGTTGGGGTTTGCGCTAAGCTTGTTGTCCAGCCGCTTTAAGTCTAAGGCTGGGCTGATTGCCAGCGGTTGTTTGGCGACTGTGGCGGACGAGGTGCTGGTGAGGCCGGTTGCCGGTTTGGCTGAAAAAATGGCTTTGGTGCTGGCGGAAAAACAACAGGGTAAGTGGGCTCGGCAACGCTGTGTGTTTTTTGTGCCTAGCCATTATCTGGCCCGGCTTGGCCTTGATAGCGAGGGCGCTCCGCAGTATGCGGAACGTCCGGTGAGCGATTTGCAGCCCTTAATTGCGGAGTTGGCGGCGGCGAGTATTGAGGTTGTGGCCTTGGCTAAGTTTGGAGAGGTGTTCAATTACTTGCAACCGCTGCCTAGGCCGCTAGGTCGGCAACTTTGTTACGGGCTGTCGGCTTTGGCGGTGCTTGCTCTTGGCGGCTGGTTTTTTCTGTCTGAGCCAACCACGGCGCGAGAGGCGCCGGTTGCGTTAAGTCTGGCCGGTTATCGTCAACAGCTGGAAAGCTATTTGAGCCTTGCCAAAGCGCAAGTTACCGGCAAGGCGGATACCGGCAGCAAGCAGGTGTTGCAGCAGCAAATTGATGCCTTGACTTTGCGGCTTGCTGACATTGAGCAAGCGTACCATGCTGAACAAGTGTCGCTGTCTGAGCGGATGCTGGAAATAGAGGCCAATAATGCCTTAAGCAATAAAACCCTGGTTGCGCAAAGTCGGCAGGCCTTGGCGCGTGGGGATCGCGATGCGGCTATTGCGGCTTTGGAAGCCTTGTATCAAACCAGCGCCACTGCCCTTACCCAAGCTGCCGCGGCCAAGTATACACAGGGCTTGCTAGCGTTTGACCAATATAATTATCCGCAATCCTTGGTTTATTTTCAGCGGGCGCTGCAATTGGCGCCGGAGCAGCCGGAGTATGTTTTGGCTTTAGCCAAAGTGGCCTTGGTGGCGGCCGATTACCCACAAGTGCTGGCCTTGTTAACGCCGCTGGCCGGGGCGGATAAGTTGCCGGTGGAGATGAGGCGCTCTACGCTTAACTTTATGGGTTTGGCCTGGGATGGTTTGGGCGAGTACGATAAAGCGATTGCGGTGTATGAGCAAGTGCTTGCTAGTGATAGGCAGCAGTCGGGTAAGCGCTCTGCGCAATTGGCCGGGGATTATATGTATTTGGGCGAGTCCTGGCGAGGGAAGGGCGCGTATGCTCAGGCGATTGCTTATTTTGAAAAGGCTTTGGCTCTGGGCCCGGACGATAAGGATTTGTCTACGGTTTATAACAATTTGGCCGCCGCTTATGATAATCAAAACCAGTATGCCAAAGCCGAGCGCTATTACCAACAGGCTTTGGCTGTGGATAGCCGGAGTTACGGCGAGCAGCATCCGTATATTGCCAGAGATTTGAATAATTTGGGCGTGGTGTTGTGTCATCAGCAGGCCTGTGCACAGGGTATGGTCTTATTTCAGCGGGCTTTGGCGATGAATCGGCGGCTGTATGGCGCAGCCCATCCGAGTGTTGCCAGCACTTTCAATAATATGGGGGAGGCGCTTAAAAACGCTGGTCAGTACAGGGAGGCGATTAGCTATTTTCAGCAGGCTGTGGCGATAGACTTGGCATTGCCTGCCGTAAACCAAGCCGATTTGGCCGCTGTGTATAATAATTTGGGCGGGGCCTGGGTAGCTGTGGGCGAGTTTACCGAAGCCGACGCTGCTTATCGGCCTGCTTTGCAGTTGTTGTTGGCCTTGTATGGCGAGCAACATCCCTTGGTTAAGCAAACTCAGGCTAATTTGCATACCCTGCAACAGGCGCAGCAGATTAAGAAATTGTCCGCGCAGTGGCCGGGGAGTTGAGTTTTTTTAAGCGTTTTTGTGCGATTGCGGATTTTCTATCTCGATAGAGTTATATCTGTACAAGGCAACATTAAAAGGAGCATGCATGCGCTTTACCCTTATTTTATTTATCGTGGCGCTGGCGGCTTTAAGCGCCTGCCAAACGACCAAAAAACCGGCCTATCCGGCTTATGTCGATCTGCCCCTGAAACCGGGCGAGTTACCGGTCAAGGCCTTTGCCGCTTTGCCTTTGTATGAGGATATGACTTGGTCGCCGAATGGTATGTACCAGGCTTTTTTGCAAAACAGCGCAGGTAAAACCGCTCTGATTACCGAGGATCGCAGCGGCGGCAATATGCATATTGTTTTGGTTACCGATAACACTAAATATTCGATTCGGGATTATAGCTGGGTAAATAATGAGCGTTTGTTAATCAATATCGCTTTCTTCACCGGTGAAACGGATATAAAGTATATTGCTACGCGTATTTTCGCCATCAATCGGGATGGCACGGAAGAGAAGCCGGATTTACTCCATTTTACTGAACATGATCACTTCTCGGTGGTGCAGGATGCTTATACCAAGCTGCCCAATGACGATAGGCATGTGTTGATTGCTTTGGATAAGCGTAATGCCGGTGCGCCGGATGTATATAAGCTGGATGTGTATAGCGGCGAACTGGAAATGCTGGAAACTAATCATGGTTATGTGCGCTCCTGGATCTACGATCAACAAGGCAATGTCAGAATCGGCATTGGCGTACGCGGCACGCGGCGGGTAATTCTATACCATGCGCAGACCGATAAAGACGACAATTGGCGAACCTTGGCCGATTACGAAGCGACGCAAGAGGGACCTATGCCGCTAGGGTTTGGCGAAGATCCCAATATTCTTTATTTGCTGGCGAGTCATCAGGGTAAAAAAGCGCTGTTCAAATCCCATATGAATCAGCCTAAGGCGCCGGCGGAGTTGGTGTTTGCCGATCCTAATTACGATGTCAACGGTAAGTTGCTGTATTCCTCCGATAAACAGCGTGTGGTGGGTGTTACCTATCTGGCAGACAAGCCTAGAGCGTTTTATTTGGATAAAGACGCGGCAAACTTTAGCGCCCGCCTGGGTAAGCTGCTGCCGAATGCCGGCTATCATGTCATTTCCAGTTGGCAAAACAAGCATTTGCTGTTGGTCTCTGGTCCGCAATTGCCGCCTATTTATTATGAATTTGATGAGAATAACAATACGCTGAGCGAAATAGCTAAAGTGTATCCTGAGTTAAGCCCGGCCCTGCTGAGCAAAACTGAAAAAATTACCGTTCAGGCCCGAGATGGTCTGACCCTGGAGGCGTATCTGACCAAGCCTCGTACCCAAACCGCCAGCCCTGGACCGGCGATAATTTTGCCGCATGGCGGGCCGTGGTCCAGAGATACCTATCAGTTTGATATTTGGACGCAGTTTTTGGCGAACCGGGGCTGGACGGTGTTGCAGCTTAATTTTCGCGGTTCTACCGGTTATGGGGAGGCGTTTCTTAAAGCCGGTTTTAAACGCTGGGGTTTGGAAATGCAAGACGATATAACCGATGGCGTGCAATGGTTAATTGCCAATAAAATTGCCGATCCGGCCAAGGTATGTATTGTCGGCGCCAGCTATGGCGGTTATGCGGCTTTAATGGGCTTAAGCAAAACCCCGGAGTTGTATCGTTGTGGGGTTAGTTTCGCCCCGGTAACGGATTTACAGGAGTTGGTGGATGATAGAAGTGATCGCCGCTATCTTGATTCCGAGCTAAATGAGAAGCTGGCGGAAACGCATATCGGCGACTGGTGGTCGGATCGGGCGCGTTTAAAACAGACCTCGCCGGTCAATTTGGCACATAGTTTCAGCAAGCCGTTATTGTTGGCGCACGGTGTTAAAGATACGGTGGTGCCGGTGAAACATTCGCGAAACTTAGTCTCCGAATTTAATGACGCCGGGTTTAAAGACTATACCTATTTGGAATTGGACGCGGCTGATCATCATTTGTCCAGAGAAGAAGACCGGATGGCTTTTTTTCAGGCCTTGGATGTATTTTTGCAGAAATATCAATAGTCTTTTAATTCCGGAAATATTCAGCGAAATGCGTAATTAAATAAAATGCAGGAGCGGGTCAGGCATACGATTTGAATCCAGAGACGCCCACGAACAAGGTAAGGTAAGCTTGAAAGTTTGGGTAAATGCCGATGGTAGTTGTCAAAAAGTGGCGCTTGAGAAGTCCAGTGGATTTATGAAGTTAGATGCTGTTGCTGCTGCGGTGAGGCGTTGGCGTTTTCAGCCGGCACTCCGAAACGGACAGCCAGTGCGTAGGATGGGTAGAGCACCAGCGAAACCCATCAAAACCTTAGCCAAAACAACAAACCTTTTTATTATAAGTTTGAGATGTATACAAATATTACAACAAGATGAACTTCAGTGATGGGTTTCACTGGCGCTCTACCCATCCTACATCCATAAAAATGGGTGTATGCAATTGATTATAAAGAAATATAATTTTACAGTTTTGACTGAGACTTGTAAGTAATCAGGTATAATTTTGGACGCGCCTTCCCGGGGGCGAGCGCGCGCAGTTCGCCGAGATAACGCTGCGCGACGCGGTCAAGCGTCGGCCCGTCGACTAGCGGCGATGCGCTCGACCGCCTGGGCAGTGTCCCAGCCGCCACCCATAGTTCCAAAGGCGGCGGACAAGGCATTACGCTCGCCGGCACCGAACACTTCAGGATGCGCCCCGATGATCTGCTCGGCCAGCGTCGTGCCGAGCGCGGCATGCCGACGATGAAAACGGGCGCCTGGTCGCGGTTACCGGCGCGGGGCCACATGCAGTCGAGCACGGTCAAACCGCGCGAAGTCGGTCATCGATGCTGCTGCTAGGCCTGGCGCGAGAACGGCTGCAATTGGCCGAGCAGCCGGTGGCCTTCGATCCAATGAGAAAAGGCCCGGTCCGCATCGCCTTCCCAGGACCAGAATTTCGCCAGATCGAACCGAGACATTATGTCGTGCTCCGGAACCAGCTAGTGGGGCTTACTCAGCGCCATCTCCATCTGCTCCGCAAAGAGCGCGCGCCGGCGCGATCGCCCTCGGCCGAGGCCAACAAGACACGCCGCCACAGCAAGAGCGGCGCAAGCTCGTCTCCCGCCGCGTCAATCGTGTCGAGCGTTTGTCGCGCCTCGGCCGGCTGACCGAGCTGGAGCAATGCCAGCGCCCGCTGCGCCTGCCAGTGATTGAAAAGGCGCCGATCCGCCGGCGCGGGCACCGCGTCGAGCAGAGTTAGCGCCTCGGTCGCGCGTTCCTCCTGGAGGAGTTCGGCTGCGAGATTGAGCCGCGCCTCCGCGCTTCCGGGATCGCGCGCGAGCGCCTTGCGCAACAAGCTTCGCCGGCTTCCGCCTCACCGGTCAGCCGCAGGAAGGCGCCAAGATTGGCAGTGGCGGCGCGATGCCCCCGAGCGCGGTAAGCGCCCGGCGCATCGCCGCTTTGGCCCCCTCCATATCGCTGCGCCAATAGCGCACAAGCCGAGATTGACCCAGGCATCGGCAAAGCCGGATGAAAGTTGCACAGCCGCCGAAACGCCTCTTCTGTGTCGTCTAGCCGTTCGGCGGCGAGTGGACCACTCCCAGCATGTAATGAGCTTGCGGCAGTCGCGGTGCGCGCCGCTCGGCTTCGCGCGCCGCGGTCAGCGCTTCGCTGTTATCACCGAGCGCCAGTGCGCCGCGGCCAAATTGAGCGGCGGGGCTGGGTCATCCGGCAGCAGTACCTGGCAACTACGGAACAGAGACGCCGCCTCGGCGTGACGGCCCACCTCGTAAAGGCCGAGCCCGTAATGCAATTGCGCGAACGGATCGCCGGGGGCGAGACCCCGCGCGCGTTGGAGCAGCCCAGGAGCCGCGGACAATCACCGAGCCGGAGCCGGCACAACCCGAGAAGACGAAGGGTAGTCGGAAAGCTCGGGGACTGGTCATTGACTTGCGCGAAGATCGCAGCGGCCTCGCCGTAGGCGCCGGCCCGATAGCGCGCCTCACCCAGCGCGATCGCCTCCTCGTCCGCTGAACGGACTGGTTCCGGCATCATACTTGAGAGAGAACTTTTCGGCTATTTCCTATATTCCATTAGTTGCGAAACCCGAATGTGCACAACAATATAGCACGGCGCACGGGAGCGGCAAACTCTTATGAAGAGGAGATCCTCCGGCACTTCAAGCTGCCTGAACAGTTTGAGTAATGAGCCTGAACTCCAATTTCATAAAGCCTATGGATAAGGGGGGCGGCCGGCTCATCAACTTCCAGCCCGCAAAGGCTCTCAGCCTCGTGGGTAGCCACGCCCCGTCACCGCACGTCAACTTCCCAGTTGTCGATGTTCACATTGCCGATAGGGGACTTGTAGCAATATGTCGTTGTTGGTCGCGTGACCCGAATGCTCATCTCTGCTGGGTTGGCCAACTTGATCAAAATAGTCGTGCTGTTTGTTGCGGTGCAAGAGTCTGTTCATGATGCTGTGGACGGCTCCTCCACCGGCACGAGAGTGCCAAAGAAGTGGGGGCTGATAAGGCTCCCACGATTCGGAGGAGCAGTCATGCAAACGATCACGACAATCGGTCTGGACATTGCCAAGTCGGTGTTCCAGGTCCACGGCGTTGATGCCGATGGCCAAGTTGTCATCCGCCGGCAGTTGAAGCGTCGCTACGTGCTGGCGTTCTTTGAGAAGCTGCCGCCATGCCTGGTCGGCATCGAGGCCTGTGCCTATCGCACCATTGGTCGCGCGAGCTTCAGGCGCTCGGCCACAGCGTCCGGTTGATGCCGCCGGCTTACGTCAAGCCCTACGTCAAGCGGCAGAAGAACGATATAGCCGACGCAGAGGCAATTTGTGAGGCGGTCACAAGAGCCAACATGCGGTTCGTGCCGACCAAAACGCCCGAGCAACAAAGCGGGCTGGTGCTCCATCGCACGCGTCATCTGTTCATCCGACAGCAGACCTCAGTGATCAATGCGATCCGCGCTCATCTTGCCGAGTTTGGCATCGTCGCGCCGGTCGGGCGCAAAGGCATCGAGGAACTGCTCATGTCATCGCCGATCCAAGCGACAAACGGGTTCCGGATGTTGCGCGTGCATGTCTTCCCGCACTCGGCAGCTCAATTGCTCAGCCTCAAGAAGCAGATCTTGGACTTCGATCGCATGATCATGGCCTGGCACCGGTCCAATGCAACGAGCAAACGCCTCAATTGCATTCCCGGCGTCGGTCCGCTGCTGGCCACCGCTCTGGTCGCAAGCGTCGCCGATCCTAAGGCCTTCCGATCAGGTCGCAACTTCTCGGCTTGGATCGGGCTTGGTACCGAAGCAGCACTCCAGCGGGGGCAAGGACAGACTCGGCGGTATCAGCAAGCAGGGGGACCGCTATCTGCGCAGCCTGTTCGTGGCCGGCGCGCTCGCCGTCATCCGTTATGCAAGATCCATGGCACCAAGTATCGGCCTTGGCTACAGCCTTGCTGGCGCGCCGGCCGACCAAGGTCGCTGCCATCGCGCTCGCCAACAAGCTCGCCCGAATGGCCTGGGCAATGATGACGAGGGGCGAGCGATACAGGCAACCCGCCGGCTGGCGGCCTAACGAGATCGCGCCGAGTACCCGGCGTGATGTGAAGGTTGGGAGGGCGAACAGCACGTAATGCAGAGCCGGTCGATCCGGCGATCAGGACAACCCATTGGGCCAGAGCATTGTCGAATGCGGGTTTTTGACCGGGACCTGATCCGCGGAGGGCATTATGGCCAGCGGTCATGTGAACCGCACAAAAAGGCCGAACACATGGCTGCACCGACCAAGCCTGCACGTAAGAAAGTCCTTGCCAACTCGGAGCCGTCCACACATGGCCCTTCGCGTGACGCCCCGCATCGCGGTCCGAGAGTCGCTGTTGGGGGCTCAAAGCGGACTCGCATTGGTCCGAGTATCTGCGCATTTGCGCCAAGCTGCCTACCGGCGACGCGCAGGGCGTGCCGTCGTCAGAAGTCGCTGCAACACCGTCGGCGAATATTCCAAAAAGTGTGATTATGCGAACAAATGTTGCCGCGCTGTCATTTCGAAAGCTAAATTTAGGACCCCTTCTCTGATTTTTTGGAGACCATCCACAATTAAGTTTTACAGATATTCCGACGTTGTCCGCTGTATAGTCGACCGGTTGATTAGGAGCGCTATCCTAGAAGGCTGATCGATGCGAGAGAAAGTGGCCAAGGCCCAGACACCACAAAGCAAGCCATCCTGGGGTTGGAGCGGTGCTGCACCGCTGGATTTATATCGTCAAGACTGCGGCCTTGGCCACCTCGTAGGGATGTTACCGGCGAAAACAGTTCGAGCGATACCCAGATCCTGATTTTTCTCGATGATCTGCGCGCCCGCTTCAAAAGGTGGCTGCATCAAGACGAATTTGGCCCCGGTCGTCGTCAGCAAACCGCCGCACTACGTGCGTTGATGAAGTCTCTGCAAACGTTGCGGAAGCTAATTACAAAAGACTCGCCGCGGCTGAGCGAATTGATTGATGCGAAGTTGCGCGAGTCGAATGATCCAGACAATCTCGTTTTGCACGCATTGTCCGAAGCAGCCGCTGACGTCGAGAGCGACCTGCGCCTTTCAAGATCTCCCAAGCAAGAGGTTACGCAACTGGTGAAGTTCCGCGAGCGTATCGCGACAACGATGGCGCAAACGGAACTGCTCGATCAAACTCGGAAAGCGAATTCTTCGATCGGCATTGATGTGGAATTTTAACTGGCTTCAGGCTACCGGCCCAAATTTCGGCTTCTCTGACTTTGTTCACTGGCTGAGTATCTATCGTAATGTGCTTTCTGAAACACTTGGCCAACTCAACGGACGACGCGGTGCAGAAGAACGGGTCACATTGAAGCTTGTTGTCGAGCAACTCTGCGAGCTTTGGGAACGTGAGACGAGCTTTGCAGTGACCGCCCATGCAATCGTCAAAGGTCAATATACCGGCGAGCCCCAAACTCAAGCAGGTCGATTTGTCACCGCCGCCGTGGAGGCCATGCTCCCAGAACCCTCGTGGTTCGAAGAGCACTGTGAGTTTGCCCATTCGGTTCGCGCGAAAACTTTCGCCCCGGGCTACAGCGACGCCCGAGCAAGACAAATTATTGTAATCATGAGAGATTTTGTGAAACGTCGCGGACGGACAGCAGGCGCGCCAGCCTAGAAAATCGGCCTCTATTCCGTCAATGAGCCCGGGCCTTTTGTGCCGTACAAGGGCCAGCATGAAGGCAAATCACAGGAGTTGCTTGGGTGTTGCTGTTTGCCAGGTCCGGAACCCTGCTAACCCCGTCGGCCGCGGCCACGCTGAAGATTCAACATTTGCCGATCCAGCATTTGCGGCCGCATCCGAACAACACTGTCTTCACCCCAAAACGCAGATCGACAAGCTCGTCCGGGCGATCGGCAACTTCGGATTTTCTGATTCCTGTAATCATCGACGACCAAAATACAGTGCTTGCCGGCGCCGGCAGACTGAAGCTGCAAGAAAAGGCGGCTTACAGAACATCCCGTGCATACGCGCCAGTCACTTGACCGAGGTTCAAAAACGAACCTTCATACTCGTCGATAATCGATTGGCTGAAGACGCCGCCTGGGATTTCCAGCTCTTAGCGAAGGAAGTCGAGTTCTTACAAAGTGAAGGTATCGATCTAACGATCACTGGCTTTGAGATGCCCGAGATCGAAATGATCTTGGATGTTGCTAATCCGCCGGCGGTGGAAATCGAAGACGATAAGGTTCCTGGACTCGCGCAAGAGGACGTCGTCACCAAATCCAACGATATATGGATCTTGGGTGAGCACCGGTTATTTTGCGGCGACGCCAGACGTCGCGAGTTGTTCGCAACGTTGCTAACGGGAGAGAAGGCCCAGCTGGTCTTCGTCGATCCGCCCTACAACGTCAAGATTCGAGGTCACGTTTCCGGGAAAGGGCGCGTGAAGCACCGCGAGTTCGCGCAGGCAAGCGGCGAAAAAAACGGCCGCACAATTCGCAAAATTCCTCGAAGACGCTCTCGGCCTGCTCGCCGAACACTCGGTGGACGGCTCGATACATTTTGTATGTTCGGATTGGCGGCATCTTGATGAGATGCTGACTGCCGGCCATCGTATTTATCGCGAACTAAAAAATCTTGTAGTGTGGCATAAAACTAATGGGGGCATGGGCTCGTTCTATCGTAGCCAGCATGAACTGATCTTCGTTTGGAAGCACGGTCGTGGCAAGCACATTAATAACATCGAACTCGGACAACACGGCCGCAACCGCACCAACGTGTGGACATATGCCGGGGCAAACACCTTCGCGGCCAATCGGCTTGCGGATCTTGCCGTGCATCCCACTGTCAAGCCGGTGGCGCTGATAGCCGACGCCATCCGCGACTGCTCTCGTCGTGGCGATCTCGTGCTCGACAGCTTTGGCGGCAGCGGCACCACCCTTATTGCTTGCGAACGAACGCAACGAAAGGCGCGGCTGATCGAGCTTGACCCGACGTACTGCGATCAAACCATCCGGCGGTGGCAGCGGCTGACGGGACGGACTGCAACGCGCGCCCTCGACGGCAGATCGTTCGACCATGAGGGTTCGACACGAAATCGTAGGAGCCGCTCTGATGAAGAGGACTAAACGGCGTGGCGACGGCGAAATGACAGGTCACTCAAGCATAGGGCAATCCTATGCGGTCGGATATGGAAAGCCCCCTGTCAGGTCACGCTTCAAGCCCGGCACCTCAGGCAACGCGGCGGGCCGGCGTAAAGGCAGCAAGAACCTCAAAACCTTGATCAGGGAGGAGATGACCGCGCCGATCTCGATTCAGGAAGGCACCAATACCAGGCGCGTCAGCAAAATCGTCGGAGTCGTGCTCCGGCAGATGCAAAGCGCTCTCAAGGGGAATGATCGATCTGCAATGGCCATCATTAAGATGGCTACATTATTCGGATTTCTTGAAAACTCGGAAAACAACGATGCAGAACCGACCCCATTGAGCGCAGCGGATCTACAAATTTTGGAAACACTGGCGGCTCGCAGTCGGAAGGCCAAAGGCGGATGAAAAAGCGCGCGTCAAAAAAGCGTAGCGTTAAAACATTGCCCGAACAGTCCCCACCGAGGAGCTTCTCGGCCGACTCAGCCCTCCGGCTCGCAGCCAATATCTCGATATGGTGGTGGCGGAGGATTTTTCGGCCTTCGTCGTCAAGGTATTCGAGACCGTGTCGCCCGGCGGCGAATTCCTGCCGAATTGGCACATCGAGGCCATGACCTATGCGGCCGAATTGTTGATCGACGGAAAGATCAAACAGCTGATGGTAACGGTTCCCCCGCGCCATCTCAAATCCATCATCTTCTCCGTGGCGCTGCCGGCGTTTCTGCTTGGGCAAGATCCAACCAAGCGCATCGTCTGCATCAGCTACAGTAATGAGCTGACCGTTAAACACTCGATTGATTTTCGCGCGGTCGTGAGCTCCCCTTGGTATCGACGTGTCTTTCCCAACACAAAGATCAGCCGGGACAAAGATACCCAGACCGAGACCATGACTACCGCCCGCGGCTTTCGTTACGGTACGTCTGTTGGCGGAACGCTGGTCGGACGAGGAGGTGACATCTTCATTCTCGACGATCCGCAAAAGCCCGACGAAGCTCTATCAGAGACAAACCGTAAAAGTGTCGGACAGTGGTTCGATTATCGCTGGTTACTCGACCCGACTTCAAATCCCGGGGGATGATCGTATTGGTCATGCAACGGGTCCACGAGGACGATCTCGCCGGCTGGAATGAGCAATACGGGTGAACGAAGTAGAGGAAAA
>CAVPMI010000079.1:0-7324 GCA_963705975.1 uncultured Pseudomonadota bacterium
TGCAAATTGGCGGGCGCTATTATGTCGTGCGTGACGATTCCTCGTTAATCTTGTTTGTGCTGGGCCGGAAGCCTTTAGCCGATACCGGCTTTAAAATTCTCGGTGCGCATACCGATTCGCCGGGACTTAGAGTTAAACCAAACCCGCTCGCGCATTCCGACCAACTACTGCGTATGGCGGTAGAAATCTACGGTGGGCCTATCCTCGCCACCTTTACCGACCGGGATTTAAGCTTGGCCGGCAGACTGGCTTATCAAGACGAGAGCGGTGCCGTCAAAAGTTGCTTGCTAAGTTTTCCGCAAGCCTTGCTGCGCTTGCCGAATCTGGCGATTCATATGAACCGAGCGGTCAATGAAGACGGCCTGAAGCTGAATAAACAAACCGAATTGGCGGCGATTTTATCGGCTTATGCCGAGCAACAATTGCCGCTGACCTATTTTCAGGCTTTGCTGGAACGCGCCAGCGGCATACCCGCTGAGCGCATTTTAAGTTGGGAGCTTAATCTCTACGATACCCAAAAAGGCAGTTTTTGGGGCGCAGAGCAGGAGTTTATCGCTAATAGTCAATTAGATAATCTGGCCTCCTGTCACGCCGGTCTCAGTGCGCTTTTAGACGAAGCTACATTACACAGCGATGCTAGCCTGGTGTGTGCTTTTTTTGATCATGAGGAAATAGGCAGTGAAAGTAAAAAAGGCGCAGCCGGGAGCTTCTTGCCCGATGTATTGCAACGTATCGTCGGCAGCGTGGCTCAGCAGCCAGACGCCTGGCAACGGGTGATAGCCAATAGTTTTATGATCAGCGCCGACATGGCGCATGCTTATCAGCCGAATTATCCCGCTGCCTACGAACCAGGGCATAAGATCATCGTTAACCAGGGGCCGGTGATTAAAATCAACGCCAACCACCGCTATGCCACCGATTGCCTTTCCGAAGCGCAATTTATCAGCTATTGCCGGCATGCGGATGTGCCGTTTCAAAAATATTCGCATCGCGGCGATCTGCCTTGCGGCAGCACCATTGGACCTATTGCTTCGGCAAAGTTGGGCATCCGCACCGTGGATGTCGGTAATCCGATGTGGGCTATGCACAGCATCCGCGAAAGCTCGGGTGTGCAGGATCATCATTATATGATTAGGGTGTTGAGTTGTTTTTTTCGGAGTTGATAAATTATTTACTGTAGTCTTGGATGGTTTAATGAACGTCTAGTTATGTTGATTTGGACTGATCGTAAAAATGGGCCGCACTTGATTGACGGAGGAGGAGGATCACATCGATGTTGGTGTTCTTGCATATGGTCGCATTGATTTGCAGCGGGTATAAATATGGAGGGAGAAACGACCTGCATCATAGAAATTGCAGCAGTATTTCCATCTAAAAACTCCAAAATCAGATCATGATTAAAAACAATTATCAAAAACCATCGCCGCAAACTCAAGAGGAAGCGTTGAAAGTAGCAAAAAGCATTCAACGGCCCGGTCAAACTAAAGAACAGACTAAGTTGATTGCTCAGGGTATTCAGCAAGGGATAGACCTTTACAAAAGACAGCAAAAAGAAAAAGCTAGAGAGCTTAGCAAAATACGTAAAAAATTAGCGAGTCAGAAGGAGCAGACGCAAGAGCCGGATGAGCAGGAAATACAAGAAATAATTGTTTATCAACAACACTGGTTGCCTTGGCTGCTATTGATTATTTCCTGGCTGCTTATCGGGTTATACTTTTTCCTCAAACCTTTCTAAATTACCGATTATTTTAAATAAAAGGGTTCGAAGGCGAAGAGCTGAGATTTTGGGGGCGGTGAAGGTTTCAGAGGTGTAGTCGGCATGGATGCCGACTCCTAGGCTACAGGGACAATTCATGCCGGCCTCTGAAACCTTTGCCGATTCCAAAATCGTGGGTTATCGTTAACTTTAATTAAATCCAAACACACAGGAAGCAATTATGCAGCACAAAATCGCCACCACCCAGGTAAAAATCCACGACCTAATCGCCACGCGCTGGAGTCCTCGCGCGTTTGATGCCGATAAACCTGTTAGCCATGAGAATGTGCTGGCCCTGCTGGAAGCAGCCCGCTGGGCGCCGTCTTGCTTTAATGATCAGCCTTGGCGCTATATCGTTTGCAATAAAGCTGCCGATTCAGCCGCCTGGCAAGATGCGCTGAATGTCATAGTTGAAAAAAATCAACTGTGGGCCAAAAATGCGCCAGTGCTGATTTTGTCGGTCGCTATGCACAACTTTAATCATAACGGCAGCCCGAATCGCTTGGCGCCTTACGATGTTGGGGCGGCTTCTTTGAGTATCTGCCTGCAAGCCAACGCCTTAGGGCTTGTCTCGCATCAAATGGGTGGTTTTGATGCCGTAAAAGCCCGGCAGGTATTCAATCTGCCGGACGACTGTACGCCAATGGCGATGCTGGCGATAGGTTATCAGGCGGAAGACACCACGCTCGCGGAAGATTTTCGCAGCGCCGAATTAGCGGAACGTAGCCGCGCCGATTTAGAACAACGCTTTTATTCCGGAACCTGGGGACAAGGCTTTAAATAAGCCTAGCTGTTCAACATGCCTTTTTCGATGATAAAGTCCACCACGGTGTCTAAACCGTGCCCGGTTTTGATATTGGTAAAGACAAACGGTTGATCGCCGCGCATTTTTCGCGCATCTCTGTCCATAACTTCCAGGGATGCGCCGACATAAGGCGCTAAATCGATTTTGTTGATGATCAATAAATCGGAGCGGGTAATGCCCGGCCCGCCTTTACGTGGGATTTTGTCGCCAGCCACAACGATTTTTTTTGATGCGTAAGATATTGTTTTTAAATGTTTATTAATTTTGGTTGTTAAAGATGGGTTAGACTGGCTGAACCGGATAAACATTTTGAAGCCATTGGGTCTAGGCCTTTGCTTCTGCATGGGGTTGGCAAGCAAACCAGCCATGCTGGTCAAAAGACCCTTCATTATTACCAGTACACATGGTAGAGCCGCCTATGTAAGAGAAGCTTATCAACGTGTTAGCGACTTTTTTATAGCACTCAAAGCAAATGCGCCGCAGTTAACGCCCTTGCAGTGCTGGTACCGAATTTTGAGTGAAGCCATGAAAAAATATTTGCAGGGGGCGCTTTTGAAGCCAACCTGACTTGATCGGCAGTGGTTTATAAACCCCACTTTAATCTGATTATGCTATTGTCAATAGCGTGCTGTGTTTAGGCGGCAGGATTTAGCTCAACTGATTTTTTAGGATAACTTCCATATCAGTGAAAAAATAAAAACCACAACGAAAACCATATTCCGGCAACAGCTGTGCTAAAAACATATCCTATTGACTAGCAGATTAAAAACAAGGAAGATATGTAGTAGTTTTACTGTTTAAAATGAAATATTGACTTAAAAAAATCTGACTTAGTCTGGGGATAGCTTGCGTTCTACGAAGGTTTAGACCCTTTAAAAATTATTTAAACGAATGGATACAGAATGAACGCAGAAAGGTTACACATTATCGCGAAGGCCATCCTTGGCCTTTGTCCGTTTGGTTGGAAAAACAATCGCTTGAAGAAAATTGGCACTAACATAACCTATTGATTTTTAAGCTTGTGCACTTGCTTCATATTGCCGAACAAAACAAGCATTGACCCTGCTAATTAAGGTGGGAAAATTTATTGATGATGATTACTCAAACGTTACGTCACTAGAAAGACGGAAGCGCCTATGGCACATCTATAACCGCGCGCATTTGCGTTTTATTCGTAGAATGAACATAGAATAGTATTAAAGTAATTACGGGTATTTGACCGCCTGATCAATAACACGCTTAGCAGAGCAACCACCACACCAAATCATATCTAAGATCCGAGCCTGCGCCAGTTTTGGTGTTATATTTCATCGCTTATAAGCAGCATCAAATGGTATTGCATTGCTTTTGATCGCGCTACCTGCGCCAGCGGCCCGTTCTTGCTGATGCTTCAATTGTGTAATCTTTGTACACTTGACGAAGTTGCCAACGCAGCAACTTTTACCGCATACCGGGCAAACCCATGCGCTACAGCCATCAAAACGACAATACATATACAAAAATGAAAAGTTGGTTTAATTTTTTCATAATTGTTACACATTTTTCAGATATTTTTTATAAACATCAAGTTTTTTTGTTAAATAATCAGCAATAAAGAAAATACAACTATTGACATAGTACCTCAGTACAGTATTAGGTTGATTCAGGATTTGTTAAACTTATTTTCAATTAATTGGTGCTATTTCTTTCAATTATTGGTTTTCACATTAAAACTTCTCGTTGGGTAAAACAAAATGATTAAATTTCAACCTAATTCTTTTATTATAAGATCAACGTTTACCGGCGTGTTGGCATTTTTTGCAATAGACGCTCATGCATTTCAAATCAATGCGCTAGGCTTAAGCAATCTCAACTCTTTTGAGCAAACTGCTGTTACTGCTGCTATCGGACAAATTGACAGCTTATTCTCCAATAATGTCACTTTAAGTATTAACTTTAGTGGCACCATGCCTACAGATGCAAGTGCCGATTTAGGTGCGAGTGGCGCTAATGCTTATAAAGGCTACACTTATGGTAGTGTAGCTACTGCTATTGACCAAAATTATGGCTCCAATATATTATCTACAACTGTAAATCCTACTGGAGGCAGTCTTACTAGTCTTATCTACTTGTCGGCGGCTGACGTTGCAGTATTAACTAATCAAAGCCCGTTTGCTTCTGTCGGAACTGTTTATTTAAATTCTACCGATTTTAATTCAGCCAGTAACAGCACAAACCTGGAAGGAGTTGCTGAACATGAAATTACCGAGGTTTTAGGCAGAACTTCGGGTTTGGCCAATACCACACCTGAGTATAACCTGCTTGATTTGTTCAGGTACACCTCAGTAGGACAAATCAGTACATTAGCTTCCGATCAAAATGTTTATTTTTCAGTTGATGGCGGCAAATCAGTATTAATGTATTACAACAGTATTGCAGGTGGCGATTTTGGTGATTGGGCTACTACCAGTCCGACTGCAAATGCTTTGGATGCTTTTAACTATGCCACTCCAGTCGGTGGTCCGGCAACTGGATTGAGGCCGGTAGATTTATTGGAGATGCAGGCATTAGGTTATACGCTAACTACGCCTGTCCCTCTTCCGGCAGCAACATGGTCATTTATGACTGGTTTATTTGGTTTGTTGTTCTTGTGCAAGAATCGTAAAGCTTAAACATTTACAAGCGCACCAATTTATGACACTTTGCCAACTTGGCTTTTAGTACTAATGTGCAATTGAGTACGGCCACAAGAATGGTAATGTTGGTACTGCGGAATATACCGTCTGTTCCGTAGTTGCGATATCCATTATTTCTACTTCTCTATACCTACACATCTATCAGCATATAACCGCCATCAACAATCTGACGGTCAAATGCTAACACATATAATAAGCCGTCTATTTTGTGCTAGACCCCATGTAGACTCATATTTAGTTCTGATAATGCTTATTCTCAGAAGTAACAAGTAGAGAGTAGACACTATGCAAAACATTATCAAGACTGAACAAAATTTACCCGTAGGACTGATTGACGTAGCAAAAAGTTACATTGAACAGAGCACTAGCAGCGCCACGCGCAGAGCGTACACATCAGACTTTAAAATTTTTTGTAAGTGGTGCTTGCTGCACAAAGTCACAGCTGTTCCAGCATCGCCAGAAGTCGTCGTTGTCGCTGGCTTTAGTGTTGAAGCCAGTGCATGTCAGTATCCGAATGAATATCTGCTGCTGTTGCAACGCGATGACGCGCAGTGGACACCGGAATTGCTCCGGGAAAGGCTGAAACTGACATTTCGCGAGGCGGAAATTTTGATGTGGATTGCCCGAGGTAAAACCAATAAGGAGATTGGTATTATCCTGACTACCAGTCCGCGCACAGTGAATAAACATTTGGAACACATTTTTGAAAAACTGGGCGTCTCTACCCGCGCCGCTGCGGTAGCGATGGTATTGAAGCGGGGGTAAGCATGCTGACGTTTGATCGTTAAGGATCATTTAAGCAATAGAGTCCAGAATTTCCCCCAACTGAAACGCAATCCAATCAACAAAGGGGGAAATATGTTCAGGGTAATCAAAATTATTGCAATCAGCATGTGCTTTATCAGCACTGCGTTTGCCGGCGAGGGCTGGGGTTGGAGACATCACCACTATCATAATGGCTATTATGGGCAGCCGCAACGGGACTATTACCCGCCGCCACGCCTTAACTATAATGCTCAACAAATGCCGATGTGGGGTCGTCGGGATAGGGATGGCCGGTGATAGCGATAACTTAGTGTTTAGTATATTGTCAACTCATATAAAACAATGCATGTCTATTATGCGGTATTGTAAATAGAATGCTATTGATTTATAGTGAAGACTCATTAATTATTGGGAAAAACTTATGAATGATTTACAAAAAGATATTTTGAATGGTTTGGCTATTATGACCGGCGTTATCGGCTTCATGTCCGGAGAGTTTATCATCTCCAGCGCTTTGTTTGCATCTACCACAGTTGCCAGCAACGTGAACATGAACCGTAAAAAGTCAGCTAAGCAAAGTCAGGTTAAGCTGGTGAGCTAAGGTATGAGATTAGCCTCTCTAAACCCTCATGCACAGAAGCTATCGTTATCAAGTTTAAGTTCCGGCAGACACTGCCGGAACAAGTTTTGAATCCATTCCAAATTCGCTTAAGGGTGTTGCTCTTAACAATCTTTTTTTAAGGCCCAACAAAGTTGGCGTTCGATTTAGTTCTTGCTGAAATTTTCACGGTATAATTTTTTAATAATCCATCTATTTGTCTTAGCCATTATGGGCTTTGACGGTTGCTCTGTATTTATATCGCTGCTGGGTATTTCAACCCTTTAATTTTGCATAGGATCTACTAATGAGCCAACTCTTTTCGTCTTTTAATCTTGGCGGGCTGACTTTGCAGAACCGCATCGTTATCGCCCCAATGTGTCAATATTCCGCAGAGACGGGCGAAGCCACTGATTGGCATGTGATGCATCTTGGGCAATTGGCCGCCTCCGGCGCTGGATTATTGATTATTGAAGCGACTGCTGTAGAACCGGAAGGCCGGATTACGCCCGGCGATCTTGGGCTTTGGTCGGACGCCACTGAAGCAGCGTTAGCCAGGGTGTTGACCGCAGTCCGCAAATATTCGGCAATGCCGATTGCCATTCAACTAGCTCATGCCGGCCGCAAGGCTTCGACGCATGTGCCTTGGCAGGGTGGACAACAAATCCCGGTAGAGCAGGGAGGCTGGTCTTGTCTTGCACCTTCTGCGCTCGCCTTTATTATTG
>CAVPMI010000080.1:0-80684 GCA_963705975.1 uncultured Pseudomonadota bacterium
AAACCAGATTTATTAAGTCGACCGGCAAAAAAATCGCCCTTGGGCTGATGCTGGCCTCGACACTTTGCCTTTTGCCTGTCGCCGCCGTGCATGCAGAGCGTGACGATTTTGGCGGGCGCGACGCTGGCGGCTTCCGTGGCGGGGAGCGGGACGGCGGCTTCCACGGCGGCGATCGTGAGGATTGGCGGCGGCGTGAGCGGTATGGCAATGGCTATGGCGGTTACGGCGGCGGTTATCGACTACCTGTTGCTCCGCAAGGCTATGGCTATGCGCAACCCGTCTATGTGCCGCCGCCAGTGCAATATATGCCCCCGCCATCGCCCGGCATTAATTTGGTGGTGCCGCTTAACTTTCGTTGAGATTGAAAATCGCCTGTTAAACCAGCGTAGCCCTTAGGGCGGGTTAGCTGTGCTGGATAATTTTGGATAAATCCAAAGCCAACTGCGTAGCATAACCCGTCATTCGTAGGCTATGGCAGTTGCACGCTCCGGCGGGTTACGATGCGAATGAAGATTTTAACCGTTTCGGAAATGCTATTGGCCGCATCTAACCCGGCCCCGGGCTGAGCCTTCAAATTAACATTACTTCTGCGCCACGCCATTCTCAGCCAAGATCTTGCTGAGTACCGGCTGGACAGCCTGCGCAGTCAACTGATGTGCTGTTTCGTTCCAATGCGCATCCAGCGGCATAAAATCCAAGCGGACGCCCTGGTTATGCATGTCTAAAAACACGTCTTGCAAATCGATGACCTGAAATGCCTGCGCTAGGGCGCTTTCCTTGAAAAGATGTGTTTCAGGTTTAATGGGGTTTGAATATTCAGGTTTAATGAGAAATAGAACGTTCTGCTTGCCGATGCTTTGCTCGACCTTGGCTAAAAAGAAATCAACCAGCATTTTATCGGATTTATCCGGCTCTCCGGTAGCGTTTACAGCCGGTTGCTTTTCTACAGACTTACGCAAGTTGGGGATTACTTTTAAATTATCGAACAAATATCTAAACAATTTAGAGCTATTTAACACCCTGTTCACCATTCCCGGCGTTGGCTTGTCTATTCTCTGATGCGTACAGCCGGCTGCGTTGCATTGAAAATGATAACTGCCTGCCTCCGGCGTCTTTGCTTCTAAAACATCTTTCTCGGAGATTAACATCAGCACGGCTTTAGGCTGAAACTCATGGACACCCCAGTCAAAAAGCGCTAGATAGTCCGCCAGATCGGCGCCCGACTCATAGAGAGGATAAACGGAAATCCCTAGAGCTTTGGACAAGCGGGCTGCAAAATGCTGCTGTTCCTTAAGGGCGGTAGCTTGCACAAAACTGTCGCCAATCACCAGCACCGGTTGCGAGGCGGGACGATAATCCATCGCGCTGATGAAGCCGTAATTATTCAGCGTATGCTGTTGAGTTAAGCGAAAGTTCCAACCATGTGAATAAGTAGATGAATAACCCGGTTCGCCTTGGAGTACCGGCGCTTGGGCATTCACGGCCTGAAAACGGTAACCGGACGCGACCGGAAAGAGTTGTAGCCCGGCCTCGCAAAGCAAAACCGCCAGCAAAAAGCCTGTCAGCAAATAAAAAAATTTGAGCAACATTAGAAATTGAAGTAAATGAATTCGGAAACACCCTTAGAGGCGTTTATGGCTGCCAGCAAGAAAACCCAGAACGAACAAAAGCCTATGGCAAGATACTGATGCGTATTGGATTTAAGACATAGCCGCTCTGCAAGGTTTTGGCTGTTGGGCGCTAACCAGACTATGCTTAAGCCCAGTGCAAGCAAGCCCAAGAGATAAGGAAAGCCATCCAGAGGAATGGCGTAGGCGGCAAATATATTTACGAAAGACGGCGTTTCTGAGGCTAAAAATAACTCCGGGGCTTTAGTCATGCCGGACAGCATCAGCAGCGCACTCGCAAAAGTCTGCGCCCTGAAAAATACCCAAGCAATTACCACGCATAAAAAAGTTAGCCCGGCGCCTGCCACTTTGCTGAAAAGTCCAGCGCTAGGTTCTGGAAACTCCAGTTTTTTCTGCATGGCAAGCCAGCTGTGATTGATTGCCAAAAACAAGCCATGTAGACCTCCCCAGGCCACAAACGTCCAGTTGGCGCCGTGCCACAAGCCGCCCAGCAACATGGTCAGCATTAAGTTGAGGTAACGCCGCCATGTGCCATAGCGATTACCGCCCAGCGGGATATATAGATAGTCCCGCAAAAATTGCGACAAGGTCATGTGCCATCTGCGCCAAAACTCAATGATGCTGGTCGCTTGGTAAGGCGAGTTAAAATTTAGCGGCAATTTCACTCCAAACAGTCGAGATAAGCCAATCGCCATATCACTATAGCCGGAAAAATCGAAATAAATTTGCAGCGTATAGCTTAAGGCTCCAGTCCAGGCCGCTACAAATCCGGGCTCGACGCCATTTTCGCCGGCAGCGAATATCGGCGATGCATACTCGGCAAAACTATCCGCCAGCAGTACCTTTTTGGCTAAGCCCAGCAGAAAAATAAACATGCCGGCCGCGACGTTTTCTGCGCTGGGCGTATAGGTTTTTTGGTCACGAAACTGCGGCATCATCTGCTTGTGATGCAGCACCGGACCTGCGATTAAATGTGGGAAATACGTAACAAATAATAGGTAATGCGAGAAATTATATTCACGGGCTATGCCGCGATAAACATCAATCAGAAAAGCGATCTGGGTAAAGGTGAAGAACGAAATCCCGAGTGGCAGCAGCAGATCCCAAAACTCTAAATGCTGGCCACTGAGCGTATTTAGCGTCGCAATAAAGAAATTGCTGTACTTGAAATACCCCAACAAAATCAAATTGGCCGCTACTGCAATAGTAACGATGTACTTGGCTGTGTTTGCGGCTGCTTTTTGCTTTTCGTGGCCGATGGCATAGCCCATGGCATAGTTAAATAGTATTGAGCTAAGCAGTAACAGCACAAATTGCGGATTCCACCAGCCGTAAAAAAATAAAGAAGCGACGGCCAGCCATAGCGCGGCAAGCGTATAGCGCGTGTTGGGATTAAATAGCCGGCTGGCGGTAATGCCAAAAAAACCAATAAAGACTATGGGCAAGAATAAAAATATAAATTCGTAGGATGTAAATAGCATATTAAAAGAGTATTAAAAAAGCCTTTAAAGTTTAAATTTGTCGGTATCTATTTGAAAAAATAGTTAAATTGCATGTTGATGATATTCATGGGCTAACTATTGGCGCAAACAAAGCCGGAGCGGGCGTCACCAAGCAGCAGCTGTTCATAGAAATGTACAATCCGCTTCATTGCATAGGGCGCTACGGCCTGAGTGGAAAGACGTTTGCCAAAATTAAAGTGTGTCAGCGTTGCCGCTAATGCTTCTGCGCTGATATTTTTTGCCAGCACACAGCCTTCTAAGTCCTTGAGTATTTCTTTGGCGCCACCTACGGCCGGTGTGGCAATAACCGGCGTGCCGCAAGCCAAGGCTTCCAAAACAACATTGGGAAACCCCTCATAATGCGAACTTAACACATAGGCATCGGCATTGGCGATATACGTATAGGGGTTTTTTTTAAAACCGGCAAACCGAACCTGTTCTTCCAGGCCAAGCTGCACTGTCAGCGCTTGAAGTTTTTGTTTTAAGGGGCCTTCGCCCAGCAAGGTTAAATGCATGGCGCGATTGCCGACAAGCGCCAATGCTGTAATTAATAAATCAAAGCCTTTTACTTCCACTAAGCGGCCTACAGCAACCAGATTAATTATGCCGGTACCGGCAGATTTGGTTTCAGCGCCGAACAATTCTACTGAGTTTTGCGCGGCGGCCAAATGCAAAATTCGCTCACTGTCAACCGGATTATTGATGACAATGGTTTTAGCGGGGGATAGGCCAAAATTTGCGATAAGGTCCTCCTGCATATAGCCTGATTGACAAACAATGGTGTCAAAACGGCCATAAAAAAACCGGTGCGCCCAGCGCCAAAAACCCGGGCAGGGGTGTGTTTCCAAGCTTTGACTCAGGATGGTGGTTTCTCGGCACAGATAACGGCTATTTTTTGGCAGCAAGGGCTTTAGCATGGCCAGCATTAAATTCAGATGACCTAAAGTTGAAAATACCACCTGAGGCTTAAGCCGCCAGAGCAAAGGAATGATTTTAAAAGCGGCATAGCGGACGCGTGGGCAAGCCAAATCGATCAACTGAATATCTTCAGGAATTTCTTCCGCAAACACTGCCGCCTGCATGTTCACCACGGCCAAAATTAAAATGAACTTAGTTCGATCTAAGTGTTTGATTAAATTAACAATTACCCGTTCAGCACCGCCGGCCCTTAACGAGGGGATCATGAATAAAATTTTGGTTTTCGTGGTATTCATGTTGCTTTGAGGTTTTTTATTAAGTATAAAGACTTAGGTTTTCGATTTTACTTAATATGTAATTGCTAAACTGCTGGTGAAATGAACAAAGGTTTTACTGGTTTTTATCCTAAGAAGTTGCGTAAATTTTAAATAGCAATAGCCCTTTGGACTATTACATTATATGTTCTTATGTTGAGCTACTTTTCAATCCTAAATCTACTGCGTAGTTTTACTATAACCATGAAAAGTGCAAACAATTTGTAGGTGGCGTATTGAATGAATATACTTGCTTAGCTCCTTATGCCAACACCCCGTTTTTATAATCCGCAAGCGCTTGTTCTATTTCTTTTCGGGTATGCATCACAAATGGACCGTGTTGGAAGAAAATTCATCCTGCATCAGAAACGGGTCTAGCCGCTGGTTTTGGGTTTGGCCCAGGCTGCGCCTAAGCTTAACGCCGGCGCCGTCAGAGGTGGCGATGCCTGGTATGATGTGTTGCAGAGTTCGAGTGTTCATAAATTTAAGGCGTTTGTATCATTGATGCTAGCAGTTTACTCTAAATCAGTTTAGAATAGTCGATACCCGGCATACCGTTTCAAAAGAACAACCCGTCGGCAATGTTTTTTTTCAGAGTAAGAGATATTTATGGCAGCATTAGTAGAAGGCAAAGTAAAGTGGTTCAACGATGACAAAGGCTTCGGCTTCATTGAACAAAATGGCGGCAAAGATGTGTTCGTACACTTCAGCGTCATTCAGGGCAGTGGTCGTAAAACCCTGCAGGAAGGTCAACGGGTTACTATGGAAGTTACAAGCGGAGCCAAAGGCCCTCAAGCAGAAAACGTCACCCCTTTATAGTCGCCTAATCAGTTGCTAAGCAAAGAGTGAATGGAAAGCCGGTCTCGTTACCGGCTTTTTTGCAAGGTTGTAACAGTAAAATGGATCAGGTTAACTTATTTTAAGGTTGGCTTGATCTTTGTTGCTTGGTTATTTTCTGTGGGCTGGGTTGCACGCATGTTCAACCTGGTTTTCTGCGCTTAGACTATGCTAAACAAGGTGATGCCGGAGAATCATGCCTGATTGATTCCGCGGGTTTTCTGTCGCCTAATCCCCGCCCGCGCCGCCCGGATCAATTCCGCCATTGGCGTCACCGCTTCCAGTTTGTTGTTCAGCATGCCTAAATGCCGGTCTCGTACTGCTGTTTTGATCATCAATCCGGTAATTGGACAAGCAACGCCGCAATGGATGCCTGATTTATTAAAACCTCAATCTCCCCTTGAAGTGAATCCCAGGTGTAAAAACGTTCTTTGCTGTTATCTTTATTTATTTTCCGTCCACCGTTTATTCCTACAACTTTACAGTTATCAAGAATTGATGGTTTTGGAATTGGTATTCCTCCCATCGTAAAGCGCCATTAAATTTAGATTATCTTCAAGAAATTTCCCCAACGGCGATAGGCCAGGCTTTGTTTGAGGACCGGCGGCGGGTTGGTTGGCCGGCTTGCCGCACCGGGGTACGGCCTTGCATGTCACTAATGCAAGTTTCATCTTCATTCCTCGGCTATTAATGGCCACCAATTTAAAGCGGGACAACTGCGAGGATTAACCGTTCACCCTGAGCCTGTCGAAGGGTGGACGGTTAAGCCGTTCATGGTTCGACAAGCTCACCACGAACGGCTTAACCTTAAGCTGTCCCGGCTTAAGTTGGTAGCCGCTATTAATTGGCTAACATTTTGCTTGGTTAAACTAACACAAAAAATAGGCCGAAACATTGAAACATTTTTATATACAGGACATAATATTGCTGTCGACAAGGACCCGCTTGTAGACTGACCCCTGCCAGCTTGCCGGCAGGGGTTGTAAAACCGCAACCTAACCTAAGCGTTGTCTCGCTAATCAGCTTTACCGCTCCTGGCTTTTAGCTATAAATTTACCAGGGCGGCGCACCAATTTTTGGCTTAGTAACCAAGCATGGTAGATTTATTTTTTCGCAGGGCTTGATTAACACAAAAATTCTGGGATAATCTGTTTCGCAGTAAACAGATTAAATCAGTTGTTTGTTTTATGATTTATTATAAAATCAATAAGTTAAACAGTGTTTTTAAAAAAAGGCGAGTATTAACTGTTAACCTTATTTGTCAATACGCTAGTGGATACAGCTTAGTCTTTTTGGCTTAAGCGTATCGCTCTGGCGTGCGTAGGTGTCGTTTGTGGAGGGGTTATGGGATTTTCCAAAATTGCGAGATCGTTAGCGGGCATTATACTGTTGTTTGGCGGGATTTATGGTGATCAGGCGAGTGTGGCTTCAACCGCCGTGCGTGTTGCTGACAGCAATGCGGGAGGTCTAATCGAGGCGGGCGTCTACTCCGGCATGAGTGAGCTCTGGTCTTTTGGGCATAGCAAAGCCGTTAAGTCTGCGGCAGCGCAAAATGCAACGGCTGAAAGCGGCTTTTTCAAAACAGGTGTTTCGGCTGCTGCGCTTGGCCTTAGGCAAGGAGCAGATATAACAACTACCGCTGAGCTGATGGCCGAAGACTCGGATTTGTCTATTGCCGATACTGTAACTATGCAGATTAGCGCTGCTTATGCGGTCTTGGTGAGTTTTGCCAGTAGCGTCGGCCTGCAATTGCAAAATTTCTTGACAATACCTTTGTCGACCTGGGTCTGGTTATCTCTCTCTGCGGTTATCGGTTTCCTGGCTTTTACCCGGCCTAAGTCAGCAATGACGATTTAAGGCGCTTGTGGATGCGCCTTGTGGCGTCGGCACATCCTAAAAATCAATATTAGAAAAGTTGCAGGAGCGGGCCATGCCCGCGATAAGGCATTTAGGATTTGATAAGCCTTCATCGCGGGCATGGCCCGCTCCTACAAGCCGCAAGTTAAAGCGCTCGCTCAAGCAGCCAAACTTTCTTCTATGTCGCGATGGATTACCGGGTAATTTTCTTCGATATAGAAGGGTAATCTGTGGGCTGCCGCCCAGGCGATCAGTTCCCCGGTGCTGATGGTTCGAGCCGGGCCAAAGCTGCGTACGCCTTGCTTATCTACCGACTGCACCACGGAGCCGGCCAGCGCCCAGATATCGGGTTGCTCCGGGTTGGCTAGCACAAAATGCCGCTCGCCGATGACCGCTCTACGCTGAAATTGTCTTACTTGTTTGTCCATAAGGGTCTCCTGGGTTGTTGTGTGTTACTTTCGGCAGTCTGTGCGCCTTGCCGGTTGATTGGGGGCAGGAGGGCAAGAATATCTAAACCCTGCTGAGGATTCTGTGTTCTGCAGCAAAATTTTAGGTTGGCCGCGCTGGCCGCAAACTGCGAATTAAGCTGCATGGCTGTTGGCTAATGTCTTGGCGATGCTCATCAGTCGCTTGCGGTAATGCAGGCGTTCGGTTTCGCTGAGATTGCGATAGGCCAGATGTGCAGCGACAATGGCCCGAAAGCGCTGCATATCGTCGCCGCGCCACCAAATTCGGGCTTGGGCGGCCTTAACGATATAAGCTTGCCGGCGTTCGTCCAATTTTAGGAATTCGCGGGCTAAATACACCAAGCGTTCCGCGTAGGGCCAGCGCACCACTTCTTTTAACCGCCGTTTGCTCTCGCCGATTGCTGCGGGTTCAAAAGTTTCCTGCCAGAAGCGCAAGGCGCTGGCGCCAGCCATGATGGATTGTGCTTGGAGTATATCCGGCGCATAAGCCAGGATGTAGTCCAGCAGCGTGATGCGTAGATCGGCGTCGGTCTGGTCGGCAGTCAACGGCTGATCTTTATTTGGGTCTTCTTTGAATTTTTTTGCCATGGTATTGCTCCTCAGCGATTTTGATAAATTTCGCCGGATGGATGATGAAGTCGAAAGAGGCCAAAAATGGCGCGCCATCCCGCCCTGGGCAGCGTCCCATCAGAAAATCCGAGCGGGTGATGTGCAGGAAATAATTCCGCCAACTGTTGAGATCTTCGAGTTCGTCGTCCCATAAGGCTTTGATGCGCCGGCGGCGGCCGTCGTTTAGCTTGTAGACGGCCGGCAGTTGCGGCAGGCATTCGTGATATAAAGCCACAATCGCCTGGTACGGCGGAGGCTGTCGCAGCGGCCCTGTTTTTGGCCTTGCGTCTGTGTTTTGCCCGGGGTTAGCGCTTACCGGCACGGCTCTACCGTCAGGTAGAGCTATTTCTTCCGGAAAAACCGATACCTGATGAGTGGGGCGGTTAAGTCTGTCTGCTGCTGGCGCGCTTGCGGGCTGCTGCGGAGGCAAGCTCTGGCCGTCTAAGGCGTCGTTTTGAGCGTGCTTGGCGGCGGGCAGTTGCGGCGGGCTTATGGGGTGGTTGATTTGCGCGGACTTATACGCATCGGCTTTTGGCAGCAAAAACACTAGATAATCCGGGTCTGCCAGGCGTTCAATTAAGCCGGCGCGCTTAAGTTGCTCCAGCGAGGCGCGGATACAGTCTTTACTGGCTTTGGGTTGAATTTGCCGATTAACCAATTCTTGCGTGGTTTCCGCCAGCATGGCTAGACTGATGCGTCTGTGCGGCCCGCCGCTGACTCGGTTGGCATAGTCCATATAGCGGCGGATGCCGCGCAAATAGATGACTTGCGCCCGCAAGGGTAAGCCTTGCAAAGCGTCGTCTTCCTCCTCGTTCCATGCTGTTCGCATCGTTTACCTCGTAATATCAGCAATAAAGTTAACGCCAAGAGTGATTTCCGGACCGATTCTTATTCGAACAAAGTACGGGCAAGCTGTAAAATTCTCTGTACGTGTTCACTTCCTTCTTTGAAAAAGGGGGAGCGAGGGGGACTTATTTAAAAAATCTCCTCTAACCCAGCTTTTTCAAAGAGGGGAACTTAACGCTTGCAACTCTCTTGCTAAAAGTTCCTGTTTGTATTCCCATAGGGAAGATGTGTATTTACTTAACCTAAGGTTTCTTGCACCCAAAAAAACCCGGCCGAAGCCGGGTGCTAAGGGAGGCAAGCTAAGCAGACAATGCAACCGGTCTGCCGGCGGTTTAAACGATTTGGTTTTTTCTAGGACTAAAAATTTAGCAAATATTATAATTTGTGCTTTGTGCTAAAGTTAGCTTAAGATTTTGAGATTTTGTCTGGTTCAATTGCTAAATCAATCAAAATAATTATTGTTATTTGCTAAATATTTGCATAATTTATCTATTTGCATCTTACGTTTTTGCTGAAAAACTGGTTTAATGCGGACTATGAATTTGACTGCTAAACACATCCGCCAACTCAATCTGGAAAGCCTGATTAAAGAATCCGGGTTGAGTAAGGGTATGTTTGCCGCCAAGGTAGGCACGGCCCCTGCTTATATTAGTCAGATGTTGAGCGAGACCAAGCCGCGCGGCATGGGCGATCAATTGGCTAGAACTATCGAGGCCGCTTGCAATAAGCCTTTGGGTTGGATGGATCGGGTGCATCCGCTGGCCGGCGGGCAGAACGGCTCCGCGCCCTTAACGCAGAGTGAGGAGGAGACCGGTTTCGCGGACGGTTTTGCTGTCTGGGAAAATGAGCAGCTTTTAGGCAGAGATGAGGCGGCGCTGATTTTTTTTCAAGAAGTCGAAATAGCCGCAGGCGCCGGTCGCCGCACCGATGTGCTGGAAGTGCCTAACAAGCGTTTGAGCTTTTCTAAAACTACGCTTCGTAAGCAAGGCGTGGCGGAAGACGCCGCCTATTGCGTTACCGTGGTTGGTAACAGTATGGAGCCGGTGTTTCCCGATGGGGCGACGTTAGGCATAGACACCAACCGCACCGACATCAAGGACGGCGATATCTACGCCATTAATCACAACGGCAGCTTGCGGGTTAAGCTTATTTACCGCATTCATTGTGGCGGCGGGTTGCGGCTGCGTAGCTATAATGCCGAGGAATGGCCGGAGGAGTTTGTCGGCCCGGAAGAGTTGGCGACAGTGCATGTGCTGGGGCGGGTGTTTTGGTGTTCGTTTTTGCGGTGAAGTTACGCTTTGCTGCATCGGGGCTACAGCCCTTAGACTGCCGGAAGGCTTGGATAAGCAAATATGGCAAGAGATAGTGGCGATAGAGGAGGCAGGAAAAATGCAATATATCACAAGCATAGAGAGATTTGGTAGAGAAGAAGGCCGAAAAGAAGGCCGTGTTGAAGGTAAATCCAGCCTGCTTAATAAACAATTGGTACGTCGCTTTGGCGCGCTACCCGATTGGGTGCTAGGCAAATTAGAAGTCGCAACGGAACAAGACATCGAGTCCTGGGCTGAAGCTATTTTGACTGCGCCTAGCTTGGAGGCGGTTTTTGAGAATCAAGCCACGCATTAATGAAACTTAAAGTAATTATCCATGAAGCAGAAGAGGACGGTTACTGGGCTGAGGTGTCGGCAATACCCGGCTGTGCTACCCAAGGCGATACGTTTGATGAATTGCTCAGCAATATTTATGAAGCGGTAGAAGGTTGTCTTGCGGTTGATATTGATGAAACCACAATAACCGGCAATGACAGAATCAGGGAGATTGCGGTGTGAAGGCCATCAGCGGCAAAAGGCTTTGCCGGTTGCTGGAGATTAAGGGTTGGGAATTAAAGCGGATAAACGGCAGCCACCCTATTTATGGCAGATTAGGCAGTAATCTGCGCATTTCTGTACCGGTTCATGGTGATAGCAGCTTAAAAATAGGTTTGCAGAAGCAGTTAATGAAAGCAGCAAGCATTGAGGAATCGGAATTATAAAAATCAGCAAATTTATACCTTAAAACACTATTGAAAACCTTAGCTGTCATTTAAGTGATCGGTAACCGACGATTTTGGAACCGGTGAGGAGTTTCAGAGGGCGCGGCGAGTACGTCCGTGTAGGCTAAAGTCGGCATCCATGCCTCCTACCCCTCTGAAATCCCTCACCGATCCCAAAATCTCGGGATTTAGCCTTCGATCCCGTTAATTTTGCAGTGTCGTAGTGTCGTAGGGTGTGCCAACCATTGGGCGGCGCATCGTTCGAGTTTCGCCATGTTGTCAACATCAGGCGGGATTGATCACAGCAGTGGGGGTAGTTGTTGTCGTTTGCCCATGCTGATTAGATCGCGAAAGATGCGCGCCCCCTTGGTTGGCACATCCTACAGGGCTGGCTGTCAGGAGGCGAGAGGATACCTTCTACAGGGCTCTGCAATTATCTGCTTCTAAACTGTGCGCATTTGCGGTAAAGTAGCGTAAAAAAATAGAGCGTTAAGTCAGTATTAGACGTAGTTTAGGCGCAAGGTTAAACATTACAGTTTTACCACACTTGCCTTTGCGATATGCGTGTGCTTAAGCCTACACTGTGCAATTTTGATTGCAGCCCGTCCTGAAGGTTGGCATCTGTTGTACGTAATCATGCGAGTTAAAGGTAAAGGCGGCTTTTTTTTCGGACAGAAGTTGTCGGCGGATTGGGTGTGTCAGGGTGTGGCGTGAAGAGAGGGTGAATAGGTGATTAGTGGCTGAATATTATAAGTATTGGGGTAAGGCCAGGCCGGATGTAGACGGGCAGGAGGGGGCTGCTTATCATTTGTTGCCTTATCATTGTTTGGATGTGGCGGCGGTGGGTTGGGTGTTGCTGGAAAAAAATCCTGACCTTTTAGAGCGCTTTTCCAAGCTTTGCGGTATTGAAGCCAAGATTTTAAAGCCATTGTTGATATTTTTTTTGGCCTTGCATGATTTAGGTAAATTTTCTGAAAGTTTTCAAAATATTATTTCAAATCTGTTGGCGTCATTACAAGGAATTACAAACAGCAAGAAGATAGCTTACTCTAAAAGAATTTTTGCACATGATTCTATTGGGTTTTTAATCTGGAAAGAACGTGTTCTAAAGCAAGTATTAAACAGTTTCCAGGTTGGTAATCTTGAAGATTGGCGGGATTTACTAAATTGCATTATGGAAGCCGCAAATGGTCATCATGGCTTGCCTATAAAGCAAGGTAGAGAAACTTTAACTGATTTTTTTAATGAAAAAGATCTAGAAGCTGTAGCGGAATTCATCTTAGTATGCATTGAGCTTTTCTCAATAGAGGAACTATTTGCTACAACGGACTTAGATAATTGTTACGATGAATTATACAAAAAACTGCATAAAAGCTCTTGGGCGATTACCGGTTTCTATGTGGTATGTGATTGGATAGGCTCAGGTAAAAAATTCGAATATAACAAAAATCCTGCAGCATACAGCCAAGATCCAAAGCAAAATTTAGTTGAATATTGGCACAAAATCGCATTAAAAACAGCTTATGAGGCAGTATGTGAAGCCGGTATTTTACCCTGTCAAATTAATCACGAAATTGATCCGCTTACGCAATTACTTGATTTGTCGAAGACAGCAGAATTAACACCTTTACAAAAACTGGCGACTAAAGTTCCAATACAGAAAACGCCGCAATTATTTATTATTGAAGATGAAACCGGTTCCGGTAAAACTGAAGCAAGTTTGATTCTGTTGAATCGCTTGATGGCTAAAAACCTAGCTTTAGGTTTTTATATTGCTTTACCGACGATGTCAACCGCCGATGGTATTTATCCCCGTGTACAGAAGTCATATAACAAACTGTATAAAGAAGGTGAAAAGCCCTCTTTGGTTTTATCACATAGTTCGGCAAAATTAAGCGAAAAATTTACCGATACTATTTTGTATAGTTCTCCAGAGGCAAAAACACAGGCATATTTAGATGATGCTCAATCCCGGTGTCAGGCTTGGTTGGCGGACAATCGGAAAAAATCTTTATTAGCGCATGTCGGGGTCGGCACAATTGATCAAGCATTTCTGGCGGTTCTCAAAGTTAAATATCAATCGCTACGTTTGTTTGGCTTATTAGGTAAAGTGGTGGTGATTGATGAAGCTCATGCTTATGATGCTTACATGGGTAAAGAGTTAGAAGTTTTGCTGGAAGTCCATGCCGCGCTTGGTGGTAACGCGATTGTAATGTCGGCAACCTTACCTAAAAATAGTAGACAAAAACTGGCTAATGCATTTTTAAAGGGCTTAGGGCTTAAAGAATGCAGTTTACAGGAAGATAAGGCATACCCGCTCTTGACGCAGATTGCTGCAGATTATAAAGAAGAAATTCCTTGCCCAAACAATCCTAAAAAAAATCGAAAAGTTGTCAATTATCAATTCGTACACGATGAGGAGCAAGTTAACGAATTAATCAAAACGAGTTTGGAGCAGGGTAAATGTGTTTGTTGGATTAGAAATTCTGTTAAAGATGCAAGAAAAAGTTATCAAAATTGGCAAGCCTATCAAAATGTCGATTTATTTCATGCGCGATTCGTTTTAGCTGATCGTTTGGAAGTACAGGAAAAAATAATGGGCTTGTTTGATAAAAACAGTACAGGTGATAAACGTAAAAGCCGATTGTTAATTGCAACCCAAGTTGTTGAACAATCACTGGATTTAGATTTCGATGTAATGATTACTGATTTAGCGCCGATTGATTTAATGCTACAACGGGCAGGACGCCTGCACCGGCATATTCGCGATAAAAATGGAAATTTAAAGCAGGAAGGTGATGATGAGCGTACAGATGCGTTTCTAACTATTTTTTGCCCGGAATATACTGATAAACCCGCAGCTAATTGGTACACAGAAAAATTTCCCAATTCGAAGCTAGTTTATAAGAATCATGCCAGGCTTTGGGCCGGATTGAAACAATTGCATGAAATTGAAAATAAACAAATACCCAGAAACATCAGGCCACTAATTGAAGCCGTTTACAGTGAAGATTGTTTAATTCCTAAAGGATTGGCATACACAGACACAAAAGCTTTTGGTGACGCTAAAGCAGAAAGGTCACACGCCGGTTCTAATACCATAGATTTCGAATGTGGCTATACCCAGAATGGGCAGAGTTGGCCGGAAGATTTGGATATGCCAACCAGATTGGGAGAAGAGACAATTACTTTGGCGTTAGCCAAATGGGAAGACAGACAATTAAAACATTTCGGTAGACCAGAAAAACATGCTTGGCAAAAATCTGAAATTAGAGTTTTATCTAAAAATGTTTCTGAGGTAATGCCCTTATCAGATTTACAGCTACAAGCATTCGAATTAATAAAACTACAGTTAGCCAGCAATGGAAAATGGACGAACTTACTACCTTTGGAATGGAATCCTGAGCTTGAACTTTGGCAAGGTGTTGTGAAAAACGCTAAAAAGCAAGAGACCATAATTTATTACAGCTCGAAATTAGGCTTGATCTATGCCTATGAAAGCGAGAATTTACAGCAAGAACAGCAATTTGAAACGGAAGAAATACTATGAGTAGGTTTAATTTGCTAGACGAGGCATGGATACCCGTGAAAGGGCAAAATGCGCATATTAAAGTTTGTGAAATCGTTCGGCCCGATATTATTGGTTTAGATGCGCCTAGGGCTGATTTTAATGCGGCTTTGATTCAGTTTTTGATTGGCTTATTGCAAACTGTCATGGCCCCGGAAACGCCGAGAGAATGGAGAAATTATTATACTAATCCGCCGACTGAAGCTGAGTTACAGGTAAAGTTAGATACCATTAAGGAAGCATTTTATCTAGATGGCGATGGTTTTAGGTTCATGCAAGATAGCTCAATACAACAGCAAGATAAGATAAAACCAATCGAAGAACTAATATTTGGTGCACCTGGTGATAACACCAAGAAAAAAAATATAGATTTATTTGTAAAAAAGGATGATGTAAAAGGATTGTGTTTTTCTTGTTCGGCTTCTGCAATTTTAGCTGCAAATGTTTTCGCCGATAATGGTGGGCCAGGCTATTTTGAGTCTATGCGTGGTAACGGGTTCATTTCAAATTTGGTATGTGTAGATAAAGAATCAGAAGAAAATTTCTTGTGGAAAGATATTTGGCTTAACGTTCTACAAACAAATTTTTTTAATAATAATCAGGATGAAAATTTATTCCTTTGGATGGAATCTGTACCTGATGATGAGGAAAAACGTAAAAATATTGCACAAAAGTTACAAGCATTAACAGAACAAATTGATCAACTAGATTTAGACATAAAAAAAACTAATGATAAGAAAAAACTGATCGAACTAAAAGAAAATAAAAAAGAAATTGAAAAAATAAAACGATTAACTCAACAGGCAAGAAAAGACATTACAGGTATTTATCCTGAGGAAGCACACCCACTACAAGTTTACTGGGCTTGGATGAGAAGGGTTTATTTGAATATTGAACGCGATTGTATTCAATTATGTTGTATTTGTAATAAACATAAAATTATTGCAAAGAGTATTTTTAAAACCAATAAGTCATATAATTTTCCAAAAGCCTATTGGCAGCATCCATTATCGGCTTACAAAAAAGTTGAGTCTGGTGATTACGAGGGGAAATTTTTAGCCTTGGAGATGACATCTCAAGGGCTACCTTACATTTATTGGAATGATTTTATCAAGACATCTGATAATCAATTCACTGCACAAGTTGTTACAGAACATTTAAAAAAATCTTTAGTTGAAAACAAGCAATTAATTTTATGGTCGTTTGGATTTGCAATGAATAGTAATTCCCCACTTGGCTGGTATGAATCAAAAACACCTTTTTATTTGCTTGATGATATAGTTAACAGACAGTCAATTGAACGTGAAATTGATAAGTACATAAAAGCAAGCAATAAGATTGCTGATAGTAAAAATGGCTATCTAATAAACGCAATAAAAAATGCATGGTTTGATGAAAACAAGGAGAAAAATAAAGATCAAAAGAAAGCTTTTCATGATAACAGAGCCATTGAAATAGGAAAAATATTCATGGATAAAACTCATGAAATGTTTTTTGTGTTAATTGATAAGCTTTATAAATCTGAAGGAAAGCTTGATGTCTTAGAAGTTATAATAATTAGTACAGATTGGTATCGACATATAAGAAAAGAAGCAGAAAATTTATTTAGCTATTGGGCTTTCAAATCTAATATACAAACTAATCCAAAAAGAATTTCTCTGGCCCATAAACAGCTAATGCAAAATTTAAACAGTTATACCTTAAAGCAAGAAATATTAGGTTTGAACAAGGAGCAAGTAAATGACTGAATCACAACTGCCTCGGCTTTTCGAAGAAGGGCAACCCGCCAGTATTGAATTATTAGAATGTTGGGAGAATTTATTAAAGCAAAAAGGCGATAGAGCCTCTCTAAGGCGTTGTAAAAGCCTAGATGAGATACAAAATACTTCCGCATTTCAGCGTTGTTATTGGAAGCTAATCGACAAATTTAAGAACAATGAAAAAAACTATGAACCAAATGAGCAAATAGCAATTATTGTTGCTTTAGCTGCTTATGTTGATGAAAACAAATCAAACTATGACGATGCCGGGGAACAAAAACCAGATTATTTTGCTTATCAAATCAGCCGTGGTGATAAACCAAAGCTCAGTGAACTACGTTTTCGCCGGCTGTTGAAAATTAATGATAGAGAAAAATTATTCCGTTTTTTAATTCAGGTAATCCGGCTGTTGGATAAAAAAGTCAATCTTCTAGATTTATTAGGGATTGCTTATTTTTGGGGCGATAAGGTTAAGACCCAACTTGCTTATAAATACTACGAAAAAGCCAATTTAGATAATTAAAAGGACTATGATCATGACTGAAAATACCAATCGTTTTATTCAACTGCATTTGCTTGTTTCCTATCCGCCGTCAAACCCCAACCGTGATGAATTAGGTCAACCTAAGGTAGCAACTGTGGGCGGTACACAACGTTCGCGTATATCCTCGCAAAGTTTGAAGCGTGCTTGGCGGAATTCCGAAATATGGGCAACACAAGGTTTAAATATTGGAAAAAGAACTCGTGAGCTTTTTTTGGATAAGGAATTTAATTTATACGGGAAATTGTTAGATAAACATGGCGAAAAGAATGCTGAAAAATATGCAAATGCAATTTTAAATGTTTTTGCTAAGACAGCTAAAGTTAAAGACAAAGCTGAAGCGCCTATTGATAAGGTATTAATAGGCAAGGAAATTGTAACTGAACAGCCTATTCATTTCTCTACTGTTGAAATCGAAAAAATTAAAGAGTTAGTAGATAACTTAGAGTCAGAGCCAACCAAAGAACAGTTAGAAGCCTTGTTGGATGCGTCGCCAAGAAATATTGATCTAGCTATGTTTGGCAGGATGATAGCCAAGAGACCGGACAGCAATGTAGAAGCAGCGGTTCAAGTTGCGCATGCTTTTTCTATTAACCAAGTTGATATTGAAGCTGATTTTTTCACTGCTGTGGATGATTTAAATAAACATGGTTCGGCGCATATGGGTGAACAAGAATTTGTGTCGGCTATTTATTATTTATATTTATGTATAGATACCAAATTATTATTGGAATCTATTAATGATAAGGCTTTGGCGGAAAAGGCCATAAAAGCTTTAGCTGAAGCTGCGGCTAAGGTTGCCCCAACTGGTAAACAAAACAGCTATGCTAACCGTACCCAAGCTTTTTATATATTAGCGGAAAAAGGCGATGTTCAACCACGGAATTTATCACTTGCCTATTTAAAAGCACAATCTGCTGACGACCCGGAAAAAGCAATTGAAGATTTACGCCGGATTAAAACTAAATTTAATTGTGCTTATTCTGCACCACAAGAGAAAGAAATGAATTTATTTGGCGATGGTACTTTAAGTGAAATTCTGGATTTTGTCGGTAGTATCTAATGAACAGTTATTTGGTTTTTAGATTGTTTGGCCCCTTAGCAACATGGGGCGATATTGCTGTTGGCGATATTCGCCCAAGTTATAGATACCCATCAAAATCTGCAATTATAGGCTTAATAGCTGCATCTTTAGGTATTAGGAGAAATGAGCAAGAGAAACTGTATGAGTTATCTAAATTACAATTTTCCGTAAGAGTGGATAACTTCGGCGTACCCATTGAAGACTATCACACCATACAAACGCCAAGTGAACAAGCTATAAAATCGGATAGAAGTAAAGAATATTGGACACGTCTTGATGAAATTGAAGCTATAAATTGGCGAGTCATTCAATCAAAAAATAATTCTGAAGCTGGCGCTATACAATCCAGACGTACTTATTATTGTGACTCACTTTATTCTGTTGCCTTGAATGAAGCAACCAATAAGCCGATTGCATGGACTACTATCAAAGCGGATGTTAACCAATTGCATGATTTGCTAGCTTATTTAGAAAAGCCGTTGTTTACATTGTATTTAGGAAGGAAATCATGCCCATTGGGTTTGCCTTTGGAAACCCAGCTTCTAGAGGGCGAAGATTGTCTAGCTGCTTTTTCTAAAGCCCAATTTAGTTTTGGCGATGAGCTTGTATTATTCAATTTGTCTGATCAAAGGGTAGTTTTTTATACAGAAGAAAATCTTCCAAATAGTCAAATGAAATTATCTAGACGTGATCAACCTGTCAATAAAAGCACATGGCAATTTACCGATAGGGATGAATATTATGTGCCTTGTAGCGGGGGACAGCATGTTTCTTAGTAAGATCCAGGTTAGGGCAATTGAGCAAAAAGAAGCAAGTAAAATCTTGAGAGCAAATTATTATCAGATTCATCAGCTATTATGGAAATTATTTAAAGATAAACCAAACGACAAGCGCGAATTTTTGTTTCGGCAAGACTTAGATCGGCAAGGTTTGCCGGTTTTTTACTTGTTATCGAAAACCCCACCAAAAAATTTTGATGACTCCCTGATTATTGAGGGCAAACCTTTTGAACCAAAGCTGCAAGCCGGTGATAAATTGGCTTTCTCGCTCCGTGCTAATCCAGTGGCACAATTAAAAGAAGAACGTAGCGAGGAAGAAAAGCTGCGGCAGGAGGAGCATCGTAAAAATACTGGTCTTAGCGAAAAAATAACAAAAAAAAGGATACGTCACGATGTGGTGATGCATCTTAAAAAATCGCTTTCCGAAGCTGAACGGCTGTGCCACTCGCAAGCTGAGCTTGAACAGCAGGCCGGCGAAAAATGGTTGCAGGAACTGGCTGCGAAAAAAGGTTTCCGTGTGCTTGGGGTTACTGTGCAAGGCTATCAACAACATCATTTTAAGAAACGGCAGATCAAGATCAGTAGCTTGGACTTTGACGGTGTTTTGGAGGTGACTGATCCGCAATTGTTTATTGATGAAGCTTTGTTCTCAGGCATAGGCCGCGCCAAAGCCTTTGGCTGTGGTTTGCTGATGATACGGCGCGTATAATTAAAAAGGTTAACTGCATGATTTTACACATAACATCGGTTAACTATATAAGTGCTTATCAATTAGGGCTGAAGTTCAATAACGGCTCATCCGGCATTGTAGATTTAGAGCAGCATTTGTGGGGCGCTATGTTCGAGCCGCTGAGAAATTTGGATTTATTCAGCCTAGTCGAACTTGATGTGGAACTTGACACCGTGGTTTGGCCCAACGGCGCGGATTTAGCACCCGAATTTTTACATGATTTATTACAGCAATCGCAAGGAAATAGCTATGTCGGATAAAAACTTTTTTTGGTGTACTATTTTCCGAATACATACACACAGGAGCATCCCATGCGCACTAATATCAGCATAGACGATGCCTTAATGGCCGACGTGTTGGCGGCTACCGGCATTAAAACCAAGCGGGAAGCGGTGGAGCAGGGTTTGAAAACCTTGTTGCTGCTGAAACAACAAGAAGCCATTAAAGCGTTTAAAGGCAAATTAAAGTGGGAAGGCGATCCGGAGCAAATGAGGACGGATAGTTGATATGAGTGGGATAATTTAAATGAGCACTTAACAGCACCTATAAACAGGTGCTAAAATCCTAGCTTAATTAATTAAAAGCGTACAGGTTAAATGTCATGCAAACTAAATTCTCAGAAGACGTTATTCCACTTACCGATCTAAAAATTAACCCAGGGAAAGTGGTCAATCAAGTCAACGAAACGCATAGGCCTGTACTGCTAACCAGCCGTGGCCGGGGCGTGGCCGTAGTGCAAGATCTTGATGATTATGAAAAAAATCAGGAAGAAAGGGCGTTTATGCGAGCGGTCGCTCAAGGCTTACTGGACGTGAAAAACGGGAGAACGCTGGAATTGGCTGAGGTTAAAGCTAGATTGGGAATTGTTTAAGTGAATGTATCACTTGCTGAATCAGCATTTTATGATCTTGAAGCCATAAAAGCTTACTATTCGGAGCAAGGCGCGGCAGCTATAGGTGAGAATTTTGTTAAAGATATACTGACTCACATCGAAGTCTTGAGCGATAATCCGGAAATCGGCAGGATTGTACCCGAGTTTGATGAGCCGAAAATTCGTGAATTGATTCATCCGCCTTTTCGGGTTGTGCATGTGTTGGAGAGCGAATCAATTGTTGTTATTAGAGTCTGGCGTAGCGAAAGGCTGTTGGTACTGCCGCGCTTCAATTGATGTTCCGTCTGAATTTGATCAATAAAACTTGGATACTGCCTAATGCTCCCACCTCTTAAACCTATCGCCATGAAAGAACGCGTTTCGTTGGTTTTTATCGAAAAAGGCCAGGTCGACGTGAAGGACGGGGCGTTTGTGGTGATCGACGAGACCGGTGTGCGCACGCATATTCCGGTTGGCAGTATCGCTTGCATTATGTTGGAGCCGGGGACGCGGGTGTCGCATTACGCGGTGGCGTTGGCGGCCAGGGCCGGCACGTTGTTGGTGTGGGTCGGCGAGGCGGGGGTGCGTTTGTACGCCAGCGGGCAGCCGGGCGGGGCGCGGTCGGATCGTTTGTTGTATCAGGCTAAACTAGCCTTGGATGATGCGGCGCGGTTGAAGGTGGTGCGGAAGATGTACGAGATTCGTTTCGGCGAGAAGCCGCCGGAACGGCGGAGCGTGGAGCAGTTGCGCGGTATCGAGGGCGCCAGAGTCAGAAAACTGTACCAGTTGCTGGCGAAGCAGGCCGGCGTGGAATGGAAGGGGCGGAATTACGATCATAGCGATTGGGACAATAGCGATGCGGTGAATCGCTGCATCAGTTCCGCTACGTCTTGCTTGTATGGGATTTCGGAAGCGGCGGTGCTGGCGGCGGGTTATGCGCCGGCGATCGGGTTTATTCATACCGGTAAGCCTTTGTCTTTTGTGTATGACATTGCAGATTTGTTTAAATTTGACGACATCATTCCGCATGCTTTTAAGGTCGCGGCGAAAAATTATCCGAATCCGGAGCGGGAAGTGCGGTTGATGTGCCGGGATATTTTCCGGCAGACGAAGATTTTGAAAAAAATCATTCCCACTATCGAGGAGGTGTTGGCGGCGGGCGAGTTGGAAGTGCCTAAACCTGCCGAGGAGAATATTGCTCCGGCCATTCCTAATGCGGAGAGCATCGGCGATGTTGGTCATCGTAGTTGAGAATGCGCCGCCAAGGTTGCGCGGACGCTTGGCGGTGTGGTTGATCGAGATCCGCGCCGGGGTGTATGTCGGCGATTTGTCGGCGAAAGTGCGCGATATGATTTGGGCGCAAATCGAACAGGGCCTGGAGGAGGGCAACGCGGTGATGGCTTGGAGTACGAATACCGAGTCCGGTTTCGATTTTATGACTTTGGGTAAGAACCGTAGGTTGCCGGTGGAATTGGATGGCTTGAAATTGGTGTCGTTTTTTCCGCTGGAAAATGATGAAAATCAGGCTCTTTAACAATATGGAAATGGGTCAAAAAATCGGTAGAAATTTAGGCGGGCTGTTTCTATTTGTTTAACAATCGGTTAGGATTAGTGCGTTCCCCATGCTCGTGGGGATGAACCGCCATTAGCCGCAGTACTTAGATTGAAATTGCCGCGTTCCCCATGCTCGTGGGGATGAACCGTCAGGGCGCCATAGCTTGCTGGGGTTTCGCTGGCGTTCCCCATGCTCGTGGGGATGAACCGCAATGAGACTTTACGCAGAAGCAGCTCAGCATGCGTTCCCCATGCTCGTGGGGATGAACCGCACCAATTGCGCTGTCTAAACATGCATGGTCGGCGTTCCCCATGCTCGTGGGGATGAACCGACTCGACATTTGCCATTATTGCGCCACCGTTTGCGTTCCCCATGCTCGTGGGGATGAACCGCAACTCCATTCATATTAGTCTGAGCATTCAATGCGTTCCCCATGCTCGTGGGGATGAACCGTCTAACCCCCCGCGTCAGAATAGTTGTCGTCTCAAATTTTTAAATAAAATTAAATTTGAGATTAGAAATGAAAACCTATACAAGGCATTCAGAAGACTTTAAAGAGCAAGCGCTGGCAAAAGTATACAATCGTGGAAATGAGCAATCGATTCAGGGCGTCGCGGACGACTTGAACATCAGTTTACAAACCTTAAAAACATGGATGAGAAGAAGCAAATTGGGCAAAAATCCTGTTCTACCGTTGAAATCGAAACGCCCAGAAGATTGGCGTCCTGAAGAGCGTCTTGATGCCTTAAATCAAGCGTATGGATTGAGCGGTGAGGCTTTAAACGCCTGGTGCCGAGAGCAAGGAGTATTTGTCCATCAACTGGAGCAATGGAAAGCCGATTTCTGTTCCCAGAGCGGTACATCTGATAAGCGTGAGGTAGCGATTCTCAAAACAGAAGTTCATAGCTTAGAGCGCCAAATATTACGCAAAGACAAAGCCTTAGCAGAAGCCGCCGCGCTGTTGGTTCTGCAAAAAAAGTTCCGAGCGCTCTTGGGGGGAGAGGTCGAATGACGTCCCTTGAAGAGCGCGAGCAAGTGATTTTTTTACTCAATGAATCAAAAACAGCCGGCGCACGACAAGCACAAGCCTGTGAAGTATTGGGTTTGAGCGAACGCACCTTACAACGCTGGCAGACGGGCGAGACTATCCATTGCGATCAACGCCCCTTACGCGACTACCAGCCGCCGCATAAGCTCACGGAAATTGAGCGAACCAAGGTATTGGCTGTAGCCAATTCAGACGAATTTGGGCATCTGCCGCCGAGTCAGATCGTGCCTCGACTTGCGGATCAAGGTAGCTATTTGGCCTCTGAATCGACTTTTTATCGCATACTGGAAGCAGAAAACCAACTGGCGCACCGTCGCAGTGAGCGGCCATCTCAGCCCCGTACTAAACCTCGCGCGATCTGCACCACAGCGCCTAATCAACTCTATAGCTGGGATATCACGTATCTGCCATCGGCAATCTGTGGGCAGTTTTTCTATCTTTACCTGTTTATGGATATTTTTAGCCGAAAAATTGTGGGTTGGCAGGTGTATGCAGAGGAAAGCAGCGCCTTGGCAGGCGAGCTGTTACGCGATCTGTGCTATCGTGAAGGTATACAGTCAAACCAGCTTATACTGCACTCTGACAACGGTAGCCCAATGAAAGGAGCTACGATGCTGTCTACATTGCAACAACTCGGCGTGATGCCCTCGTTGAGTAGACCTTCGGTAAGCAACGACAATCCTTACTCAGAATCGCTCTTTAAGACCTTAAAATATCGACCAAAATATCCGCTAAAGCCATTTGCCAAGGTAACGGATGCGCGTGATTGGGTATCGGGCCTGGTGGATTGGTACAACAACGAGCATCGCCATAGCGCCATCCAGTTCGTTACGCCTACACAACGCCATGAAGGCTTGGACAAGGACTTGCTGGTTAAGCGTAAAGCTGTCTATGAGGCTGCTCGTGATCGAAACCCGAAGCGATGGACTGGTGACACGCGGAATTGGGAAAGCATTCAAGCAGTCCACCTTAATCCTGACAAGCCTGAGGCTAATAGTAAACCTAGTATTGAGAAGGCAACTCAAAACAAAAAAGCCGCTTAAGATTTAACCGTCGAGGCGACAACTACTCTGAAAATTTCCGCTAAAGTCCGTGTTAGTCCGTGTTATATAGGGCGTTCCCCATGCTCGTGGGGATGAACCGCAGCCGTGAACTGAAAAGCATCATTGGCTTGTGCGTTCCCCATGCTCGTGGGGATGAACCGGTGATACGCGAGGTGGCCCATGGTATAGTGAAGCGTTCCCCATGCTCGTGGGGATGAACCGGCTGATTTTGTTGAGCGGTTGGGAAGGGTCTTGCGTTCCCCATGCTCGTGGGGATGAACCTACACCGCTTTACGACTCAACACGTAGATTTGAGCGTTCCCCATGCTCGTGGGGATGAACCGTCAGCCATAAATGCCATGTTGACGGTTAATTCGCGTTCCCCATGCTCGTGGGGATGAACCGTTACCTATTTTAGTAAACATTTTTATGGTAAAGCGTTCCCCATGCTCGTGGGGATGAACCGGCATCAGCAACCAGCTTGGCATCTGCTATTTCGCGTTCCCCATGCTCGTGGGGATGAACCGCAAGGGGTTCCTCCAGAACAAGCGCTTGCGCTGCGTTCCCCATGCTCGTGGGGATGAACCGTCCCGGCCTATGCTGTCGATGTACCAGATCAAGCGTTCCCCATGCTCGTGGGGATGAACCGTCAGGATCGAGCAGCGCGCCAACTAGTGCGTAGCGTTCCCGGAAATTTTCAGAGTAGTTGTCGCCTCGACGGTTAAATCTTAAGCGGCTTTTTTGTTTTGAGTTGCCTTCTCAATACTAGGTTTACTATTAGCCTCAGGCTTGTCAGGATTAAGGTGGACTGCTTGAATGCTTTCCCAATTCCGCGTGTCACCAGTCCATCGCTTCGGGTTTCGATCACGAGCAGCCTCATAGACAGCTTTACGCTTAACCAGCAAGTCCTTGTCCAAGCCTTCATGGCGTTGTGTAGGCGTAACGAACTGGATGGCGCTATGGCGATGCTCGTTGTTGTACCAATCCACCAGGCCCGATACCCAATCACGCGCATCCGTTACCTTGGCAAATGGCTTTAGCGGATATTTTGGTCGATATTTTAAGGTCTTAAAGAGCGATTCTGAGTAAGGATTGTCGTTGCTTACCGAAGGTCTACTCAACGAGGGCATCACGCCGAGTTGTTGCAATGTAGACAGCATCGTAGCTCCTTTCATTGGGCTACCGTTGTCAGAGTGCAGTATAAGCTGGTTTGACTGTATACCTTCACGATAGCACAGATCGCGTAACAGCTCGCCTGCCAAGGCGCTGCTTTCCTCTGCATACACCTGCCAACCCACAATTTTTCGGCTAAAAATATCCATAAACAGGTAAAGATAGAAAAACTGCCCACAGATTGCCGATGGCAGATACGTGATATCCCAGCTATAGAGTTGATTAGGCGCTGTGGTGCAGATCGCGCGAGGTTTAGTACGGGGCTGAGATGGCCGCTCACTGCGACGGTGCGCCAGTTGGTTTTCTGCTTCCAGTATGCGATAAAAAGTCGATTCAGAGGCCAAATAGCTACCTTGATCCGCAAGTCGAGGCACGATCTGACTCGGCGGCAGATGCCCAAATTCGTCTGAATTGGCTACAGCCAATACCTTGGTTCGCTCAATTTCCGTGAGCTTATGCGGCGGCTGGTAGTCGCGTAAGGGGCGTTGATCGCAATGGATAGTCTCGCCCGTCTGCCAGCGTTGTAAGGTGCGTTCGCTCAAACCCAATACTTCACAGGCTTGTGCTTGTCGTGCGCCGGCTGTTTTTGATTCATTGAGTAAAAAAATCACTTGCTCGCGCTCTTCAAGGGACGTCATTCGACCTCTCCCCCCAAGAGCGCTCGGAACTTTTTTTGCAGAACCAACAGCGCGGCGGCTTCTGCTAAGGCTTTGTCTTTGCGTAATATTTGGCGCTCTAAGCTATGAACTTCTGTTTTGAGAATCGCTACCTCACGCTTATCAGATGTACCGCTCTGGGAACAGAAATCGGCTTTCCATTGCTCCAGTTGATGGACAAATACTCCTTGCTCTCGGCACCAGGCGTTTAAAGCCTCACCGCTCAATCCATACGCTTGATTTAAGGCATCAAGACGCTCTTCAGGACGCCAATCTTCTGGGCGTTTCGATTTCAACGGTAGAACAGGATTTTTGCCCAATTTGCTTCTTCTCATCCATGTTTTTAAGGTTTGTAAACTGATGTTCAAGTCGTCCGCGACGCCCTGAATCGATTGCTCATTTCCACGATTGTATACTTTTGCCAGCGCTTGCTCTTTAAAGTCTTCTGAATGCCTTGTATAGGTTTTCATTTCTAATCTCAAATTTAATTTTATTTAAAAATTTGAGACGACAACTATTCTGACGCGGGGGGTTCCCATGCTCGTGGGGATGAACCGTGTCAGAAACACATATTAGGCGTTCCAAACCGCGTTCCCCATGCTCGTGGGGATGAACCGTGACGATTTCACAGCCTGGGATCACGGGCGGGATGCGTTCCCCATGCTCGTGGGGATGAACCGTATCAGTTGTGTGAACGCGATTTGAAGCGTTGCGCGTTCCCCATGCTCGTGGGGATGAACCGTTGACGTGCATTGCACCATTTTTAGTTGATGCGTTCCCCATGCTCGTGGGGATGAACCGCCGCGGCATGAGTACGACTAAAACCAAAACGCTTGCGTTCCCCATGCTCGTGGGGATGAACCGTATTCGGTTAGGTACTCAAAAGCATCACTGCTGCGTTCCCCATGCTCGTGGGGATGAACCGCTGATTTTGCGAGGTCTATAATTTTTTGCTGCAGCGTTCCCCATGCTCGTGGGGATGAACCGGGATATTGAATTCTTTGCAGTATTTGATATAAGCGTTCCCCATGCTCGTGGGGATGAACCGAGTTGTGCATACAAAACGGCGTACTGGAAGTGGCGTTCCCCATGCTCGTGGGGATGAACCGCCGCAACACGCGAATTAACGGGGTATCATGCGCGTTCCCCATGCTCGTGGGGATGAACCGTCAAGGGCGTAGCTAATGCGCTTACATCGTCTGCGTTCCCCATGCTCGTGGGGATGAACCGCCTGCCAAAAACAGTTACGCCGGCGGCAATCGCGTTCCCCATGCTCGTGGGGATGAACCGCTCAGCATGTAGCGCCCCTAATCCGGCTATTCGCGTTCCCCATGCTCGTGGGGATGAACCGCCTCAGCACATCCAGCTCACGATCAGACAAATGCGTTCCCCATGCTCGTGGGGATGAACCGACCTGGGATTTGTTTGAGGAATTTAAACCTGCGTTCCCCATGCTCGTGGGGATGAACCGGCTTTAAAGGAGCGCTATGGGCCGGAGTATGTGCGTTCCCCATGCTCGTGGGGATGAACCGAACAGTTACAGCCGACGAAACTGAAAGCATCTGCGTTCCCCATGCTCGTGGGGATGAACCGCATCCATTTGCGACCTACAATGACAAAACTCTGCGTTCCCCATGCTCGTGGGGATGAACCGCCGGATTCTGCTACGAATCCGGCGCACTTCTCGCGTTCCCCATGCTCGTGGGGATGAACCGTGACCTATGGATTGGATCAAAACAATGTTGAGGCGTTCCCCATGCTCGTGGGGATGAACCGTTAGGTATAGTATTTCATACTTTGCGCATGATGCGTTCCCCATGCTCGTGGGGATGAACCGGCCTGGCAGGCGTATGCCGGCATTGATGCTTAGCGTTCCCCATGCTCGTGGGGATGAACCGTACCCTTCACAGAAGATGCAAAGGGTACTTCCGCGTTCCCCATGCTCGTGGGTGTTGAACCGGCCTGGATGGAATTTTTCGGAGAGTCGATCATGCGTTCCCCATGCTCGTGGGGATGATCCGAGGCAAGTCAAGTACATATCTGACATTTACGGTATTATGTAGCAATTGCACAATGATTCCGGCAAACCATGCATTCATCATAAAAAACTAGTCAGGCATCCTTGATCTTTGTCCGTTTGGTTGGAAAAACAACCGCTTAGAGAAAATCAGCGCTAACATAACCTATTGATTTTTAAGCGTGTGTAACTGCTATATAATTCCAAAATTTTTTCATCGATATTTGTGCGTTGAAGATTGTTTGTGCTAACCAAATTCTATCAACCAATTGTAATTTTTTATTTTATTGGTTTAAATTATTGATATTATAAAATGTTGGTGTGATAATAATTTACGATGCTTGCCGATGCGCGCGACTATTTCTATCTGCGCATTTACAACGTCGATGCCCCCTTTTTTGGGAGCATTCTATCAATGCCCCCTTTTTAGGGGGCTTATCATTTTAAGGGACCAAAAATGGATCGTTACGCTGTTTTTGTTGACGCAGGCTATATTTGTTAACCCAAGCCGCAAAAATCCTAAGCGCGAAAGAAAGTAAATCCCGAAAAGACATTCAGCTTACAAATGCCAATGAACTTGTAAAAGTTCTGACTGATAAAGCAAGTTCCACTTTGGCTAACCCTAATCTTCTTCGGGTATATTGGTATGATGGCGTTAAGGATAGCTTATCCCCGCAACATAAACAAATAATTGAAATTGATAATGTCCAATTTCGCGCAGGAAAGATCAATGGCAAAGGTCAGCAAAAAGGTGTTGACTCCATGATTATCACTGATTTAGTGGAATTAGCAACACACCGCGCTATTGTTGATGCCCTTGTAGTCACCGGAGATAGTGATCTAGCAATAGGCATTGAATTAGCTCAACGACGAGGTGTGCGCATTGCCGTTCTTGGTGTCCAAGACATGACACCCGGAAATAGTGTGTATCCTGGTCAAAGCCCAGAAATCACTAGCCTAGCTGATCGAAATGTATTAATCGGCAAGACGGAGCTTTCATCTTGTCTTGCGTATGTACCTGTAACTCCGACAACACAGACCATTACCTCTACAACTTCAGTTAGCGCACTCGAACAAGGTCAAGGTATACAGAACAACTCAGAGACGAAGACTGCTAGCCAATTAAATGTAGCTGTCAGTCAAAATGACATAGACAAAGCTGTTGCTGAATTTCTTTCTAAACAGTCACCACAATTAACTAAGTCCGTTATTTCACCTAATAACAGCATTGATAAAGAAGTTGATAAATCACTATTATTTTACATCTTAGCATCTTTGAAGCATGGCAAATTAAGCGAAGATGAAAAACGAGCTTCTAGGGAATCCTTTCGCAAACAACTAACAAGTTCTTAATAAAGGCTTTTCTAAATTCTTTTTCTGTCTGCAATGAGGGCAAAAAGGCAACTGATGACGATATTTGATTAGAAAATGCCTAGCATTTAAGGTGTTTTTCGATTGCTTATTATTCGTGATCAATATCTTTGACAAATGACAAAAATGATGCCAATTTTTAGCTATTTATCATTCAAAATAAGTAAAGCCTCTGATTTATATTGCCTTGTGCAAGTGCTACATAATGCCGGACATTTAGAGGCGTTCCCCATGCTCGTGGGGATGAACCGCAACAGTACGGCGTTTAATTTATATGGTATTAGCTCTTGTGCATAGCGATTGGAATTATTATTGCCGTGACTTGTCAGTAAAATAAATTACTGTATTTTTAGGGCGGCAATATGGCTATTTTCATAAAAAACATTTCGGAACATACGCATTTAAGTGATATTTATCATTTTGTTACTCCCGCTTTGCAGAGGCATTTTCCGTTCAAGACCGGGCATGTGGCCAAAACCGAAATTCTGACGTTGCTGGATATGTCTACGCATGAAGTCGAGCTTTACGGTTTAGTTTTTGTGGAGCCGGAAGGGGTGGAGCAAAGGGTGATTCGTAAGCTCAACGGTAAGCGGCTGCAAAAAAATCTGGTGACCGTTAAAGAATATAGGCGCCGAGATTGGCATAACGATAGAAGGATTAATTACGCTGGAGTGCGTGAAGCTGTTGTTAATAGACGTGTGGCCGACCGTAGGCGTGGCCAGCGCGTAGAACTGATTAAAGATACCGCTATGAGTTGGTAGTAGTGTCTTCAGGGGTGAAGCTCTTATATTTTGGCATGCTTTTCAGCATGTTTTAAGTGGTAGAAGTTGATAGTCTAACATGGAAACAATTGTGCAAAAAAACAGCTTGCTGAGGCGTAGGTTGGGTTACGAACAGCATGCAATCCAACCTACGCCTCGTTAAATCAATGGTTACCTGTCGGCTATTGCAGGCACTGAGCTACGCTGTTGATTACCAGGAAGTTGGTGGCGCCGCTGATTCCGGGTGTGCCGCCGACGACGACGACGAGGTCTTCGTTAGCTAGGACGCCTTCGTTGACGAGCGAGCGTACCGATTGCGAGACTAGTTGCTCGGTGGTAGGTTGATGCTCTTGCAGTTCCGCATAGACGCCATAGGTTAGCGACAGTTCACGGACGGTGTGGAGGTTTGCGCTTTTTACGTATATGGGCACGTAGGGGCGGTATGAGGAAACCAGGCGGGCGATGCGGCCGGATTCTGAGTCGGCGACGATGGCTTTTACGGCAATTTCCTGGCAGGCGTTGGCGGCGGCGCGGGCGAAATAGGTGCGCGTAGGATTGGAGGTGTCTTCGGTTTCGATATTCCAGCCTAGCGGGCGTTGGGTTTCTGCTTCGCAGGCGATTCTGCTCATGGCGCTGACGGCTTCCAGCGGATATTTGCCGTTGGCGGTTTCGCCGGATAGCATCAATACGTCTGTGCCGTCGAAGACGGCGTTGGCTACGTCTGAGACTTCGGCGCGGGTGGGCCGGGGGTTTTCTATCATGGTGTGCAGCATTTGCGTGGCGGTAATGACGACTTTGGCCTTGCGCGCGCACATTTGGATGATGCGTTTTTGGATGATGGGTAGTCTTTCAAAGGGTACTTCGACGCCTAGGTCGCCGCGGGCGATCATTATTCCGGCGCAGACGTCTATAATTTCCTCTAGATGATCTAGGCCGGCGGTGTTTTCTATCTTGGCGATGATTTTTACCTTGCTGCCTTCGGCGTCGAGGATGTCTTGCACTGCTTTAATATCCTGGCGGTTGCGCACAAAGGAGTGGGCGATGTAATCTATTTCATTCTGTGCTGCAAAGCGGATGAATTCTTCGTCCCGGCCGGATAGCGAGGGTAAGTTTAAGCTTACTCCGGGGACATTGACGTTTTTTCTGGCGGCGATGCGGCCGGCGTTCTTGGCTTTACACAGCAATTCATCGGCGTTTTTTTCCACCACTTCCAATTCTATCGTGCCGTCTTCAATCAAGATTAATGCGCCGACCGGCACTTCGTCTATGAATTGCGGATAAGAGACGCAAAAGGCTTTACCGATGGGGGCGCTGCGCACGATGCGGACTTTTTCTTCAGCTTCAATAAGTATCGGTATTTCGATTTCCCGTGTGCGCACTTCCGGGCCTTTGGTGTCTATGACGATTCCAATGCCGGAGGAGGTGGCGCGGACGTTTTTTACGACGATGGCGGCGTCTGCAGTGGTCATGTGCGCGGTATTTAACCGCACCGCATCCATGCCGGCGTCGTGCAGGCTATGCAGAAATTCTTCTGAACAATTATAGGTTGAGATGGTGGCGAGGATTTTTGTGAGTTTTCTTTGCATGGTTTAGATTTGGGAAAATGAATAGAAATTCTACCGTCGGGGAATTCCCAACGGGCCATAGTTTTCACCAATGCCGGGTTCGAGGTGATGCGCGGCGATTAGTGTCAATATAATCTTGCGCATATTACCAGGGAGGGCGAACCATCCCTTTCTTCATACTAATCATACACTCTTTGGTACATAGAGAATGCATTTTAGCATGCAGACACGAAGAAAAATTTTCGCAGTTTGCGGACATGTCGAAATTTTTTACAATGTTAGTTGTTAGTCTTGGCATGTCATTCCCGGCGTTGTTTAGTGGCCTTTTATCCGGATATTTGCCGTGGCAGGTGGCTGGATGATTAGTAATTTTATTATAAGTGCATGTTTATTATGATTTTTATATATAAATATGCTGTTTGCGGATTTTCGGCTTGTTTTTGATCGGTCAGAAGCGTAGGGAATGCAACTAGTTATTAAAGCCTAGTATATGGCCGCGAATTTAATCAAACTTTAATTTGATCTTCATGCCAGTGTCAGAAAAATTTACAACTATCTGCTGGTGGCGAATCATTGTTCATTCTGACTAAGTGGATTTTAGGTAATGTATTGAAAACAGGTATTTTTTTTAGCAAAATGCGTTAGATTTTTGGTGTGTAAACAACATTGCGTAAGTAAAAATACCTAGTTAAGTCTGCTTTGCGCAATATGGCGAGTGTCGGAAATTTTTACACTTTAGCGTGGATTTGTGGTGCGCAATAAATATTAAGTTATCTAACTAATTAATAATTAATGTTAAATAAAGCTTGGCACGTATGGTGCTTATATTGATATGAGCGGGATACGTGCTCTTTTTCATTTTAACTTAACCTTATTGGAGACTTATATGTCATTTAACAAAACCCTTTTGGCTGCTGCTGTAGCTTCTGCCATGTTTGTAAACGGCGCTCAAGCTGCTACTGAAACTGAAGTTGTAACTTACGGTCCTAACGGCCTTAACTGGACTCAAGTTTTAGATTTTGCTGAATTCAATACCAACCTGGGTACTCTGAATTCTGCAACAATTACTTACGGCGGCGATATTAATTCAACCATGAGTGTTGCCAACACAAGCGCAAATTCTTCTTTTATGACTGAAACCATTAATGGTAACGTCAAATTTACCAGCTCTGTGTTGACTAATAATTTGTCGGTTTCTAAATCCGTGACAACACCTTCGATGTTGCCTTCCGATCCATCTGCTACTGCAGCGAACCAATATTCTTTCGGCGCTGTTGATGCCGCTACCGGCGCTACCGTTGATGTTGTTACCGGTAGCTTGTTGTCTTTGCTTGAAGCCGGCAACAGCACTACTATGTATGGCGTTACTGTAAAAGAAACCGGCGGTTCATTCGCTTCCGGTCCTGCTACCAATTTAACCAGCGTTTCCACTGTTGGTTCTGCTTACATCACAATCGCTTATGACTATACAGTTCCTACAACTAGCGCAGTGCCAGAGCCAGCTAGCTTGGCGTTGTTGGCTGCTGGTTTAGCCGGTCTGGGCTTCCGCAGAAATAAAAAAGCATAATTTTTGCTTTATTCGTTCTGAAAAATACCGCTCCTTTGGAGCGGTATTTTTTTGTCTGAAATTTAGTCAATAAGTGGCTTAAAAATTGAAAAACGGCAGCTATGTCGGATTTTTTTACAGCTTAAGCAACATGATTGGTTATTGCAGCCGCCGTTTCATTTAGATTTTCTTTGCTCCTTCATTTGCTGCTGTATGTTACGAATTGCGTGGCGTGCAGGCTTATATTTCATTCTATGCGCTTATTTTTGGTTGTTGGTTGGGCGCGCTTTTGCCTGTCAGTAAAATAAGGTAGTTGATGGTTTACAAAGGCTTGGCTTGGTTTTTGGCTTGCTGCGTGAATTTAATAAGACTTTAATTTAGTTTTCATTTGGTTTTCATGCGCCTGTCAGTTTATTTTACACTTGCCGGCCGGAGGCGGGTTAAGTCTTGTTTTGATTGTGGAAGTGTTGTTAACTTATTGATATTTAGTATATTATTGGTCTAAGCCGTTTTGGGTTAGGATAAAAGCAAGCACTTGTACTTAATTAATTGGGCGTATTGGCCGGTTTTTGTCTGATGTGATCGTCGGGAATCTTTACAATCAATTATTCAAATGTTGTGTTGTAAAAATCATGAAAATCATAACATGCCGATATATAACCTAAATATATAGATGGCCTGGAAAATGCTTATATTAAATCGGGCGGTAAACTTGCTCTTATTTATAATTTTACACTTAATTTTCTGGAGATTTATATGTCATTTAAAAAAAACCTTTTGGCTGCCGCTGTAGCTTCTACGATGATTGTAAGCGGTGCTCAAGCTGCCACCGAGACTGAAGTTGTAACTTATGGTCCTTCCGGTCTTAACTGGACTGATATTTTAGATTTCGCTGAATTCAATACCAACTTGGGTACGCTGAATTCTGCAACCCTTACTTACGGCGGCGATATTACTTCAACCATGAGTGTTGCCAACACAAGCGCAAATTCTTCTTTTATGACTGAAACCATTAATGGTAACGTCAAATTTACCAGCTCTGTGTTGACTAATAATTTGTCGGTGTCTAAATCCGTGACAACACCTTCGATGTTGCCTTCCGATCCAGGTGCTACTGGAGCGAACCAATATTCTTTCGGCGCTGTTGATGCCGCTACCGGCGCTACCGTTGATGTTGTTACCGGTAGCTTGTTGTCTTTGCTTGAAGCCGGCAACAGCACTACTATGTATGGCATTACTGTAAAAGAAACCGGCGGTTCATTCGCTTCCGGTCCTGCTACCAATTTTACCAGCGTTTCCACAGTGGGTTCTGCTTACGTCACAGTCGTATATAACTATACCCCAACTGTTGTGACTACCAGCACTGTACCAGAGCCAGCTAGCTTGGCGCTGTTGGCTGTCGGCCTTGCCGGTTTGGGTTTCCGCAGAAATAAAAAAGCATAATTTAGCTTTTTACGTTCTGAAAAATACCGCTCCCTTGGAGCGGTATTTTTTTGCCTGTCATTTCTAAAGTGTTACAGTCGATAAGCTGTAGGGTATTATGGCGACGGTTAAGCGGTGTGATCAGTTCCGGCTGTCTCGCCGAACTCGCCAAGCGCGTCAAGCAGCGGGCCTAGGAACTTTTCATAAGAGCGCCAGCGTTCCACTGATGATTTATAGATGGGGCGGCGCGCTTGTACTAGGCTGGCGGTGCTGATCTGACGTTTATTGTTATGAAAGTCGAGACAGGCATCGTGCCACTCCAGTCCGCAATAGTCGATAATACGGCGGGATTGCGCCTCCTGATCTGCTACGAGCTCTTCATAGTAGATGTCAAGAAAAGCGTTACTCGGCAATACTTGCCGCCAATGTGCCATCAGGCGCTGGTAATCGACGTAATACCGGCCTAATTCCGTCATATCATAGGTGTGCGGAAGACTGTCTCTGAACCAGGTGGTTAAGCAGGATAAACAGGTGTCCACAGGATTCCGGTTGATATGGATGATCTTGGCGTTAGGCAGCATGAGATGGATTAAGCCGATAGCCAGAAAATTGTTTGTCAATTTATCGGTGATGTGCGGTGCGTCCGGTGCGTAGCGTTGCAAGCGGGTAATGTAGTCATCTCCCCAGGCCATGAGTTGCTGTGGGCTGAGTAATACCAGTTGTTGGTGGATGCTTGGATCCGCATAATCGAGTCGGGATATTTCCATTAAGTCGGTTAACTCGCCTGCACCATACACGTTTGGGTGGCTGGAGATGATTTGTTCCGTCAATGTGGTGCCGGAGCGAGGCATGCCAACCACAAAAATCGGTAGAGAGGATGGATTGCCTTTGCCGCGCAGCCTAGCCAGCGTGGCTGGATCGAAAGCCCGCTTGATTAAAGTAAAGTGCTGCGCCATTTGCTCCGCGTCGTAGTTTAATTCGGTGCGTTTTAATGTGCAGCCGGCCAGAAAGTATGGAAAGGCTTTTTCATACTCGCGGGCTTCGTGATAGCATTTGCCGAGGGCGAAATTTAACAGCACCGTATCTTCTGAGCTGAGCGGCGTGGCGCTGTTTACGCTGGCTGCCTCAATTGCGGCCAGCGCGGCCAGATTTTCGCTGTCTGCCTTGTTTGCCGCCAAACTGTAACGCGCTTTAAGAAAATCCGGTTTGAATTTCAATGCTTGGCGGAAAGAGTCTCTCGCCTCGGTTAGGCGGTCATGTTCCATGAGTGCGCCGCCGCGGTTGTAAAAAACTTCCGCATAGTCCGGCTTCAGCGCCAGCGCTCGATCATAGCTGTCCAGCGCTTCTTCCGGACGTTTTAGCTCAAACAAGACAATGCCGCGGTTGTTGTGCGTTTCCGCATTGTCCGGCTTGAGCGCCAGCGCTTGGTCATAGCTGTCCAGCGCCTGTTCGAGGCGTTTCAGCTCAAACAAGACAATGCCGCGGTTGTTGAGCGCTTCCTCATAATTGGGCATGATCTCAAGCGCGCGGTTATAATTGTCCAGCGCCTCTTCATAGCGTTTCAAAATGTACTGGATGTTGCCGCAGTTATTAAGGGCTTCAGCAAAATCGGGCTTGAGCGCCAAGGCGCGTTCATAACTTTCCAGCGCTTGCTCGTGGCGATCTAGTTTGGCCAAGGCGTTGCCGCGGCTGTAAAGCGCATCCGCATAGTCCGGCTTTAGGGCTAAGGCGCGTTCATAACTGTCCAGCGCTTGCTCGTGGCGATGTAGTTTTGCAAAGGCGTTGCCGCGACTGTACAGCGCTTCGGTATAGTCCGGCTTGAGCGTTAAGGCGCGTGCATAACTGTCCAAGGCTTGCTCGGGGAGTTGCATATCTATTAAGGCGTTGCCGCGATTGTAGGCCGCTTCCGCATAAGTCGGCATGATTTCAAGCGCACGGTCATAATTTTCCAGCGCTTCTGCAGGGCGATTCAAAATAGCCAGAATGTTGCCGCGGTTGTTTAGGGCTTCGGCAAAATCGGGCTTAATCGCCAAGGCGCGTTCATAGCTTTCCAGCGCCTGCTCGGTGCTTTTCAGTTCAAACAGGGCCATGCCTCGGCTATAGAGGGCTGCCGCATAGTCCGGCATGAGCGTCAAGGCGCGGTCATAACTGGCCAGCGCCTGTTTAGGACGGTTCAGGCGCATTAAAATGTTGCCGCGCTGATAAAACGCTAGTGCATAGTCCGGCTTGAGTTTGATGGCGCGGTCAACACTTAGCAACGCTGGTTCAAGACGATTTAAGGCCAGCAGGGCTATGCCGCGGTTGCACAGTGCTTCTGACAGCTTAGGTTGGATTGCTATGGCGCGGTCGTAGCTTACTAGCGCTAGTTCGTTGCGCCCCAAGTTAAGCAAAGCATTTCCGCGGCTGTTTAAGAGGGTTGCGTTTCTGGGATTGATGTTGATCGCCCGATCGAGTAGTTCTAAGGCGAGCAAGGGATTTTGCCGTTGACCGGCTAGCGTGGCGTACAGGAGTAAGGTATCCCCGTGCTCAGGCTGCGATTGGAGAATCTGCTTATAAAGCGCTTCCGCTTGATCCAGCAAACCTTTTTGATGCATATTAAACGCCGCCTGAAATTCAGCCGAATTGTTCTGTAAAATGGCTGAGCCAGTCTGCTTAACGGCTGTTGCCTTGCGAACTTGCGGCGGCTGCGGGATCGGTGGTTTGCGGTGTTTCATGGTCTTGAGGCTCTATGCTGATATGACATGGGTGAATTTACTAAACGGCAGAGTTGTTCATTGAGAATTTTGTTACACTATTTTACCATCTGCCTGGAAAAAACCTTCACGGCGGAATGGAAAAAAATTATGCGTTTTTTATGGTAAGGGTTTGCTATTTTACTGAGATTTCTTTTGTATGCTAAGTTCAAGTTATACGCCGGCGCAGCAAAGCGAGCTGTTCGAGCAAGCGTTTGCCTTGCATGAGAGTGGACGTTTGTCGGAAGCGGCCGAACTCTACAAAAAATTATTGCTGGCGTGTCCCAAGGATAGCGAGTTATTGGCCGGCCTAGGCACCGTGGCGCTGCAACAAGGCCGGTTTGCCGAGGCGATTGAATTGCTCGGGCAGTCGTTGGCCGGCGATCCGGCGCAGGAATGCATTTTGACGAATCGTGGTTTAGCCTATGCGCAACTCCAACAGTCTGTGGAGGCGTTGAGCTGCTATGAATTGGCGATTGCACTCGATCCAAGTTACCCCGATGCGTATTTTAATCGCGGCAATGTTTTGAAAGATCTCCAGCGCTTTGATGAGGCGCTAGCCAGTTACGATAAGGCGCTGGAATTGCAGCCGCACTTTGCTGCTGCCCATATCAATCGCGGCATAGCCCGGCAAGATTTGCAGCAATACGCTGCGGCGCTGGACAACTTTCAGCAGGCCCTGGCGCTGGCCCCGGACGATGTGTCGGCGTTGAATAATTGCGGCATGGCGTTACGCAGTTTACAGCGCTTTGAGGAAGCGCTGGCCTGTTTCGATAAGGCTTTGGTTTTAAATCCACAGTTGCCTGAAGCTTATAATAATCGCGGCGTCACTTTGCTGGGCATGCAACGTTTTGCGCAGGCGCTGCTGGACTTTGATAAAGGTATTGCCTTGAAACCGGCGCTGGCCGATCTGCATAAAAATCGCAGTCTGGCCTTGCTGAGTTTACAGCGTTTTGACGAGGCGTTGCAGAGTATTGAGCAGGCGCTGGCTTTAAGCCCCGGTCTGGCGGAACTTTATGATCAGCGCGGCGCGGTGCTGTTGGCTATGAACCAATTTGCGGCTGCTTTCAGGAGTTTCGATCAGGCGTTGAGCTTAAAACCGCAGGCCGCTCAGGACTTTTGGAACTTGGCTATGCTGAAAATTAAGCAAGGTCTGTATGCTGAAGCTCTGCAAGACCTCGATACTGTGCTGGAGTTGCAGCCGGAGCTGGTAGACGCTTATGTGGATCGCGGTAATGCGCTGAAGGATACCCAGCAATTGGAGGCGGCGCTACGGGATTTTGACCTGGCCATCGCTTTAGATTCAGACTGTAGTAAGGCCTATTGGAGTAAAGCCGCGCTGCTGCTTTTGCGCGGCGATTATGCGGCCGGTTGGCCGCTGTTTGAATGGCGCTGGGCTTATACGCCCCATACCCGGCTGAAAACCTTGACGCAGCCCTTGTGGCTGGGCGGCCCGGAGTTGGCCGGGAAGACGGTGTTGCTGCATCCCGAGCAAGGTCTGGGCGATTTTATTCAGTTTTGCCGTTATGCGCCGCTGGTGTCGAGCTTAGGTGGGAAGGCGCTTTTGGAAGCGCCGCCGGCTTTGGCTGGGTTAATGGCTAGCTTGCCTGGGGATGTGACCGTGATTAAACATGGCGAGGCTTTGCCGCCTTTTGATCTGCATTGCCCGATTATGAGTTTGCCGCTGGCGTTTCTCACCGACTTGGAAACTGTTCCGCAGCATATGCCTTATTTGAGCGTCGACCCGGAGAAAAGCCGGATTTGGCGGGCGCGTCTGGGTGAGAAAAGCCGCTTGCGGGTGGGCTTGGTCTGGAGCGGTTCGACGGGGCATAGCAATGACCATTTACGCAGTCTGCCCTTGGCTTTGCTGGAACCGCTGTGGCGGCTGCCGATTGAGTTTCACGCGCTGCAAAAAGAGTATCGCCCGGCAGACGCCGAGTTGCTGGGGCAAATTGCGCCGCTGCAGAGCCATGCGGAGCTGTTACAGGATTTTTCCGATACCGCCGCCTTGCTGGATAATTTGGATTTGCTGATTAGCGTGGACACTTCGGTTGCACATCTGGCCGGGGCTTTGGCGAAGCCGGTGTGGGTGTTATTACAGTATGCGCCGGATTTCCGCTGGATGCTGGACAGAAGCGATACGCCGTGGTATCCGAGCGCCCGGTTGTTTCGGCAACCGGCCTATGGGGATTGGGCTGGCGTCATTGCAGACGTGTCGGAGAGTTTGGCGCGTGCGGTTGCGGAGAGCCGATGAGCGCTAAATATAGTGAAGCAGAACTAATAGCTTTGTTTGATCAGGCCTTTGCTTTGCACGAAAGCGGGCGTTTGGCTGAGGCGGCTGCGCAGTATCAAAATCTGTTGATGCATTTTCCAGAGGATGTGGAGTTATTGGCCGGACTGGGTACTGTTGCGCTGCAACAAGGCCGGTTTGCCGAGGCGGTTGAATTGCTGGGGCGGTCTTTGGCCGGCGATCCGGCGCAGGAATGCATTTTGACGAATCGCGGTTTGGCCTATGCGCAGATGCAACAGTCTGTGGAGGCGCTGAGCTGTTATGAGTTGGCGATAGCCGTTGATCCGACGTATGCAGACGCGTATTTTAATCGCGGCAATACGCTGAAAGCATTGCAGCGGTTGGAGGAGGCGCTTGCCAGTTACGATAAAGCTCTGGATTTAAATCCGCAGTTGGCAGGGGCTTATGTGAATCGTGGGATTATTTTGCAGACGTGGCAGCGCTATGCCGAGGCGGTGGATAATTTTCAGCAGGCGCTGGCCTTAAATCCGCTGGATGTGCTGGCGCATAATAATTGTGGTATCGCGCTGCAAGGGCTTAAGCGTCTGGATGAGGCTGTGGTTTGTTTTGATAGGGCGATTGCGTTAAATCCGCAACTTGCCGAAGCCTATAATAATCGCGGTACGGCTTTGGCGGAGCTGAAGCGCTTTGCTGAGGCGGTGTTGAGTTATGATCAGGCGCTTACTTTACAGCCGGGCTTGGCCGAGGTGTTGGTTAATCGCGGCAATGCGTATTTGCAAGAGTTGCATTTGGATGATGCCTTACAGAATTTTGAGCAGGCTATTGTTTTAGATCCGGAGTATACCTCGGCATATTGGTGTAAAGCTGTGTTGAAAATTTTGACCGGCGATTATTTGGAAGGCTGGCGTTTGTTTGAGTGGCGCTGGCGGGATCAGCAGCAACAGCAGCTTAGAGTGTTCTCGGCGCCTTTGTGGTTGGGCGAGGAAAGCTTGGCGGGGAAGACTGTGCTGATTTATCCTGAGCAGGGCTTTGGCGACTTTATTCAGTTTTGCCGCTATGTTGGCTTGTTAGAATCGGCCGGCGCAAAGGTTTTGCTGGAAGCGCCGCCGCCGCTGCAAGCGTTAATCAGTACGCTACCGGGGGATTTTACCCTGGTTAAGTCTGGCGAGGCTTTGCCGGCTTTTGATCTGCATTGCCCGATTATGAGTTTGCCGTTGGCGTTTAAGACGACGTTAAGCAGTATTCCTGCTGAGGCGCCTTATTTATTTGCCGATGCGGCCAAGCAGGCGTTTTGGCAGGCTCGTTTGGGCAAGAAGTCCGCGCTGCGGGTGGGACTTGTGTGGTCGGGGTCTGCTGCGCATCGCAACGACTCTAATCGCAGTATGCCATTGTCTCTGTTTGCGCCGCTGTTGCGCTTGCCGTTTGAGTTTCATGCTGTGCAAAAGGAGTTTCGACCTGAGGATGCTGCGCTGTTGGCCGAGCAGGGCCGGGTACGCACGCATGCGGAGTGTTTGGTTGATTTTGCCGATACGGCGGCTTTGATTCAGGCGTTGGATTTAGTGATTTGCGTGGATACTTCGGTGGCGCATTTGGTTGGGGCCTTAGGCGCGCCGCTGTGGATTTTGTTGCCGTATTTGCCGGATTATCGTTGGTTGTTGGCGAGGGAGGATAGTCCTTGGTATCCGACGGCGCGGTTGTTTCGGCAGCCGGCTTATGGGGATTGGGGCAGCGTGATTAATGAGTTGGTTGGGCGTTTGCAGGCGCAATTGCCGTGAATACATTCATGTAGGCTTGACACCTGTACCAGCAAGCCCCGACGCCCTGTAATAGCTAGCTATATTATGGCTAAAGGGCTTTTTAACAAGCTCACGGCAAAAATTCAAGAATAACCCTAAAAAGTTTTCCATCAAACCCGCTTCGGCGGGTTTTTTATCGCCCGAAAATAATTTATTTCAAACTGAACCACTACCCAAAATCCAATGTTGTCGTTGATTGGCTGGTTGGTGTGTTAGAATTTACTACAAAGTTACTGTAATATTTTGCTACTCCCCTGCCAGTAACAAACATGCAAATCTTTAGTATAACTTCCCCTGTTTTTAACCTGTTTAAGGCATGAACGTATGAAGACCTTGTTTTGGGCTAGACTGATTTTTGTATTCGTTTTGGCTGGCCTCAGCCTGGACGTGGCTTATGCGACGTTTAATCCGAATCTGCCACGGGGTGAACGTATCGTGCCGCATCCGGTAGCTAAGCGGCATGCGGAAGTTTGCGTGGTCCCTCGGCATTTTCCCGCTGCTAACTATTCCGATAACGATGCTAAGACTGAGGCGGATTTGTGCGCCTATGCTGAGAACAGCAGCGACGCCGTTTGCCCTGCTGTGACCGGCAGCAATCCCGGTCTGGATTTTTTTATTCTGCCTAAGGGTGCTAGCCCGGCGAAAGTGCAGGCGGCGCTGTGCAAACAGGGGGGCGCGAAAAAAGTTGCTGAATACACTGTCAGCAGTGCTTGCAGTTATACGCCGGCGATTTTGGCTTATTATCATGTTTCCAGAATTCTTGGCGGCATTGCCGAGACGCCGGCGGCGGTGTTGCGCACCTTTGATGTGCAAAATCAGATTAGCTTGGGGCGTAAGGCTTTGGCGAAGACCGCGCCGGATATGGCGGTGCATAAGGCCTGGTCCGGTTTGCTGAACGAACTGAGCGCCGGGGCAAAAAGCAGGAAAAGCGATTTGCTGCTGACCGAGGATTTTACCCAGACGTATGGCGCGTTGCGCGAGCTGTCCAAGCCAGAGGCCTTATATAAGGACTTTTTCAGCGCCGGAGATAACAGTTTGGCACGGGCCGAAAATTTTCGCGACAAGAATCCTATTATGGCGCTGCTGGCCAATGCCGAGCCTGTGAGCAAGCTGGTGTCTAGAGAGTTTACCGCCGAAAATGTGCAGAAAATGCAGCAGCTTAAAGATGCGGCGGATATGATCGTGCTGGATACGCTGCTGAGTCAGCAAGAACGCTTTGGCAATCTGCATTTTATAGAAAATTACTTTTATCCGGATACTAGGGAGCAAGCTGCCGATGGTATGCCGAAGTTGAAGTCGGACAAGAATCTTACGCCGCAGGCAGCAGAGCAATTGGGCGCAGTTCAGGTTAAGCAGCTGACGTTAAAAGATAACGGTTGTGGCCTGGCTAAGCAGAATGTCGCTCAACAGGCAGGTTTGGCGCAACGGTTGGCGCATATAGACCCTGTGACCTATCGGCATGTGCTGCAGTTTGAGGAGGGGGCGTATTCGCCGATGTTCCAGTTGTTTTTTGTGCAAGGGCTGGGGTTTACGGCCAACGATTTTGATATGCTGCGCGGTAATCTTCAGGATTTGGCCGGCATTCTGCATCAGGCTTGTAAGTCCGGGAAGTTAAGATTGGATTTGGATTTGCCGGTGCATTTTTCCGTACGGGAATTTGCTGCGCAAGCCTGTGATGTGTAAGCTCGAATTTTAAATGCTACTTTACTGCGATATGGCTTTTGAGTAGGCTAGAGGCTACGCCGCCCCCCGGGGCGGCGTAGCCGAACCAAACAGTTTGTATATTTACTGAGCCGGCTTGAGACTTGTTATTAGTAAGCTTGCCGATGGTTGTATGTTCTTATTAGCCCCGGGTGCTATGTGGATTTATAAGTCTTTCTCATGCTAGCAGATTCTTTTGCCGTCAAAAATCACACAATTTTTTGCGAAACGCTCGTTTCTTTCATCATCCGGCGGGAAACTAAAAGCGAAACTGCCTTTTAGATTTTTTGCATCGGCATCGCTGATATCATTAGCAAATACGAGTTGTGATTCTCCTGATTTTGAAACCAGGATTGAGAAAAGATGCTCTTCGCCTAAAATGTTTTTTATGGCTGCGTCAGATTCAGGGGACAATTTATTTATAACGTTTTCAGTAGGCATTTTATACTCCTGGAAAAAATTTTAGTAGTTAAAGGTTAAGCGAGCAAATACCATGCGGGTGGGTAAAAAATCCGGGGCGTGGTACTGATTCATTTGATATTGTCTGTCTTGGTAAATAAAGCTGGTATTGAGTAGATTTTTTACCTCCAGGCTGATTAAGCCATATTGTTTGGGAAAGCGAAAGCCGACTGCGGCGTCAACCAAGTAAAAACGGCTGAGAAAACTATCTAGATTTTGATCGTATTGATAAGCTTTTTGATTTACATAAGTCCCCTTTAAGGTTGAGAAAATGCCGGAAGGTGAAAATAAACGAATTTCTGTAGGCAAATAGGCGGTTTCCACAAAGGTTGGGAAACTGCCGCCGGAGGCGCCATCCGTGCGAAAATTCTCGAATCTGAATTGGGTATTTAAGGCCAGAAATTCAGTAGGTTTCCAGTCGAAATATAATCGGTATAATTCTTCTTTAGTTTTATAATTTGTACCTTCACTCGTTGGAAACGGGATACTCAAATCCCGGGTGTAGGCTTCGATTCCGGAATAAATATCTTTATGCGGATGGCTGTCCATGCCTATGCCGTGTAGCCAGGCTACCGTGCCGTTAAAATCGTCAAAATATTGATTAAAACCGGCAACTTGTACGGGTTGCAAGGTCTGGCTGTCGATAATAGCGGATTTTAGCGTTTTAAATCCGGCGGCCCTAAGTGTTAAAAAATCGTTGATTTTCCATAAAAATCCAAATTTAGGGTCTAGTTCACTGATGCGCAATTGCGGGCTTGATTGATTGTCTTGGTAATTATCGACCGATAGTCCTGTAGTGAGGTTTAGGGCGTCGATAAACTTAAAATTGTTGTAAAAGTAGCCGAAATTCTGCTGAGTTTTATAAGTGATTTGACTGCATTCACTACAGCTTGGATCAATTGTTGGATCAGTTTGGGTCGAAGTTTGATGGACGGTTTGATAAGACCCGCCGCCTATTATGGTGTTGAGGAAGCTATTGTGAAATATATATTGGCTTTCAAAATCATTGCCATCGTCTTTTGTTCCGTAATGAATGCCATCACTGCTCAAATATTCATCCCGATCAGTATGTATATACGAAAATAAAATGTCAGAGTTTTGCGCCGGCGAGAGTTTCATGCCGTAGCGGTAGGTGTTTTGGAGGATTTTATCGCGTAAGGTGCTGTCATAATTAGTGGGATCGCCTTGCAAATTGATGTCGCCATGCTCTGTTTCCCGATTGCGGTATTCTGCCTGGACGCTTAATTGCGGCGATACTTCATATTGCGCAAAGGCGTTGTAGAGATTGGCTTTTTGGTCATTGTTGGGGCGGAAGCCATCGGTGGTGTAATGCATTTGCCCGAGGCTGTAAGACAATTTGTCTTCGATGCCGGATAACGCGGTTTCGTCGCCTAAGGTGTGGTTTGAGCCGCCTATGCCGGTTGAGGTGAATCTGACGCCATCGCGCTCAAATAAGCGGTTGTATTCGTTAAATGAGGCGTCGGCAGGGCCGATGCCGCGGATGATGTTGATATCCGTATAGGCTAGACTGGGTTGGATGGGATTGTAATTTACCGGTTGCAGCAGTTGCGCTTGTAAATATTCGCTGCTTTGCGCCATTTCTTGGCGCGGAACGCCGGCGTAGCTGTCCGATAATAAGCGGTGCGCGGAATAATTGCTTGGGTCGTTAAACACCGATTTTGCCGCTAGCCGATTGGCGACGTCTTCAAAATTTAGGCTGTTATAAATTCGCCCCAGGCCGGCTTCACGCGCGGCGACATCCTCATCCAAGGCCAGTTTCGAGCGATAGATGGCGCGGTTATTGTTGAGTTCTATGGCTTTTTGCATATCATCCAGCGCTTCGATTGGCCGGTTGGTGGTTTGTTTGAGAATGGCGTCGTAAAAATAGGGCGTGGGGTCGCTTAGGTCGCGTTGCTTGGCCAATTCGAATTGTTCGCCGGCCAGGGCGTTGCGCTTTTCTTCATAATAGGCTTTGCCTAAGTAGCTGCGAATCAGCGAGTTATTCGGGTCTAGTATGGCGGCGATTTCGATGTCTTGGCGGCCGCTTTCCAGATTGCCGGTGCGGATTTTGGTTAAACCCAAGCCCATGCGGGCTAGGGGTGAGGTGGAGTCGAGCGTGACTGCGGCTTGAAAATCCGCCATAGCCGCAGTTAAATCCAGGCGATTGAGATGCGCAAAGCCCATCACGGTGTGCGTTCGTTCCAAATTGGCGTCCAGCAGCAGGGCTTGCGTGGCTGAGGCCGCGCTGGCGGTGGAGAGGCCGTTGTCTAATTCTATTTCCGCTTTCCGCGCCCAGAGTATGGCGTCTTGCGGGGCTAGGGCTACTGCTTGTTCAGCCGCCTGTAGCGCTTTGTCCAGAGAAAAGCCGGCTTGCTCCACATAAGACCAGGCGGAGATAGCCACCACGGATTTAGGGTTGGCGGCTAGGGCTTTTTTGATCAATGCCTGTGCTAGGGTTTTTTGGTTTTTGGAGAGCGCCAACATGGCGCTTAAAGCTAAGGCGTTTGGGTCCTGAGGATTTTTATCCAAAAGTTGCCGGATATCTTGTTCTGCTAGCAGTACTCGGCCGTTGATCAGGCGTAAAGCAGCGCGAATTTTAAAAAATAAGTTGTTGTGCTGATTTGGGGTAAGGTGGTCTAGGCCGGACAAGGCTTGATCTATATGACCTAGCCGGTAGTTCTGGATTGCGGTTTGTAGCGCGTTGTCGCTTACCGTTCCATTTTCCGGCAACAGCGGGGGGTAATAAATGGCCCAATTTACGGCGTCATTGGGTTTTAGGTCTATTTTGGCTCGCGGGGCTAGACCGCGTTGGGCTTCGGCATGTTCGCCGGGGTTTAAATGCATGTCGCCGGCAGTGTTAAAAAACCGGACGCCGCCTTCGTATACCCATAGTTTTGCAGCCGCGTCATCGACGTCTATAGCAAATTCCGTGCCTTCCGGACCCGCATTGGCTATGGGCGTGGTGATGGTCAGTTTTTGAGGCGTGCGACTGATAAAATGCATGAAGCCTTTAACTAAATTCAATAAAGTTGGCGCATGGTTGCCGATGTTGTTTAAGGATAGTATGGTATTTTCGTCTACCCGTATGGTAATGCCATTCGGCAGCACGAGTGACGCTCTGCTGTAGGCTTTGACCTGCAGCTGGCTGCCTGCGCATAACAGCTGGTTTAATTGGGCGGTTTGCCATTGGCCGTTGGACTGGGTTGTATAAGATAGGCTGCCTTGCAGTGAAACCAATTTTGCGGCATTTTCTGCTAAGCATGTGTTTTCTTCCGGGTCTGCTGCTCTGCATGCCAGAGAAAAAACAACTAGATATAAAATAAAAAATATGCGCATGGCTTTGCAAGGGGTAGAGCCTGTCACTCATTTAACTAGGGCGGAAAATCAATTTTTTGTACGATTTTGCAGTTTACTATATGCTCATATAAAAGTGTTAATTAGTTCATAGAAATTAACGCCTTATTTAACTGTGTAATCCTCAAGGCGTTAAAGCTTGAAGCCTTGGAAGTCAAGGTTGAGAATCGGCTATGCCATAATCAACGAAATCCGAAATTTTACTTACACTTCTACTATACTTTGCTGAATGTTTAATCTCACTGGAGAATCGTTATGTCTGCTTCAGAACGCTTTGTGTCTATGGGTTTTTCTGACGAACAGTTTCCGGCCGCGACGCATATGTGTTATATCTATAAAAATGATCGAGAGCGAAAGGAGCTCATCTCTAAGTATCTGTCTCAGGGTCTGCAAAACCATGAGAAACTCGGCTACTTTGTTGATTTAATTTCGCCTGAAGACATGCGCGAGGAATTGCGGGCTTTGGGTCTGAGTTTGCCTCATGCAATGGATGAGCGGGATTTCACGATCAGTCCGGCCTTGGATATTTATTGCAGCAATAATAGATTCGTGCCGGAGCACACGCTAGCAAAGCTGAAGGCTATGTACGACACCAGCATTAATGAAGGTTATGCCGGCGCGCGCATTAGCGGCGAGATGTCTTGGGCGCTTAGGGACGGCGTGCAAGGCACCGAGCGGTTAATGGAGTATGAGGCGTTGGTTAATAATGTGCTGGTCGAGTATCCGCTGACGGCTATTTGTCAATATGACGCACGGCGCTTCGACGGTTCTACGCTGTTTGATGTGCTGAATGTGCATCCGATGATGATCATTCGTGGGCAGGTGGTGCGCAACCCGTATTATGTGCAACCCGAGGTTTTTCTCACGAATCAGCATGTAGTCAGCTTTTCGGCCTGAGGATTTATGCAGTGTGAACTCAGGGCCGATGTGCTCAGCAAGTTGTTGTTGATCCATGAGACCCTGGATGTTTTGCCTGATTATCCGCGGATGGCGTCTTTTCTGCACCGCGCCTTGGGGGAAATACCGGGGGTAATCGACGTACATCTTTATATAGAGGGTTCGCTATTCCCTGCCTGCCCGGTAATCGCAGAGCAGCTGAGTCAATCCGTATCCGCCGAACAAAGTGCAGATAGCGTTGTTGAGCAAATGCTCGGCAACGCTACGCTACAATTTTTTTCCATACGCTCTGCGCGGCAGAAATATGGCCATTTGATCATTTCGCTGGATAATAAAGCCGCTTTTTCGCCTTACTTTGCGTATATGCAAAATATTTCTAATGCAGTGGCCACTACGCTGGAGACACGGGCGCATATCCAACTGTTGGATGAGAACAAAGTCTATCTCGAAACCCAAGTTGCGGAAAGCATTGCTTCTCTAAGTCTGGCTAAGGACGCCGCTGAACAGGCTAATAGCGCCAAAAGCGAGTTTTTGGCGAATATGAGCCATGAAATCCGGACGCCTATGAACGCTATTATCGGCCTCTCGCAACTGGCGCTGAATACGCCGCTCACTGCGCAGCAAGCGGATTATTTGCAGAAAATCCTCGGTGCGTCTAAGGATCTGCTGAGCATTATTAACGATATTCTGGATTTTTCGAAAATTGAAGCTAAGCGCCTGGCAATTGATATTACGGAATTTGATCTTGCTGAATTGCTGCGTTCCCTGAATAGTTTATTTCAGGCGCGCGCCGATGAGAAGTCGCTGGCTTTTAGCATGGAAGTGGTTGGCGATTTGCCGGGACGCGTGCTGGGCGATGCTTTACGTTTACAGCAGATACTCAGTAACTTGCTTGGCAATAGCCTTAAATTTACCGAACATGGCTTTGTTAAGCTGATGGTCTGTGTGCTCTCCGGAGACACGGAGCGCATGACTGTAAAATTTTCGGTTGCCGATAGCGGCATCGGCATTAGTCCGGAGCAGCAAAGCTTATTATTTCAACCTTTTAGTCAGGCCGATTCCTCTATTACCCGGCGTTACGGCGGTACGGGTTTAGGTTTGGTTATTAGCCGCAAGCTGGCGCAGTTGCTGGGCGGCGATATTTATTTCCAGAGTTCTGCGGGCGTAGGCAGTGAATTTTGGTTTGCTCTGGAATTTGGGGTGGTTGCTGTTACTACTCCGCTACCGACGTTTAATGCTGCCAAACTTAAACCCGTGACGCTGGCGCAATTGCAAGCTGCTGCTGCCGGACTCAGCAAAGCGCGGGTGTTGCTGGTTGAGGACAATGCGCTGAATCAACAAGTGGCCGGGGAATTTTTGCGCAATGCCGGGCTGAAAGTGGTGCTGGCTGATGATGGACGCCAAGCCTTGGATTTGCTGGCTAACAGCGCTTTCGATATTGTGTTGATGGATGTGCAAATGCCGGTGCTGGATGGCCTACAAGCTACGCGGGAAATTCGCAAACAGGCGTGCTATCGGGATTTGCCGGTGATTGCCATGAGCGCCGGCGTGAGTTTAAGCGAGCAGGAGTTGTGTAGGCAAGCCGGGATGACGGATTTTATCGCGAAACCGATTGATCCTTTGTTGGTGCTTGATAAAATAGCTGAGGCCTTAGGGTCACCGTTAGCTGTTTCGATAACTGCAGCTATGGACTCAGATTGGGGGGCTGCTGTAGACAGCCAGAACCCTTTGGCTTTAGTGGGTTTCGATGCAGAGCGCTTACAGTTGCTGGAGAATTTTTTAGGTAGTCCTGGCGTTGTCCTGCACACCTTGCTGCAGTTTGCTGAGGATAATCGACAGATAGAGTCAGAGATTATAGCTTGCATAAGGCAAGATCAGGCGCAAATGGCCTGTGTAAAATTGCATGGTCTGAAAGGCGCAGCCGCCAATTTGGGGGCGAGCCGCTTGGCGGAGACCGCCGAGACCTTGGAGAAAGCCTTGAAGCAGGGTGGATCGGTCCAGAACGAACTTAGCCATTTTTGTGCTGCTTGGCAAACCGTTAACTTAAGCTTGGAAACTTTGAGTTTGGCTCATGCCACGAACTTGCCGGGCGCTTCCGCTGCATTGTCCGGCGTAGGCGATAAGTTGGAACAAATTCAGGGTTTGTTGGCGGAAAACAAGCTGGTGCCGTTTGAGTTATTAAATGGTCTGGATGCTGGTTTGGCTGCACCGCAAGCGGCAATCGTCAATCGGCTGTGTAAAGCCATTCATAGCTATGATTATCGGCAAGCCTTACTGATTCTGCAGGAGTTAAAATGACGACATTGGCAGGCAAAGCCAAGGTATTGGTGGTTGATGATCAACCCGCCAATGTGCAAATCCTGGCTGAGGCTTTGAGAACGGTTTATGACGTGCGAATTGCCAATAACGGCGCGCGGGCTTTAGAAATCGCTAGGAAGGAGGATAGGCCGGATTTGATCTTGCTGGATGTGATGATGCCGGGTTTGGATGGGTTTGCGGTGATCGCAGCACTGAAGCGGGATCCGCAAACCTGGGATATTCCAGTGATATTCGTGACCGCGCAGAATGATAGTGATAGCGAAGTGCGGGCATTGGCAGCCGGGGCGGTAGATTTTATTTCCAAGCCTATTCAGTTACAAATTGTCAGTTCTCGGGTGCAGACGCATTTGGCGTTGCGCCAACGGGAAAGAGAATGCAAACTGTTGAATACCGAGTTGGAAAGCAAGGTTGTAGAACGCACCCAGCAACTTGCAGAACGGACGCAACAGGTGGAAATACTCAATCTTGCCTTGGAACAGCGCGCCTTGCAGGCAGAAGCGGCCAATCAGGCGAAGACGCAGTTTCTGGCTAAAATTAATCATGAATTGCGTACGCCCTTGTCTGCCATTATGGGGTTTACGGATATTTTGCTGCAAAAACAGACTGATCCTGCGGACTTGAAAAAACTGTTTTTAATTCGGCAGGCGTCTATACAGCTTACTTCCACCATCAGTGAAATTTTGGAATTCACGCAGTTGACGACCGGCAATCTGCATCGAGTCAGCCATGAATTTGATCTGCGCGCGCTCTTGCAACGCCTGGGTGAATTTATTGAGTTACGCACTAAAGCGAAAAACCTGGTCTATGTCTGTACTATCGATCCGGCTATTCCGCCGCGTTTGCAGGGTGACGCCGCAAAGTTGGAACATATTCTGATCAATTTGGCGGCAAATGCGGTTAAGTTCACGGCATTCGGCGGCGTTAATGTGCGAGTTAGCTTGGTGAAAATGCGTGAAGCTACTGCGGAAATATTGTTTGAAATTCAGGATACCGGCATAGGCATTGCCGCCGACAAAGTGCAGCAGATTTTTATGCCGTTTGAGCAGGCTGATAATAGTTATACTCGAGAATATGCCGGCGTAGGCCTTGGGCTTTCGATTAATCAAAAATTGCTGGAAATGCTGGGCGGAAAAATCGGCGTTAAAACCGAGCTTGGTACAGGCAGCACTTTTTGGTTTAGCCTGTCTTTTAATTACAGTTTGTTCGACCCAATTGCCGAGAGCGGGATTTTGCCGCTGGCGTTTCTGCAAGGCTTGCATACTAAACCAAAAGTTTTGCTGGCAGACGATGATTTCTTTAATCAGAGTATTTTTGGCCTATTGCTGGATGAATCCGGGCTGGCGTTTGATGTGGCGAACGATGGCGCTGAGGCTTTGGCGATGGCGACTGCTTATGCGTATGACCTGATCTTGATGGATGTGCAAATGCCGCTCATGGATGGGCTGACGGCTACCCGCGAACTACGTAAACAAGCGGATAGGCAACAAACCCCGATTATTGCCATTTCGGCGAATGCGTTTGCGGAAGATCAGCAGCGTTGCTTGGCAGCGGGTATGAATGCGTTTCTTGGCAAACCCGTGCCGGCGGAGGAGTTTTATAAGGAGTTGGCTAAGTGGTTGGGGAATAAGAATTAGCCGGGTTTATTGAAGGAAAATTTATAATCTGTTCAGCGTTAAGCCCTGGAGCACTATGAAAACTTTGGCTTTTATTTTCTTGATGCTTATACATACACCTTGAAACCGCCGGATGCGGAAAACCGCATGTCCGGTGGTGTGGTTTTGCGAATCAAATAAAAGCCGGCAACCCGGTTTGGGCGGCTGTTGCTAGTGGTAGCAAACGGATACCGCTAGCATCACCATTCTGAAGCAGTTATGCAGATTTACGGCGTAGCGCTGCAAGACCGGCAATGCCTAAGCTCATGAGTGCAAATGCGGGTGGTACTGGAACCGGGGCGGCTGTTACTGCCATTTGATAAGGGTTATTCGAATTATTGGATGAGACGCCGCCGTTGTTAAAGTTGTATTCGCTGATGGTGTCGGTATTGCCTGCGTTAGCTGTCCATAACCAGCCTGCAACAGAATTGGATGTGGTGCTAAGTTCTATCCAGTAGCGTGTGTTTGGATCCAGGATAACGCCTGATACGCTGGTATCAACCACTGCCGCCCCACTGGTGAGGACTGAATCGTTATAAACCGCCAGATTTGCCAGCAAACTGCCTGGGTTAGTTGCATTATCGGAATACAAGGAAACCGTGAAGGAACCGGTTGCCGTATTTCCGAAATTAGTCAATAGTAATTGCACGTCGGTCAAGTTTTCGAAAGCTGCGCCGGTTGAGAAGGAGTCACCGAGTGAGCCGAGTGATGATACAGAGTCAGCGTAGCCGGAAGCATCCAAGAGATTGTTATAAAGAGTATCATCTGCATTGGCATTAAATACGATAAAACTTGCCATTAATATTGATAAGATAGATTTGTTCATTTTCTAGTTTCCGGTTTGTTTAAAATGAAAGATTAAAAAGGTTCCGTGAGCAGCATAGCCTGTGCAAAAAATGATGGAAATATAGGAACTAAAATTCACCTCACCTGAATAGGTCAGCATAATAATTTATCTATAGTTTATGATTTTGCACTTTTGCATATAATCACCAATCTTCTATTATCCTACCTTAAAATAGTCGTCGCAGCAAAGATAAAACTAATATTTTTCTGTTTTAATAGTGTAATTAAATTGTCATAATTAATTGCTATTTTATTAGATGAATCAGCCCAAAAAAAATATTTTTAGCTCAATGAGGAATGCTATGAAGTTATCGACTTTAATTCGCAGTATCTTGGCAGTAACTGTAACCGCAGCAGTTAATATAAGTTTATTATCACCTGCCGTTGCCGGCAGCCATCAAGTTGCGCCGCGCGCTGCTTTGCCAAGCGGCGCGATTGAACATATTTTGGTGATTGAACTGGAAAACGAAAGTGAAACCACTACGTTTGGCCCGAGTTCACCTGCGGTTTATCTGAATACGACTTTGCTGAGTCAAGGTGAATTGATTGCCAATTACTTCTCTACCAGTCATGTCAGTTTGGGGAATTACATTGCTCAGGTTTCCGGTCAAGGCCCTACGCCATCCACCAACAGTGATTGTATCAACCTGAGTTCTTTAACCGCGCCGCAACTGCTTGGCAGCTTTAACAATGTGTCGCCAGGCACTACTGCGGCAAATCAACAGCAAAATCCTGGTCAGGTCGTGGGTAACGGTTGTGTTTATCCGGCAACTGTTCTGACTATAGGCGATCAACTGGATGCTTTGTACCCGAATACCTTGAACTGGCGTGAGTATGCCGAAGACATGGGGAACGATATTGGCCGGGATTATGGTGTTGCTGATCCTCTGGGAGGTGCGGATTGCGCTCATCCGCCGGTAGGCGGCAATGATTACTCGAACTCTGCGGCTGCCGATGACCAATATGCGACCCGGCATAATCCTTTCGTCTATTTTCATTCTGTCATCGATAATCAGGCAGGTTGCGAAAACCACGAAGTACCGCTTGGCAAAGTGACCGTCGGCGCCAATGGACAAGCAGACAGCTTTAGCGGTCATCTTTATAATGATTTGAGCACTATTGAGACTACGCCGAAATTTATGTTCGTGACGCCTAATCTGTGTAATGACGGTCACGATGCTACTTGTGCCGGCCCGAATACTGAAGGCACAACAAATGCCGCCGGCCAAAATATTGGCGGCTTGGCGGCAGCCGATTTATGGTTGAAACACTGGATGCCGATGATCTTGAATTCGCCTGCTTATCAAAGCGGTAAAATGTTAGTGGTGATTACGGTTGATGAGGGAAGCGACAGCGATACCCGTGCTTGCGCGAATGCCAATCAGGCCAGTTGCAATGCGCCAAGCGGGCCTAATTTAAGCAATTTCGGCTATAGTCCGGTGCTGGGCTTGTACGGTTTACAAACAGCCCCAACCACTACCAATGTGTATCCAGGCGGCGGGCAAGTGGGTGCGGTCGTTTTCAATAAAAACTATATTCAGCCCGGCAGTGTCAATACTACCGGTGATTACAATCATTTCTCCGCCTTGCGCAGCTATGAAGATTTGTTGGGTATTACCACGGGCGGCAACGATGGCTTAGGCCATTTAGGTTATGCAGGCACGATCAATCAAACTCCGTTTGGTAGCGATGTGTTCAACAAGCAACTGCAGGATTAAAATTTATCTGGCCTAGGCTTTGCTGTTTTCTTGTTTTAGATAAATCTACTCGTTCAGTTCCCCTCTTAGAATAAGAGGGGTTAGGGGGGGTATTAGATAACTCCGCCTTTTAAAGGGGAGGGGGACGTGAGCGCTTACCAATCTGCTGTTATGGACTAATTGTGAAGGCAGGGGAGTGGGATGAGGGTTAACGATAACCAAGCTTACCTTGTAGGGCCACCAACTTAAAGCGGGACAACTGCGAGGATTAACCGTTCACCCTGAGCCTGTCGAAGGGTGGACGGTTAAGCCGTTCATGGTTCGACAAGCTCACCACGAACGGCTTAACCTTAAGCTGTCCCGGCTTAAGTTGGTAGCCCCTTGTAGGAAAGCCGGTTAAATGCCGGGTTGCAAAAAACAGCAATTTATTCAATAAGGTTAGTTTATTATCTAGATAATTCATTGCAAATTTAATTTAAATAGTTTAGCATTTATAGATATGGGCATGGCAATTGTACTGTTGTTTATGTCCAGAGTAAGTAACAGCTGGTAAAAAAAGAAACTTTTGCTGGATAGTGAATTAAAGATGGCCACCAACTTAAAGCGGGACAACTGCGAGGATTAACCGTTCACCCTGAGCCTGTCGAAGGGTGGACGGTTAAGCCGTTCATGGTTCGACAAGCTCACCACGAACGGCTTAACCTTAAGTTGTCCCGGCTTAACCTTAAGCTGTCCCGGCTTAAGTTGGTAGCCTTAAAGATTGAAGATAGCTTGGAGAGCTTATTATTTTTTTTGATAGCTTCCGGGGCGTCTTTGCGCTTATTTTCTCTATCATTGCTGTTGCTATGAAACATGGTGAAAAAAGATTTAAAACGCCGCGTTCTTAACCGGAAAATACGCGGATTACTTCAATGCTAGTAAAACCTATTTCAGATAATTAAGGAGAAAACCTATGAGCCGCCACTATCATTATTTTCCGTCACAAACCACCAGCGGACACGCCAATAATCAGCTTGATTACGGTTTGTTCAAAGGCAAGCTTAAGTTTGTCGCACCGTTCGACCCCGCTGAAGATAGGGGCGCTCCGCATTATATTCTGCGCATGGAAGCCAACGGCGCGGCGTTTGACGTAGCAGTGAACTCAGCTTCGGCCGTGCCAAACGCCGAAGGCGACGAGAAAGTTCTGTTGTTTATCAACTCGGATTTCCAGCATGACTTATTGAAGGATCTCGCAGCTTTGCCGGAAGGCTTGCACCGTAACAACTTTCCGAAACTCGACTATTTGCGTACGACGGGGCTGTTGAATATCGCCGACCTGAAACCGATCCCGGACGTCTCCGTAAGTGGCAACCCTTATGACATCAACGACGAATATAACGCTGTTTTTGGCATCGACAACGTGAATGGCGGCGCAGAACAAGATTATTTCAACGGCAAAACGCACGCTAACCGCACGTTCTTTGCTAACCCGGATGATTCTGTCATCATGTATACATTCGGCTTTATTTACCCGACTAACGACGGCTTGCATGAAACCCATATGAACCAAGGCAATCCGCGCGGTTCGCACGATAGTGAAAATGGCGTTGGCCAGGACGGCGGGGTGATTATTTTCAAGGGCGGCAAATACTTTGCTTTCTTTACCGCGTTTGAAACCCAAGAAGTACCGACTGACGACCAAAACGGCTATCCGACTAATTCTGCCGCCCCTTTGTTGGCTTAAGCTTTGTTGGGTTAAACCTGTTCCCGCCAATGAGTTCCTTGGCGGGAACATAGGTCAATTTTGTCTTTCGCTTGGCTGTCCGTTAGGGCGAGCCTGGTTTTATGGGCTTGCAACGTGCAGGCCTTTTTTTTGTGCATAGCCTGGGTGGGTGAGGGGCTTTGATGCGGGGCAAAGTTGTCTTGTTATGCTTGGAGGGAGCGTGGGTTGACGGTATGCTCGGAGGGCGGTTGGTGGGTTGGGATATGGATTTTGGCGTGACGTTTACTTTTTTGTTGAGAACGATTATCATTTGCAAAAAGATTGAGCGTTTATGCAATGGTGATTTTGTCAGGTTTTCAAGTTGTTCTTTCCCTAGGCGGGTGTAAGTGTTTTATGCTCGGCTTTTTTGCTAAGCAACAACAGCAAGTGTGCGTAGGTAGACTCTCGCTCACTACGCAGGCTGTGTTCTTGGTCTTGTTTTGGGTTGTTACTTCGGTTAATACGGCGTTGGCAGGGGATCAACGGCCGCCGGCGCCGGAAGAGTTTCCTATTGATGATAAACCGGTGTTTTCGGTGATGCGCTATCTTTCGGAAATCGGTTGGCATGATTTGCAGGATGAGCGTTGGAATGCGTATGGGCAGGGGACGACGATTTCGCAGTGGCATCCGGCTTTTCCGGCGGCGTATACCAATTTGAACGGTAGCCCCAATTCTTTGTTGCCACAGGCGCAGAATGCGCTTACGAATACTGTGACCTTTTACGGGGGCTTGAAACTTTGGCAGGGTACGGAACTTTATGCCGCGCCGGAGATGATTTCCGAGACGCCGTTCTCGAATCTGAAAGGTTTGGGAGGGTCGATTCAGAATTTTGAGTTTCAAAAGTCCGGTTCTATGCAACCGACTTGGTATCGGTCGCGGGCTTTTATGCGGCAAACCTTTAATTTCGCCGGCACACAATCGCATTTGGATTCCGCGCCTTTGCAACTGGGCGGCGATGTCAGTAGCCGGAGAACGGTTATCAGTCTAGGCGATATGAGCGTGCTGGATATTTTTGATAAGAATACCTTTGCCGGGGATTTGCGGCAGCAGTATTTCAATATGTCGTTCATGACTAATGCCGCTTATGACTTTGCCGCCGATGTGCACGGCTATTCGCTGGGTTTGGCGATTGAGCAGTATTATGCTAATTGGGCGTTGAGATTTGGCCGGTTTATGTTGCCGAAAAATCCGAATGATCTGAATTTGGATTTCCGGGTGTTTAAGTATTATGGGGATAATCTGGAGCTTGAGCATAAGCATACGCTGTTTGGCCAGGAAGGCGCGGTGCGGATTTTGGGTTATCACAATCATGCGCATACCGGTAGCTTTAGCGGGGCGATTGCCGCTTTTGCGGCTAATCCGGCGCAAAACGCGGTTAGTTGTAGCGGCTGGAATTATGGTTCGAACAATGCCAATGCGCCGGATGTGTGTTGGTCTAGGAAAACCAATGATAAGTACGGGATTGGTATCAATTTTGAGCAACGCTTGAATGACGATATTGGGATCTTTTTTCGCGGCATGTATAGCGACGGCAATACGGAAGTGTATAACTTTACCTCTACTGATCGTTCTTTATCGACCGGGATTGTGTTTCATGGCCGGCTTTGGGATAGGCATAAAGATGCTTTTGGCCTTGGTTTGGCGCAGAACATGTTGTCGGCTAGCCATGCGCAGTACTTGGCTTTGGGCGGGATTGATCAATTTATCGGCGACGGCGCCATCCGCTATAAGCCGGAACAGGTGTTCGATATGTATTATAAGATGAATTTGCTTAGCTCTACGTGGGTAACGGCTGATTATCAGATTATTAATAATCCTGGCTATAACGCTGATCGCGGACCGGTGAATATGCTGGGCTTGCGGTTTCATGTGGAGTTTTAGAATCGATGGGGGCGGTCACGATTGATTAGCTGATTGGCGCTAATGAAGCAATTGAGTCTGATCGCAATGATGCATGGTTGAAATAAACCAAAAATGCTGTAGAATGGTTTATATAAACCATTTGGAGGGCTTATGACGTTGACTACGAAACAGCAGTTGTTTGTCGATGAATATTTAGTGGATTTGAATGCGACGCAGGCGGCGGTGCGGGCGGGATATAAGCTGAGCTCCGTCGAAGGTAATAGTCACCGATTTCTGGCAAATCCCAAAATCCGCGCGAAAATTGCCGCGCGTATGGCTGAGCGAGTGCAGCGAGTGGAAGTGTCGCAGGATAGAGTATTGTTGGAAATCGCCCGGTTGGCGTTTAATGATCCGCGGCGGGCTTTTGCTGTTAATGGGGCTTTGTTGCCGATGGCTGCGTGGCCGGATGATTTGGCGGGGGCGGTGGCGTCGGTGAAAATTAGGGAAGTTAAAGGCGAGGATGGCGAAGTGTTGGGCGAGATTAAGGAGATTCGGTTTTGGGATAAGGGGCGGGCTTTGGATTTGGCGGCGCGGCATTTGGGGTTGTTGAAGGATAAGTTGGAGGTGTCGACGCCGGTGGCGGAGTTGATTCGGGCGGCGCGGGCGCGGATTAGGCAGGCTGGGTGATGGTTGGTTTTTTTGATAAATCCCCCCTGGCCCCCTTTTTTCAAAGAGGGGAACAAGCAAAGCCTTGCTTATCTATTAGGGTTAGTGGACGACTGGCATGAACGAAATTGAATCCGGCGAATTGGCAGAATGGATGGCGAAGTTTTATGACGATCCTTTGGGGTTTGTGATGTTTGCTTTTCCTTGGTCTAGCGATCCGGCTTTGCAAATTGTGACGTTGCAGCCGGCGTATAGGGCGCGGTTTGCTGTGGAGTTTGGGCCGGACGCTTGGGCGTGTGAATTTTTGGATGAGTTGGGCGCTCAGGTGAAACAACGCCGTTTTGATGGGGTACAGGCGGTGGATGCGATTCGCATGGCGGTGGCTTCCGGGCATGGCGTGGGTAAGAGTGCGTTGACGGCTTGGATCGTGAACTGGATTATGTCGACCCGGCCGTTTGCGAAAGGCATTGTGACGGCGAATACCGCGGAGCAGTTAGCCAGTAAAACTTGGGCGGAAATCAGCAAGTGGGCGAAAAAATCGGTCACCCGCGAATGGTGGAAAATCAGCACCGGTAAGGGGGCGATGAAAATGTGTCATGTGGAGCATCCCGAGTCTTGGCAGGTGTCGGCGCAGACTTGCCGTGAGGAGAATGCGGAGGCGTTTGCGGAGGTGGCGGAGGGCGGCCTGACCGATGGCGAGCCGATGTTTTTTAAGTTTGGGAATCCGACCCGCAATAGCGGGGATTTTCACCGCTGTTTTCACGGGCTGAGGCATCGGTGGTCGACGCGGCAGATCGATAGCCGTACGGCGGCGATTACCAATAAGGGGCAGATTCAGCAGTGGATTGATGATTATGGGGTGGATTCGGATTTTGTGAAGGTGCGGGTGCGCGGGATGTTTCCGTCTTTGTCTTTGAAGCAGTTTATTTCCACTGGGGATGTGGATGCGGCGTTTGGCCGGGAACTGAAGCCGCCGCAGTTTGAGTTTGCGCCGAAGATTTTGACCTGCGATCCGGCGTGGGAGGGGGATGATGCGTTGGTGATCGGGTTGCGGCAGGGTTTGTTGTTTAAGATTTTGCGGGTGATTCCGAAGAACGATAACGATATTCAGATTGCTAATTTGTTGGCTAATCATCAGGATCAGGAACAGGCGGATGCGGTGTTTGTGGATGCCGGTTACGGGACGGGGATTGTCTCTGCTGGATCGTCTATGGGCCGGGATTGGACTTTGGTGTGGTTTGCCGGGGCGGCTGCGGATGCGGGGTGCGCGAATAAGCGGGCGGAGATGTGGAAGTTGATGCGGGATTGGTTGAAGGCTGGCGGGTGTATTCCGTTGGATAAGGAGTTGTATGCGGATTTGATCGGGCCGGAGACGGTGCCGCGCTTGGATGGGAAAATTCAGTTGGAGAGTAAGCAGGATATGAAGCGGCGTAAGTTGCCGTCGCCAAATAAGGCGGATGCGCTGGCGCTGTCGTTTGCGTTTCCGGTGGTGAAGGCTGTAGCGGGCGGTTTTCAATCGCGGTCGCGGTCGGAGGCGATTCGGGGGCATGATCCGTTTAATAGGTAAATCAATGTTGATAAAGTCGATTTTTATTTAACATGTTTTTGTAATTTAATTTGTCGATAACCGACGATTTTGGAATCGGCGAGGGGGTTCAGAGGGCGCGGCGAGTACATCCGTATAGGCTAAAGTCGGCATCCATGCCTCCTGCCCCTCTGTGCCCCCTCGCCGCTCCAAAAATCTCAGGATTTAGCCTTCGAAAGGGCTAATTTAAGTTTTAGGGTTAATTTAAAATGATTTTAGGCGTTTGCCTAATTATTCCTTAGGAGGTGATGACGATGATTGAGTGGTTGCGGGCGAAGACGAATCCGGCGCCGATTCATTATGATTGTTTGTTGTTGTTGAATAGCGGCGAGGTGGTGTTGGGCCGGCCACAGCCGGAGTGGGTGGTGGTGGCTTGGTCGTTGTTGAATAGGCCGGAGTGGGTTAAGCCGGCTAAGCTGAAGCCGGGTTATGCGACGGGCGAGCGGCATCCTAAGGTGTTTTTGTCGGATGCGGATTGTGAGTTGATCCGGGATTTGTATGGGGATGGCGGGGCGGTGACGTATGTGCAGTTGGCGGAGAAGTTTGAGTGTAGTAAGTCGACGATTCGGGATATTGTGAAGTGTCGGACGCGGTTTGTGGGGTGAGGGGGGGTATCAATGCTGGATCAGTCCCCGGAGGGTTACGTTGCGCGGTAGGGTTTAGTTTATACCTGGAAGTTGTTGTGCGCAGCTAACACGCCCTACGGCCTGTCTGCTTCCCCGTAACCCGGCCTAATGTCAGAGTTGTTATTCCTGGGGTTTTTCGGTGGTTTTTTGGACGTTGCGCCAGTTGGAGTTTTCTTTGGCTATGATGGCTTCTACGGCTTCGACTAGCAAGGGGAAGGCGTTGTCGTTTTGATAGGGGTTGGCTTTGGTGAGAAAGAGGAATTTGTGTTGGCGGAGGGTTTCGGCGACGTTTCGGTAATCCAGCCAGAGTTCTTGAAATTTGTAGACGGCGGCTATGCCTGAGCAGATGGCGATGAGCGAGCCGAGGACGCCGACAATGATGTACCATATGCCGTCTTGCTGGTGCATGAAGCCGGTTAGTAAGGGTATGAGGGCGGCGGCGGTGATTTCAAACACCTTGAGGCGTTTATACCATTTTTGGTTCCATTGACTTTTGGCGTCATACCAGTCGATCTGGTTTTCGAGCCGTTCCGCTAGGTATGCTTGTTGATCCATGTTCGCTCCGGAGTTTTGAAAATCAATGGTAATCAATGGGGTCAGTAATCAATGAGTAATCAATGGGGTCAGAGTCGATTAGTTATTGATTTGATTCTATAGTTGCCTTTCATTTGCCAATCAATCGAGTCTGACCCCATTGATTTTTTTCATTTGCCAATCAATCGAGTCTGACCCCATTGATTTTTACATTGATTTTTTGATTAGGCGTTGTAGCTAGGGGCGAGGCTAACATGAAAGCGCTTTTAGATACAAGTTTTTTTGAATTTTGTTTATATAGGGCGTAAGGGCTAAGGCTTAACCTTTTACTTAATTGTATTGACGGAATGCTTAGGGGCGGTATTTTTTCAGCTGAGACTTGGTATTTGACCGAATAGCGGTGTAGTACACAGTTTACTAAGTTGACAGGCTGGATAATAAAGCTATATTTTATATTGGTGTTACGTTTAATTGTCTATGAATCGAGAAGTCTGATGGAAATATTTGAGCTTAATGAACAAGCCGCGCAGAAACATTTATTATCACAAGTTCGGAATCAATTGGATTCTATTAGTGAATTGCTGACGAATATGCATTTGGTTTTGGGGGAAACGAATGTCCATGCCAAGCGTTTAGCGGTGTTAAAATTCGAATTTGAGTCGCTCTATTCGGCTATGGCAAAGTCTAAAGTTTTTGTTGTGGCAGATGACGCCGACATGCAGGATGATGTGGATGTCGTCACGATGCCTAGGACAAGAAAAATAGGCGTGAAAAATTCAGCGCGTTTGAATACCCATCAATTGGATAATATTAATTATTATATTCGGCATCTGCAGAGTGAGCAGGATGTTTATTTATTGTATGAGTTCTTTGATTTGATTGTGGCTAAAGTTAAGGAATTTGGCGCTTATGACGTCGAGAAAATCTGGGAAGGTATTAAGTCGGAAACTGCCTTGGTGAACAATAAGTCTGCGGCGCGCAATATGCGGGATATATTGGATAATTATGAATTGCAAGAGGGGTTGAGTCTGTATGCGGCTATGCTGCGTGAAAAGATGGGTTGAAGGCAGCGGCGAAAAAGCTCCGCTGCCCTCAATTATACGCACACCGGTTCTTTTAAGCTAACATAGCTGTAACAGAATCCGCTGGCTTATGACGAGCTACCCAGCCAATCAACGGCAGGCCCAACAGCAGCATACCCCATTGTTCAGGTTCCGGTATCACAGCGACGGTTGTGGCATAGTCGCCCTTGGTTGTGACCGGGGTTAAACTGCTGCCGCCTTTGCCATTGACGATGAGTTCATACGTATTGCCGGCTGTTAAGGTGACCGTGCCGGCAAAACTGAGCGTATCGTTGTAAAAGACGAAGGGGCCATTTGACGCAGGCCCAATTTGGGACAGCGTTAGCGTGGCAGCCGTTTTGTTGGTGGTGACATCAAACAAACTAGCGCTGGTCAATGCCACTCCGGAGGAAAAACTACTGAGGCTGCCGTGACCAAGCACATAATCGAAAGATGAGGTTAAGTTGCCGGATATATACGCTTTCTCACTGACGGTAAATGTATAGGTGTCAGTAAAAGCGCCGCTAAGGATAGTCGTATCTACAAACTCGTTGGCGATTTTGAGCGGTAACAAGGGCTCGCCGTAATTGACGTTTAAGTTTGCCATAGCCTGCGGCAGATAAAAGGCTGAGAGGAAGGCAGTTAGCACCGCTATCTTACCAGAGTATCGCTTATTCATTTGAAAACTCCATTAAAAAGTAACAATCATTAAAGCTCCGTGGGCTCGCGTCTGTCCTTTAGGCTAGAGTTGCATGGCGGAGAGGGGTTTGTTTGTTGCGGCTTACCCAACCGATTAAAGGCAAGCCCAGCAACAACATGGCCCATTGCTCTGGCTCTGGCGTAGGCGAACCATTGGTAGGCGTCGCTAAGCTTAAGGCGCCGGTATAAAAGCCGGGCGCCTCATAAGTCTGACCTTGGTAAGTGAACGGGCCATTGTAGTCGCCGCCGTTGCCGGTGATGACGATGGAGTAAGCGGCGTTTGCCGCCAATGCAGTGCTGGCGATTGTGCCGGTATAGGTATAGCCGTACAGACCTGAAGAGGCATCGTAACCGCCGTAGGCTGTGGTGACGTTGCCGGCCGTGATCACGCTGCCGGCGCCGGTATCCAGGCTTATGCCGGTTAAGGAGGCGCCTAATTCATTTTGATCAGTGGTATCCGCAGTCCAGGTAAAAGACACTGCGGCGCTACCGACGTTAGCGCCGGCGGTGATGTTGAAATTATAGGTATCTGTAAAAGCGCCGGTTGGGATTTCGGTGTTACTCAGAACTTCTAATGCTGGGGCGTTTATCGTGCCAAAGTCAACGGTTTGATCCGCGTAGGCCTGTGGCAGGTATGCTGCGCAGATTAGGGTAATCGCTTTTGCCAGCGTGCCGGTGTTCTTTTTATAGCTCATGTGATATCTCCAATAGTTAAAATGACTTACGAAAAATCGGCGTTATTGTTTTAAGTCCTTGTTCCAAGACGCCTTTACTGCAGAACTTGGATATTGCTTCCTGTTTACTGTTGCTCCCTGTGGCGTCTACTCCTCAACTGATTTGCCAGGTTTTGCTTAGCCACAGTTTACTGGTGCTATTTTTCCGCCTGTTGCAGATCGCTTTAGAGTTGTCCAAATAACGGTTTTTAAAAGTGTAATAGCTAAAATTATTTTTCCCTGCTTAACAGCCAGCTTTGCTGCTTAACGCCTGCTAACGCATTTGCTATGGTATATTTATAGCGTAATTACTCATTTGGTGCATGTGTCATCTGTCCTGATGTTTAGGATTGTTATCCTGTAGGGGTTAATTTTTTATCTCATGATAGCTTAGATTGGATGGTAGGTAAACAGTATAGGTTGTAGAACACGTTGAGAGTGTGTGTCCGGATGGCTCTGCTTATCAGGCATTACGTAGAAAAGTTCTTTATTTATCATGGTATTAATAACTAAATTGGTGTGTAAGATCAACTCGTTCGCCAGGATGTTGGCTGGTGGTCAGGCTCCTTTTTTTGCGTTAGATTGGTTCGTGTGCGGCGATGGGGTTGCCCGGTTGAAGTTTATGGCTGTAGTGTTTGGCCTTGGCATATAATGCGTTTATTAGATCTGAGGTTTGGCTATGATTTTGCTGGTGGGTGCTTATGTTGAAAATGTATAAAAATTTTGGGATTTATGGTCAAACCTGCAAGCAAAAATTAGCGGGGGACCCGTCGGCGCTGAAGGTTAAACCCAAGCTGTTAAATATGCTGGCGTTGACAGCCGGGGCTGTGAGCGCGGTGTTGTTGTTTTCGGTGTTTTTTGCCTTGTTGGTGATACCCGGTAGTATTGTTGCGTTTTTGCTCTGGAGGAAATTTCGGAATTTACCACTTAAATCGGCCGAAGAGAGTTTGACGGCGGAATATAGGGTCATTAAGGAAGATGATAAGCCATAAAATTTTAAGCTGCATAATAGCTCTCGCAGTATAGTCTTCTTGACTGGCCGGATTTGACGGCCGGTATTCCCTGTAGCGTAACCCGCCAAGCCGTGGTTAACGCCAATGCATGTCCCGGCGGGTTACGATGCGGGAAAGGTTTTTAGCTTATCCTACAAAAAAGCTATTGCCCGCATCTAACCCGCTCAGCAGGCGGTGGTTTGTTGTGTGTGGGGGATTTTTTTTAGCCTGACGCATTTCTGACATTATAAATTCGGCAGACTACTCCTTACCAAGTGCGGATGAATTATCCGTTGCGGCTTATATTGCTCTGTCAGTTTAATTAAGACGAGTTTTAACATGTGCTTCGGCGGTTCCGCTCCTTCTGCTCCGGCTGCTCCGGCGGCTGTTCCACCTCCTGCGCCTCAGCTGGCGCAACAGGCTTCTGCTGCGCAGGTGCGCTCTACGACTGCGGCTAATTCTGCACAGACCTATGGCTCTACGCTGTTGACCGGCGGTTTGGGCGATCCTATTTCTTCGCAAACCTTGGGCGCTAAGACGCTGCTGGGGCAGTGATGGAGATATTAGCGCTAATAGGGTTGTTTGTTGTGGCTGGCTGGCTGATTCGGTTTATTAACGGCTTGCGGTGGTTGTTGTCATGAGACCGCCTTTTAGACCAAAAAAATTGGCCTTGGAAATTTACTTAATTCTGTATTTTCCTGGCGACATTTTCGGTGGATTAAATGATTGATCGCACTGAGTGGGCCAAAGAATCCGTATTGCTTAATCAGCGCTGGCAGGCGTTGAAGTCTGAGCGGTCGACGTGGTGGGAGCATTGGTATGAACTTTCTGAATATCTGTTGCCGGTAAACGGGCGGTTCTTTTTGTCGGATCGGAATAAGGGCTATAAGCGCTATAACGCGATTTATGACAATACCGGGTGCGATGCGCTGAATACTTTGGCGGCGGGGATGATGTCGGGGATGACGTCCCCTTCGCGGCCTTGGTTTGCGTTGACGCTGTCTGACCGGGATCTTATTCAGTTTGAGCCGGTGAAGGTGTGGCTGAGTCAAGTCACCAGCAAGATTGAGGATGTGTTTGCCGGGTCTAATACGTATCGGGTGTTACATGGGATGTATGAGGAGCTTGGCTGTTTTGGCACGGCGGCGGCGTTGATCGCGGATGATTTTCAAAATGTCCTTCATTTGCATCCGTTTACGATTGGCGAGTATGCGATATCGACCGATTGGCGCGGTGAGGTGACGACGCTGTATCGGGAATTTCAGAAGCCTTTGGCGGCGGTGGTGGCGGAGTTTGGCTATGAGAATCTTTCGTTTGCTTGGCAGAATCAGTTTGACCGTGGGTCTTTGGATCAGTGGGTCACTATTGTTCATGCTATTGAGCCTCGTTCCGATAGAGAGGCGTTTTTGCCTGATTCGGCAAATATGCCGTGGAAGTCGGTGTATTACGATGCTAGTTTTCGCGCTAAGCCTTTGCGGGTTTCCGGTTTTAAGTCCTTTCCTTGCATTTGCCCTCGCTGGAAGACGGTTGGGGGTGATATTTATGGCTTGAGCCCTGGCATGTTCGCTTTAGGGGATGTGAAGGGCTTGCAGAACGCGGAGTTTCGCATGCAGCAGGGGATTGATTATCAGTCTAATCCGCCGTTGCAGGTGCCGAGTTCTATGAAAAACCGTGAGTTAGAGATTTTTCCGGGCGGGATTAGTTATTACGATGCGTCCGGGGCTGGGGCGGCGATTAAGACGGCGTTTGATGTGCAATTGGATCTGCGCGGACTGATGGAAAAGCAACAGGATTGCCGGCAGCGGATCAATAAGGCGTTTTATTCAGATTTGTTTTTGATGATTTCTCAGCAGCCGGCCAATGGCAGCATGACGGCGACCGAGGTGGCGGCGCGAAATGAGGAGAAGATGCTGATGCTGGGGCCGGTGGTGGAGCGCTTGAGCAATGAGCTGTTGAAGCCGTTGATTGAGACGGCGTTTGCACGGTTGTTGACGGCTGGGCTGTTGCCGCCGCCGCCTCAGGAGTTGAGCGGCCATCAGTTGAATATTGAGTATGTGTCGATTTTAGCGCAGGCGCAGAAGGCTGTTGCTGTGTCCGGCATGGAGCGGTTTGCCCAGTCGATTGGTCAGATCGCCAGTTTTGCGCCGTCGATTTTGGATAAGTTGAATGCGGATGAGTATGCCGACGCGTTGGCGGATAAGCTGGGCGTTGATCCGCAGTTGATTAACTCGGATAAGCAAACGGCTTTGATTAGGCAGCAACGCCAGCAGCAACAAGAGCAGGCGCAGAAGATGGCGATGTTGGAGCAAGGGGCGAATGTGGCGCAGAAGGTTGGGGGGTTGAGTACGCAGCCGGGGACGGCGGCGGGGGATTTTATGCAGGGGATGCAGGGGCAGGCGGCGTGATTTGTAGGATTTGCCAAGCGATAGCGCGGCGCATCAATCGCGGCCGATGCGCCGCCCGTTGGTTGGCGCATCCTACGGGTTTTGGTTTTATTTTTAGGTTTTGGGTGGTTTAAATGGCGTTTTCTCCGGTTAATTTGAATTTGAAAATGGATTTTACCAACGGCGGCACGGTGTGGCAGGGCTTTGGCGGGTCGGCGGCAATGATTATTACCGACGGTGCTTCGCCTACCTTGGCGGCGACTGTGGCGCAGTTTCATAATACGGATAATCAGATCTTGCCTACTAGTTACGGCCTGATGTCCGGCGGCGTGCCGCAGTTGGTTAATCAATCCGGTAATCTGGATCGGCAGCGGGAAACGAGCGTGGATGGTGTGGCGGCGGTGGGGATTGCGTCGGGTACGCAGCAACTGGCTTCGCCGATTACCGGGGTTACTTCGACTCAGGCGATTACGTTGAATGCGAACGCGCAGACTGTTACTGTGAGTGGGCTGACGTTTTCGGCGCGGGGTCAGGTGCTGGCGCTGGCTATTGGCTCGGTGATTACCATCGACACCGGCGCGAATGCTGAGAATGTGGTGTTGACGGCGGTAGGGTCGAACGCGATTAGCGGAGTGTTTACCAAGAATCATAGTTCGGGCGTGGCTGTTGTTTCGTTTGCCTATAACCAGGCGCGGGATGCGACGATTGCCGATGGTACGGCCGGCACGGGTATTGCGGCCAATGGTACGTTCTTGCTGAATGCTAATGGCGGTTGGGAGGCGGAACGGAGCGCGTCCGGGGAATTGGACGGGGCCAGCGGGACCGGTACGGCGGTGGCGGCTGAGTATGAGTTTAACGGCGGCGGGCCGCACGGCAATTTTGACAGGTCGCGGACGGTGCAGGGCAAGTATCCGCAGACTTTGGCTTTGGCAAGTAGCCCGGCGACTGGTCAGGCTACGGCTACTTTGTCGGCAAGTAGCCCGGCTACTTTAAAGGCAGGGATGTCGGTACAGCTTACCGGCGGCACGGTTGAGACTTTGGCTGTGCAGAGTATTTCCGGCACGTCCATTACGTTCACCACCACCATTAATAATGCTAGCCATACCGGGCTGTATTTTGAGTCATTTGCCAGCTATGGCCCGGGCTTGGCTGGTTTTTCGCCGCTGGGCATGGGGATTGAGGAAGAGGCGGTTTATGATCCGGTGAGCAATTTGTTTTATCTGGAGCGGTCGGCGACCGGTGATGGCATGGCGGCGCAGAATATCGGCGTGAAAGCGCTTGGGGTCTACAACGGCGCTACTGTCGATAGGCTTTATGGGAGTGCAGCCGGCGGCGCATGGGTGACGGTGAAGAATGGCTCCAGCGGTAATGATTATTCGGTGAATAAACCTGCAATCCCGAATGTGGGCGCTGGATTTGGCGCTACAGGCACCTACGCAAACTATGTGAATCTGGGTGCTATACCTGCGTCCGTTACGCGTAACGAGGTGGAGGTGATTAATACTGCCGGCGCGCAAATTGTGTTGGTTTTAGATGATGGCACAGCTGCTTTAGGTTCGGCGCCCGCGAATGCCTCGGTCTTTGCGCTCGCTGCCGGGAACGGCGTTGGGTCGCAAGGCGGGGCTTGGCAATCAGCCATCTTTAAGGGGCGGATACAAATCTACGCCCTTTCTTTAACAGCACAAGTGTTGGCGAGGGTAGCATAATGGGCGCTGCATTACCTCCAGTAAATCTACAGTACACTGCAGTACCGGCGGCTACCGGCAATTCGCTGACAGATACGGCGAACATCAACGCGGCCATTGCCGCCGCCGGTAATGGCGGCATAGTGTCTTTTCCGTCAAACCAAACCTATATTATTCGCAATTATGCGGGCAGTACGGCGGTTATTCCCCGCTTAATGATTGGCAACGGCAGCACATTGAAGACGGATAACGCCGTTTACACAACGATAGCCAGCGGATCGGTAACTACCAACACGACCACTATAGTGGTTGTCAATAGTAGTCTATTCAATGTTGGGGATAGTTTGTCGTTGACAGATGGCGCGGGGAATTTTTCTAACCCTACCGTTATCACGGCTAATAATACGGCTACTAACACGCTTACCGTGGTCGCAATTACGATGTCACAAGGCACGACAATCAATTCCGGCGCAACGGTGCTTAGGAATGATTTATGTATTTATTTTAAGTGGCCGGCAGCTACCAGTAATCTGCACCTTGAAGTGACCGGATTCATTTTAGACGGCAATCAAGCTAATAGAGTTGGTCAGCAGTGGGCTAATCAGCAGTTAACAGAATTACAAGGCGCCGCGGGCTATACCTCTGCAATATGGTTTCATCATAATGTATTTCAAAATGGCCCATGTGACGGCTTGGCGGTTAATGATGTTTCGTATATTAAGATTCAGGATAATCATTTTCAGAATATTATGGGTAACGGCACTCATCCTGGCGGTAGCGGTAATACCTTCGATGTTATTGTCTCCGGTAATACTTTTTACAATGTATCGCAATATAACGCGTCTACAACGCCTACTGTTACTGTCTATGGCCACGTATTAGGTTATGGGGCGATGGTAACGTCTGATAGTCCGCATAGATTAGTTATAGCTGATAATGTGGTCGATACGGCTCAAGGCTGTGGTTTTGATGGCATAAACAGCAATAATGATGATACCTATGCAGTGACAGGCAACGTGTTTTATAACTGTACTATGGGTGGTTTTCATGTTACCGGTGGAAAATGGGGGACAATTTCCGGCAACATCATTAATAGTTGCGGCCATGACATTGCTTACGTGACAGGCGATAAAGAGATTACCTGCGTTAATAGTTCCGGCACCAGAGTTGCGATTACAGGTAATACCTTTATTGAATCACCTTTGACAATTGCCGGCGACTCTTCTGAGATAACCATTACCGGTAATAGCTTTACTAACTTGGCCAATCAATATGGGACTAGTAATATTTATGCAGCGCTTTTTATTACTTACTCCAGCGTTGGCAGTTCTAAAATAAATGTTACCGGTAACGAATTTAGGGGGCCGATGAATACGGCTGAGTTAACGGCGGTTTCCGGCGCTCCACTTAATGGCATACAAGTTTATAATGGCGCTAATATAAACATTTCTGAAAATGTTATTACAGGTTACAGATTTGGAATTTATACAGCAGGTAGCATAGGCTTCAAGAATGTAAAAATATCAGGTAACGTGCTGCAGGATCAGATAGCCAGTAGCGGGACAAGCGCGCATGGGATTTATCTTACCAGCGCAATATTGCAAGGATTTAAAGTTTGCAATAATTCTATATCCAGATTAAACGATACATCTTGGTATTGGATGGGCATTGAACAAGCGGTGCAGACAACAACAGTTAATAATGCGAGTATTACCGGCAATCAAATTACAACGCTTGTAACACCGGCCATAACGGTTGGCATGGAATTTGATTCATTTACAATGGCTGGTTTTAAAATCGCTGATAATGAATTTTGGCTCAATCCGGGGTCAGGTTGTTCGGCTATTGCCGGCGGATCAATGACTAGCGCCTGTTGGGCGGTAAATAATATAGTGCATAACGGCAGTACGGTTAACTACGGATCGGCTACTACCACAGCCGGTAATCAGGCGTTTTAATAATATGTCTATTAGCGCTATTGCTGAGCGGCAACTACAGCGCGAAGCCGAAGAACGCAAGCGGCTAAGGGCGCTGTTGGATGACGCCGACTTTAAGGCGGTGATTGAGACGCCTGCCGGGCGGCGGTTTGTGCGGAGGGTGCTGGGGGAGTGCGGGACACATCGGGGGACGTTTGCGGAGACTGAGCGTTTAAGCGCTTTTTTGGAGGGTAAGCGGTCGATTGGGCTGTGGTTGCAGTCGCTGTTTGCTGAGTATCCGGGGTTTTATATGCAGTTATTACAGGAGGGCGGGAAAGATGACGCTAATTAGAGCAATTAGGTTTGTACTGATGAATGAGGTGGGGGATGTTAGCCGTGGTGTAGGTTCTGGCGGATTGGATCAAGCCGGCGGATCGTCCGCGCAAACGATTGCGGCGGGTACGGTGGGGCAAGCGGTTTTAGGGGGGGCGAATGCGGCAACTAGACAGGGCGCGGGCGGCACTGCCGGCGCTGGAGCAGAAGCGCGGGAACAGTTGGCGGCCGCGAGCAGTGCTGAGGTTGGGACTGATGGGGGGCAGGTTGCTGGGGATGCGGTTTCAGAGCAGAACACGGCGATTGAATATGCTGATTTTAGCGTACCGGAAGGTATAAGCTTAAACCCTGAGTTACTGCACGAGTTTAAGGGGATTGCACTGGGCTTGGGCTTGAAGCAGGAACAGGCGCAACAGCTCACTGATTTAGGCGTGAAGTTGACCAACGGTTTGTTGGCTCAGCAAGCGTTGGCGCTGGAGACGCAGAAAATCGCTTGGAAAGCTGAAGTTATGGCGGATGCGGAGATTGGCGGGGATAAACACGATGCAGCTATGGCGCAGGCGGCCAGAGCGGTTACACAGTTTGTGCCGGATGAGCTAAAGGCGTTGTTTGATCAAACCGGCATTGGCAATCATCCGGCGCTGGTGAAGGCGTTTGTGAAGATTGGGGCGCTGCTTAAGGAAGATGGGGTGGTGACTGGGGGCGTACAACTTGCCGTCAAGAAGGATGCAAGGGCTATGTATCCGAATTCGCCGGGCTTGCGCTAGAGTTTGGCCGGCCTGGCAGATGCGGACTAATGCGTCATGGTAGGGTTGGCGGTTAAGGTGACTATGGTTTTGTCGAGTTCGGTACGCAAGGTGTCGATACCTTGTTGGTAGGCTGCTGATGATCTGTTGAGATTGGCTTGGCCGTCGAGTATCTCCCAAAACATGAGCGCGCGATCCGGGTTGGAATGGGTCATGAGTAAAGCGAGATTTAGATTGGTAAGGGCTTGAAGTTTGCCGGAAAGTATAGCTAGTTCGGTTTCGAATATTTCAGGGTTCATGGTTTTTGCCTCTTCGCGTGGATTGCTGCTTTTAGCGTTTGAATTTGACATTATTAAGTATGGTTATGGTTGTTTGACGGCTTGTTTCGGTTACTAGGTATTAGTCTTAATGGTTTGCAGTTATAGGCGTTAACTAGGTGTTTCTACTAAGCAGAGTTGGCTTTGTCCTGGTTTGCTTACATGAATATAAGTGAAATATTTCACGATGTGTCCAACAAATGGTAACGGTTAGTAAGCGTTTATCGATTCTAACATAATAGTGAGTTAATTAGTCAATTGAACTTTGATAAGTTTTGTTTGCATGGCAGGTGAGCCGTCTTGGTTTATATCGACTGCATGGATGCAGGAGGTAGAGCAATGCAGGAGCAATTGCCGACGACTGCATGGATGCAGGAGGTAGAGCAATGCAGGAGCAATTGCCGACGACTGCATGGATGCAGGAGGTAGAGCAATGCAGGAGCAATTGCCGAGAGTTTAGAGCAGATGGCTTAGATAGTGGCGGTTTCGGCTTAGGAATCAATGCTGTTATTGTTTGAGTCATCTTCCCTAAGCCCTAATACTTAAGAGGTAATAAATATGGCAGCTTTAGCAGCGGGTGCGCTGACCTTGGCCGACTGGGCTAAGCGGCTTGCGCCGGATGGGAGTATAGAGACGCGGATTGCGGAGATTTTGTCTCAGCAGAACGAGATTTTGGAAGATGCGGTGTTTATGGAGGGGAATTTACCTACCGGACATCGGGCGACGATTAGAACGGGTTTGCCTGCTGTGTATTGGCGGTCGATTAACCAGGGCGTGCCTGGCAGTAAGTCGACCACTGCGCAGGTGGATGAGGCTTGCGGGATGTTGGAGGCGTATTCTCGCGTCGATCAGAAGCTGATGGAGCTGAACGGGAATGCTGCGGCGTTTCGTGAGTCGGAAGATTCGGCGTTTTTGGAGGCGATGAATCAGGAGCAGGCTTGGGCGATGTTTTATGCTAATCCGAATCCTGCTGTTTCCGGCGGCGATCCTCGGCAGTATTTGGGGTTGAGCGGGCGGTATTCTTCGATTGCGTCTAATCCGGGGAATGCGACGAATATTTTAAGCGCGGGCGGGACGACGGCCAATCAGCAAACGTCTGTTTGGCTGGTGGGTTGGGGTGAAAACAGCGTGTTTTGTCCGTTTCCGAAGGGCTCTAAGGCGGGTTTGAATTATGAGGATGATGGTTTGCTGACGGTGTATGACGGGGCGAACAATCCTTATAAGGCGTATCAGGCGCATTATGCTTGGGATAACGGTTTGTGCGTGAAGGATTGGCGGTATGTGGTGCGGATCTGTAACTTGGATACCTCGACGTTTGCGGCTTTGTCCGGCGGCCAGGCTGTTGGTTCTTCTACCAACTTTGCTACACAGTTGATTCATTTGATGCTGCGGGCGATGGATAGGATCCCTAATGCGGCTAATGTGCGTTTGGCGTTTTATATGAATCGGTCGGTGTATTCGCTGCTGAGACGCCAGGCGATGGAGAAGTCTACGTATGCTCTTGCTTTGGAGAGCGGCGCTGATCAGTTTGGGACTATGCAGCGTTGGGCGTCGTTTGAGGGGGTTCCACTGCGGAAGGTGGATGCGATTTCTAATCTTGAGTCGGTTATTTCGTAGGGTTTTGCTTATGGATTAACCGTTCGTGGTGAGCTTGTCGAACCATGAAGGGTTAATCCGCTCATCCTTCGACAAGCTCAGGACGAACGGATTAACTTAGCTTTGAATTATAAGGCCCAGAGAGCGGCCATTATAGGACGCCTTAGCTTATGGCGGGCGTCCACCCTATTTTTGAGGTGATGTATGTTTACTGATAACAATTTGATTTTATCCGGTGCGATTGCGCAGATTGCGGGGGCGCCGGGCGGGCCTGGGCAGGTGACGGCGACGATTACCGGGCAGACGGTGACGGGGGCGGCGGCCGTGGCGTCTACCAGTTGCTTGGATTTGTCTCAGGCACGGGATATTGGCGAGGGCGCCGATCTGTTTGCGCGGTTTGAGATTATTACTACCTTTGCCGGGTTGACGGCTTTGGATTTTCAGATTTGCAGTTCGGATGATGCGGCGCAGTCGGTGAATGTGACGGTGCGTAGCGCTTTGGAGGCGGTACCGGTGGCGGCTTTGACGGCGGGCGCGCGGTTTGCTTTGAATTTGTCACCGTATTTATCGCCGTTGAATACCGCCACTACGAGCCGCGGTCAACGTTATTTGTGGTTTAGGTATAACCCAACGGGGACGGGTACAGCTGGGGCGGTGTTTGCGGATATTGGCTTGGGCGTTCAGGATGGGCAGACGTTTTATCCTAGTGGGTTTGGGATTATTTAGATATCGGCAAAATTATTTTCCGGTACCGGCGTCATTGTTGCGTATCGGGAAACAATCTTAAGGGGGTTTTATGGCGGTTGCGAAGAAAAAACCGGTGATTAAGAAATTCACTACGCCGATGGGCGGTTTTTTGAACGGCGGGCATTATGCGCCGGGCAGTGAGTTTGAGTATGACGTGGCGAATTGTCCGGACGGGAAACCGCATCCTGATTGGGTTGAGGTGAAGGGGCCTGTGCAGACTGCGGAAGTGGTTGCTGAAGGCGATGTGGTTACCGATTAGTTTTTTATTTATTTTTTGAGGATTTTATGTCTACTCTAGTAGTTCAAACAAATTTAATTGCACGTTCCGTTGAGGCTGCCTCTGTGGATACCATTGAGAGCTTGACGGCTTTAACCGCGAGCGGTGCGACGGTGGCTATTACCGGGCCGGCCAAGGCGGGGGATAAGTTGGTAACCCTGGCTAGCGGTAAGGTGTACGTTACGTCTGCCTCGGCGTTGGCTAAGGATGAGGCGGACGCGGCTGCATTGATTGCTGCGGGTGCGGCGGTTGGGTCTGTGGTGGCGTCTACGCCGGTTGCTGCGGCTGCTGCGCCGGTTGCGGCTGTGGTTGCAGCTGCTGCGGCTTAATCCGATGGGCCGTGATGCACTTGCGGCCCGGTTGATTTTTGGGAGTTGATATGGGTGTTACGAATCAGATCGTACAGGCGGTTATTGATGAGGCGACCGGCAACGTGCTTAGTTATCAGCCAGTGCCGGCGGCTGCGGGTAATTCTACGGCTGGCTTGGTGTCGGCTGCGGTTGGCGCTGTTGGGGCGTATGTGCAGGCGCGGGCGGCTGAGCCGTCTACACAGATCGGGGCGGCGGTGGGCGGCGCTGCGGGTCCGCAACTTGCGCAGAATGTGGCGCTAGCGGTGGCGGATGGGTTGGCGGGTAATTATGTCGGGGCTGTGACGAACGGTATTCCGGCGGTGATTGGTTTGGCCGGGATTGCTGCGGCTATTTTTACGCCTGAGAAGGCTAAGGGGTTGAGTGATGAACAGATTAAATCGACTGTTGCTGGTCTTAGCACTGAGCAGCTTGTTAGCTTGCTCGAACAGCAGTCTACAGCCGGCGGGGACAGTGGCGGGGGAAATAACGCCGTCATTGTCCACAATACCATTACCGGCGCAGACCGGAGCGTCGGCAGCGTTGCCGGCCCAGTGTCAACAGCCGTTAAAACAGTATAGCGCGGCGGAGTTGGGGGCGATGACCGTTGAGCAGTTGCAGGCGGCGGCGGTGGTTAAGCTGGAGTATGAGCGGGATTGTGGGGGAATGTGATGCCTGATTTGGATTGCCGCGTGGCGAAAGTTGAACAGCGCTTGGATGAGGGCGACGCCTGGCGCGATGAGTATGGGGCGAAGATTGATAAGCTCATTGAATATCAACTGCGCCAGCGGGGCTTTTTGGCGGGGATTGTGTTTACCGTGGGGGCCTTGGCGTCTGGGGTTACTTGGTTGTTGAATGGTAAGTTTCATTTTGGGGGTTAGGGTATGAGCAGATTAGGGCCAAGTCCGGCGGGGGTTTATTCGGATGATAATACTAAGTTGGTTGGGTTGTGGAATCCGGATGGGTCGCAGGTTAGCTTAACGGGCAATTTTATTAAGTCGGTTGTTAGTCCTAATACGAATAATAAGATAATTTATTTTGGCGATTCGTTTGTGGGTAGATCTCTAGGCGCAAACGGATTAAGTGGAAACATACCAAGCTTATCCGGCTTCCCGTTTTGGGTGCAGTTTTTAACTGCTGGCAAAATGAATCTATTTGGTATTCTTGGATTTTCCGGGTACACCACAGTTCCATTTCCGGGTAATAATCCGGGTCTGACCGCTATGGTTGTTCAGTTTGCGCAATATTTGCAACAGGCTGATTATATCTTTGCAGAGGGCGGTATTAATGATGCTGCTATCGCCACTACACTTACTCAACGTATTCAAAATTTAGAGACTTATTGGGCAGAGCTTTTGTCTTTAGGTCCGCAACTGATTGTTCCAACAATTAACCCAAATTGGGAGACCGGTACTACTGAGACAATACAGCAATATTCTCAGATCATCGCCATGAATGATTACATCATTAAACAGGGCAAGAAAGGCCGGTTTTTGGTTGCTGATATTTATAAGCGTTTGACTATATCTGACGGAAGCTTTACTGGAAATCTACGCGCCAATGCATCGGCTATCGTTACGGGTCCGCCTCACCTTTCTGTTCTGGGTACTTATTATTATGCGCGGGCTATTTCTGATGATGTAATCAATCAACTTCCAGGGTTGACGCCAGCGCCACGCGGTAATCAGGAGACGCTTAACCCTTACATCATCAATAATAATTCAATTCTATCCGGCAATGTAGCTAGTGGCACCGCCAATACTAACACTACAATTACCACGCTTACCGGCACCGGCCCATATCAATGGACTGCTGGTATCTATGGGTTCGGCGTTGCTGGTTCTTGCATTGTAACTACTGTTGACGATCAGATTTCCGGCGGCAATGTTCCTGTGCTTGGTGATGTGAGTTTTGCGCAATGGAGCTTTAGTTTTACCGCGACTACGGCTAATACCGGTATTCAGATCACACAAACATTTGGCATGGTAAATGGGCATACGTTTGGGCCAAGCAATACCATTCCTTCCTATTATCAAGGCTATTTTTGGATGTTCCAGAATGGTAATACCTATAAGGGCTTAGTGCCTTTTGGTACATATCTTGTATCAGGCTCTAATAGCATGACGAATGCTAGTACGACGATAGGGGAAATTACAAACGATGGGGTTATTAACTGGCAGACATTGCCGCCGATTACGCCTGGTACAGTAGTGCAAGTATCAGTTAGGATGCAGTTTTTAACGAATCCTCTTAATGTGCCAATGCAGCTTAATCTTAGCTTGGCAGTTGATAGCTCTGCAACCACCCACCAAGCTTTTTTGTCTATATTGAATTGCGGTCAGGAGGTTCCGTTTGGAACTACTGGAAATGCTTATATTGCGACGGGAATGGCACAGGGCCTAGATTATCCAGATGATTACTGGCCTTTTGGAACTGGTGAAGAATTTTTGATTCAATCGCTTCCGATAGTTCTGCGCGATCCATCTGGCAATGGGACGAACCTGGAAACTATGACACCACAATTGTTGGTTTTGGCAAGTACACCATCTGCATCAGCAATTACGTTTGCAATCAGAGACTTTGAGGTGAGAGTGATTGGCCAAAAGCCGATTGCTTCCGGTCCGATTACTTATTATTGATTACCAAATCCAATTATCTGATTCAGGATCTTCTGTTAGTATTTTGTCTAGCCAAGCAATAAATTTTTCATACACGATACATCTCCTGTGTGTTGTTTATGGCTTAATTTAAGAATATGTATATTAACACTTATCGCCAAATCAGCATTTATATTTTATATTGTTTTATCCCATTGCTACAAGATGTGATGCAACAAACCCAGCATCAGCATTCTAAATTTAGCCAAACCTGGCGATTTTGCGCAGTTTTCTGTAGATCATAGATGGTTTTAAGAGATAACGATAAGCCTTTGTAAATCATCGATAGTTTAAATTAAAGCGCTCGAAGGCTGAGTGCTGAGATTTTGGGGTCGGCAAGGGTTTCAGAGGTATAGGCGGCATGGATGCCGCCTTTTAGGCTACAAGGATGTACTTGTGCCGGCCTCTGAAACCCTTGCCGATGCCAAAATCGGCGGTTAGCGTTAACTTGAATTATGGCTATGGATTTTTAAAAGAAGGCTTAGGTTTTTTGCCTGTCCCGGCGGGTTACGCTGCGGGATAGGCTTTTAGCTTGTGCTAAGAGGCTTTCGTGCGCAGCTAGCCCGCCCGGCTTGCTTGTGCCGGCCTCTGAAACCCTTGCCGATGCCAAAATCGGCGGTTAGCGTTAACTTGAATTATGGCTATGGATTTTTAAAAGAAGGCTTAGGTTTTTTGCCTGTCCCGGCGGGTTACGCTGCGGGATAGGCTTTTAGCTTGTGCTAAGAGGCTTTCGTGCGCAGTTAACCCGCCCTATGGCTTGCTTGTGCCGGCCTCTGAAACCCTTGCCGATGCCAAAATTGGCGGTTAGCGATAGCTTGAATTATGGCTTTGGTTTTTTAAACGGATAGACTGGGAAGTGTCGGCGCGAATGATGCGCAGCCCGTTGGTTGGCACATCCGGAATATGGCGTTGTTGATATGTGTCCGATTGTGCGTTGCTGATCGGATTTACGCGGGCTCTCGGTCTATGATTAGTTAGTTTTATGTGTTTAGTAACTCTTCCGGGCTGTTCGCATCAAACACACGCTCAGACCAGGCTTCAATTTGGTCCGGGTCTGCAGTGCGGACTTTTTCCTGTAAATCTTGACTCAATCCGCCGAATTTACGCTGGAGTAATACCAAAAACAGCTTGGCGGCTTCTTGTTGTCTGCCTAGTTCTTTGCCCTTGATGACACCTTTTTCTATGCCTTTTTCTATGCCTTTCAGTATACCTTTCTCTATGCCTATCTCTATACCTTGCTCCAAACCCATTTCCATTCCTAAATCATAGGAGGGCAAATCGCTGTATTTGACTTGAGTTAACATCTTTTCTTCCTCATGTAAAATTTGTTTTAAATCGCGATTGCCGGATAAAACCTCCAGCATCAATATATACTCTCTAAACGCTGCAACATTTTCGCCTGTCAACGCCTGCAGCCGTTGCAAGATATGCTGGATTACCTCGCGACTGGTAAACCTGCGAAAATCGCTAAGTATCGCAAACACTAAAGCTTCAGGCGTATCTTGCTGGAATAAAGTCTCACAGTCAATATTATGAAAATCTATTACTTGGTATTCATAGCTTAAGCCGGTCTGCGCCAAGCCTGCCGCCATCGTCAGCTTGCCTCTGCCTATATAAATCAAGTATTGTTTTATCGGCAGGCCGGGATACGCCAGACCGATGTCGGTTAAATAGCGCAACATCCGCCACGGCATCGCCTTTTGGTTATCGTTTTGCATTTCTATGTGCAGGATGTATGTCTCCTGATGGCCGGTTACTTTGGCGACAAAGTCCGCCCGCCGGTCTTCTACCCGTTGCTCTTCGCTCTCCAACATTTCGAGTTCGATGATGTCTAGGCCCAGCAGAACGTGGACCATGCCCAGCGTCATGCTTTTTAACAGCTGTTTGGTGATGATGTCCTTATCGTGCATGGGATGGAAAGCCTGGGAGTAATAGAAGTGCGGATGACTAACATATAAGCTGGTATTAATTATACAACAATTACACCATAACTCAGCCGCTGTTTAGCAATAATGCCTATGATAACGCAAGCCCAAATCTGTAACCTGGCCTTGGCCAAACTTGGCGACGTGGCGCGGGTGGTGAGTATTGATCCACAGGATGGCTCTATGCAGGCGAATTATTGCGCTTTGTTTTATAACCAGGCGCTGAGTGTTTTGCTATCCAAACATGCTTGGAGTTTTGCAACGCAGACCGTGACGTTGAGCTTGGCGGCCACTAATAACAACCCGCTGTGGAATTTTGCCTTTCAATTGCCTGGCGATTATTACGACTTGGTTGAGGTGCGCGCGGTTAAGGATAGCTGTATCGCTTGGCCGACTGGCCGCGGTGCAATTGCCGTTAATCCGGATATGGTGCTTGGCGTATGAGTGTCAGGGCGGCGTGTTATACAGCAATCTCGACGCGGTGGTTTTGGTCTATCTTTCGACTAACTTCATTAGCGAGGCATACTTTACGCCTTTATTTGCCGAAGCCTTAGCGGTTTTGTTGTCTGCTTATCTGGCTGGGCCGTTGATAAAAGGCGATATAGGCGTGGCTGCGCAAATCGGCAAATGCAGTTGTTTACGCTGGCTTTACGGCTGGCGGTGGAAGCGGATTGCAAATACCGGCGCAGCCGGATGCTACCAATACCTGCCGGGAATGGTACAACTTGCGGCAATGAGGATGTAGGTGTGGATGGAAGCGGGTTTGCCGGCGTTTTATTTGTTTTGTGAATCGATAATGCGGTTGTTTTCTTCGCTATGGTTTAAAAGCCGGGATAGCTCTCTCGGAGGACCTGGCGCAGATTTTCGATAGTCAGTGGGCCTGAGTCCGGGAGAAACTATTGCGGAGAGTTTCGTTTATTAGGGTTTCATAGCATTTGCCGGTGAGTTCGGCGCGGTCGCATAGGGTTTTTAGAGTGTCATTATCGAGATAAAGGTTAATTCGAGTTTTAGATTTCTCGGCTTTTGCATTTGCTTGCAGCCGCTTGGGGTTAGCAAGACGCATCTAGTCATAAATTATACATAACAGTACA
>CAVPMI010000081.1:0-52264 GCA_963705975.1 uncultured Pseudomonadota bacterium
ATGCCGGCGCGGCAACGGTTGCAGCAGTCAATCAATTAAATGTCGGCAGCAGCGGCATAGGCCAAATCGAACGCAGCAATAACAGCGTCAGCAGCAGCTTGTTTGAAATTGAAACTACAGGCGCCGGCAGCACCCTAAGCATCAACAACAGTGGCTCGCAAATTGGTGACGCCAGCACGGCTGGCGGCGGCTTAACAGTCAGCGCAACGGGAACCGGCAGTAATTTAGTGCTTGCTAACGGCGGGGCCACCAGCACGGCAAACACCGGCAGCGTCACGATCAGTTCTACACAAGATATTTACGACAATGGCGCAATCAACATCAATACGGGAGGCGTAGGGACGGTTTCAGCGGGCAGAAACCTAATCTTGGGATCTGACGGCGGACTAATCACGGGCGTCACCCAATACGGCAACGGAGTAATCAACATCAACCAACCGGATGCCGCCACAGCTACAGCCAATATCACGATAAAAGCAGTCAATAATCTCAGCTTAGGCATAGCAGGCCACACCAGCACCGGCGTGATCAGTAAAGCCCCGGCTAGTAGCGGCACGACCGGCGGCAGCGGCAACCTGACTGTGGAAACCACCGGCACGACAGGACTATTAAGCGTCAATAATACAGGAGCAAAAATCAGCGACAGCAGCACTGGTAGCGGCAATCTGCTGGTGAGCGCCGCAGCAGGCAACATCAGCAGTCCGACGCTGCTAACCAAAACAGGAACAGGAACCGGCGCGCTGGTGCTGGAAGCGCTCAGCGGCAACATCGTATTGTCCGGCAATAATCTAGTTGCCAGCCATCAAGGCGACGTATATATTGCCGCCAGCGGCGACATAGATGTCACGGGGGGAAGCATCGCACTGGGCAATACCGGCAGCGCCTATCTGGAAGCCGGCGCTGTCTTGAGCGCATCCGGCAGCAGTTTCAGCAGTTCAGCCGATAGCAGCGGAGGAAGCGTCAATGTCACAGCCGGCGGCGCGATCAACAAAACCACCGGTGGCTCAAGCAGCAATTTTGACGTATTAGCGGAATATGGCGCACTCAACGCTACCGGTAACATTCAAGTCACAGGCAGCGGTTCGACAATAGCAAGTAGCGGAGATACTGGTAACGCCTTGCTCAACGCCGGCAACAACTTCATAGTGAATGCCGCAACCGGCATTAGCCTAGCAAATAGCGGCAGCGCAACGCTGGCGGCGGGCAATAATACGGCCTTGTCAAGTACCGGCGTCATAACAAATAGCCCAAATACCGGTCTAGGCAACCTAGCCATAGGCAGCACAGGTGGCGTAAGTATCAACTCAGGCAACGGCACGCTCAGCGCCAACCAGTCCCTCTACGACAACGGCATCCTCAACTTCAATCCACTGACGGGCGGCACGGTATCGGCAGGCGTAAACCTAATCTTGGGATCTGACGGCGGACTAATCACGGGCGTCACCCAATACGGCAACGGAGTAATCAACATCAACCAACCGGATGCCGCCACAGCTACAGCCAATATCACGATAGAAGCAGTCAATAATCTCAGCTTAGGCATAGCAGGCCACACCAGCACCGGGGTGATCAGTAAAGCCCCGGCTAGTAGCGGCACGACTGGCGGCAGCGGCAACCTGACTGTGGAAACCACCGGCACGACAGGACTATTAAGCATCAACAACAGCGGCTCGCAGATCAGTGACGCCAGCACGGCTGGCGGCGGCTTAACAGTCAGCGCAACGGGAACCGGCAGTAATATAGTGCTAACAAACGGCGGCGGCTATCAGCACGGCAAACACCGGCAGCGCCACGATCAATGCAGGCCAGGACCTATACAATAACGGTGTCATCAATCTCAATAGCGCAGGCGGTAATTCGGTAACAACCGGCAGAGACCTGATACTGGGTTGGGACGGAAGCACAGCCGGCACAGGCACGATTAACATCAACAACAGCACAGGTGCTGACACGCTTAGCGTTGGGCGTAATTTGACCTTGGGGGTAGCCGGACAAACTTCAAGCTATGGGGTGATCGAGCAAACGACCACAGGCAGCCAATTAGCCCTCAAAGTTACAAGCGGAGACCTCGGCGTCAACAACAGCGGTTCGCTGCTCAACATCACCCAAGCCGGGAATTACGCTTTAGCTATTGGCGGCAACATCAATGTTGCAGCAGGCGGAACGATCAAACTGGCAAACACCGGTAATGCTTATCTAGCCGCGAGTGGCAACCTCAATATTACCAGCAGCACAATCAATCTCGCGAATACCGGCAGCGCCAATGTGGATGCAGGCGTGGTACTGACGGCGTCCGGTACGGGTTACACCAGCGCCGCCAGCGGCAGCGGCGGCAATATAGCCGTTTCATCGGGAGTGCTTGAAGCGACAGCGGGTAATTCCGCCGCATCAAACTTTAATGTCACCGCCCAGACGGGAACGACCACGACGACCACCGGCCTAATACAAGTGACCGGCGCGAACTCGACGCTCAAAGCCAGCGCCGGCGACAAGGGCAACAGCACGATCAATGCCACGAACAGCCTGACGGTGGATACCGGCGGACAAATTATTTTAGATAATGCCGGCGCGGCAACGGTTGCAGCAGTCAATCAATTAAATGTCGGCAGCAGCGGCATAGGCCAAATCGAACGCAGCAATAACAGCGTCAGCAGCAGCTTGTTTGAAATTGAAACTACAGGCGCCGGCAGCACCCTAAGCATCAACAACAGTGGCTCGCAAATTGGTGACGCCAGCACGGCTGGCGGCGGCTTAACAGTCAGCGCAACGGGAACCGGCAGTAATTTAGTGCTTGCTAACGGCGGGGCCATCAGCACGGCAAACACCGGCAGCGTCACGATCAGTTCTACACAAGATATTTACGACAATGGCGCAATCAACATCAATACGGGAGGCGTAGGGACGGTTTCAGCGGGCAGAAACCTAATCTTGGGATCTGACGGCGGACTAATCACGGGCGTCACCCAATACGGCAACGGAGTAATCAACATCAACCAACCGGATGCCGCCACAGCTACAGCCAATATCACGATAAAAGCAGTCAATAATCTCAGCTTAGGCATAGCAGGCCACACCAGCACCGGCGTGATCAGTAAAGCCCCGGCTAGTAGCGGCACGACCGGCGGCAGCGGCAACCTGACTGTGGAAACCACCGGCACGACAGGACTATTAAGCGTCAATAATACAGGAGCAAAAATCAGCGACAGCAGCACTGGTAGCGGCAATCTGCTGGTGAGCGCCGCAGCAGGCAACATCAGCAGTCCGACGCTGCTAACCAAAACAGGAACAGGAACCGGCGCGCTGGTGCTGGAAGCGCTCAGCGGCAACATCGTATTGTCCGGCAATAATCTAGTTGCCAGCCATCAAGGCGACGTATATATTGCCGCCAGCGGCGACATAGATGTCACGGGGGGAAGCATCGCACTGGGCAATACCGGCAGCGCCTATCTGGAAGCCGGCGCTGTCTTGAGCGCATCCGGCAGCAGTTTCAGCAGTTCAGCCGATAGCAGCGGAGGAAGCGTCAATGTCACAGCCGGCGGCGCGATCAACAAAACCACCGGTGGCTCAAGCAGCAATTTTGACGTATTAGCGGAATATGGCGCACTCAACGCTACCGGTAACATTCAAGTCACAGGCAGCGGTTCGACAATAGCAAGTAGCGGAGATACTGGTAACGCCTTGCTCAACGCCGGCAACAACTTCATAGTGAATGCCGCAACCGGCATTAGCCTAGCAAATAGCGGCAGCGCAACGCTGGCGGCGGGCAATAATACGGCCTTGTCAAGTACCGGCGTCATAACAAATAGCCCAAATACCGGTCTAGGCAACCTAGCCATAGGCAGCACAGGTGGCGTAAGTATCAACTCAGGCAACGGCACGCTCAGCGCCAACCAGTCCCTCTACGACAACGGCATCCTCAACTTCAATCCACTGACGGGCGGCACGGTATCGGCAGGCGTAAACCTAATCTTGGGATCTGACGGCGGACTAATCACGGGCGTCACCCAATACGGCAACGGAGTAATCAACATCAACCAACCGGATGCCGCCACAGCTACAGCCAATATCACGATAGAAGCAGTCAATAATCTCAGCTTAGGCATAGCAGGCCACACCAGCACCGGCGTGATCAGTAAAGCCCCGGCTAGTAGCGGCACGACTGGCGGCAGCGGCAACCTGACTGTGGAAACCACAGGCAACAGCAGGACTATTAAGCATCAACAACAGCGGCTCGCAGATCAGTGACGCCAGCACGGTGCGGCGGCTTAACCGTCAGCGCAACGGGAACCGGCAGTAATATAGTGCTAACAAACGGCGGCGCTATCAGCACGGCAAACACCGGCAGCGCCACGATCAATGCAGGCCAGGACCTATACAATAACGGTGTCATCAATCTCAATAGCGCAGGCGGTAATTCGGTAACAACCGGCAGAGACCTGATACTGGGTTGGGACGGAAGCACAGCCGGCACAGGCACGATTAACATCAACAACAGCACAGGTGCTGACACGCTTAGCGTTGGGCGTAATTTGACCTTGGGGGTAGCCGGACAAACTTCAAGCTATGGGGTGATCGAGCAAACGACCACAGGCAGCCAACTAGCCCTCCAAGTAACAAGCGGAGACCTCGGCGTCAACAACAGCGGTTCGCTGCTCAACATCACCCAAACCGGGGATTACGCTTTAGCTATTGGCGGCAACATCAACGTCTCGGCAGGCGCTACGATTGATATGGCCAATAGTGGCAGCAGCGCCATCACTACGGCAAATGGAAGTCTGACGCTTGATGGAGCAGTGATAAAAGCCGCCAATACTATTGATGTTACTGCCGCTTCGCTGATATTTACCAGTATGCTTAGCACCCTTCAAGCGATAACCGACGGAAGCGCCCTGAGTATTCATCTTAACGGAACGAGCGGTTCGCCACTGAATGTCACTACTTCCGGCCTCACTACGCTATCCGAGATTGGCGGCATGATGAATCTGCAATCGACATCCGACGCGAATAATACGGCTAATATCACCAATAGCGGCACTTTTACCGGTAATCTGACTTCAATTTTAGGCTTAACACCTTATGCGGCTAGCGGAACGACAGCAGCGCAAATTTTCAATACCGGAACTGTCATCGGCAGTGTAATTGCAGGAACGGATATCACTAATAATGGCGTGATCACTCTAAACGCGCTATCAGGCTCGCAAACTATTCAAGCAGGAAATGACTTAATACTTGATGGCAGTGGCGGCGTCAATGGTACAGGCGTCATATTAGACAGCCAGGGTTCAGGAGCAACTGCGATGATCAGTGCCGGCCATAGTCTAGAAATAGGTAATGCGAACTTTGGCGGCATATACAAATCTGGTGCATCCGGTAATCTGACTGTGGAAACCACAGGCAACAGCAGCACCTTAAGCATCAACAACAGCGGCTCGCAGATCAGTGACGCCAGCACGGTGGCGGCGGCTTAACAGTCAGCGCAACGGGAACCGGCAGTAATATAGTGCTAACAAACGGCGGCGGCTATCAGCACGGCAAACACCGGCAGCGCCACGATCAATGCAGGCCAGGACCTATACAATAACGGTGTCATCAATCTCAATAGCGCAGGCGGTAATTCGGTAACAACCGGCAGAGACCTGATACTGGGTTGGGACGGAAGCACAGCCGGCACAGGCACGATTAACATCAACAACAGCACAGGTGCTGACACGCTTAGCGTTGGGCGTAATTTGACCTTGGGGGTAGCCGGACAAACTTCAAGCTATGGGGTGATCGAGCAAACGACCACAGGCAGCCAATTAGCCCTCAAAGTTACAAGCGGAGACCTCGGCGTCAACAACAGCGGTTCGCTGCTCAACATCACCCAAGCCGGGAATTACGCTTTAGCTATTGGCGGCAACATCAATGTTGCAGCAGGCGGAACGATCAAACTGGCAAACACCGGTAATGCTTTTCTAGCCGCGAGTGGCAACCTCAATATTACCAGCAGCACAATCAATCTCGCGAATACCGGCAGCGCCAATGTGGATGCAGGCGTGGTACTGACGGCGTCCGGTGCGGGTTACACCAGCGCCGCCACCAGCAGCGGCGGCAATATAGCCGTTTCATCGGGAGTGCTTGAAGCGACAGCGGGTAATTCCGCCGCATCAAACTTTAATGTCACCGCCCAGACGGGAACGACCACGACGACCACCGGCCTGATACAAGTGACCGGCGCGAACTCGACGCTCAAAGCCAGCGCCGGCGACAAGGGCAACAGCACGATCAATGCCACGAACAGCCTGACGGTGGATACCGGCGGACAAATCATTTTAGATAATGCCGGCGCGGCAACGGTTGCAGCAGTCAATCAATTAAATGTCGGCAGCAGCGGCATAGGCCAAATCGAACGCAGCAATAACAGCGTCAGCAGCAGCTTGTTTGAAATTGAAACTACAGGCGCCGGCAGCACCCTAAGCATCAACAACAGTGGTTCGCAAATCAGTGACGCCAGCACGGGCGGCGGCGGCTTAACAGTCAGCGCTTTGGGAACCGGCAGTAATTTAGTGCTTGCTAACGGCGGGGCCATCAGCACGGCAAACACCGGCAGCGTCACGATCAGTTCTACACAAGATATTTACGACAATGGCGCAATCAACATCAATACGGGAAGCGTAGGGACGGTTTCAGCGCGCAGAAACCTAATCTTGGGATCTGACGGCGGACTAATCACGGGCGTCACCCAATACGGCAACGGAGTAATCAACATCAACCAACCGGATGCCGCCACAGCTACAGCCAATATCACGATAGAAGCAGTCAATAATCTCAGCTTAGGCATAGCAGGCCACACCAGCACCGGGGTGATCAGTAAAGCCCCGGCTAGTAGCGGCACGACTGGCGGCAGCGGCAGTCTGACTGTGGAAACCACCGGCACGACAGGACTATTAAGCGTCAATAATACAGGAGCAAAAATCAGCGACAGCAGCACCGGTAGCGGCAATCTGCTGGTGAGCGCCGCAGCAGGCAACATCAGCAGTCCGACGCTGCTAACCAAAACAGGAACAGGAACCGGCGCGCTGGTGCTGGAAGCGCTCAGCGGCAACATCGTATTGTCCGGCAATAATCTAGTTGCCAGCCATCAAGGCGACGTATATATTGCCGCCAGCGGCGACATAGATGTCACGGGGGGAAGCATCGCACTGGGCAATACCGGCAGCGCCTATCTGGAAGCCGGCGCTGTCTTGAGCGCATCCGGCAGCAGTTTCAGCAGTTCAGCCGATAGCAGCGGAGGAAGCGTCAATGTCACAGCCGGCGGCGCGATCAACAAAACCACCGGTGGCTCAAGCAGCAATTTTGACGTATTAGCGGAATATGGCGCACTCAACGCTACCGGTAACATTCAAGTCACAGGCAGCGGTTCGACAATAGCAAGTAGCGGAGATACTGGTAACGCCTTGCTCAACGCCGGCAACAACTTCATAGTGAATGCCGCAACCGGCATTAGCCTAGCAAATAGCGGCAGCGCAACGCTGGCGGCGGGCAATAATACGGCCTTGTCAAGTACCGGCGTCATAACAAATAGCCCAAATACCGGTCTAGGCAACCTAGCCATAGGCAGCACAGGTGGCGTAAGTATCAACTCAGGCAACGGCACGCTCAGCGCCAACCAGTCCCTCTACGACAACGGCATCCTCAACTTCAATCCACTGACGGGCGGCACGGTATCGGCAGGCGTAAACCTAATCTTGGGATCTGACGGCGGACTAATCACGGGCGTCACCCAATACGGCAACGGAGTAATCAACATCAACCAACCGGATGCCGCCACAGCTACAGCCAATATCACGATAGAAGCAGTCAATAATCTCAGCTTAGGCATAGCAGGCCACACCAGCACCGGGGTGATCAGTAAAGCCCCGGCTAGTAGCGGCACGACTGGTGGCAGCGGCAACCTGACTGTGGAAACCACCGGCACGACAGGACTATTAAGCATCAACAACAGCGGCTCGCAGATCAGTGACGCCAGCACGGGCGGCGGCTTAACCGTCAGCGCAACGGGAACCGGCAGTAATATAGTGCTAACAAACGGCGGCGCTATCAGCACGGCAAACACCGGCAGCGCCACGATCAATGCAGGCCAGGACCTATACAATAACGGTGTCATCAATCTCAATAGCGCAGGCGATAATTCGGTAACAACCGGCAGAGACCTGATACTGGGTTGGGACGGAAGCACAGCCGGCACAGGCACGATTAACATCAACAACAGCACAGGTGCTGACACGCTTAGCGTTGGGCGTAATTTGACCTTGGGGGTAGCCGGACAAACTTCAAGCTATGGGGTGATCGAGCAAACGACCACAGGCAGCCAATTAGCCCTCCAAGTAACAAGCGGAGACCTCGGCGTCAACAACAGCGGTTCGCTGCTCAACATCACCCAAGCCGGGAATTACGCTTTAGCTATTGGCGGCAACATCAATGTTGCAGCAGGCGGAACGATCAAACTGGCAAACACCGGTAATGCTTATCTAGCCGCGAGTGGCAACCTCAATATTACCAGCAGCACAATCAATCTCGCGAATACCGGCAGCGCCAATGTGGATGCAGGCGTGGTACTGACGGCGTCCGGTGCGGGTTACACCAGCGCCGCCACCAGCAGCGGCGGCAATATAGCCGTTTCATCGGGAGTGCTTGAAGCGACAGCGGGTAATTCCGCCGCATCAAACTTTAATGTCACCGCCCAGATGGGAACGACCACGACGACCACCGGCCTAATACAAGTGACCGGCGCGAACTCGACGCTCAAAGCCAGCGCCGGCGACAAGGGCAACAGCACGATCAATGCCACGAACAGCCTGACGGTGGATACCGGCGGACAAATTATTTTAGATAATGCCGGCGCGGCAACGGTTGCAGCAGTCAATCAATTAAATGTCGGCAGCAGCGGCATAGGCCAAATCGAACGCAGCAATAACAGCGTCAGCAGCAGCTTGTTTGAAATTGAAACTACAGGCGCCGGCAGCACCCTAAGCATCAACAACAGTGGCTCGCAAATTGGTGACGCCAGCACGGCTGGCGGCGGCTTAACAGTCAGCGCTTTGGGAACCGGCAGTAATTTAGTGCTTGCTAACGGCGGGGCCATCAGCACGGCAAACACCGGCAGCTTCACGATTAGTGCAGGCCAGGACCTATACAATAACGGTGTCATCAATCTCAATAGCGCTGGCGGTAATTCGGTAACAACCGGCAGAGACCTGATACTGGGTTGGGACGGAAGCACAGCCGGCACAGGCACGATTAACATCAACAACAGCACAGGTGCTGACACGCTTAGCGTTGGCGGTAATTTGACCTTGGGGGTAGCCGGACAAACTTCAAGCTATGGGGTGATCGAGCAAACGACCACAGGCAGCCAATTAGCCCTCCAAGTTACAAGCGGAGACCTCGGCGTCAACAACAGCGGTTCGCTGCTCAACATCACCCAAGCCGGGAATTACGCTTTAGATATTGGAGGCAACATCAATGCAGTAGGCGGAACGATCACTCTTGCAAATTCCGCAGATGCTTATGTGAATGCAGATGCTATTTTGGTCTCTAGCGGTGGTCAAATCAATTTGGCAAACTATGGTAATGCTTATGTAGCCGCCAAAGTTGACATCACAATAGGAGACTCCACAACTTTTGCGGGCGGGACAATCAATTTGACAAATCAAGGTTCGGCCTTTGTGGAAGCTGGTACTGTTTTGACACAAGTAAATAGTGGCTTCAGCAGTTCAACTAGTCAGGCCGGCAGTTACATTCTGGTCCAGAATAGCGGTTCGATTAATTTCGCGAATTCCAACCAAACCATACTGACGAACACTATTGATGCTTATTTAGTTGCCACAGGCAACATTACAATAGCGGACGGCATAGTTGGTTTTTATAATTTTGGCAAAGCTAATGTGGAAGCCGGTACCACCTTGACACAGCAAGCAGCTGAAAGCCCTACCGTCATTAGTTCACTTAGTGATACTGGCGGCAACATTGTTGTCTCGAACGGTGGCTTGATTAATTTTGATAATTCCGGTGATATGGTTGTGGATGCCGTCAACGGTTTTGGGCAGACATCTGGTATTTTGACAGTCTCATCTGGTGGTCAAGTTATTGCTAACCCAATTGTTAACCAAAATTTCAAATCAGATTTCTATCTGGTTGCCAGCAGCAATATTGATGTGGATGGAGGTTCAATCAATATAGCTAATGATGGTGATGCCTTTATAGGAGCTGGTACCATCTTAAAACCGGAAATACAGACAATACCGCTACAAAATGTACATGCCTTCAACAATGCGCCTAGCGATTCCGGCGGCAATTTTGAAGTCTCTAACGGTGGCTTGATTAATTTGGCAAATACCGGCGATGAGAAAGTGTATGTTGGTGGCAGCGTCTTAGACCCAATCGGCAACGTCTCTAATCCGCCGGTTGGCAATTTGACAGTTTCAAACGGCGGTCAATTAATTTTTAACAATAATTCCACGGCTAATGCGAATCTTACAGTAGCAAATACGCTTTCTATAACTAATGGATATTCCTCCGCAATAGGATCTGTTTCAGCAGTTATAGATAACGGCGCCGGAGATCTCACTATTGATCCAATCAATATATTCATAACCAGCCCACCATTGCCAACAGTTCCGATTCCATTAGCCCCAGACAATATAGCAGGCAGCAGTTTATTACAAGTGGCAGGCAATTTAATTATTCAATCTGAATCATCACCGGTCAATTTATTGGTTGTAAACTCTCAAATTCATGTGAATGGCGTATTCGGTCTCCAACCCTCTAATTTTAATATTGACCCCTCAAGCACGGGTAGTGTATTTTATGGTAACCCAATAGATATAAGTTTGGCTAATCAGAGACAACTTGGATTTATTAGTATAGGTAATAGTCTATATATTAATAATTCTAACATCTCTGGCGCGGTTGACATTATTTCAGGTAGTGATTATTTTTATAATGTGATTTTACAAGCGAACGCACAAACCGGCAATTTAAATTCAATAGAAATTCCTATTGTCTCTCGCCCTCTAGATCTGCCGGAAATCCCGACCAATCCCTGCGCAGTTGGCAGCAGCCTAGAAATTAAAAACAGTAATGGCGTCTTGCCCGCCTTTGCTCAGATGTTGCCGTTTTCAGCGGTTCCGGACCAGCAAGTACAAACCGCAGGCGGGTTGTATTCAGAAGCTTTAAGGCTTACGCTAGCGAATACCGGCGATAAAAAGACGTCCTGTGAGAAGGGATAATTAAAATCATAAACAATTCTGCTATGAAACAAAAAATGTCGCTCCTGATTAAAACCGGTCGCTTTGTGCAAAAAAAACAGTACCTAAATTATGGCGCCTGGCGGCGGGCGCTTGCGACCGCTAAGCGCCGGAAACTGACTGCTTTAACGCTATTAGGTTTAACGGCTGGCTTTTCCTCCGCATTACTTGCGCAAGATACACCTATTATTAGTAATGATCCCACCAAGGCGCAACAAGCCATGCCGCCGTCGGACTCGTTGCCGGTTGATAAGGGCCAAGGGTTTAAACTGCCAGAGGAAGCAAAACCAGGTAAAGTGGAAAAAAATGGCGGCACTATCGAAATTTCGCAAGTGGTTTTTGAGGGGAATACAGTATTTACCAGCGTTGAGTTGGCCGAATTAGCAACTGACTATTTGCATCGGCCGATTAAAGCCGCTGATCTGGAGGCGATACGCCTGAAAGTCAGTCAGTATTATATCGACCATGGTTATATCAATTCCGGCGCTCTATTGTTGAGCCAGTCTGTGGCTGACGGGGTGTTGCGGTTAAAAATTATCGAAGGCCGCTTAACCGAAGTTCAGCAATCTGGGCAAGGGCGGCTGAACGAGGCTTATATTCGCGATCGCTTGTTGGTGGGAAGCGGCGATCCGCTGAATGTCCAGGATTTGCAGGATAGTTACAGGCGTTTATTGAACGACCCTTTAATTCAACAATTGAATGGCCGTTTATTGCCTGGCGTGCATCCGGGTGAGGCGGCTCTGGAAGTCCAGGTGAAACGGAATACCCCTTATCAGTTGTACGCCGGGGCGGACGATTATGCCACGCCGGCCGTTGGCTCTTATGCGGGGCGAATAGGCGGTTGGATGGATAATTTGACCACTTTGGGGGATCGCGTAGATGGCCAAGTCATCATTAACGGTAGCGCCTTAGGTTTTAACACCGGCATTAGCATGCCTTTAAACGCTTACGATACCCGCGCCAGTTTTCGGTTTAGCGATACTAGCAGCAGTATTTCCGAAGCTCCGTTCGACAAACTCAATATCACCTCCAGGATCATCGGTTTTGATGGCGGGCTAACTCATCCGGTGTACCAAACTTTTGCCAATAATTTGACATTGGGTTTAAATTTTACAGTGCGGGAAAGCCGAACTTTATCATCTGGAAGTTGCGAGATAGGCTCATTGTTTGCAGGCGTAGTCGGCTTAGCCGGATGTAATACGCAAGTGTCCGTATTGCGCATGTCCCAACGCGCTACGCATAGGGGCGATACCAACAGTGCGGTATTTTATTCGACCTTTAACCTCGGTTTAAATGTATTAGGCGCCACCACCACGCAATCCGGCGGCCAAAGCGGGCAGTTTTTCAGTTGGTTAGGACAAAGTATGTTTACGCAAAGGCTGTGGGAGAGCGGTATTTTAATGGTAATTAAAGCTAATATGCAATTGGCCGATAGGCCCTTACTGCCTTTGGAGCGGTTTTCAGTGGGTGGTGCGTATACCGTGCGTGGTTATCGGGAAAATACCTATATCCGCGATAATGGTTTTAATACCAATCTGGAACTTAAATTTCCGCTGTATGGCGGCGACAGCAATGAAAAAAGCAACCTCTATCTCACGCCGTTTATGGATTATGGCGGCGGCTGGAATAATAACTTTCCCACTTTGCCCAATCAGCCTGCAAATTATCTGTTTTCCAGTGGGATAGGTTTTAACTGGCAATACAAACAAGTGACAACCGATTTTTACTGGGCGCATGCCTTTAACGCGGTTGTGCCTCAGCCAACGGGCCATACGATACAGGATGACGGCATTCATTTTCGTGTTAATTTTACTGTTTTTTAAGGGACTTAAGATGCCGACCTCATTTCTTTTCCAGATGGATCACAGGGGGCAAATACAGCAAATGCGACGGGGTTTTTGCGCCGCTTTGCTTGGGCTGCTTTTTTTAAATGTATCTACACTGGGATTATCGGCTGAAGACGAAGTCGTTAAGTCGGAAATACTGCTCAAATCCTTGGTGGCAGAGGGGGAGTCGTTGCGGAACACTGGTAATTTGCACGCCGCCCAATATAAATTCGATTTAGCCCTGCAATGGGTGGCTGATCACCCAGCATTTGAGTCTTCGTTGATTGCTGCGGCAGAAATGGCCTCTGGGTATAACCTATTTTTATTGAATAAAAAAGATGCGGCTGAAGCGCAATTGAAAGACGCCTACGTCAGAACTTTGGATAATTCAGCCTATATGCATGCTTTGGTAAGTGAATATATCGCTACGCTTTCTTTAGCCGGCGGTGATGTGGATGAAGCGGTGTTATATAATACCGAAGCGCTCAAATTTGCCAAATCAAGCAATGCGCTTGGTCTGGAAATAAGTGCTGATTTAATGCGGTTGAGCTTTTCAACACAGGCTGGCAGCGTTAAGTACCCTGGTTTATTAGCTATCGAGCAAAGGCTTAAGCAATTACCGTCCGATTTAATCAAGGCAAAGCAGGAACTTGCGCTAGCCCAAGCTATTCTTGGCCTAGACCGAGAGGAACTAAAAGCCGGGCAATTAATTCAGCTTGATCCAATAGTTTATCAACTGCTGAGCGAAGCTATTAATTTAGCCGAAAATGCCGGTGACGTACGATTAAGGGCGGAAGCACAAGCAAGTCTGGTGCAACTTTATCGCGCACAGGGCAAAACGAACGAAGCGTTGGCCTTAATTGATAACGCTGTCGTTTTGGCCGATCAGGTCAATGCCAAAGAGCTTGTTGCGCAATTGGCGGCGCAAAAAGGCCATTTATTGCGTTTACAGGGAGACTTGCCGGCTGCGATAGCTGCTTATGAACAGGCAGTGCAAAATTTAACGGCGATTAGCATCGATCTGCCGCTGTATTTGCCGGATGGCCGTTCTACTATAAATGTTATTACGGACCCGATTCACCGTAATTATGCCGATTTACTGATACAAATGGCGGAAGGCAAAGATATTGACACGGCTACGCCTTTAATAATCAAGGCCATGGATAATATGGAGATCATCAAGGAAGCCGATCTGCAAGATTTTTTTCTTGGTAAATGTAAAATCCAGTCTACATCAGAAACCAGTTGGCATACCAAGCCCTTAGCGGATGCAGCCATTGTTTACCCGATTGTTTTTCAGAAAAGGCTGGCGCTTATTGTAAAGACTGATCAAGGATACTCTTTGCATATCGTCAATATTTCAGATGTCGAACTTAAAAACCAAGTGCGCCTATTGGAACATAGCTTGCAGGATGGGAAAGATTTTCGGGTTTATGCCAAAAAGCTATATGATGGACTGGTGCAACCTATCAAGCAAGAGCTGGAAATCGCCGGGATAAAAACCCTGGTATTTGTGCCGGATCGGGATATCCGCTCAATTCCCTATGCGGCATATTATGACGGCAAGCACTTCGCAGTGGAGAGCTTTGGCATCGCGACGATGCCCAGTCTGGCGTTTCAGAATTTTGCGCAAACCTCATTACACAATCCTGATTCCCGGCAATTATTTGCCGGGATAAGTAAGCCGGATGGACCTTCGCTGGACAAGTTGCCTAGAAAATTATTGGTTTCGATCGAAGATTATGAAGGCCCCGAAACCCGTGGTTTGCAAAAAGCCCGGCAAAGAGATCTACTGACTGATTCTTTAAGTTTGCCTAGCGTGGAGAAAGAAATTGGCGAATTGGCGGATGATGTAACCAGTAAAATCTTACTTAATCAGGAGTTTACAACGGCCTCGTTCAAAGCGAATCTGGAAACCGGCGATTTTGATAAGGTGCATATAGCATCGCATGGATTTTTCGGGAATAATGCGCGAGACAGTTTTATTTTGGCTTATGATGAGGTGTTGTCTTTGGAAGCTTTTGAGGGTAGCCTGAGTTCGAGCTCTCTCAAGCAGAAGCCGATAGATTTACTCACCCTTAGCGCTTGCCAGACAGCACAGGGAAACGACCGGCTGTTATTGGGTTTTAGCGGCATGGCAATAAAAAGCAATGTCAAGAGCGCTTTGGGTAGTCTGTGGCCGATAGATGATGAAGGCGCCATGGAGTTTATGAAATTGTTTTATAAAGGCATCAATAAACCTCTGGAAAAGGCCCAAGCCTTAAGAGCCGCACAGGTAGCGATGATAAAATCGGTAAAATTTAAGCATCCGTATTATTGGTCGCCGTTTATCTTGACTGGTAATTGGAAATAGTTTCAATGCGCCTAGTTTTGGTGTTGTATAAATTAAAAACGCGATAATCTTCATTTAAATAATTAAAGAGACCAAAAAATGGCCGAACTGTCCGAATTATTCAATGATATTAGTCCTGAAGCGCCTTGCGGAGCGGATCTGGAGTACGACGCTGAGCGCATTAGTCTGGATACTGAAATACAGGGTACCCCGGAAGATCAATTTTCCGGTCAAAAATACGAGCCGCCAAATTGGCGGAATGTGCAAAAGAAAGCGTGGACATTGCTAAAAAGAACAAAAGATCTACAGGTGATAATTTATCTGCTCAGAGCTTTGCTGGAATTAGAAGGTTTGGCCGGTTTTCGGGATGGTTTAGCTTTGTTATACCAGTCGATCAACGAGCATTGGGATTTGCTTTATCCATTGCTGGATCCGGATGATGGCGACCCGACTCAGCGCTTAAATATCTTGGAAGGGTTATGTAGTAGGGAGCTAGTGTTAAATCCGTTAAGCCTGTGTATACTGGTAGAAGCCAAGACTGCCGGGCAATTCAGTCTGCGTGACATGCAGTACGCTACGGAAAAATTAGCGACGCCGGCCGGAGCGGTAAAGCCGGACCTTAGCCTGATAAAAGCCGTGTTTAACGAAGTCGAAATTAGTCTGCTGCAGTCTAACTATCAGGCCATTCTTGAATCCGAGACACTACTCAAGCAAATTGAGGCGACGGTTGGTGAAAAAGTCAGTGGTTTAGGTAATGGGGTTAATTTAGAGGCTATCAAGTCACTGTTTAAAGAGTTGCGTTATAACTTTGAACAGTATGCCGGTGTTAGATTGTTGGCAAACGATGGTGCAATGGAGTCGCCGGAAGATGATGATAGTGTAGAGGAAAGTGCTGCTAGCACGCAACTAAGTGGAAAATCAGGCTCTAGGGGCGTTGGTGACATTTCTTCCAGGAAGGATGTGATTAAGGCCTTGGAATTAATTTGCAAATATTATGCAGACTATGAGCCTACCAGTCCGGTGCCTATTCTTGTGCAGCGGGCGAAAACTCTGGTAGAGGCGGATTTTATGGATGTTGTCAGAAACTTGATGCCGGACGCCGTTACGCAGATAGAATTTCTCAAAGGGCCCAAACTGGGTGAATGAGATGTAGCTGGTTTTTAATATTATAATTTGAGGAGAAGATAATGGCGGAAAGTAGTCAGAAGTTTATTCAACGCAACCGGGCGCCTCGCGTACAAATCGAATACGATGTGGAAGTCTACGGTTCGGAAAAGAAAGTGCAATTGCCTTTTGTGATGGGTGTGCTTTCCGATCTCTCCGGAAAACCGTCCGAACCTTTACCGGCCATTGCGGACCGAAAATTGTTGGAAATCGATGTTGACAATTTTAACGAGCGGCTGAAATCGATGAAGCCCCGAGTGGCTTTTCAGGTTGAGAACACCTTAACCGGCGAAGGCAACCTGAATGTTGATATCACTTTTGAAAGCATGGATGATTTCTCGCCTGCCGCCGTCGCCAAAAAAGTTGCCGGTCTGGATAAGATTTTAGAAGCCAGAACTCAGCTCTCCAACCTGATTACCTATATGGACGGCAAAACCGGCGCGGAAGAATTGATTGCGAAATTAATCAACGATCCGGCCTTGTTGCAAAGCTTGGCGGCAGCGGCAAAACCGGCGGATGCTAATCCGGAAGCAACGACAGGACAAGGGGAATAAGCGATGGCGGAATTAGAAAACCAAGTAGCCCAAGGCGTTACGGAAACCCTGGAGCCGGATGTATTTGCCGAGTTATTGTCTAAAGAATTTAAACCGGGAACCCAAGCCGCCAGTCAGGTGAATACGGCGGTCACCACCTTGGCGCAATATGCTTTGCTGGATGTTTCGAAAGTCTCTGACGATGCGATTAAATCCATACAGGCTATTATTGCCGGTTTGGATCAAAAGATTACTGAACAATTGAATCTGGTGTTACACAATCCCGACTTCCAAAAACTGGAAGGCGCTTGGCGTGGTCTGCATTATTTGGTGAATAATACCGAAACCGATGAAATGCTGAAAATCCGGGTGCTGAATGTCTCCAAGGCTGAGTTAGGCAAAACCTTGAAGAAATTCAAAGGGACGGCCTGGGACCAAAGCCCGTTGTTCAAAAAACTTTATGAAGAGGAGTTCGGCACCTTCGGCGGCGAACCTTATGGCTGTTTGGTCGGCGACTACCATTTTGATCATAGCCCGCCGGATGTCGAGTTGCTGGGCGAAATGGCGAAAGTCAGCGCCGCGGCGCACACGCCTTTCATTTCCGGCGTGTCGCCCTCGGTGTTGCAAATGGAGAGTTGGTCCGAACTGGCTAATCCTCGGGATTTAACCAAAATCTTTCAAACGCCGGAATATGCTGCTTGGAAATCGCTACGCGAATCCGAGGATTCCCGCTACATAGGCTTGGCCATGCCGCGCTTTCTCAGCCGGTTGCCGTATGGCGCTAAAACCGATCCGGTCGACGAATTTGATTTCGAGGAAGACACTACCGGCGCGGACAGCGCCAAATATACTTGGTCCAACGCAGCCTATGCGATGGCGGTCAACATCAATCGCTCGTTCAAAATGTATGGCTGGTGTTCGCGTATTCGCGGTATTGAATCCGGCGGAGCGGTGGAAGGTTTGCCGGTGCATGCTTTCCCGACCGACGATGGCGGCGTGGACATGAAATGCCCTACCGAAATTGCCATTACCGACAGACGCGAGGCGGAGTTGGCCAAAAGCGGCTTCATGCCGCTGATTCACAAAAAGAACACCGATTTTGCGGCTTTCATCGGCGCACAGTCCCTGCAAAAACCGGCCGAATACGAAGATCCGGACGCTACCGCCAACGCCAACCTGTCGGCCAGATTGCCTTATCTGTTCGCCACCTGCCGGTTCGCGCATTATCTCAAATGCATTGTCAGGGATAAGGTAGGTTCATTCAAGGAAAAGGAGGATATGCAGCGCTGGCTGAATAATTGGATCATGCAATATGTCGACGGTAATCCGGCGACCTCCAGCGAAGCAACCAAGGCTAAAAAACCGCTCGCGGCGGCGGAAGTTAAGGTGGAAGAGGTGGAAGGCAACCCCGGCTACTACCGTTCGCAATTCTTTTTGCGTCCGCATTACCAACTCGAAGGGCTGACCGTATCGTTGCGTTTGGTCTCCAAGCTGCCTTCCGCAAAAGGCGGTTAACGAGCGTCTGTTAAGGCTAAGGCAATAAAAGCCCGCCCTGAATTGTCCGAATTCAGGGCGGTAACACATATTCGGACATTTTATCTTATAACCTTATTGGAGTATCTCAATGGCTGTCGATATGTTTTTAAAAATTGGAACCCCTGCTGTCACCGGTGAATCACTGGATAGCGTGCACAGTACGGAAATGGACGTGTTGGCGTGGAGTTGGGGCGTTTCCAACTCCGGCGACGCACAGCGTGGCGGCGGCGCAGGCGCCGGCAAAGCCCACGTTGGCGATATCAGCGTCACCAAGTATGTGGATGCCGCATCAACCGCGCTGTTTCTGGCCTGCTGCAACGGGCAGCATTATACCAATGCAACCCTGACCATCAGAAAGGCCGGCACTAACCCACTGGAATACTTGGTGATTACGATGGGAGAAGTGATGATCACATCGTATTCTACCGGCGGCAGTGGCGGTCAGGATCGATTGACGGAAAATGTCACGCTCAATTTCGCCAATGTTACCTACAATTACACACCGCAAACTGCTACTGGCGCAGCAGGCGCGACGGCAACAACGACATGGGATATGACCAAAAACGGGGTAATTTCCTGATTGTTGGTTGCGTGTTTTTGCCGCATAGCGGCCAGAATCGCGGCGAGGCGGTCGCGTTGTTTGAGGCTTAATGGCATTGACCCTAGCCCTCGGTTTTGGGCTGGTTTTTGCCTATATAGTTAAGCCATTGAATTGCTAGGTTTGTAATAAAAAATCAAGGGTGGGCTAGCCTTAGCAGTCCACCCGGCAATTGCTTCCGGCATTGCCCTAGCTCCTGCATCCATGCAGTCGAAGGAGTTTTACTATGTTAGCGCAAGCGGAAAATTACTTACAACAGGGAAATTTGCCGGAAGCTCTGGCTGAGTTACAGAATCAGATTAAAAAGGAACCCGCCAACCCCAAGTTGCGCGTGTTTTTGTTTCAACTGTTGGTGGTCGCCGGACAGTGGGAGCGGGCTTTAGCGCAACTTAAAGTCTTGGCGGGGCTTGATGCGTTGAGTTTGCTGATGGTGCAAACGTATCAGGCCGCAGTGCAATGTGAAGCCTTGCGCGCCGAAGTGATTACCGGTAAACAAACGCCTTTGGTCTTTGGTGAGCCTCAGCCGTGGCTGGCTTTGTTGCTTGAAGCCTTGCGACTGGATGCCGAAGGACATTTTTCTGAAGCCTTGGCCTTGCGTAATCAGGCCTTCGATCAAGCGCCGGGTTGTTCCGGAACTATTGATGGCGATAATTTTGCTTGGATTGCTGATGCGGATAGCCGCTTTGGGCCGGTAGTCGAAGGTATAGTTAACGGACGTTATTATTGGATTCCTTTTCAACAGATACGTAAAATCGAGATAGAGGCGCCGGCGGATTTGCGCGACGTGGTGTGGATGCCGGCGCAATTTACCTGGATTAATGGCGGCGCCGCTAGCGGTCTGATTCCTACCCGCTATCCGGGCGCGGAAAAATCTGAAGATAATCAAATCCGATTAGCACGGAAGACGGATTGGGAAGAAACGACGGCAGGCGTATTTCGTGGCCTAGGCCAGCGTTTGCTGGCGACCGATGTGCAGGATTATGCTTTGATGGATATCCGTAACATCGAATTGCATGCCGCTGAGGGATCGGAGTAATGGCCGAATTACTGCAGACCGAGCGTTTGCAACCATCTCTACTCGACCGGCTGACGGATGACGCGCCGCACAAAACCCTGGAATCGCGTGAACAACGGGTGTTGTCCTTTCGGCAGCTACGGCAAAGTGTGCTCCGGGATTTAAGCTGGCTGCTGAATACCACGGCTTTAGACGCCAGCCAGGATTTATCCAGTGCGCCCTTGGCCGCGCACTCGGTGATTAATTATGGCGCGCCGGCGCTTTCGGGTATTCATTTGACCAGCGAGCAAGTACCGAAAATTGAAAAAAAAATCAAACAAGTCATTATCGATTTTGAGCCAAGAATCCTGCCGGCTTCACTTATAGTAGAACTGATTTTTAATGATAAGCAGATGAACCACAATGCCATGTGTTTCAAAATCGAAGGCGATTTATGGGCGCAGCCGCTGCCGATTCATCTTTACATTCGGAGCGACCTGGATTTGGGGACCGGCGAAGTGACCATCAAGGATTTAGGCTGAGCACATGGACCCGCGTTTACTGAAATATTACAATCGCGAGTTGCAGCATGTCCGTGAAATCGGCGCGGAGTTTGCTGTCGAGTATCCAAAAATAGCCGCCCGATTGGGCCTGGATAGCTTTGATTGTTCCGATCCCTATGTGGAACGTCTGTTTGAAGGCTTTGCCTTTATGGCTGCCCGTGTCCAGCTCAAAATTGACGCAGAATTCCCAAGTTTTACCCAACATCTGTTGGATATTATTTATCCCCACTACCAAACGGTCACCCCATCAATGACCGTGGTGGAATTCAAACCCGAGTTGAGCGATGAAAATTTAGCAGCCGGGTTTCAGATACCCAGGCATTCCAGTTTGCGCAGTATGGTGGCTAAAGGCGAGCAAACCGCTTGCGAATATCGGACGGCATATCCTGTGCAATTATTGCCGCTGGAAATTAGCCGCATTGATTATTTACCCACCTTGGCTGCGGTATCAAACGCCGGGTTGTCGTCCGCTAAATATTTAAGCAATGTCAAGGGTGCGTTACGGATAGTTTTGCGCAGTACCACCGGTTTAGGTTTCAATCGCCTAGCTCTGGATAAGCTGCCGGTGTATATCCGAGGTTCAGGCAGTATTCCCTATCGTTTATACGAACAATTTTTGGCTAATACTAAAGGCTTGGCTTGTAAGTATAATAAAGACTCCACAGCCGTGGTTGAATACGTCGATGGTCGTGTCATCCGCGGCATGGGCTTTGATCAGGATGAAGCCTTATTGCAGCATACGCCGCGTTCGTTCGACGGCTATCGGATCGTGCAGGAATATTTTGCCTTTCCGGAACGGTTTCTCTTCGTGGAATTCAGTAAGCTGGCCGGTTTGCTTAAAGATTGCGAGAGCGATGAAATAGAATTATTCGTGCTGTTGGATCGCAGCGATGGGCAGTTGATTAATGCGCTGGATAAAGCGCATTTGGCCTTATTTTGTGTTCCGGCTATAAATTTGTTTCCCAAACGCGCCGATCGGATTCGTATCGACCATCTGCAGTCAGAATATCATTTGCTGGTGGATCGCAGCCGCCCTAAAGATTTTGAGGTGTGTTCCATCCGGCAGGTATCCGGCTATACAGATGGCAACAACAAAGAACAAACCTTTTTGCCCTTCTACGGCTCGCAAACCGCCTTTCAAAGTGGGGCGGAGACGGCGTTTTACACCATCCGCCGGTTGAAGCGGGTGTTGTCCTCAAAACAACGCCGGGAAGGCTTACGCTCCAGTTATATCGGCAGCGAATGCTTTATTTCTTTGGTAGACGCCGCACAGGCCCCGTATGCTGCGGATCTTGCGCAATTGGCCGTGGAAACTCTGTGCACCAATCGCGATTTGCCGCTACTCATGCCGGTCGGTTTGGGTGAAACCGATTTTACGCTGCAAATCAGTACGCCGGTAAAGTCCATACGCAGTCTAGCTGGGCCGACCAGGCCCTTGCCGGCCGCTAGTGAGGGCGAGACCGTGTGGCGTTTAATCAATCATCTGTCGCTGAATTATCTGTCGCTGATAGATAACGATGCTAAAAGCGGCGCTGCCGCCTTGCGCGAGTTACTCAGCTTGTATGCAGATCAACGCGAGCCCGCCATCAAGAAACAAATTGAAGGCGTCGTGGCGATCAGCTCTAAAAATATCGTTAGGCGTATCGATGCGTCCGGCCCTATGGTGTTTGGCCGTGGCCTGGAAATTACGGTGGAATTCGATGAGTCGGCGTTTGAAGGCGGCGGTTATTTTTTGTTGGGTACGGTACTGGAACAATTTTTTGCCCGTTATGTATCGATTAACTCCTTTGTGGAAACCGTGATTAAAACGACGGATCGTGGCGAGGCAGCCAGATGGCCGGTGAGAATCGGATGTCGACACACGATTTAAAACAGCAGTTAGAAACCGAAGCCTATCGTTTCGATTTTTTCGAAGCCTTACGCTTAATAGAAACCTGGTATCCGCAACAACCCCGTCTGGGCACAGGCCTGAAAGCTGAACAGGATCCGGTACGTTTAGCGCAAGACCCGGAAATGGATTTTGCCGCGTCCAGCGTCGCCCGTTTCTCGCCTGGCAAACATTCAATATTGGCGGTCAATTTTATGGGCTTGTTTGGTCCGCATGGACCCTTACCCTTACACCTAACGGAGTATGCCCGCGAAAGATTGCGTCATCATCATGACCCAACTTTCGCTCGCTTTGCGGATATATTTCACCACCGCATGATCAGCTTGTTTTATCGGGCCTGGGCCAATACGCAGCCTACAGTTTGTTACGACCGGCCTGAGTCGGATCGCTTCGGCTTATATGTGGGCTCCTTGCTCGGCATAGGCGGGCCGGCGTTTCAAAATAGAGATGCGCTGGCGGATAGGGCGAAGTTGCATTATGCTGCGCACTTTGCCGGGCAAACGAAACACCCGGAGGGTTTAAAGGCCATTATTGCCGATATTCTTAAGCTGCCGGTGCGGGTTAAGGAATTTGTCGGCGAATGGATGCCGATTCAAATCGCTGAGCAGACCCGGCTGGGCATTTCTGCCGAGCTGGCAAGTCTGGGGCAGTCGGCGGTCGTGGGGCAGGCGGTGTGGAGTTGCCAGCACAAATTCACCGTGCTGCTGGGACCGATGCCGAGAAATCAGTATTTGGCGCTGTTGCCTGGCGGTGTCGCCCTGGCGCAGTTGGCGGCCATCGTGCGCAATTATGTCGGCGATGCATATGTCTGGGATGCGCAGTTGCTGTTGGAAGCGGCGGAAGTGCCGGCGGAATTGGCCTTGGGCCGGTCGCCGCAGGCTACGGAACTGAGCATGAACGGCGCCGCCCAACTCGGTTGGAGCATGTGGCTGGGGCCGCGCCATAGTTCCTTGGATGCCGATGATTTGTTGCTTAATCCCTATATTAGTAGGGTAGTGGCTTGATGAAAAATGTCCCTTGGTCTGTCCGGCTTTTGGCGTCGAGGTGGTCTTCCAGAGGACGCCGTGAATACATCCATGTAGGCTTGGCGCCAGCATCCATGCTGGCGACACCTCTTCCAGACCACCTCGACGCCAAAATCCAAGGCTGTCGATTTTTTAAGGGCTGGAGTTCAAATACTCATGGAATGATTACTTAAACTTAACCGAAAGGAATACCAACAATGGCGGAAATAAGTAGAGTCAAACTGTTCGGAAAATTAAACCGGGTATGTTACAAAGCCGTGGAAGGAGCGACGGTGTTTTGCAAGTTGCGCGGCAATCCGTATGTGGAGCTGGTGCATTGGCTGAGCCAATTGTTGCAATTACCGGATTCTGATTTACATCGCTTGATTAAGCATTACAACCTCAATACTTCCGTGATCGCCAAGGATGTTACCGAGGCGTTGGACAAGTTACCTCGAGGCTCTACTTCAATTACCGATTTTTCGCCGCATATTGGCGACAGCGTCGAGCGCGGCTGGGTTTACGGTACGCTCATGTTCGGCGAATCGCAGGTGCGTAGCGGTCATTTGTTGGTTGGAATATTGAAAACTCAAGCGCTAAGCAATGTACTGTTCGGTATTTCCAAAGAATTCACTAAAATCAGAGCTGATCAACTCACTGAGGAACTGGCCAAAGTCACTACCGGTTCGCCGGAAGACGGTTTGGCGGCGACCGATGGCTTTCAGGCTGGTGCGGCGCCGGGCGAAGCCAGCGGCGCTATCGCGCCGGCGGCGATGGGTAAGCAGGAGGCGCTAAAACAATTCACCATTGATCTGACCGAACAAGCCCGGCAGGGCAAGATAGACCCTATCGTCGGTCGAGATGAGGAAATCCGCCAGGTGATTGATATTTTAATGCGCCGCCGGCAGAATAATCCCATCCTCACAGGCGAAGCCGGGGTGGGTAAAACCGCCGTAGTGGAAGGTTTCGCGTTAAAAATTGTCGCCGGCGATGTGCCGCCGGCCTTGCGTGACGTGACTTTGCGGACTTTGGATGTCGGTTTGTTGCAAGCCGGGGCCAGCATGAAAGGCGAATTCGAAAACCGCTTGCGGCAAGTCATCGAAGAAGTGCAGTCTTCGCCGAAACCGATTATTTTATTCATAGACGAAGCGCATACCCTGGTTGGCGCGGGCGGGGCGGCCGGCACCGGCGACGCCGCCAATTTGCTGAAACCGGCGCTGGCGCGCGGCACGTTGCGCACTGTGGCCGCGACTACCTGGGCGGAATATAAAAAACATATCGAAAAAGATCCGGCGCTAACCCGGCGCTTCCAAGTGGTGCAAGTGCTGGAGCCCAGCGAGGAAAAAGCCATCCGCATGTTGCGCGGCGTGGTGTCGGTGCAGGAAAAACACCACCAGGTGCAGATTTTGGATGAGGCCTTGGAAGCCGCGGTGCGTTTATCGCATCGCTATATTCCGGCCCGGCAATTGCCGGATAAGGCCGTCAGCCTATTGGATACGGTCTGTGCTAGAGTCGGCATCAGCCAGCATGCGGTGCCGGCGGAAGTGGACGACTGCCGGAAGCAGATCCAGGCTTTAGAAACCGAATTGGCTATCATAGGCCGGGAAAAAGCCGTTGGTATTGATGTCACTGCACGGGAACAGCAAGCTACGGAAAAACTCACAGCGGAACAAATACGTTTAACTGGTCTGGAAGAACGCTGGAATCTGGAAAAAGATTTGGTGGAAAAAATTCTGGCCCTGCGGGCGAAACTGCGGGCCGGCGGTCAGCCGCTGGACTCCGGCGCTGAAGGCGATGCAGCCGGCGAGGCGGAAGATCGGGAGGCGTGGCTTAGCGAACTTAGGGAGCTACAAACGCAATTGCACGCCCAACAAGGCGAAAGCCCGTTGATTCTGCCGACTGTCGATCAACAAGCCGTGGCCGCTGTGGTGCAGGACTGGACCGGTATCCCGGTCGGACGCATGGTGAAAAACGAAATCGAAACCGTGTTGAAATTGCCGGATTTACTGGAACAACGCATTATCGGCCAGCGCCATGCTTTGGAGATGATCGCCAAGCGCATCCAAACCTCGCGCGCCGGGCTGGATAATCCGAATAAACCGATTGGCGTGTTCATGTTGGCCGGCACCTCCGGGGTCGGGAAAACCGAAACCGCGTTGGCGTTGGCGGAAGTGTTGTACGGCGGCGAGCAAAACGTCATCACCATCAATATGAGCGAATACCAGGAAGCGCATACCGTTTCCACGCTGAAAGGCGCACCGCCCGGCTATGTCGGTTACGGCGAAGGCGGGGTGTTGACCGAAGCCGTGCGCCGCCGGCCTTATAGCGTAGTATTGCTGGACGAAGTGGAAAAAGCCCATCCGGATGTACATGAAATTTTCTTTCAGGTGTTCGACAAAGGCTGGATGGAAGACGGCGAGGGCAGGGTGATCGATTTCAAGAACACCTTAATCTTGCTGACCACCAACGCCGGCACCGACATGATCATGAGCTTATGCGCCGACCCGGAACTGATGCCGGAGCCGGAAGGCATCGCCAAAGCCTTGCGCGAACCTTTGTTGAAAGTATTCCCGCCGGCGCTGTTGGGCCGCTTGGTGGTGATTCCGTATTATCCGTTGAATGACGAAATGATCGGTTCCATCGCCCGCTTGCAACTGGGGCGCATCAAAAAACGCGTGGAAGCTTCGCATAAAGTGCCGTTCAGTTATGATGAAGAGGTGATTAAACTCATCGCTAGCCGTTGCACGGAGTTGGATAGCGGCGGGCGGATGATAGACGCGATTCTGACCAACACTGTGTTGCCGAAAATCAGCGAGGAGTTTTTGATGCGCATGGTGGAGGGCAGGCCGGTGGAGCGGGTGCATGTGCAGGTGGTGGATGGGGACTTTGGGTATGGGTTTGAGTAATGCATTTAATCAAGGTCTTGAAATAACGCCGGTTGTCTTGCACTGGCCGGACTCTATTTGTCTCGATCAGCAGCGGTTTTTTGAGTTTTGCGGTGCTAATCGCGAGTTACGGATTGAGCGCACCGCGCAGGGAGATTGTGAGATTATGTCGCCGACAGGTGGAGAAACCAGTAATAGAAATTCCAGATTGAATGCTTTGTTTTTCAATTGGACGGAACAGGATGGCAGCGGCGTGGTTTTCGACTCTGCCGGCGGTTTTATTCTGCCGAATGGCGCGATCCGTGCACCGGATGTGTCTTGGGTTAAAAAATCACGGTTAGCAGTGTTAACGCCGGAGCAGAAACAGCGGTTTTTGCCCTTGTGTCCGGATTTTGTGCTGGAATTGCGTTCGCCTAGCGATAGTTTGCAAACCTTGCAGGCTAAGATGTTGGAATATCGCGCGAATGGGGCGAGGTTGGGGTGGTTGTTGGATCCTGAGGCGCGGCGGGTTTATGTGTATCGGCCAGGGCGGGATGTGCTGGTTTTGGATGATCCGCTAAGTTTGGCTGGGGATGAGGTGTTGCCGGGGTTTGAGTTGGGCTTGGAGCAGGTTTGGGTGGTTGGGTTTTAGAAATGTTGGCTTCCTGGAGATTTGGCAGCGTGGTGAAAAGTGTTGTTGCATGAACCTATTTTTCTTTGATCAATTTAATCAAGCTAAGGAAAAAACATGAATACCAATATTGCAGTTGATGATCAATTAATCGCGAAAGCGATGCAGTTGACTGGCGTCAAAACTGAAAAAGAAGTGATGGATATAGCGCTTAAATCGCTTATTGCCGATAAAACAGCTGATAAGCTTGCTTCGGCTTTTGGGAAATATCATTGGGAAGGTGATTTAGACGCGATGCGAACAGACAGATGACATTGTGCTATTAATAGATTCCTCAGTTTGGATTGATTTTTTCAACGGTAAATTAACCACTCAGACCGTCTATTTACGCGATAATGCAGACCGGAGTCAAATAGCCACTGGTGATCTAATCCTCTGTGAAGTTTTGCAAGGCTTTCGCAACAACTCAGACTATCAAGCAGCGCAAGATTTGCTACTCAGTTTTCCCTATTACGATATCGGCGGTAAAATTCTTGCCTTACAATCTGCGCAGAATTACCGCCAGTTAAGACAGCGTGGCCTGACTGTACGAAAAACGATTGATGTGTTAATTGCAACCTGCTGTATTTGCAATGGTTTAAAGCTACTCCATTCTGATCGGGATTTTGATGCGATGGAAGAGCAACTTGGCTTACAAGTTTTTCATCCGTAAATAGTGTCTGAAATTAATTCATTTGTTCTACATAATTCAGGGAGTAATATTTTGTGACTGCATACCGTGAAATTTATGAAGACGCGCCTGAATTTATTGCTGTTCCTAAAACTTTGCAGCATAAACGGCTTGAAGTGGTGTTATTGCCATTGGATAAAATCCCGGCAGAAAAATCTCTGCGCAAGCGCAAGCCGCCGGCGCATTTCGCTGGTCGGGTTAGAGAATTTGGCGATGTGATGAATTCGCTTTCCGCCCAGGATTGGGGATTGGTCGATTGATCGTACTTGATACGCATATTTGGCATTGGTGGGCCAACCAGATACCGGGCCGTTTATCAGTAAAATTGATCGATGTCATTGAACGGACGGATGATCTTGCTGTTTCGGCTATGTCCTGCTTTGAAATGGCTTGGCTGGTCCGTCATGGACGGATTGAACTAGGATGTGAATTTGCACAATGGCTGGAAGACCTAGAAGCATCCGAGTGTATTCGTATTTTGCCAGTGACTTCACCTATCGCCAGTTTAGCTGTTGCATTGCCTGAGCATCATAAAGATCCGCAAGATCGGCTGATTATCGCCACTGCAATTGTTCATGATGCGCAACTAATGAGTTTTGATGGCAATTTTCCTTTATATCAGGAGCTTCAAGGGCGATTAATTGCCGGTTAAAGGGTTAAAGCGTGGTTCTGCTAAGGGTCTGATGGGAGGTCTAACATTCCAACATTTTCACGGAATTTAAGACCATTTCCTAGTCTCTAGCTTTCTCAGGCCATAGCTAAAGAACGCGCCCACCCAACCCAAAGCAGCATATAATAAAAGCAGGTAAAACATAACAAAAACAACAAACCCAGCCAAAACCTGATGGCCCGCCCCCTAAGACTCGAATTCCCTAACGCCCTCTATCATATTACCTCGCGCGGCGACCGGCGCGAGGCAATCTACCGGGATGAGGCAGACCGGCACGCTTGGCTTACCACCCTAGGCCAAGTCTGCGAACGTTTTAATTGGGTCATCCACGCCTACTGTCAAATGAGCAATCATTATCACTTACTGGCAGAGACGATAGACGGCAATTTATCCAGGGGCATGCGGCAGTTAAACGGCGTGTATACTCAGAAATTCAATAGCCGTTATCAGGAAAGCGGGCATTTGTTTCAAGGGCGTTTTAAGGCGATTTTGGTGCAGAAAGACAGTTATCTGTTGGAGTTATCGCGTTATGTGGTCTTAAACCCGGTCCGCGCCCATATGGTAGCGCAGCCGGAAGACTGGCTATGGAGCAGTTATCGCGGCGCGCTGAATCTGGAACCGGCTAACCCTTGGCACGATGTCGATTGGACCTTAAGCCAATTTGGCGCAGAGCGCAGCGAGGCCATCGCCGCATTCCGTAAGTTTGTCTTGCAGGGTAAAGGCCTGCCTGATCCTAAGTTGCAGGTCAAACAGCAAATGTATCTGGGTAGCGATGGGTTTATCGCCGAATATCAACAAGTGGACTACGGGGTCAGGTCTAACATTCCAACATTTCCCAAATACCTGCTATCTCGATTAAATGTCTTCAACCTATTCAAAACCTTTGACTTGAACCAAAAGCTAACCAGGATAAAACTCCTCATCGTTTAATTCGCTCATTGTCCAAGGGCAGCTAGCAGGAAACGTATCTATATCTATTCCTGTCTCTTTAAACGCTTCATACGTGGCATCTTCATAAGCATCTTCTAAAATAGATGCAAGCTGGGCTTTTAAGCTTGGGTTTTCTTTAATAACTTTTTTAAATTTTTTGCGTTGTGTGTCTATGCTGATTTTCCAGCTTCTGCATTGCCGTTCCGGTTGGAATTTCCATTTTAGCAGGTGTAATAAAACAATGGTTAAGCGGCTAGTCGCTTCTTTTTTTTCCGTTTTACCCATGCTTTCGATTTCCTCTATCAAGTTTTCAATATCCAACTCGTTAAATTTTCCTGATTTCAGCAAAAAAGCTTGTTCTTGGGTCCAGCCATAATAATCGTTTTCATAATTAATCATAAACTGCCTTTTATATTAATTTTCCACCAAAAAAGAACGGGGTCATATATGGCCTACCCCGCAGCGCATTCGGGCTCAAGTCTAACATTCAACATCCAAAAATATCTTCTATCAAATGCACAATCCGCAATAACCTGCTGGAACTTCGCTTTGCATATCCAATAAAACTATGCTTTTAATTATCCAGATCCAGTTCTAATAGGGTCTGATAATCCTGTCCTCCATAAAAAACTCCGATAATTGCTATTAATTCATCCTCAACTGTATAAGCTATAACAGTTCTTTTTTTGTAATTGGTTAACATCAATCCCGGTCTTATGTCGTTATGTTTTTCGCTCCGGTGCGGAAATGTTGTTAGCCCTTCACAGTAGGATACAATTGCGCTTGTAAACCTTTCAGCAATTGTTGGGGACGCAACCGCAGCAATATACTGATAAATTGCCATTAATTGTTCTTCAGCTTCGGGTGTAAAAACCAGTGTGTACTGCATTAGCTTTTTGTTGTCTCATTATGTTGAGCAGTTAGCCTGGCGCGGACTTGGTCTATAGTCACTGCTCTGGATGGATTGGCTTTAAGAAGCATCGTAGGCAGGTCCAACTTGCTGATGTAGCCAGTTTTCAATAGCTTGGTCACATGCCATTAAGGCGCGAAGACCGTCTCGAATCACTTCGCTTTCAGATGCATACTGACCCGTTTCTACTTTTGATTTCACAATTGCCGCCATGTCGTTAGGCAGGGTAATGCTGAATTGCTGCGTTGTACGCATAAACACACCTCTATTGAATTTAATAGGATTAAATCCTATGCTTTTCCTTAGTAAAAAACTAGTAAAATTTGTTGAAACTTCGGAGTAAAAACTTCAGGGTCATATATGGTCTACCCCGTATTGCAAGAAAAATTTCACTTGTGACAAAAAAATTGCTGAGGAACTCATGTCCTCTAGCCCTGATGGAATCCGCACATTCCAACCTCATCAGGTCTGCGGCTTCTAAGCGCCCGAGACCCCGCTAGGTTCAAAGGAATGCAGGCAAAGAGCTTATTGTTTAAAATTGATATGCATACTAATGCAATATAAAAAATGTTGCTAATTTTCAAACTCGGTTACTAATGAATTCCAAACCTCTTACCCCCAAACAGGCCAAACAACTCCGGCAAGCCACGGCCTGGCGGCAGGCAGGGCGCTGGCCCGAGGCGGCCGCGTTGTACCGGGATTTGCTGCATAAGGCGCCGCGCCATCCGCCGCTCCTGAGCGGTCTGGGCGAAATTTTGGTTAAGCAAGGCCGGTGTGCGGAAGGCTTGGAGCTGCTGGAGCAGTCCGTGCTGCTTGATCCAAAGCAGCCGGAGGCCTTGTTTAGCCGCTGCATGGCGCTGGTGCTGCTTAACCGCCTGGAAGAAGCGGAAGCCTGCTTTGCCGGCTTGCTGGCGTTAGCCCCGCATCACGCCCTGGCCCATAATAATCGCGGCAATGTGTTGGTCGCCTTGGGGCGGCATGACCAAGCGCTGGACAGTTACCGTTTGGCGATTGCGGCGCTGCCCGATTACGCCGAGGCCCATTATAATCTGGGCGTCGCCCAGCTCGGCCTCCGGCGCTATTCGGAGGCGCTGTCCGGGTTTGACGCCGCCATCGCCTTAAGGCCGGACTATGCCCAGGCCTACAATAACCGGGGACTGGCGCTACAAGGCTTGCAACAGCCCGAGGCGGCGCTGGCAAGTTTCCGCCAGGCTATCAGCAACAGAGCACATTATGCGGAAGCCCATTACAATCTCGGCACTCTGTTTCTGGAATTAAAACAGTTCGAAGCAGCGCTGGACTGTTTCGACGCCGCGCTAGCCCTAAGGGCAAACTACGCCAAGGCGAGCTGCAATCGCGGCATTGCCTTGAAAAACCTGCGGCGGCTGGAAGACGCGCTGGCTTGCTACGATCAGGCGCTAGCCCTGGCGCCGGATGCCGCCGAACTGCACTGTAATCGCGGCACGGCGTTAAGAGACCTGCTGCGCCTGGACGAAGCGCAGGCCAGTTACCTGCACGCCATCAGCCTTGCGCCGGAGTATGCCGAGGCCTACTGGAATTTGGCGCTGCTTTATCTGTTGCGCGGCGATTACCAGACGGGTTGGCGCATGTATGAATGGCGCTGGCGCGCCTTGCCCGGCCAGCCGCCCCGGCATTTTGCCCAGGACTTATGGCTGGGCGATGCTGAGGTGGCGGGCAGGACTGTGCTGATCTATCCGGAACAGGGCCTGGGGGATTTTATGCAGTTTTGCCGCTATGCGCCCTTGCTGGCGGCCAAGGGCGCCAAGGTGATCATCGAAACCCCGCCGGCCCTGCTTACCCTGCTCGGTAGCCTGGCCGGCGATTTTAGCTTGGTCGCGCAGGGCGAGGCCTTGCCGGATTTTGATCTGCGCATTCCGCTGCTGAGTTTACCCTTGGCCTTCGCCACCACGCTGGAAGATATTCCGGCCGGCGCGCCCTATCTGTTTGCCGATGCGGCAAAGCGCGAGGCCTGGCGGCAAAGGTTGGGCATAAAAACCCGCCCCCGTGTCGGCCTGGTCTGGTCTGGAACGCCGGAACATTTGAATGATCACAACCGCAGCCTGCCCTGTAAACTCTTCCAGCCACTGTTGGGTTTGCCGCTGGAATTCCATAGCCTGCAAAAAAACCTCCGCGCCGAGGACGCCGAAGCGTTGGCCGGTTTTAAGCAGATTTATTGTCATAGTGACGCATTGGCGGATTTTGCCGATACGGCGGCGCTGATCGCGGAACTGGATTTGGTGATTTCCGTCGATACTTCGGTGGCGCATCTCGCCGGCGCACTGGCTAAGCCGGTGTATGTGCTGCTGCCTTTCCGCCCGGATTTCCGCTGGGGTTTGCTCAGGCCGCACAGCGCCTGGTATCCGACCGCAACCCTGTTCCGGCAAAGCGCCATCGGCGACTGGTCCGGGGTTATTGCTGCGCTGGTCGAAACATTGAAAACCCGGTTTGCGGTTTAGGTTCTTCGTCCATTCCCTGCGCCGGCAAACGGATGGGTGATAAGCTTACGGTGCTTTGCTTATAATAGCCGCGTGACGCGATTGTCCCTACTAAACCCTGACTATGAAGCAAAAACCTCAAACTCCACGCCGAGCCGGATCGGGCCGGTCGACTCAATTGCAAGCGCTGCTTCAGCAGGCGATGACGGCGTTCGGCGGCGGACGCGTACAGGAGGCGCTGGCTCTGGCGGAAACCGCCTTGACCAAAGCGCCGGGCAATCCGGAACTATTGAATCTGGCGGCAGCCTGCGCCAATAACCAGGGGGACGCGGCAAAGGCCGAAGCCTATTTGCGCCGGGCCATCGCCGGGACTCCACAGAGCGCGGAACTGCACAATAACCTGGGCAATGTGCTGAAGTCTACCAAAAACAACGCCGCCGCGGAAGGCTGCTATCGCCGAGCGCTGGCGATCCGGCCCGACTTTGCCGATGCGCACAATAATCTGGGCGTTACCCTAAAAAGTCTGGCCCGGTTTAGCGAGGCGGAGCATTGTTACCGGCAAGCCGTGGCGATCAATCCCGGTTTTGCCGAGGCGCATAATAATTTGGGCGTGATGCTGGTCAAGCTGGGCCGGTTTGCCGATGCGATTGCCAGTTACCGCCTAGCCTTGCAGTGCAGGCCGGATTGGGCGGCCGCGCATAGCAACCTGTTGTTCGCGATGAATTATCTGCCGGGCGCCACGGCTGCCGACTGTCTCGCCGAGGCCAGGCGTTTTGGCCGCGCCGCCGCGTTGAAAAGCCGGCCCTATAGCCATTGGCGCTACGCTGCCCCCACCCAAGGCCTGCGGGTTGGCTTGGTCTCCGGTGATTTGCGCCGCCACCCGGTCGGATATTTTTTGGAAAACGTGCTGGGAGGGCTGGCGAACGGCAGGTTGGAGCTGTTCGCCTATCTCACTCAGTATGATACTGACGACTTGAGCGAGCGCCTGAAGCCACACTTTTCCGCTTGGCGATCTCTGGCGGGCAAGAATGATGCGACCGCCGCCGCCTTGATCCATGATGACGGACTGCATATTTTGCTGGACCTGTCCGGGCATACCGCGCACAACCGCTTGCCGGTGTTCGCCTGGCGGCCAGCGCCTGTGCAGGTGTCCTGGCTAGGCTATTTTGCCACCACGGGGTTGGCGGAGATGGATTATCTGTTGGCGGACCCGGTGTCGGTTCCGGAAGCGTCCAGCGTTAATTTTACTGAATCAATATGGTATTTGCCGGATACCCGGCTGTGCTTTACGCCGCCGGAAAATCCGCAGCCAGATAACGGGCCTTTGCCTGCTCAACAGAACGGCTTTATTACCTTTGGCTGTTTCCAGCGCCGCGCCAAGCTTAATCCAGAAGTACTGGCGGTCTGGCGGCAAATTTTACAGGCCTTGCCCCTGGCAAGGCTGCGTTTGCAGAACGAGGAACTCAATGACCCGCCGATACGCGCCGAGCTGCAACAGCAATTAGTCGAGGCCGGGATACCCTTGGAGCGCGTCAGCCTGATGGCCGCCATGCCCAGGGCGGATTATTTGCGGTCGCTGGCGGAGGTCGATATGATACTGGATACTTTTCCGTTTACCGGCGGCGCGACCACCTGCGAGGCCTTGTGGATGGGGACGCCTACCCTGACCTTGGCCGGTGACGCGCTGGTCGCCCGTCAGGGTGCAAGCCTGCTGGCTTGCGCCGGTTTGACCGACTGGATAGCCGGCGATCAGGCCGACTATGTGGCTAAGGCGCTGGCGCATGCCGGCAACCTGCAAGCGTTGGTGGTGCTGCGCGCGGAACTGCGCGCCAAAGTAATGGCAACGCCGTTGTTTGACGGCAAGTGTTTTGCGGCCAATCTGGAACAGGCTCTTTGGGATATGTGGGAACATGGCTTAGACCGGCGGGGCGGTTTGCCGTCGTGTTACCCCTGAATGTTCCGCTCAGTCTAATCTAAGGCTAACTTGACATTCACCTCAAGCCCGACGGGAGCGGAAAAGGCTTTGTCCGGCTCGACGAATATCTGAATGATGTCTATGTCTTTGCGCTCGGTGGCGGTTTTGGCAAACACAGTTTTCTTACCCATCATTTTTTTCACTAAACTGATATGGGCGGGGATTTCTTTATCGCCTAAGCCACGACCGAACAGCACGGCCTTTTGGCCGGCATGCAGCTGGAAGGCATAATTTTCATCGATTTCCGCCCGCACCCGCAAATGCGTCAAGTCGCCGACCAGCAAAACCGGTTCCGGACTGCCGGCTGCAAAGGTCGATTCACCCACGCGCAGGATATTTTCCAGCACCACGCCGTTAATTGGCGAGGTTAAAACGGTTTCCGCCAGTGCTTGCTTGGCTGCCTGCAATTTGGCCTCGGCTACCGTAACTTGTGCTTTGGAGGCAAGCCGGTCTACCTCACGTACATAATGGGTTAAATACTGCGTTTCCGAGAGTGAACGCCGACTTGCCGCTTGTTTCAGTTTCGCTGTGGTTTCGGCTAAGTCGCGATCATCCTCGGAAGCGAATTTGTTGCTTTGCAGGTGTTCGATGCGTTGCAATTTACGTTCCGCATATTCGGCATCCAGAGCGGCGTAACGTTGGGCGTTTTTTTTCGCTTCAATTTCCTCCGGATGGGCGCCGGCTAAAATTTGCGCCAAATTGGCCTTGGCTAATTGTAATTGGCTTTCTGCAACCTGCACCGCTATCTGTTCCTCGGTATTTTGTTGGTTAGCCAAAACTTGGCCGGCTGTCACCGTTTGGTCGATAGCCACTTTATATTCGCCGAGTATGCCGGGATGTTTGAATGCCAAACGGCGGATTTCGCTGCCGGGTTCAACATAACCAATACCTTGAATCCAGGGTTGCTCTTTAGTAGGAGGTTGTTCGGCCTGGATGACATGCGCAGTTGATAAGGCAAGAATAAAGAAAAATGGCTGACAAAGGCGATGCATACTAAATTCCCTGCGGATGTTCATGGCTGAGTTGAGTATAGAATTTATTTTCCGTAGCAGCAGTTTGGATGATTTCAGTCACCATGCCATCGGCAATCGACAGAATACGGTCAAACAGCGGCAGCATGCGGGTGTCGTGAGTAACCACTACCAAGACCGCCTGTTCCAGCCGGGCTTGTTCCAATAATAACTCAACCACGGTTTTGCCGGTTTGCCAATCCAACGCCGCAGTAGGTTCGTCGGCTAGTACGATGGAAGGGCGATGCAGTAGCGCCCGGCTGATCGCCACCCGTTGCCGTTGGCCGCCGCTCAGTTGGGCCGGGTATTTGTGGCGCATGGCTTGTAACTCCAGGCGCTGCAGCAGATTGTCCAGGCGTGAGGCAATATCAGCCTCGCTCTTGCCGGCGTTGCGGCCAATGATGACCAGATTTTCCGCTACCGTCATAAAAGGCAATAACTGCGCATGTTGAAAAATAAACCCTAAATTTTGCCGGCGAACTTCGGTGAGACTGCTTTTGTTAGTAAAATCAACGGCTAGTCCGCTAATTGCCAACTCGCCGGCGCTGGGTTCCAATAGACAGCCTAGAATCGATAAGAGCGTGGTTTTGCCGGAGCCGGAAGGGCCGATCAGCACCGAGGCTTGGCCGGGATAAAAGTCTAAGTCGACGCGTTTGAGGACATGTTCGACAATATCGCCGCTGCCGTAGTCTTTACTAATACTCTTGATAGATAAGACACTGTTCATCCGTGAAACACCGAGACCGGATCTAGTTTGAAGATGGCGCGGATGGAAAACCAGGAGGCGAAAAGGCAACAGAGCAAGGAAAAACTAATTAAACCGATTGAAACCAGTGGTGTGGTTTCTAGCGGAATAGGGCTACGGGAAGAAGAGGCGCTAGCAATGATGAATAAAACCGCACCTAAAATAATGCCGAGACAACCCAAGCTTAAACTCTGCATCAGCACTATTTTGCGCAAAGTATGCTGATGAAAACCCAGAGCCAACAAGGTGGCGTAGTTGCCGATGTGATCTTGGGTTATAGCGAACAGCGTTTGACTCATAATCACTACGCCTACGAGTAAACCCAATATGGCTGTCACTATCACGGTTATGCCGACGCCTGTTTCCAGCATCCAGTATTTTACAGTGCGCTCGGCAAATTCCGCAGTAGTGAGTATTTCGACATTTTCCACTTCCTTGGCAATTCGGTCGCGAACTTCAATTGGGTCGGCGCCGACAGCAACTTTTGCCAATACATAGGCAATTTCGTCAGCACGATAGTAAGGTACATAATCAAGTGCATTGTCCATAGAGGTAAATATAAAAGGCGCTGCGGTAAATGTCCGAACGCCTCGAGATATACCGCCAATGATAACTTTTTTCCCCTCTATTTCCGCTTGGTCGCCCACCTGTCTAGCGCCAAGTAAATTCGTGTAAAGCTCATCAATTATCACAGTTTCGGGTTGGTGGACAGACTCAATATTTCCAGCGGCCATACGCCACGGTCCGCCGACATTGTCTTTATCTAAGCCGACGACTTCAACGGAAATGCTTTTTCCACCGGGGTGTTTCCAGTTGACCCAGCCGAAGACCATGCCATCCGCTCGGTCCACACCTTCGACGCTGCTGATTTGTTGAATTCTGTGTCTTGGTATAGCTGAGCCGAAATCAAGACTACGGGTTTCTTTAGCCATTGCCCATAGATCGACACCGGCGTGAGTAATAATGGCGCTATTGGTGTTAATCCAGCCGACCAGCAAGCCGATTTGCGCAGCGGCTAAAAAAAAAGCAATGGCAATGCCAATTATAGTCATGATCAAGCGCATGCGATTATGCATCAGCATTTGGATTGAGACAGGGATAACGACCAAATTCATGATGACTTGAACATCAAGTTTGCTGTGCAGAAAATGGGGCCAAGCTGGCATTTATGCTGTAAGGATACATATATTCGTGGGCTCTTTATAATGGAATATTTTGTTCATAAGTATAGCAACTATAAAATCTGAGATTAAAACATTCGATACTATTTTCTGATTCTTCCAGCTTCCTCTCCTAGTCTCTGTGTGATTATTCTATTCAGATGTCTACTAAATCAATAGTATGACAATTCTCATTTCAGTCCGAAACAATATCCGCTTGGATAATGAAAGTAAGTAATCATTTCAACGGTTCTGAAAACTGCCCTTTCAATGTCAAGAGTTCCCAAATTTCCGGATTTTTTTTCTGGACGCCGATAAGGAGGTCGCTTACCTTAATAATAGTAGGCTGGCGTTTGCCATGGTATTCAGCCAATGGTCCGATGGGAATAAAATGCATGCCTAATGTTGCTAAAAACCTGATTAATGCCGGCTCCATTACCGCGAACCAATAATCAATACCTTGTTCGGCGCTGATTTTGATTAAACAAGTGAATAAACCAAGCGTGATATGAGGAAACGTTCTGCGCTCATCTTCAGAAATAGACTCGTTGAAGTCTGTATGAATACCGGTCAAGGTTCCGGCTTCATTTTTTCTTCGTTTGAAATCTTTGGATACGCAAAACCTTGAAACTTCACCTATTCTTAGTCGTGGTATATCTTGGAATACTGGTTGCGTATCTATCTGACAATGTTGCTCGATGGGAAAAAGCAGAGCTGGATTAATTTTATCGGGCAGAATAAGCCGAGTGGTGGCCGGATAGGTGGCTGAATGTTTATGATAAATCAGATAGTGAATTGAATTTTTATCGAATTCATCGCACTCTGTTTGTTCGGGATGTCGATTTGGGTCTTCAAAACCTGTTTCTAGACAATATACATGGTATCTTAAGCTAAAGACCTCTCTCAATAGCTGTTCTGTAGTGGCCGGAATTAATTCAAAATAATCGGTGAATGTATCAAAAATACTTCTTGGCATAAAGAATATCCTATAAATTTTAGTTTTGCATGAAAATTTTATTCAAGTTTTCAATCGATACCTTTTGATTTTAATTTTGTGCGGGAAATATGTAAACTAAGTTGCTGTAAAGGATTTAGATTCCCCCAAGGACGCCAGGTTATTAAGAATTTGTTTCGGTAAGCATCAAAATGCATCCCTCTAGGGGCTGGAATAATTTCGCCTCGCTGCAATAGGATCTTAAGGGCATAGCTGCCAATCATTCCCGCACAAAAATCGCAAGCCATTGGCGTAGAGGGACCTTTATGATTTTCCAGGTCTAGTTTGCTGTCATCTATTAAATAGGATAATTGCAGTCCTGCAGGTGTTAGGCCTGCTAGAAATCTGAGCAATTGCTCGGTTTCTGTTTGTCCTTCCCATCTAAAATATTCCTCAAAGGTCATTTTTCCCGGCATGAAGCACAAAAAAGAGACTCCCATGCCTAAGGGAGCTGCAGTGATTGCCGGAATGCCTTTTTTTGCACATGCTGCAAATACAATTTGACGGGCTTTTAGGGCGAAGAAATCCAAGCCATCGACATATAAATCGACATCCTCTAAAAAAGTGTCAACATTTTTCTCATTCACGCCTTCAGGAAATGATAATATATCAAGCTCTGGATTTATATCAAGTGCAATTCGTTTCATCACATCAACTTTAGGTTGATTTAAATTACTTATCGTAGCACCAGTTTGACGGTTAAAATTTGCCAATTCGAAGATATCTAAATCCGAAATGTTAAACTTTCCAACGCCAAGACGCGATAATGTTGTTAAATGAGTTCCTCCTACACCGCCTAAACCGGCAATGGCAATTTTTTTTGTTCGTAATTTCTCTTGTTCTAATTCTGTTATCCAGCCCAAGTTGCGAGAGAATGCTAAGTTATAATCAAATTTAAGTGCAGACATAAAGTTATCCCATATAATATATTAGTACAAAAATAATTAATAAATGCTAAATTTTTTTAAGTTTTCCATGATTTCGTATATTTACAAAATAATAAAGGAGTTTGGTCAATGAATGAAAGAGCTTCAAATTTGATTGAGGAAATTATTACGCATGCTCGATGGGCGCCAAGCGGCGATAATATGCAAACTTGGCGCTTTGAAATTAAGAATGATAAACAATTTGTAGTGCATGGCTATGATACTCGGGATCATTGTGTATACGACTTGCAAGGCCGAGCGAGTCAAATTGCTATTGGTGCTTTATTGGAAAACATTTCAATAGCGGCAACTGCTTTTGCGCACGGCGTTGAATTTAAGTTACGTGAAAGTATGCCGGAAAGTCAGCCTACAATTGATGTAACTCTATTAAGTCAAGCAAATATTGAGCCAGACCCATTATTCTTATTCCTTCAGAAAAGAAGCGTACAGCGGCGTAGACTCAAAACTATCAGGCTTACTCTTGAACAAAAAGACCAATTGGAATTGGCGGTCGGAAATTTTTACTCATTATATTGGCTTGAAGGGCTGAAAAGTCGTTGGCAAACGGCATGGCTAATGTTTAAAAATGGTAAGTTGCGTTTGACATTGCCTGAGGCGTTTCCGACTCATAGTACTATTATAGAATGGAATGCGCGTTTTAGTGAAGACAGAATCCCCGATCAGGCTATTGGTTTGGACCCAATTGCCATGAAATTGATGGCGTGGGCGCTTAAGAGTTGGCAGCGCGTTAAGTTTCTTAATACCTATTTTATGGGAACTTTGTTGCCGAGAATTGAGCTTGATTTAGTACCGGGGGTCTTTTGTGCTGCGCATTTCGCCATCTTAGCCAAAGAACAACCCGGCAGTATTGAGGGTTATATTCAAGCAGGACGAGCACTTCAGCGTTTTTGGCTTACGGCTACGAAACTAGGGTTACAATTACAGCCGGAAATGACTCCTTTGATATTTTCGGGCTATGTTAGAAATAAAGTGATTTTTACTCAGCAAGCGGAATTGATGCTTTATGCTGAAGCTTTGACTGAATATTTCGAGCGACTATTCGGAAAATCGAATATAGATCGAATAGTTTTTGTCGGTAGGATTGGATCGGGTGCGGCTGCCTATTCAAGATCGATCAGATTGCCCCTAAATCGATTGATGGTATCCGGTGGAAACGATCAAAAGTAAAAAACCCTACAGCAATAATTGCTGTAGGGTTTTATTTCATGAAAGCAGTAAGTTATTAAACTGAGCTGCGTTTTCTAAAGCTTGCTCCGATCAGGCCTATTCCCAGCAAAGCGAGGGTAGTTGGCTCAGGAACAGCGAGTTTGAATTGGCCGTTTTCTGAAACCAAGAATTCAGAAGGTGGTTGATTTACAGGTGAGGCTGTTGCCAGTGCGGCAGCTAAATTTACATCTGGAGTGCTGTTGTCTTCGCTAGCATTTGTAGTAATAAACGCCAATGTGAAGTTATTTGGTAGGCTGACTCCGAGGCTGTTAAGCCATACGCCTGTATCGCCTGTTGGACTAAAATTAGAAGTAAAGTTTACTGTAACTTGACCGTTGCTGGAAGGTAAGCCATTCGGGTTAGTTTCGCCGCCACCGCCAGGAGTAACGGAAAATGCGCCTATCTCAGTACCGGTAGTGGCGCCGTAGCTGTTTGTGGAGCCGCCAAAAGGATTGGCTGCTTCTTGCGCGGCCGTTGCGTAATAAACATCGAAATAGCCGGTTGTGAATGTGAAGTTACCGCCTAATACAACTGAACCTGAGCCTACAAACACAGCAGTCAGCTCGCCGCCGTTTAAAGCTAAACTTGTGCCCGCATTAATATTGGTGAAATTATATACACCAGTCTCTGAGAAGCTATAAGTACCAGAGGTTGCGCCTAATGGCGCTGTGGTTGTGATATAAGAATCGCCATTGAAATTAAGCTGGTTTATACCAGTCTGATCTGCTCCACCTAAGCCGTCAGCGGCAGTGTCAAGTCCCCAGTTAAATAGCTGCGCATCTGCAAATGCAGGTGTTGCAAACGCGGTACTTGCAAGAATGGCCCCGGCCAATGCGGCTTTAAAGCATGTATTCTTAATCTTCATGAGTTAATTCCTTAAGGTGTGATGTATAAGAGTTTTAGTAGCTTGTGATTTTTCATCACTTATTACCAAGCAGTTTTTGTGCCTTTTTTTTATGTTATTGAAAATTAGATGAAATATCTATAAGTATTGACTTTGTTTGTAGGTGTGGTTAGGTCTGGTTGTAAAAAAAACTGACACTGCTAATCCTTGGGTTTTATATAACTTATTGAATTTTATAATAAATGGTGATTTGGTTTAGCAATGGCCTTATTTAGAGTGTAAAAAAATCTGACAATCACAGTGTTTGACATAGCTGCATAGGTGCTGAAATTCTGTTTTAGCTATTTATTGGTCTGGCTTAAATTTATACTCACACTAGGTTATGGGTTTGCTGATTTAGTCGTTTTATAGGAGGAAACAAGTGGCAATGCATGTTTATAAATAAAATAATATATTAAAATCAATTGCTTAATTTGTAGTTGGCTTGAAAAAAAGCAGAAAAGCGTAAATGAGCTTTAAAATTTATAGTGTGTTGACGGTAACGCTTTATGAGGTTTTTTCCCTTGAACGGAGTTGTAAAATTTTCTGACACATCTTGTTTCAGTAAGGGGACAGAATAAGCACATTTGTGGAAGTTTGGTGATTTGAATAGCATGCGAGGTCTAGGTTGCTAGGCAAAATTGTTTTTCATGCCCTTAAGTACTATGTTATTATCAGGTAAAAATGCTAATTTATACAAGGTTTCTGTAATTGCAAGGTTGGTGGCTATAGCCATCTGGTTTGTGACTATATTTCCAGGAACTTAGTGTGTCTAAAAGATTAAGTTCTTCTATGCCTTGCAATGTAACTCATGTAGGCACAGTTTTTAGGCTTTCAACACTACAAATTGGTTTGTTATTGATTTAATAGACTTTGCCCCTGTCAGTGTGCGGTTAAACTTAAAATAACGCTGGGTCCTCGCCTAACTATGGGAAGGATTTTAGTTTATCTCTGTCGCGTGTATGGGCTAACCAAAATAATTTAAAAATTAACTTATCTGTGTTTGATCTGTTTGTTGGCATGCAATGATTTGGGCTACGCAATTCTGTATAGATTTTAATTATCTAATTTTTCGAAGTTGAAGATAAGCTGAACTAAGTGAGGAATTAATGAACATAAAAAAACAATTGTTTGCCGGCTTGATTATTAGTATGCTTATGAATTGCTCATTTGCCGATGAGCCTATGAAATCTGTAGATGCTCTTCGAAAAATCGCTTTAACCTATGAGCACGGTCGAGATGGGTTCAAGCAGGATTATCAGCAGGCTTTTGATCTGTATTGCAAGGCTGCCTTGCAAGGTGATGCCGAATCTGCTTATAACATAGGTTTTATGTATTTTAACGGCCGCGGTTTAACGCGTAATTTGTCACTGGCAGTTCGTTGGTTCAAGCAAGCTGCGGATGCCGGTGATAAGCAAGCAAGTCAAATGTTGGTGCGTTTTCGTGATTTAGCCCCTAGTGATGATCCGGCGTGTAAGCCACAAATTCAGACACTAAAATTGGTTGTTGAATCCAATCCCAATAAAAAAATTGTCCAAAACTGGGTTAATCAGATTGCGCCTTTGTATGGTATAGATCCACTATTGGTGATGGCGGTTATACAGGCGGAGTCGGCATTCAATCCTGGCGCTTTATCCGGTAAAAATGCTCAAGGTTTAATGCAACTCATTCCGGAAACCGCAGAACGTTTCGGCGTTAAGGATAGTTGGAATCCGGTGCAGAATATTAAGGGTGGTACAGCCTATCTGCATTGGTTAATGCGCCATTTTGAAGGTAAGGTCGATTGGGTGTTGGCGGCCTATAATGCTGGAGAAGGCGTGGTTGAAAGATACCAAGGTATTCCGCCTTATCCGGAAACACAGAATTATGTTAGACATATTCAAGCTGAATATAAGAAGCCCTTGCATCCGGTGCCGTCTGAAACGCCGGCAAAGTTTGTTGTGCTTGAGCAGCAAAGTTAAGCTGGAAAATAGCATTAGACTATCAAGGTTTGCAATATTATTCAGCTATCCAAGAGGAGGCCAAGTCGGAAATTAGGTTGTAAGATTTTCTATGAGTTTGTACTAGTTGACTTGGAAAGTGGTTTTCGTGTAAAAATGTACTCAAACAGTCAAGCACGTTGGTTGTGACATTTTGTCGCATTGACTTTGCTGCGCACATTAAGCAAAGTTGATCCAATCTGCTATGATTGCCTATAGTAATGCACTATCGGAGGTTTGTATTTTTCTATGAATATAGGATGGTAATTATGGATTGGCAGTTTATTTCGCAAGATAGGGAAGTGACGATTTTTGTAAAAAAAATGTTAAGATTTTCTCACCGCTAAATGCCTTATCGATGTTGGCGTATGTGTCGGTACCTAAATTGTATGGTTGTTCGGTGTTTTAGAATATTGGATCTCTAAACCGGCGTCGCTAAGCTTGACCCAGAAGTCCTCGGGCAAGAAGGGCCTCGCGGGCCGCAGCGGCCCTGTCGAGGGCGCGGGCAAACTTCCCGTTGAAATCGTCCGGGCAGTGCGAGATGACCTCGTAGCCCGGCACCTTGAAATACTGCCACGAGTTTGCGCTCGAGGCCTCGACGAACACGGGCTCGAGCGTGACAACGCTCCCGGCTTCCCGTACCCGGGCGCCGCCCTCCGCCCCCCCGCCCGCGGAGGGGGCGTGGCCAGCGCCGGGAACCGCGGCAACCACAGGGTCGATCGGGGAAAGGTCATGTTCCTTGGGGGCGGACGGACGGGCCGAGCCTTGCCCCCTCCACGGTAAGTCCGGCCCCGCATCCGGCAAGGAATGGGAGCAAAGACGAAAAGTTGACGAGTTACAGTAAAAAAAAAAACCATGATTGCTCAGCTCATCTCTTAACCTGCCTCGCTGTGCCCCGGAGTTACTTGACTGGTCGAAACGACTCTCTGTTTCTGAGTTATATACGTTTACTGATCTTTGTGAGTGATTGCAATGCATTCCAAGTGGAAGGAGAATGGTGTTCAAGGCGGATGATTCGCAGGGCGCGCTGAACAGAATCGTTCGTTCTTGCTGATTGGCAGCGTGCGCCAGGATCGGAGCTAGAATCTTCGACAACCGATCTGGCTTCAACCACAAGAGCGTGCATGCTGTGCTTGGCTCCAATTGGTGTAGCCCCAGCTCTTCCGACCGCAACAGGCAGTAATCGGGTTAGCCACCCAAATCTCCGATCGCGCCAACGGCTCAAAATGGCAGATGATGTTGGCGACAAGCCGATGTTTCGAGCGCGAGCCCGAAATGTTAGGACATTTCATTGGTCAGAAAGACATCATCAAGTCTGCGTCTCCCAGAGCTGAGTTCTACTATACTTTCCAACCGCAGGGATTTGAGATTCCATTCAAGTATTACTCGTTGGAGGAGTGGGCTGAACGTGATCTAGCAGTACTGATTGAAGAGCAGAAATTAACGATCAGGGACGTATCTTGCATACCTGACATTGACGTTTCGCTCCATCCAGTGCCTGCATGCACGTGGGGCATCTCACAGATGTGAAGCCAGGAAACTTTTTACTAATGCCTGGGGGGGCACTGCGGCTCTCTGATTTTTGGGACGGCACGATTGTTGACGATGGAAGCGAAGGCATACAAGCTGATTACAGCGGACTCCCTCCAGGAGACCTGCGGTACACTGCACCTGAGATTCTCGCATGCTTGCATGACGCGGACCCGGGAATCGCAAAGATCGGCGATTTATTTTCACTTGGCGCGTGTGCATTTGAAATGTTAACCGGTGTCCCTCTTGGAGTCCAGATCTTCGAAATCGTTCAGGAACTGGCAACTACCATGGCATCGGTTGAGGAACTAGACGAAATCGACGATCAGTTTGTGTCAAACATTTGACATGCCTGCCTTATGAAGTGTTAAACCCTCAACCCGGATCTCCCCAGATGCATCTACCCCGCGACTGATGACCAAGATGCCGCCGTGGCCCTCGACGACAGAAAGCGCCCTGAAAAATTTGCGGACATTCTTAGTCGCTCGTCGCCTCTTGATACTCAACAATGAAGAAAAGTATCGAAGATGGCGGGAACACCGCGACCGGATTCACGCCGCAACAATTAGAGAAAAGAAGACGAAGGGTTTCGAACGCCAGAGTGAGCAGCGGGATTAATTAACTCCAAGAATCTGGCGGTACCGCCAAGGATGTACAGCAACAGCAACCCGACCCGGAGTTTCTCGTCGGGTCGCCACGAATCCACTTGGTGCCCAACGCGCCGTCTTCCAATGACAAAACATGACGTGGGCTTGGGAATTGAGTGGATGTCAGGGATCTCGGAGCAGACCCATCCAGATGAAAACGGCTTCCTTCATCGCCTTGTAAAAGAACTCGAAGCGAGAAGTGGAAGACACCTAAGCGCTCGGGCACATTGCAACCGTGGCATCGCCCTATTGAACTATGGTGATTTCGCTTCTGCGGTGGTTGAACGAGAGAGAGCCTTGTCTATAGACCCGAGGCACTTTGTTGCGGCCAATTCTCTTGCTCGAATCAAAGTCGAAAGACAGGAGTTTGATAGCGCCGAGACCATATATAGGGATATCCAAAAGCGCTATCCAGCGAGTCCCGCATCATCTTGACTATAAACGAATGAAGAACGTTTCAAAAAGCAGAGACCATGTTCAGGCAAGCAATTTAGCTGGGCCATCGTGGGGTGACGGCTCTATCTTCTTGCGATGATTTTGCTGAAACTGAACCGTAGTCGCGATGCCATTGTAGAATTGAAAGTCGCCATTGGTTCGGAGGTTCGTGCTCCATTCTTGTATCAGGCACTTGGAATTGCTTATACCGTGAGTGGCAATTTGAAAAAAGGCTATAGTGGCTTTCAAAACCGCATTGTCTTTGGCGCCAGGCTCGGAAGAGGTGATCCAGAATCTCGCTTTGGCTTACCTTGGGTCTAGCTAGTCCTAACCCGCAAAGGAACTATTAGTAAAATATCTGGAACACAACGCTGAGGATTGGCGAAGCCGCGAGCTCCTGGCGAGAGCCTACTTCACTTTGGGCCAATTCAAGTCGACTATCGGACAACTTACTCCTATATATGCTGCGCTAGAACGTGAGCCGGGCGATCTTGAGCGACGTGCTCGCATTGCAAACAACATTGGTGTAGCTCACCTTGGTGAGAGAAGCCTTTCCTCAGGCTGAGCAGTGGTTCCACCGTTCTTTGGAGTTGTCGGCGGACTGTGGCCCATTGGCTGACGATCTTGCTGGGCTTACCTATCCAGGAAGCAACTGCCCGACGCTATTCGCATTCTACAACGTGTAGACGTCTGTTTCCAACGCACATTGACTCAATTCAGCTTTTCGCATGGACGTGCCAAAGTGCGGGAATGTATGAGGATGCGTGTGGCTTGTACAGAACGGGAAAAGAGCACCTATAGGGGTATACGCGGATCTTGGATGTGTTCTGACAGATGGGCTGCATGATTATTCGCGTGCGGTGGATGTGTGCTCAACTGGGCCTCACCAATACCCAGGGGATACGATACTGATCAAAATCTTGCTTATACCTACTTGATGAGCGGACAAGTTGAGCTTGCTCAACAATTGCTAAAAGAACGCGTACAAGACTTATCTGCTCGGATTCATCTCTTGAGCCTTCGGCAAAAACAGTTCTCACGGCAACTTTTGGCCTATTGCATCTGGCCTTAGGCGACATTTCGGTGGGGGGAAATATGACCGTAAGGCACACAAGCTGCTGTTCAGAGTGGTAATCGACAACTTTCACACTCTTGTTGGACTAGTTAACATCAGAAATGGCTGAACTGATGAGAAGAGGGGCGACTATAGTGCGGCTTGGAACATGTACGACAAGGCTTAGGGATTAACTATGGAATGCGCGCGTACGAAGAAGATTTAAAAGCCCTATCCCAGCAGCTACCTGAGATCTCTTGACGAGCTGCCGGGCACTTCTAGAGGAAGGCGTTCATGTGAGGGAAGAGCTGATGTCGATGGCCCTTCCGAACAGGAATAACCAGAATAGTCCCACAACCCACAGCTTTTGAGACAGGGCAAAGTCCGCTGATCCGGCTTTCTGTTTTCAATAGCTTACGAAGGACAGGCTGAACAGCCTTTTGAGACAGTCTCTGAGATCTTCCTGTGCGCCTATGCGGCCCGTTGCTCCCCATCGAGATCTGCAACATACGGGAGGACGGTGGAGAGGATGCGCTCCGAGATTGGCCCATCGGTGGTCTGAAATACCCGGATCAGCCGTTCTGCGGCGTCGGTCACGATGTAGCCATGAACGATCTTGCGCCCCAGCCTGTGAGAGCCAATGTGGTGCCGGATCTCGGAGACGACGACGGTGCGGTTCATGGCGCGGATCGCCGCCCGAACATAAGGAGGCATCATCGTGAAGGCCTTCATGTCGAAGTCGAACAATTCGCCAACGGGAACCGTGCGGCCGTTGCACTCGGTCTCGGAAACCGGACGGACGAAGGTGCTGAATTGGCAGTTGCCCCAATGATTTCCGCTGGTGAGATGCGAGCACTGGCTGTCGAAGACTGAACAGCCTGTATCGATCACCATGCGGTCGGAAGTGGGATGAAACGTGAGAACTTTACGAGCCATAAGAATGGGTTCCTGAAACTGTGGAGTGAGTGAAAAGCGAAAAGCAACGGGGTGTTTTGGGGCGGGAGAAACCACAAAACACACCCGTTGCCATGAGGTTGAGCCGACAGGAACAACCTCAAAGGGGCAGAACAAGCGTGCACGGTCAGCAGGTTCTCTGACAATGCATGGGCAGTTGAAACGACCAGCTATGCCACGAAGAGCAGGAGTTGCCCGCTGTCAATGGGCTCAGGCGACTTCTTCCTCCGTTTTGAAACGGCGGTCATGGCAAAGCCGATGAATGACGGCTGCGCACTGGCTGTGGAAGCGGCCACTGCGGGAGGAACCTCTGGCGCTGCCATAGCTGCAACCAGAAGTGGTTCTTCCTCGGCGGGCATTTCCATAGGATCAGCGGGTAACACAGGAGCGGGCTGGGCAGAGCCAAATTGCGCCTGGCGCTGCTGGTTGACCTGCCGCCAAACGTCGTCGGCAGTCTCTCCAACACCTCCCTGTTCGACCAACTCGCGAGCCATGGCAGACATCATGTCGGTATCCTCTTCAATACCGGCGAGGCCTTCGCCGCTGAACTTGCCCTCCATCATCATTGAAACGAGAACCTTCCGGCCCATGAGGCGGATGCAGTTGCTCTGCATCGTGTTTGCATAGGAGAAGAATTTCACTCGCACATCGCGCCGCTGGCCGATTCGCCAGGAACGGCGGCTGGCCTGACGCAACGTGTAGGTGGAATAGCCCGTTTCGTAGAAGTAGATGGTGGGGAAGGACAGGAGATCGAGGCCAGTCTCCACAAGCCGTGGATGGCAAATGACAACATCCACGCCCAGCGACAACTGGCGCTCGTACCACGCCTCGCGCTTGTCGGTGGCAACCGAAGGGCGGAGCACGGCAACACGGAAACCCGCACTGCGCAGTACCGTGTCGAGCCGTCCCACCACATCGTGCTTCCCGGTGTAGGTGGCAAAGACCTGGCATTTACGACCCTGAGCCAGCTCGGCGCGAATGTCATCAATCAGTTCACGTTCTTTCGGATAGATGACCTCGTGGTCGAGAATCGCGGGTTCCGCGACCTTGATGATCGTGTACTCGCGTGTTTTTCGATCCCACATCTTCCGGTAGATCGTCTCGAAGCCGAAGGGATGGTCGGGGTAGCAGAGCAGCGTGTTGAGCATGATGCTCCGCAGGCCCTTGTCCTTCGGGTATTGGTTGATGGTCTTCTTGATCTGTTCAGCGAGATCGTCGTAGGCGTCCCGCAATGTGTTGCCGGCATGCACCTCGATGACGGTCTCGGCGTAAGACGGGAGCGCATCTGCGATGTCTTCCAGGGAAACAAAGGCCGTGGAGTCCATCAGGTGATTGCCAAACAGCATCGGCGAGCAGCCTGGGCGGCGCAGAATCTGAATCGACTTCTTGGGATTGCGGGAGCACGCGTTCACGCTCTCCGTGATCCTTTCCACGGTCTCGATTACGCCATACTTCCGCTGAAACATCTCACGTCCTGCGCCGCCCCACTCGAAGCCCTCGCGAACCATCTGAGGGGCATCGATGCGGTACAGCACGTTGTAGAGGTCATCGGCGTAGCCGCCCATCATCGTGCCGGTGAGCGTGATGACCTTCTTCGCGATGCGCGCCAGCACCGCCAAGACCGTTGCCCTGAGCGGTATCGCCGGCGAGCTGGTGCACCTCGTCGGCGATGGAGAAGTCGAACAAGTCGAGCATGTACCGGCCCATGTAATCCATGGGAGCCATGCGCTGGATTCGTGAGCGGTCGGCGGCCCAGAGAGGCGAATACAGCTTCGTCCCGCCTTTGCTGAGTTCTACCGTCTCGGAATGTTTCCGGCGCTCATCAAAATCGTCTTCGACGAGCACGCCGTTGTTGGCCTTCGCTACAGGCTGGTACGTGTCGATGTTGACGACACTGCCTGCGTGCTCCTTGCTGCTTCGCGCCGCCTTCCCGTAAACGTGTTTCCAGTAGTAGCTGAGCTTGCCTTTCTCTTTTCCCACGATGAAGTAGGTCGGATAAGGATGCTGCTGGAGCCACGCGCGCCGGCCCATGGCGCGCAATTGTGGGAGAGTTGTGGCAAGGCCGCGGCGGCGCATGATGCCATTGGCGTACTGAATTTCCACCACGCCGTGAGGTTTCTTCGGGTCGCCGCCGTTGCGCAGATCCTCGATGATGTAGGTTCTTGCGTGGGGAACGGTGATCAGAATTTCGCGCGCCCACTTCTCGGTGAGGTGCGGCGGGCACATGACAATCGTGGAAAACGGCTTGGAGTGGGCGGCCACGTATGCGACGCCTGCTCCGGCCATGAAGGTCTTCCCTGTCCCGCATTCGCCCACGATCTTGACTGCATCGTGATCTGCAAGGTACTTCACGCACCCCATGATGGCGAGTTCCTGTGCAGGCAGGGGTTTACGCATCAAGCGCGACAACTCCGGAGCGGAGGGATCGCCCGGTGCATGCAGTGGGGGGTACGTCTCAACGATCCTGCGGCCGAGTGAGCGCCCGTTGATGCGGAGGTAGTCATATAGCGTTTGTCATTTCCATGGCAGATCTCGCTCTGTGGTGAGAGTGGTGGGACAGTTTGCTGCCCCGCCTGTCGTGCAGTGTTTCTATCGTCGGGTTGTGGGGTTATCGTCTGAATGGATTGAATTGCTGGCGCAACGATGAAAACTGCCCGAGTGCGATCATGCTGCCAGCGATGCCAATTGCCGTGCCAGAGGTGTACTGAGGATCTGCCACTTCGGCAATGATTACCACAGAGTAACTGAAGGGTAGCCAGTTACTCACCCATATTCTCGGCACACATCCAATCAGGATGATATCAATCGTTCCGGATGATGCCGGTCACTCCTCAGCAAGGAACAGTGTTGCCAGAACCCACCCTGCGCAAATCTGAAACCATCTAAATCTCTCCAGGAAGGAGGGGGATGCATACGCGAAAGAAACCGAGCGGTCCAACAGACAGACTGCTGAGCGGGACCATGCCCGTCTGATCCAGGCATCCACTTATCTTGAACGCCTAACTTGACCAGTGGGAAGGACTTTCCACGGAGAGGGATCTCAATGAAATGTCTCATAGTACTTAGGAGGACTTTTGGCGCCGGAGCTCCTGGAGGCATCGCCGCCTGGGTCACCATACTCCCGCTTGCATAGCCCCGCTGGTAGAGAAGTACACCAGCTAAGACCAATGCCAGAAGCCACCACACCACCCTCCTGGAATAAAGCCTATGGAAAGTGACTCGCAGGACAGTCGAATGGACAACACGCTTGATGCTACTTGGGCGAGAATTCGGGCCGTCTGAGTCTCCATCGCTTCCTTTAAGGATGGAAACACGCACCTACGCGCCCATATTTTTCGTTCCATTTGCGCAACCTTACGCCAGCCCCAAATATCGCCTGCTCCTTTTAAGATTTTGTGAGTTGACGATAGGGGTGTGGTGTAAACTCCTCCCGTAGAAGCCTAAGCCATTCTAATCTTTCCGCCGCAGTGGCCGGGATAACTAGCGACCTGAACAAAACCATTGATAAGCAGTTGCCCGGACTTTGGCCAACTCTCTTTGTCATCCATGAATGCGCCCGCTGACGCATTCTCCAAGTCTAAAATTTCAAAGGAGGAGCAATGACTTGAGGCGCCCTCCATCTGGCGCCGTACAGCCGAACTCGCCCCTCGGCAACGAACTTGGCTGGGACCTTTCCTGGACACCGCGCTCGCCTCGGAGGTAGACAGCGCCAGTGACTTCGGCGCCCTCCGCATCCAGCGCAACCCCACTCCCTTTGACGCCCGGCACCTCCTTCGAATTCCGGAAAGGTGCTGCCGTCGCATTCTAGCAATACGTACGCGACCACAT
>CAVPMI010000082.1:0-145319 GCA_963705975.1 uncultured Pseudomonadota bacterium
TGCAGAATAGTCAGTTTTCAGATCCGGCTCCTCATCAATAAATTGACGCACTAGACTTCACTCCTAATATAAGATTAACGAATTTATTATAAATAAAATTAACCGAATGATTTATAAGATATTATTTTCCAGTATCAATTTGTTTAAGGATATCAGTTAAGAACATAAAAATGCCTAATGAATCTGTTTTTTCGGCTAGGATTCGCTTTTCAAAACCAGCTTACTCAAAGCCGGCAGTACCACAAAGGTGCAAGTCATTATCCAGAAAATACCAATCGTGATCACCAAACCCATGCTGGAAATACCTTGATGCGGGGAAAAAGCTAAACCGACAAAGCTGGAAATAGTTGTCAATGCCCCATAAAACATGCCTCTGGCAGTGCTGGATTGATAAATATTTTGATCTTCAGATAGAGAATGATGCAGTTTTTCTACCATATGAATACCGTTATCGACACCTAAGCCCATTAATAAGGGTAAGGCGATAATGTTGGCAAAGTTGATCGGCGTCCCGGTAAATACAGTGCTTGCCATCGTAAATAAGCCGGCCAGTACCAAAGGCGCCATGACCAATACTGTATCGATGATGCTGCGGCGGATAAACAAAAGCAAGACGGCAATGGCGATCAACGCTATGGCTATGGCTTCCTGAAAAGAGCCGATAACCGCTTTCATCGACTCCCAATACATGACCGGCAAATCGGTGGCGTTTGGCTCGAGAGCTTGCACATCGGTGATAAAGGCCTGCAAATTACCTAAATCGTTCAAATCTTGTTTGGGAAAAATCTGAATCCGATATAAACCGTCCGGACTTAACCAACGGTACTTTATTTCAGCAGGAATACTGGTCGGCTTGATTTCCTCGGCATTAAAGCTGACCAGCAATTCATTCATTACCGTGGGCAGGGTACCCAGCAGCGAGGTTTGGATTTTTTCGATAAACACGCTCCGATCCGGTTGAAAACGCGCATCCAGTTCAACCAAAACATCTTGTAATTCTTTCTTGAAAGCTAATAGCGATTTAATTTCGGCGGGTTTGGTTTTTTTCGGTAAATTGGCGTCTATCGCACTGATCATGCGCTTTATTCCGGGCAGTGGATCTGTACCGGTTTTCAGTTGCGGGAAAGACTGATTACGCTGACCTAAAGTCATGGCCATTTCGTCTATTATTGTCAGCTTTTCTTCCTGTTGTTCCGGAACAAAATCGAACAGACTGACTGTCTTGTCGACCGATTTCAGTTTTGCAAGCCGGCTTTGCATGGTGAGTGCTTCAGCTTCGCTTTTGGCCAACACCGTCAAGGTCATCGGCGAAGTTTCCTGGGTTTTCAAGAGCTCTTTAAAAGCAATCACCGATTCAGTATTGGGATCGCGTAAATTTAAAGGATTAAAATCGGCTTGCACCTGGAATACAAAATAAACCGCGACTATCGCCGCTAATAAGGTTGCCAATGAAATTGGCTTAGCATAGTGCAAAGTAAAATGCGCCAATAGCAAGGAAAATTTCGAGGCGCCGGGTTGTTCGCCGTGCAATTGATGAATCGGTGGCGCCGGTAAGATTTTCAATAACACCGGTAAGAGCGTCAAGGTCACGAATAAACAAATAAACAAACTGGTGCCTGCCAATAAACCCAGTTCAGAGATGCCTTGGTAATCTGTAGGTATGAAAGAATACAAGCCGATAGAGGTGGTGCCGGCGCAGAGTATCAGCGACGGACTGGTAGTCAATAGCGCAGCTCGGATCGCCTTACCTTTATCGCTGCCGTGCAAATCCAGATTATCCTGATAACGCAAACAAAAGTGAATCGCATATTCCACTCCCAAGCCGATATTTGACACAGCGAATGCCACGGAAATCAGATTCAACTGTTTCACCGCTACTGCGGCGAATAAGCCGCAGAATACCATGCCGATTGCTAAGGTCACTAAAGTTGCAATCATCAATATCCAAGAGCGATAAGCTATGAGCAGGATAACCAGCACCAAAACAATGGAAAAAACGCTGGCTGTAAATGTCCCTTTACTCATGCCGGCCATTTCGTCATGCTCAAGCCCAACTTCACCGGTAATCCAGACCTTTACTTCCGGCAAATTGGGATCCTGGATTTTTTGGATCGCATGGTGTATCGAATTGATTGCCGGCTCTACCGGCAAAATTTGGCTGTAATCGAATTTTGGGCTAACGATGATAAACGCTTTATCCGATTGTTCTTTGTTGATCCTGTTTTCGGCGATGAGTTTTTGCCAAGACAGCAAGTCAGTTTCGCCGTTCAAGGTTTTATGCAAGGAGTTGGTAACTTTGTCAATCAACGAAATCAGATCAATAGGCACTTCTTCGTTTTTATTTTCCGCATTGAGCGCATCTTCAAAAATCGAGAAAAAACCAGTCAGACTCGGGTCTTGTGAAATCCTGCCTATAAATGGCTGGGCTTGCGCCAAGGTGACCGAAAAATCCTGTAATTTATCCAGATCCAAATACAGCAAGCCGTTACGATGGAAAAACTCATTTTCGTCAGGCCGGTAAATTGTAGTAAAATGCTGTTCATCGGCCCGCAGCTCTCTAGCCAGACGGAGCGCTGCAGCCTTTGTCAATTCAGGACTAGAGGATTCGACGACTAACAACAGGGTATGCATTTCCTGATTGAAGGCTTTTTCAAAATTTCGGCGGTTTATTTGAAAAGGCGCATCCGGAGCAATCAGTTCGGCAGTATCGGTGTTAATACTTAAATGTGATCCAGTGTATTGCACAGCAAAATAAGCCGCTATCAGCCCTACCAACAGCACTAATAATGGTGAATACAATAGCCAATTACCCCAGCGATAGACTAGGTTGCTTAAACGGTTTTCCAGCGACATATCAGGCGACTCGGTTGATCTCAAGGCAAAATTAATCTACAGTCCAATGCACCAGACCGCTATAGGCGGTGGCGATGACCAACAAACCAAAAACAATACGGTACCAGGCAAAAATAATAAAATTGTGGTGGCTGATATAGCGCAATAGACCTTTAACCGCCAGCAAGGCGCTGATAAAAGCTGCTCCGAGGCCTACCGCAAAAAGCAGACTATCATTTTCTAGGCTGAGTAACTCACGATGCTTATATAAATCATAGGCGCTGGCAACCATTAGCGTAGGAATTGCTAAAAAAAAAGAAAATTCTGTTGCCGCTTTCCGCGACAGGCCGAAGAACAAGCCACCGATGATGGTTGCACCCGACCGAGAGGTACCCGGTATCAGCGCAAAGGCCTGGGCTAAGCCCAGCTTAAAGGCATCCAAGGGACTTAAATCATCAACCTCCAACACCCTGAATTTATGTTCACGTTTTTCCGCCCAAATGATAACAAATGCACCTATGATAAACGCCAGGGCTACCGGTATCGGTTTGAATAGCAGGGCTTTGATATGCTTGCCAAACAACAACCCCAAACTTGCCAAAGGCAAAAAGGCAATAGCCAAGTTCAATACAAATTTTTGCGCTGACCGCTCACTGGTCAATCCAGCTAAAACCATGCCGATTTTGCGGCGATATTCCCAACAGATAGCGAGAATGGCGCCCACTTGAATAACAATGGTAAACAACTTAGCTTTGTCGTCATTAAAGTTGAGTAAATCACCGGCCAAAATCAAGTGACCGGTGCTGGAAACCGGTAAAAATTCGGTTAATCCTTCAATGACGCCTAATATCAATGCCTTAATAAGTGTAACGTCCATTTTAAGCTCCGCGTCCAGGAAATACTAAAGTCGAAATAGTCATAGTTATTGTTGGTTAAATTGAGTGTGCTGCCGGCATGTGTAAGGGCCATGCAAAAGGTCGGGATTATAGTCGAATTATCAACAAGTAGGCTAATTAGCTGAATTTGACAGGTAAATCGACGGCTGGGAAAAACAAGCGGCTTGACCATAATAATTACCGCTAAGGTCATAAACATTCCAGACGACGGCCTGCTGAATCAAAAAACGTTTACCGCTTTTTGTAATACGCACGCCGCTGTAATCGTCAATAAAACCTTTAGCAGCAACTGTAGCCAACAAATGTTCACGTTCCTCACGTAACAAGGGTTCAGCAGAAAATCGTGAAGGCATGCCGATAAACTCATTCCATGAGAGCTCAAACAACTCCAATGCGAGTCGATTTCCGTAGTTGAATAAGGGATCAGAATCAGTATTGTGGGAAAGTAAAGCAAAATCGGCTTCAAACACTTGTTGGCCGATAGTTTGCCCGCTACACGAGCTCAGCAAATGTTTATTCAACAATGCCTGGTAACTACGCAGCAACAAGTTGGTATGCGTTTCATAAAAATTATTCGCATGGCAAGGCGGCTCAAGTCTCATCAGGGTGATTTATTTATTCAGGCTAAGAATATAGCAGCTATAATAACCTAAGTTGACCAAAAATCAGCACACTTGGAAGCCACAAAAATCCTATAATCCAGCCCAGCCCGCACGTAAACTTAAAACACTTTTAAAAATCAGATCCTTTATATCAAGATGAATAATTTGAACCGAGATGGAAACTCAAATGAACTCTCAAATTAAGGTAGTCATCATTACTAATGTACCCGCCCCTTATCGAGTTCCGGTTTGGCAGAGGGTAGCCGCGACACCAGGCATAAGCCTTGAGTTGATTTTTTGTTCTCAAGCGCATATTGACACGTGTCAGCAACCAGCTGATTATGGTTTCAACCTGCATTTTTTAAACGGTCGTTATCTCGCTATGAAACGGCGTTTTATGCATTGCGATTTTGGGGTCTGGAGCTTATTAAACCAGTCGAACCCAGATGTGGTGATAACCACTGGTTATATCCCAACATTTTTGATTGGATTTTTATGGGCAATTGTCCGCAAGGTGCCGCATATCGCCATGACAGACGGCACTGCAAATTCGGAAAAATCGTTGACATGGCTGCATCGATGGATACGCAGAGTTGTTTTTGAGCAAAGCATTGCTTTTGTTGGCGCCTGTGAAGGTTCACGCGCGTTATTTAAGCAATATGGAGTGGCTGATAAACGAATACATTTAGCTTACTTATGCGCCGACAATAATAAATTTTCTGGTTTGAGACCGTCCGCCAAAGTAGATTTTATTTTTTGCGGACGTTTTATAGAGCATAAGCGCCCCTTGTTTGCCTTGCAAGTAGCGAGAGAAGCAGCCATTCGACTAGGGAGGAAAACTTCTTTGGATTTTGTCGGTAGCGGCGATATGGAACAGAAATTGCGGGCTTATGCTGATGAAATCACTGAATTTGTAGATACCCGCTTTCTTGGTTATGCTACGCAGGCCCAATTGCCGGAGTGCTATGCCCGCGCCAAAGTATTTTTGTTCCCTTCCGAATGGGACCCTTGGGGTGTAGTCGCCAATGAAGCATGCGCCTCCGGCCTACCGGTGATTGTATCGCCTCATGCCGGCGTAGCGACTGAATTAATTGTGGATAACTTTAATGGTTATGTGCGCGAATTAAATATAACGCTCTGGGCAGACGCAGCAGTCACATTGCTGAGCGATTCTGATCTGTACACACGCTTTTCACAAAATAGCCGTGAAATCGTCGCAAAATATAATTTCGATAATTCTGCTCAGGGTTTAAGTGATGCGATTAGACAGGCAAACTCCTTACGCAAGTAACAATCCTAGCTTACTATAAACATTTGCATGACCAATATTATTATTGCCACTATCATGCGGCCAAACGGCGATTCCGGGGTGCAAACCCATTTTAATTGCTTATGCGATTATCTTGCAGCCCAGAAAGCCAGTTATGAACTGATTACGCCTTTTTCTTACCCAAAGTATTTAATATACCCGGTATTCGGCATGCGAGCAATTTTGCACCGCCTTTCCGGAAATCTTAGTGTTTGGTGGTATCGGTATTGGCATAAATATTTTTTGCGCTTGGTCTTACAGCAAAAACTACAATCCGGCACCGACTGTGTGATTTACGCTCAATGTCCGCTGGCGGCTGACGCGGCGCTCCGCGCCCGTAAGTCTGCAAAACAAAGGGTCGTCATGGTGACGCATTTTAATGTTTCGCAAGCAGACGAATGGGCCGGCAAAGGCTTTATTGCTCACAATGGCCGATTTTACCAGGCTATCCGAGAATTTGAAGCAGAGGTCTTACCCAAACTCGATGGACTTGTGTTTGTTTCCGAATTTATGCAACGCGAATTATTAAAACGCATTCCAAGCATTTCGCAAGTTCAATCTGCGGTAGTACCCAATTTTTTGCCTGACCCGGGTTTACCGGCGCTGCAAAATTCGGTAGCAGACTTAATTAGTATAGGCGCACTGGAAGCGCGAAAAAATCAGCAATATTTATTGGATATAATCGCCGCTTTGCGGAATCAGGGTACAACGTTAACCTTGACCATAGTCGGCGACGGACCTGATTTGCATAAATTACAGGAGAAAGCTAAGGCTTTGCAGGTAACTGATTTAGTGCGCTTTGCCGGATTTGTAGCTAATGCGGCGGAACTGATAAACGTACACAAGGCTTGCATACATGTGGCAAGTATAGAAAATCTGCCTATCACCCTAATTGAAGCAATTGCTCGCGGTCGGCCGGTATTTGCGACGCCGGTAGGTGGTGTTGGGGAAATCCTTGGCAATAACATAGCCGGTCTTGCCCTGCCTTTAAACGATGCTCAAGCTGCCGCAAAACTGATAGCTGCGGCCATGAATAATCCGGCATGGATGGCCAATACCGGAGCAGCCGCACGACAGAGATTTCTTAATTTGTTTGCGAACGAAGTTTCAGCCAAAAATCTTATACGGTTTCTTTTGGCTGATGAAAGATAATCATTCGCCCCGATTTTGAAAAATATAAGGTCTTCAGCCCTCTTATTCAACGAGTGGCGCCGAACAATTACAGCGAAAGCATGTGCTGATTTGTCTGAAAAAGGTGGCCAGTCAGCCCAAACCAGGCTGACTGGCCACCGTTTCTTAGTTGTTTAAACCTATATCGTTAGGCAAGGCTTGGAAACCAATTTTATTAATCGGTGAGTTGGGGCAAAAACTGACGGAAGTATTGCTGAATGTCGCGCAGGGATTGGCGATGATACTGTTTTTCTCTAGACCTTGTTGCATCCAAGCCTGCCAAGAGCCGTTGCCTATTTGGCCGGGATTGTCCAAGACATTATATCCAACAACAGTTTGTCCACTAGCGGCCCAATAAATATTGTTGGCAAGGTTGGTGCTTTCAGCCGGGAGATCATAAAACAACGCGGAACTTGTGCCATTAGTTATGATCACGTTATTTTGTATGGTGTTGCCTTCCGGCCAGGTAGGGTTATTCATCGGTGCGGCTAAAGCGGGAAATTTTGTCGCCCATATAGGCCCAAGATAGGGTACTTCGGTCAAACTTAAACTGAGCAGCGACCAATCGAAGCCTGGCCAGCGATCGTCAACATAGATTGCAAAGCTGTTGTTGGTATTGAAGACATTGTTTTCAATCACGTTATCCCGACCGCCTCCCAGCTGAATAGCCATGGTGCCGGCATTATTGAAAATATTGCCGATAATATTAAAACTGCTGACAGCATCATCCAAATAAACTGCCGCTGATAATGCCGGTGAACCATAAGTTACAAGGTTCTGGCTGACATCAACGCTTTGCAGGCCGTAACCGTAAATATCATGGAAGCTGTTATAACTAATCACATTGCCGCGATAAGTCCAATCTCGCCCTGAATACAAAGCGCCACAATCAGCGGATTGTTGGCACACATTCCGCACCTCGTTTTTTTCAAACACATGCAGATTGCCGCTAATTATCACGCCCGCGCCGGCGCCTTGTTCGATCAGATTATTGCTAATCAGATTTCCAACACCTGAAGCTGCGACCCCTGGAGAATAGGTCATTATAATTTCCCCAAAGTTCTCAAAGTGATTGTTGGTAACTGCATTATTTGCTGATTCCAATGTAATTCTATCACCGCCATCAATGGCTAATCCACCTTGACCTGTGTCATGGATAGAACTATCGGTAAGGCTAATATAGCTACTGCCCACAGCTTGAATGCCGATAGCATCGGTATTAGCGACCTCCAGGCTATTAAACGTCAGATTGTTTGAATTTACAATGCTGAGCGCGGCATCGGTAGTATTCTGGAAGGAAAGATTCTGAAAAGAGAGATTACTGACGCTATTGAATGTTACCAAATTAGGCAAATTGGATACTACCATGTTTTGCGGGTTCACGCCTATTGGTGGAATGAAGAGTATCCTGGCATTGGCTTGATCATAGAACCATTCGCCGGGCGCATCCAGTTGCGACAACAGATTCAACAAATAATAACGATAGCCGCTAGCCAAAGGGTATGCGGTGTTGGCGCCCAAATCTATCTGATTTTGACTTTGCGCAACAGATGCGACCGGCAAGTATTGATCGAACCAATCATTACCGGCAAAAATATGTACTACAGCATTAGCCAGTTCGCCTTGAATTACCGGCAAAGTTTCAAAACTGCTGAATGTCGTTGATTGATCCACAGGCAGTTTGATATGCGCCCAACCGGTATTTGGCCAGCGCGCTAGCGTTAAGCGCTGTTGATTTACAAATAAATTGAAACCTGGCAAATTGCCTTGTAGCCTGCCGGAGTTTATTGAATAACTTATGCTATCCATCCCTAAGCCGGCAACCGGGCAACTCCACACCTCGCTACTTGCTTGGCAATTACCCAAGGTTTTGCCGCCACTGATTATCGTTGTGGCGCCTGCTTGTCCCTCCCAAGTAATCACCCGTCCAGGTAATCCCGAATCACTGGCAGTTAATTGCAGAGGCGCAGTCAATTGGTAAGTGCCGGGCGCAATATGCACATTCACCGACTGGTTAAATTTGCCGCTGCTTTTTAATGCTCTGATTGCTAGCTGAGCCTGAGCCAAGGTTTTAAAAGGGCCGTTGAGGCCTTTTGCCGCTGCTTGGCTATACAAGCCATTGGCAGCATCATTACCAGTCGGCGAGACGTAGTAATCTGTTGCCGAGGCCGTCACACTAAAACCTAAAGTTATAAAAAGCGCATAAAGTTTGCTGGGTGTCATTAAAGATCTTCCTGAAATTATATTAGTTAATCCTCTTAACATACATCCAAACTAATCAATCTGTCAATTCAATAGGCAATATTACACTCATTTTACAGTGTAGTACAAATTCAGAAAATTTACCGAAAAACCAGTAGCCTAACAACATTAATCAGTATGCGTTTTCTCGAAACTTAATACTCTGCACATCTAAATCAGTATACGCCTGCCTTCTGCTGCAGAGCGCAAAACAGCAACTATGGTTTGGCAATTGCTCCTAGCATCTTCTAGTGTTAGATTAGGCTCTTGGTCGAATAACACACAATTGCTAAAATGTTCAATTTCCAATCGAAAATGATTGGCTGCCGGCAAGCGCTCCTCTCCTTGACGGCCATCTTCGGTCCACCAGGAAATGATTGGCACGTCGCCAGGCAACTGCCAAACGATGTGACATTTAAGACCGCCTAGGCTGCCGATAATTTCATATTCGCAACGCCGGGCGCGCTCGAAACTGAAATCGAATTGCGCGAATTTACCATCACCAAAATCCAATACGCCGCTAGTGGAAATATCCGCGCCACTTTCTACATATTTGGCTAGCGCTGTGACTGCCAACGGCGCTTGCTGAAAAAACATGCGTAAGGTATGGATAGCATAACAGCCTATATCCCACATTGCTCCACCGCCATGCCAAACATCATGAGCCAACCTATATATCCGCGCCGGGCGCATCATGAATGAATAGTTCGCGCGCACGGAACGGATTTCACCAATCAAGCCCGAACTAATCAACTCCATTACCCGCTTATGTTGAGGGTGGAAGCGATACATAAACCCTTCCATCACTTTGACATTGTTGCGTAATGCAGCCGCTTGAATGGCGTCGACATCTGCGACAGTCAGCGCCAAGGGCTTTTCGCAGAGCACATGTTTACCCTGTTCGATTGCCCGTATAGCCCATTCGGCATGTTCATGATTAGCCATAGGTAGATAGATGGCTTGCACTTGGTGATCGGCGAGTAATAGCTCAAGATCATCATAAACACTCACCCCTTGATAACAGGGCGCATATTTAGCCAAAGTTTCAGCGGCCGCCCCAGGCCGGCGACTGGCGATGGCAACCAAATCGGCATTGGAGGCTTCGACTATCGCCGGTAGTAAACGCTCGTTGATGCGGGCTGCGCCAAGTATGCCCCAGCGCAGTTTGGATTGCTTATTCATTTACCTACCGCTTTCTGATGACTGATCGAAGAGGAAGTTTGCATATATTATGGCAGCTAGTCAAACTGAAACTTTGACATGCTACCGCAGCCCTCAGAATTGACTAATCGATTTTTTCTGTAGCTTACGCGCCAGTTTCATCAGCATGGGGCTGTCGTACACTGCCAGTTTCAACCGGGTAACCAAATCCGCTTTTAATGAGTATTCCGGCTGGTTGGCAAAATACTTATGTCCTTGGTAACTCTCATATTTTATCCAAGGTTTGCTGGTGAAAATATTTCCATAGGTCAACTCTGCAGGCATATAATGCCCCGTCAACGATCTACGTGACCTGGCAGGGTTTTGGGTCGGCAAAGCACCGTGTACAGTGGCCGAATTCCAAAATAGCACATCGCCTTTTTTTAAGGCAGGCGCATATACTTTATCGATATTTTCATCGTAATATTGCTTTATCAACACCAGCCATTCCGAATGCGCCATCTTGGCTTTATGGAGGTGCAGTTGTTGACTGCCCGGAATCACATAAAAACGCCCGGCGTCTTCGTAGATATCTTCCAAAGCTATCCATGCGCCTAACAAATGCCCATTGGGCACGGAATCCAAATACCACCAATCCTGATGCGGGATAGTTGCTGCATTAGCGTCAAACAGCATAGTCTGCATCAGATTATGCTCACTGCTGTTTGTCACCTCGGTTAATGCCGACAGGATTTCTTTACTGAAATAAATGTCCAACGTCAGCTCTCGAAACTCAGGGAAGTTTTTTAAATTATGGACGTCCAATAGGCTTTGAATGACATGTCCAGCCGGTGTCAAGCGATTCGCTTCATAGGCATTGGTATTTTGGCGAAAGAATTTGGCATTGCTTGGGACTATCTCGCTTTCGTATCGCGCGACCAGTGCGTCAATTTTTTCGTGAGGAATTAGGCTCGGAACAACCACATAGCCGTTTTGTTGGTAGTAGTCGTGTAATTGAGAACCGTTTTTTTCTGTATCTGCCATTTTTTCCTCCTAAATAATAATAAACTGAAGATTTCCAGAAACTGAAAAATTAGTTGCTCAATCTGTTGGGCTGGTAAATTCTATCAAATAAGCCTCAAAATGCCCGCGCTAAAACTGATTAACGTCAGAATTAAAACCGAGACTGATCACAACTGACAAAGTTTTAGTATAAAAATTTAAAGAATATTATGTCAAATAATATTTGCTGTCAATTTTATATAAGTTAAATCGATAAGCCCTTTTCAATTACCGACAGTATTAATTTTCGCGCTCGAAGGCTCAGTCCTGAGTTTTTGGGATTAGCCAGTTCTTTCAGCCAAACAACTATATAATCACTATGGAGCATACGAATTTTTTATCAATCTTTAGTTAAAATCCTCCGAACCTTTCAACATCTGACAATCGATACTAAAACGCTGCGGATCGGTATCCAGCTTTAAGGCGGTTAACTGACCACCCCATAAACAGCCGGTATCAATGGAATAACAATTATAATCTTGATAAAACCCCAGCGTTGACCAGTGACCGAAAATTATCCGCATTCCTAAGCTCTTACGGCCCGGTACCGCAAACCAAGGCAGTAAATTCGGCGGCTGCGTACCGGGAGCGCCTTTTTGTGAAAAATCCAGTACGCCCTCCGGCGAACAATAACGCAAGCGAGTAAAACAATTCACTGCAAAACGCAAACGTTCAGATTTAGGTAAGTCGTCCCGCCAGACACTGGGTTTATTGCCATACATGGATCTGAAGAAACGTTCGTAATCCTCACCTTGGATGGCCTGTTCAGTTTCCAGAGCTAGATTGCGGGTCAATTCAAAGTCCCATTGTGGCGGCAAACCGGCATGCAACATACAAAACTGCTCGTTGTAATAAAACAGCCGCTGATGCCTTAACCAATGGATCAGTTCATCACAATCCGGGGCGCGCAAAATTGCGGTCAACGTGTCTTTTTTACCGGATTTACCCTGCGACACCACCGTCGCGATCAGGTGCAGATCGTGATTTCCCAACACCGAAATGGCGGCAGGCCCTAAACTTTTTACAAACCGCAATGTTTCCAACGACTTAGGGCCGCGATTGACCAAATCACCGGCTAACCATAGTTTATCTAGGTCGGGATCAAATTTCACTACATCCAACAGACGCCGGAGTTCATCGTAACAACCCTGTATATCTCCGATTGCATAAATCGCCATCAGTGCAGGGTTCTTGGAATTGATAAAATAAATTTTGGAATCGGCGCCTTAAAACTTTCACCATTATCGGAGAGCATTTGATATTTACCCTGCATCACGCCAACCGGCGTTTCTATCATTGCTGCACTTGTATAACGAAACGAATCGCCTGGCTGCAAATAAGGATGTTCTCCGACCACCCCTTCGCCATTAACTTCTTGAATTTTACCGTTGGCATCAGTAATCAGCCAGTGACGCGTCAGCAGTTTAGCGGGTAACAATCCGATATTAGTAATAGTGACGGTGTAGGCAAACACATAGCGATTCTGTTCGGGGATAGACTGCGCCTCGATATAATACGGTGTGGCCTCAACTAAAATTTTGTTTTTTTCGCTCATTGATAGATGATGTTAAACCTAATACGGGTATTTCATCGCAACTGCTGGGTAAACGCAAGAAAGCAATCCAATGACGCTAAAATCACTGCTAATCTTACTACTGTTAATCTTGCCTTTCAGCCTATTTGCCGAGGACGGTAAGGCGTTATTCGCTGCGGCGGCTGGCGGTAAATTAGAGCGCGTCCAGGCATTGTTGGCACAAGGCGTAGATGTTAACAGTAGAATAGAACAAGATAGAACGCCATTGATGGCGGCGAGTTTTAACGGAAACCAGCGCATCGTCAAAACTTTGCTCGGTTACGGCGCAGATGTAAATTTAGCCGACAAATACGGCGCAACCGCCTTAAGCGATGCGATATTGTTTGGCAGCACCGATATTGTCACTGTACTAATAGCCGCCGGAGCTAATGTCAACGCCGCCGACAGTCAAAATGTAAAAATCGTCGACAAAGCCAAAAAACTGGGGCGAGACAACATTGTTAAAATACTGGAAGCCGCCGGCGGCAAAGGCACAGAACCCAAGACTGAAGAAAAACCAGCCGAAGAGCAAGAACCCCCAGCAGAAAAACCAGCCGAAGAGAAAGCGGCGGACAAACCTTAGCCTATCATCAGGACAAATCATTTAACATGACACAACAGCCAAAACCTTTACATATTCATATTCTAGGCATCTGCGGCACCTTTATGGGTGGGCTGGCGCTGATAGCCCGTGAATTGGGTTATAGCGTCAGCGGTTCGGACCAGAACGTCTATCCACCTATGAGCACCCAACTAGAAGAGCAAGGCATCCGCTTGATGAATGGCTATAAAGCCGAAAATCTGGACTGCCAGCCGGATCTGGTGGTGATCGGCAACGCCATGTCGCGCGGCAATCCGGAAGTAGAAGCCATATTGAATCGCGGGCTGCGCTATACTTCCGGCCCGCAATGGCTGGCCGAACATGTGCTGCAGGACCGCTGGGTGCTGGCCGTCGCCGGCACACACGGTAAAACGACCACAAGCAGCATGCTAAGCTGGATACTGGACTACAACGGCTTCCAACCTGGCTTCCTGATCGGCGGCATTCCATTGAACTTTGGCATTTCCGCCCGGCTAGGCGAGTCGGACTTTTTCGTCATAGAAGCCGACGAATACGATTGCGCTTTCTTCGACAAACGTTCCAAATTTGTACACTACCGGCCGCGAACCGCTGTACTAAATAACCTGGAATACGATCACGCTGATATTTTCGAAAATATCGAGGCTATCAAAAAGCAATTTCACCATCTGGTGCGCACCGTGCCTGGAGAGGGCCTGATCATTGCTCCAGTTAACGAAACACATATCGCTGAAGTCCTCGATATGGGCTGTTGGACGCCGGTGGTAAAAACGGCAATAGATGCGGCGGCTGATTGGCAAGCCAACCTGCTGAAAACCGATGGCAGTCATTTTGCTGTGAGTTTTTCCGAACAAACACAAGGCGAAGTCGTCTGGTCCTTAACCGGTCGCCACAGCGTCTACAACGCTTTATCCGCCATTGCCGCCGCAAGACATATTGGCATTCCGCCTCAGGACGCCATCACCGCATTGCAAAGTTTTCAAAGCGTCAAACGCCGGATGGAAGTCATTCTCAACCGCAATGGCGTTACCATTTACGACGACTTCGCTCACCATCCCACGGCGATTAAAACCACGCTGGACGGATTGCGCAAGCAAGTCGGCAGCGAAAAAATTATCGCCATCGTCGAGCCGCGCTCCAACACAATGCGGCTAGGGGTGCATACTCAATCCTTGGCCGAGTCTTTAGCCGAAGCCGATACAGCTATTGTTTATCAACCGGAGAATTTGGATTGGGATTTGAGCCGCTTGCTGCAATATGGGCCCAATATTCAGATTATCAACAGCCTGGATACGATTATTGCGGCGATTAAAGCTGAAACCGGTGGGACGTGTCATGTGTTACTGATGAGCAATGGCAGTTTCGGCGGCATATATCAGCGCTTGCGTGTTGAGATTTAGCCATTTTTTACCCAGACATTGTTGTTACAATACGCAAAGCCATTGAATTAAACACATCAGCACTATGAACGAAAACGCGCAAAACTCTCCAGATATTCTTTCCAATGCCTTTTTACTCGGTAATGTCGGCGCACCTTTTGTGATCGGCATGGCTGTCGGTTATTTCGCCAGGAAAATGCTAGGCTTGGCCTTATTTTTTGGCGGGGGTATTATCGTGCTGATGTTTATCGGTGAATATTACGGCATAATTAGTGTCAATGGAGAAGTTTTGCTGGATGCTGCCAATTCAGCAGCGCAGGCAGCAAAAAACTCAGGTAGTTTTTTGCTGGATCGCTTAGCGGCAGTCACAAGCCGAGGCGTTAGCGCTGTCGGTGGTTTTTATGTTGGCTTTAAGCTAGGTTAGTTTGTTGAATGTTAAGCATTTTTATTTTTATTTCTGTATAAAATAAGGCCAATAATTGATAAAATACCAGCGCCTAATGCTGCTAACATAAATTTCGGCTCCATCACTTTTACCGAACTGTTTTCATCTTTAAACTTAAACTTTATTAGCGCGCCTAATTCAGGATCTCGGATATCGATGGCAATGGAATTAGCGGCAAGATTGGCAAATTGCACTTCACTGCCGTCAAACGGCTTGTTGTTACGCTTATCTTTGGTGACCAGTCCCGGATAAAGCGCTGTTGCACTAACATGGGAATTGCTTAAGTGCCGGGATATTTCCTGCTCAATTTCATGCGTAGTTTTACCATCGGATTTCACTAAAATGGGTTTTTGTGCATCAATAGTGATGTCGATTTCGCCTTTCGAGGTGATCTCAGCAGCATTTCTGGCTTTAAAGCCGTCTAAATATTCCACATCAGCGGTACGCACCAAATCAATGCCGATTTCCACCCCTTCGGTGCTAAAAGTTTTATCGCCAAGATCAAAGCGCAGCGGCTGATTAGAGTAATCTCGAAAGGTAACCGTGGTAAAGGAAAAACCGGCTTTGTTGGTAATGGTCAGTTCCGGCTTATCTTCGGGTTGCTGTAGCGTTATACCGCGAGTAGTCGGGTCCAATTGGGTCATGCCGTCCTTGATCGCGATCAGCAGTTTTTTGGCAACCGCATTGGTCACCGAGCTATCAATTTTAGCTGCGTTTAAAAAAGTTATGCCGGTAGTACGGAATAATTCACCTTGGTCTGCACGCCACTCAACGGTATAAGAAAATAATGAGTCCACGGGCCTAGTCGGCATGCCGGTATGCAGGCGCAACAAATCCTGATTTGCCGGCGTTGAGGCATATCCGACGTGGAATAAAGCGTTGGAGGAAAATAAAGCCAGCGCCAGATAGAGTTTTTTATTGATTTTCATAGTACTCCGGTGTCATTGAGTGCAGAAGCACCCGATTTGGGAAAGAAACAGCTTAGCTAGAGACTCTTCCCAGGAATTTTTTCATTTGCAAATTTTTCCAGCGCTAGCTGTAATTTAGTAAAGTTAAAATGCGTTTGCAGCATATCCGCCAAACTTTCGATACCGGCTTCGCGCAAGGCATTAAAGTCTACAGCTTGCTGTGGCTGATACCCCGCCCATCCTAATAGCGCATTGCAAGCTTCCGGAAGATCGAACATGCCATGCAAATAACTGCCCGCTACCTGATTATCGGCGGAAACTGCCCCGTCGTTGCCGTCCACTAAACAGAATAAAGGTTGAGATAGCGCTGAGCCACTGCTGATACCCATATGGATTTCATAGCCGGCTACCGGGGTTTCATGCTTAAAAAACCAGCCCTTGGTTTGCCGTAAACACTTGCTATTATTTAGAGTGGTTTCCATATCCAACAAACCCAAACCGGCGACGCTGCCAGGCTGCCCCTCCAAGCCTTGTGGATCGTGAATCGCCCTACCCAGCATCTGAAAGCCGCCGCAAATTCCCAGCAATTTGCCGCCGTAACGCAGATGGCGCTGGATGTAGACCTCCCAGCCTTGTTGTTTAAGCCGACCCAGATCACTCGCCACGGATTTACTGCCGGGTAGGATGATAAGATCGACCGCTGCGACCTGCGAAGGATGCGTTGCGAAGTTGACGCTGAGACCAGGGTGAAGTAGTAGCGGATCGAAATCGGTATGATTGCTAAAACTGGGCAAATGCGGCACCACGATATGAAATAACTGCTCCGTCGACTGTATAGCGTGACGGGTGGATAAGGCGTCTTCCGCCTCCAGATATAAATCGTGTAAATAAGGCAGCACGGCCAGCACCGGCTTGCCGGTTTTTGCCTCAAGCCAATCCAAACCCGATTCCAGCAAAGCGAGATCACCGCGAAAGCGATTAATCACGAAGCCAACCACCCGTTGTTGTTCAGATTGCGTAAGCAATTCCAGGGTGCCGACAATGTGAGCAAACACACCGCCCCTATCGATATCGGCAATCAAAATCACCGGGCAATCCACAGCTTCAGCAAACCCCATATTGGCAATATCGCCCTGCCGAAGATTGATTTCCGCCGGACTGCCAGCACCTTCCACGATCACCGTTTGATATTGGGCGGTCAACCGCCGCCAGGAGGTCAGCACAGCGGCCTTCGCAACTGGTTTGTAAGCGTGATATTGTTGCGCCGACTGATTTTCTAACACTTTTCCGTGAATGATCACCTGCGCCTTACGGTCGCTAGTCGGTTTCAGCAGCACAGGATTCATATCGCTATGTGGCGGCAAACCGCAAGCAGCGGCCTGCACCGCTTGAGCGCGCCCGATTTCGCCGCCGTCAACTGTCACAGCGCTGTTTAGCGCCATATTCTGCGGTTTAAACGGCGCAACAGCCATGCCTTGCCGCTGGTAGTAACGGCATAAAGCCGTTACCAGCGTACTTTTGCCGGCATCCGAAGTCGTGCCTTGCACCATTAAGGCTTTAAGTGTCGTGTTGGAGTTCATGCTTAACTGAAACTAGCCGCGTCGATTACTTTAAAAACCGCCCTTTGGCGTCTTTATAAATATGGCCGAAAAAAATCAAGACACCTTCAGTAAATCCCCACAATACGCCGTAACCGCCAGTGAGTAAGGTTACTGCTATTTGGACCGCAGCTATGCGATAAAAACCTAAATAGATTCTATGCGCACCAAATGCACCTAAGATGATCCCTAATAGTGCTGCAACAATCCGGCTTTTTACCGGTTTTGTATCTACCAGATAGGCGCCCACCAGGCTAATATCGGTGACTTTGCCGTCTTCTTGGTCAAAATCGACATCATCGCCTACTTTGGGTGGAGACTCCGAGGTCCAATGATCGATATGAAATTCGTAATATTGGTCTTCGTATTTAACGACGCCGGTTTGACAGGCTTCATCGTAACTTTCTATATGTCCAAGCATGCTTTTTTCCTATTGTTATATTTGCTTGTGTTGCAGGTATCATCTTTGGCAAAGAACTTAGTCTATGCGCATAATTTTTTTGCTGGTTTCACGCTGCGAGTTCCGCAAAACCGTTTCAATCATCCTTCAATCTTACTGCCAATACATCGCATTTGGCATGATGCAGAACGCCGTTGGCTGTCGAGCCCAACAATAAAGCCAATCCATGCCGGCCATGCGAGCCAATGACAATCAAATCAACTTGATTTTCTTCGGCGACACGGACGATCTCCAACTTCGGGCTGCCCATTTCCAGCCACTGCCTGCTCTCCGGCACCTGTAGATCCGCCGCCAAGTTTGCTAAACGAATTTTGGCGTTGTCCAATAGCTCTTGGGTAAAGTCGACATCAAAGGGGATAGGACCATAAGCGGCGTCGGTAATCGGTAGATTTTCGATCACATACACCACGCTGAGTTGCGCCTGGTTTTGCTCTGCCATGCGTTGAGCGGTTTTGATGACCTGTTTGCCGTGCTCGGAAAAATCAACCGCTAATAATACGTGTTTGTAGTTAGCCATAAAACTCTCGCTAGGTTGGTGTAGAAACGACAGGAAACAGCACCGCCATCACCTGATAAGAGATTAGTATATATAAAAGCGCCAGCCCCAAACCGAAAAACAACGGCCTATTCAAGGCATTTCTATAAATATGCCCGCTGATCAGCCATTGCCAAACCATTAGCCCCAAGATAGCTAGAGAGGCAAAGTCCGCTGCTTCGCTGGTTAGCCCGGCGACCGCCGGCAGTTGGAAAAAACTGATCAACGTATCAATACCAAGCAGTGCACAGAAGGTTTGCTGAAACCGGGCTTTTTTGTCGGCAAAATACAGCAAGGTCCAACTGAAACCGGCCATCAGCAATAAATTGACGGCTATCAGCAACACGCCGGGCCAGGAAAAACTGCTGAGCAACAGTATCAGCAGATTAATCCCGGCAAACGCCGGCAGCAGTAGCCAGAGCATCCAGGGCGAAGCAGGGACGTCTTGCGGTCCTTTCCGCAGAATAGCTATCTGAAAAAACAGCTCGATAAATCGGTACATGGCTTACTCCGCTTGTTGCAGGTTTTCTTCGGCAGCCAACCAATCGCTTTCCGCCTGCTCCAGGGCGCTGTCGATTTGGCTTTTCCGCAGTAGCAACTGCTTTAATTTTTCTTTGTAGTCATCGGCGTAAATGGCCGGGTCGGCCAATTGCTCTTCCAACTCGCGCTGCTGTTGGTGAAACTTTTCTACCGCTGCTTCGGCCTTTTTCACCGCATCCAATAAAGGTTTTAGCCGGCTGCGGCGATCTGCTTCCTGTTTGCGCACATCCTTACGCGACACACCGGCGGCATTGTCGGCTAAAGACGGCTCATAGCCAACTTTCTTTTGTTCAGTCAGCCATAATTTATAATCGTCCAGATCACCATCGAAAGGCAGAATCTGCCCGCCGGCCACCAATAACAATTGATCGGTCACTGAGCGCAGCAAATGCCTATCATGCGACACCACCACTAACGCCCCCTGATATTCCTGTAAGGCGACGCTTAGAGCATGGCGCATTTCCAAGTCCAAGTGATTGGTCGGTTCGTCCAGTAACAGTAAATTCGGGTTTTGATAAACCAGCAAAGCCAATACCAGCCGAGCTTTTTCTCCGCCGGAAAACGGTCCAACCGGCTCATTGACCTTGTCGCCGCGAAAATCAAAGCCGCCAAGAAAATTACGTAAATCCTTTTCGGTGGCTTGTTTATCCAGTTTTTGCACATGCCATAAAGGGCTTTCGTCCAGGCGCAATTGCTCCAGTTGATGTTGGGCGAAATAGCCGATATTTAACGCGTCCGCCGTAGTGAGTTTGCCGTTCAGCGCCGCCATCTCGCCGGACAACACTTTTATCAAACTGGATTTTCCCGCACCATTTGGACCCAGTAAGCCGATGCGGTCGCCAGGGGAAATCGATAGCGAGGCGTTTTTAATCACCACTTTGTCGCCATAACCGATGTCGGCGTGTTCGATTTTTAATAATGGATTGGGCAGTTTTTTCGGCGCTGGAAAGCTGAAGCCGAACGGCGAATCGACATGCGCCATGGCGATAACTTCCATGCGTTCCAGCGATTTTATGCGGCTTTGCGCCTGCTTGGCTTTTGTAGCCTGGGCTTTGAAACGGTCGATAAAGCTTTGGATATGCGCCATTTCCCGTTGCTGCTTTTCAAACGCCGATTGTTGTTGGGCAAGTTTTTCGGCGCGCATGCGTTCGAAGTCGGAATAGTTACCGGTGTAGATTTCGGCCTTGTTCTGTTCTATATGCACGATGTGATCGGTAATCGTGTCCAGAAAGTCCCGGTCATGCGAAATCAACAATAAGGTACCGGGATATTTGCATAGCCAGTCCTGCAGCCAGATGACGGCATCCAAATCCAGATGGTTGGTAGGTTCGTCCAGCAGCAACACATCTGAACGACACATCAACGCTTGGGCCAAATTTAAACGCATGCGCCAGCCGCCGGAAAACGAACTGACCGGCTGTGCTTCCTGAGCGGTGCTAAAACCTAGGCCGTTTAATAAGCGCGAGGCTCTGGCCTGGGCGGTATAGCCGCCGATGGGTTCCAACGCGGCATGAAGTTCCGCCAGCTTTAAACCGTCATGCGCTTGTTCTGCTTCTTGCAAGCGCTTTTGTAAGCTGCGCAATTCACGGTCACCGTCCAGCACGTAGTCAATTGCTGAACAATTCAGCGCCGGGGTTTCCTGGGCGACATGGGCTATTTCCAGATTCGGCGGCATGGAGAAATCGCCTGCATCGCTGTGCAACTCGCCGCGCAACAAGGCGAATAAACTGGATTTTCCCGCGCCATTAGCACCGGTGAGGCCTATTTTTTGGCCTTTATGAATAGTGAACGACGCCTCGCTAAACAGCAAACGGTTGCCGCGGCGAATTGCGATGTTTTTAAAATTTAGCATGGTGATGGTTATAAAACTGTCTTTGTTAGCGGCTGAGGGAAAAAGCCGGGATAGGGGGATTTTAACGCGGCTTAGGGCGTGGCGTCTTAGGTAGTTTTTGTTGTTGCTTTAACAGCTTGTTTTGTCTCGCTTACTGAGTTTTTGGTTTACTTTATGTAGGGCCTTGGTTGCTCCATCGCTATTATGCGTATGTTTGGTTTGACTTATGGGTGTTTATGGATGTCAATATGGGCGTAGAGGTTGGTTATGCCTATGTGCCGTACAGTTCACTTGAGATTGTCATCGAGCATAGTAAAGAAAGCTATTATCTTGCCCTAAGGCAAACCCAGGTCGCCATCCGCCAATCTGCGCCGGACTGGCAGCCTTGGTTAAAATTCTTTTTACGCGCCATGCATCAGCAGATGGAACGTTTTGCCGCTAATATGGTGCATTAGTTGCTTGTGATTGCTGCTTTGCCGGAGTTGGCGGTTCAAATACTCGATTAAGCTAGGACGACAGGCCGGGTAACAATAGGCGACATGATCAGGTTGACTGGCGCTAGCTGCAACACACTTAAAGATCATTTCCGAAAACTGGTAAAGAACGGCTATCTTATCCGCAATGGAATAGGAAAAGGCGCATGGTATGCTTTGGGTCACTATACTACGGAAAACTGACAGCAACTGTTTGCGTCAGATCAATCTTTTGGGCTCACTAAGTTTATATAAGCGTTACCTGATTACTTATAAGTCTCAGTGAGGATGGGTAGAGTGCCAGCGAAACCCATCGCTACCTTTGCCAAACAACAAACATTTTTATATTATTTTGAAATTTCAACAAATATTAAGCCAGGATTAGCTTTATTGATGGGTTTCGCTGGCGTTCTACCCATCCTTCTTCCTTAAAAACGGGTGTAGGCAATTGATTATAAAAAATTTAATTTTGCAGTTGTGATTGAAACTTGTAAGTAATCAGGTACTGATATGCAAAAGGTTCTTAAAAAATAGCATCTTGTAAAATTAAGTTGTAATAAAGCATGTTATATTATATTATTCAATTTAAACAATTAACTGAAGCTTAATTCTTGACTAGTTCATGGTTTAGTCAGCAGAATAATCGCCATATTCTGCCATAAAATGACAATCGTCAAATTAATGCCAATCACCGTTATTAAATTTTGTGGACTGATGGGTAAAGGCTACAGCCGAAACCCATCACTCAGTATTAACAAATTTGATGGGTTTTGCTTTTACCGCGCTTTCGCGAAAATACAAGCATAGGAGAATTGACAATGCCAATCACACTTGCTCAAGCCGCCCTTAGGTTTGCGAAACTCTGTATTCCATTAGGGCCGAACAATCAGGGTGCAGGACAGCTATCCGCACCTAAGGCTTGGAACCCGCCCAGGGATGCAAATACTCGGTTCCTGGCGACCTTGGCCGTTAATAGTTTAAAGACCTTAGCCCCGGGACCCGGGTGTACAATGGATCAGATAGTCGCGTACGGCCGAGAGGTAATAAAGCAGAAGGCAGGAAATTGTTTAGAGCAATGCGCTGCGGCTTGCTTGTATTTGGCTGGCAGTAGCGAACAGCCAGATTTCCGGTTAGTGCGATTGAACCCTCCTGCCGATCATATATTTTTGGTTCTCAATCAAGCACCCGACGCGTCTGGTTTTTTCCCGGACAACTTAAATAACTGGAACGTGAATGCAGTTGTGGTAGATCCATGGGTATCAATCTGTTGCAAGGCCCGGGATTATCCATTTTTGTGGGGCTTGAAGCTTGATGTCATGGCGGCCGCCGGGGAGGAATTGGCTGGTAGCGATGGTTGGGCAAAGGCAAGTGACGCCGCTTGGAAGAACGCGCCCACCGCGCACCGCAAATTGAGCTACACGACCTGACAGACTTAAGGCCATAAGGTGCGCTTGGCTTATAGGGTGCTGCCGTCAGACGCACCGTTCGTGACCGTTGCGCCTCGCATGGCTCGGCGCAACCTATAGGGCACCGAACATTTTCGAGTTTGCGGCTGGCGGCTATAGCTCAATCAATAGACGTTCGCTGGAAAAACCATTCGTCCGCGATTGGCCGAAAGCAGACAATAAAAGCACCAGTTATTTACCTGTCCGAATTCTTTAACCAACCAAATTTCTTAGCTCCTTAATCAACAAGTAAAGGTGATAAGCATCCGTCGGGCAAGGGTCAAAATCAAAATGTTCATAAAAACGCCGAGCGTTATCGTCCTTGGCGTGAACCAGAACGGCGCGGATGTCGGCAATATCGGCGGCTTGTAGAGTTCTGGCCAAAGCGTCATACAACAATGCGGTCCCCAAACCTTTCCCTTTCAATGCGTTATCTACTGCCAACCTAGCCAGCAACATCACCGGTACCGGATGCCGGGCTAAACCCTTCTTCATGCGGATTGGCGCTTCAGCATGCATCACAGAGCTGACCGCAAGGCTATAATAGCCGACTACTCGGTTATCATGTGTAGCCGCATAGGTTTGTGCACCACCGGCTAGCTGGTTGTTAAGTGCAAAGCGCGAGATATAGCGATCGAGGTCCATATAACCACAATCAAAAAACTCAACCAAATCTGATCTTTCTAGTTTTTTAATCTCCCAGCGAGTTGAGTGTGACTCCACAAATTTTACTCACCGGTTTTCATAAGGCGGGCTAGCCTGGAGCGCGGTCGTGGCGGCGTATCAAGAGCGGCTTGGAAGGCTTGCCATTGCGCATCGTCCAGAATAAATAATCGGCGTTCAGCTAAGGCTTCGGCAGCGGAGGTCAGACCGCTGTCAAGCAGGAATTCGCTGACTGTCTTATCTTGGGATTGAGCAGCAGCCTGAATCATTTCCTTGGCGGCTGGCGAGATGCGTAATTCCACGCGCTGGGTTTTGGAGGATGCAAGCATGATCAATAGCCACTAAAAGTTAGTTTTTTATTATACCGTGTGTTCATTATCCGTACAAATTGTCAATATGACATTTTGCTTTCTTCGACCAAAAACCTTGTCAATCTATTTTTATTTACTTATGCTGAATATTTACGTTTTTTCTTCGTATCTCCGTGTCTTCGTGGTTAAATGCTTTTATAGAATAAGAGTTACTGCGGCTGGAATTCGGATAAAATTAGCTGCACTACTGTTCGTGATATGTTCAGGTTATTTAAGTAATCACGTAAAACCATTTTAAATTAACCCGAAACTTTAATTTAGCCCTGCCGAAGGCTCAGTCCTGAGATTTTGGGATCGGTGAGGGGGTTCAGAGGCATGGCTGCATTCACAGCAACCTCTGAAACCCCTTACCGATGCCAAAATTGTCGGTTAACGGCAAATTAAATTACAACAATGGTTTTTAAATCGGTTATACGGTTTCACATAAATAATCCCAAGATGTTAAATTTGGCTATTCTCAACAACAATAAATAAAAAGAGGCAAACATGAAAAAACTCCTAAACCACACATTGATTGGCATATTGGCCTTTATCCCGGTCATGGTGATAGTGCAAATCGTGCTTTTTGTTAAAGACCGGCTATCCGATTTATTTCAGTTTGTTTATGGCTATTCCGACAATTATCTGATCACTTTCCTATTATTTGCCGCCAGTTTTGCATTGATTACCTATGTCGGCCACAGACTAAGCATAGGACGTTTTTCGATCATGGCGTTGTTTGAGGACGTGATAGAACGTATTCCGGTGTTAAGCACTATTTATCGCGTGACCAAAAAACTAGTAGAGATGATAGCAGGGCATCAGCTTAAAACCCCAAGGGAAGTGGTTTACGTGGAGTATCCAAAAGAAGGCATTTGGGTGCCGGCCTATGTGACTAATAAATTGGGTGATCGGTATGTGTTGTTTGTACCGACTTCCCCCAACCCTACCTCAGGCTTTGCCATCATTGTCCACGAATCGAAAATAACCAAATCGGATATGAGCATCGAGCAAGTCACAAGCTTCATCATCAGCGTTGGCGCAGATTTCGAGCAAATGTCTGAAATACTAAAATTACCAAAGGAATAATGGGAATAGGTCAGCAAATTAACTCATTACAACTAATGCTGTTGCCGCTTGCACGACCAAAGCGGCATTTAGCAGAGTAGCTTAGTTAGAATTTACAGCAATAAATCTATGCCGGCACGTTCGTCGGCAGTCAACTCAAATTCGAAAATCGCTAAATCCTCGCGCATATGTAGGATCGAAGTTGTTCCTATTAAAGGAATAATGCCGCTTTGGCTTAAATAACGATAAAAAATTTGCGCCGCACTTCGTTGGTATTTTAGAGTCAGTTTTTTGATCAGGGTATCTGCCAATACTGCTGGATTGGCGGTTAAGGTCCAAAAGCCTTGATAAATGATCTGCTTTTGCCGACAAAAATCCCGGATGTTGCGATCATATTGAGTATCAGCATAAAACCGATTCTGGATAACCGCTGGTTTAATTGTTGCGGTTTTATACAAAAACTCTAATTGCTGTAAATCATAGCAATTACTGATGCCTAATTGTTTGACGCCACCGGAACGAAAAAGCTGCTCCATAGCTTGCCAAACCGTCAGTAAATCTTGCTGGTTTGTTAAAGGCGAATGCAACACCAAACTATCCAGGTAAGATGTTTGCAAGTTTTTCATAGACGCCTGAAACGATTGCTCTACCTGTTCACCTAGGCAGGCGTTTTTAGCGTAAGGTACTTGCAAAGGATCTTGACCATTCAGCGGGGTGAATTTGCTTTGCAGAAATAACTCATTGCGATTTAGGCCGTTAAGCAGACAAACCGCCACGCCTTCACCAACACCGGCTTCGTGGTAATGCTTGGGTTGGCAGGCTGTATCGATGCCGCGAAAACCTTGCTTAATCGCCTGTGTCACCAACTGCGCGGTGCGGTCTTTTTTCCAAGCCGTACCGTAAATGAGCTTGGGTATTCTTACATCATAAATGGACATTAAAAATTCGTTGTGGCTCATGAGTGCTCCAGGGAAATGTTAATCATTCCAGCATTGGCTTCCATCGCTCTATCAGTTCAAAATGGACAAATAAGGTAGTAGATACTTTTGCTGTTATTTCTGATGGAATTTAGCCAAATCGCTTAATCAGCAATTTTTGCAAAGATTACATTTTTTCTATTCAAAACCTTCTCGAATCACTTCAACTTTGCCTTCTGCATTGTATTAAAGAGCCCATCCTTCCATTCTATCAGCCAACATAAAATTAATTTCCTGTAAATCGTCAACTTTAAGTAAAAAAGATAGCGTATTCCGGTTTACGCAACAATATTGCTTTTACCCTAAGCATTTGATACGGATCTACTGAAAATCGCTAAATCAACCCATGCTCGGCAAAAGAATACGGATCCCCATCTCCAATAATAAAATGATCCAACACCCGAATATCGAATAAACCCAAGGCTTGCCGCAGTTTGTCGGTAATATGCCGGTCGGCTTGGCTGGGCTCATTGATACCGGAAGGGTGGTTATGCGCAAATATCACAGCAGCGGAATGATGGAACAAAGCGCGTTTTGCAACTTCACGCGGATAAACGCTCGCGCCGTCTATGGTACCGCGAAATAACTCTTCCAGTGCAATCACCCGATGCTGGTTGTCCAAAAACAGACAGGCGAAAACTTCATAGCTATACCCACGCAATTGCGCGCTTAAATACGCGCGGGTAATTTCCGGGCTGGTCAAGGCGCTACCGCGTTCCAGAATTTCAGCAAAATGCCGACGCGCCATTTCCAGTACTGCTTGCAATTGCGCATATTTTGCCGGCCCCAAGCCATGGCTTTCACAAAAGCGGTATTCATCGGCATCCAATAGACCCTTCAATGAGCCAAACTCCAAGAGCAAATCCCGAGCAAGATCTACCGCCGATTTGCCTTGTACGCCAATGCGCAAAAAAATCGCCAATAATTCTGCGTCAGTGAGCGCTTTAGCGCCCCGTTGCAATAATTTTTCGCGTGGGCGCTCATCCGCCGGCCAATCCTTAATACTCATCAATCCACCCTAGCGTTAAAATTACTGCTTTATTAGAATGTTGGCGAGTTTGCCATAGTTGGCTAGCTATTAACAAGAGGTGTTAACGAAAATTATTCTCTGATAATTCTACAAAACCGACAAAACCCTGTATACAGCAATTTTTGAATTGAATGGCAAAACTGATTTTTGGGAAGCAAAGGCACCAAAATTTTAAGACACAAGGTATACTTCATCAATTAATCTCCATCGGGAAAATAGCCATTAAGCATCGTATCCTCTTAGGTGTCTGCGGCGGCATCGCCGCTTACAAATCGGCAGAATTGCTGCGCTTACTGCGCAAGCGCGGCGCGGAAGTACGAGTCGTAATGACCGCTGCCGCCCAACAATTTGTTACGCCGCTCACTTTTCAGGCGCTCAGCGGACAGCCGGTGCACACGCAATTACTGGATGCCGGACAAGAACAGGCCATGAGCCACATTCATCTGGCGCGTTGGGCGGATAGCCTGCTAATCGCCCCGGCAACGGCGGACATGCTGGCTAAACTGGCGCATGGTTTTGCCGACGATCTTTTGTCCACCTTGTATCTGGCTACTGAATGTCCGGTCTGGGTGGCGCCGGCGATGAATCAGGCAATGTGGCATAAAACAGTCACGCAGGAAAATATCCAACGCCTACAGCAGCATGGCCTGCGAATATTAGGTCCGGCAACTGGCGAGCAAGCCTGCGGCGAACTAGGCATGGGGCGCATGCTGGAAGCGGAAGCCATTTGCGAGCAAGTGTTGGCAGGGCGGCAGCCCGAAGCGTTGCAAGGCAGGAAAATCTTGATTACCGCCGGCCCAACCCGGGAGCCGCTGGACCCGGTGCGGTTTATCAGTAATCGCAGTTCCGGCAAAATGGGCTATGCCTTGGCGCAAGCTGCTATTCATGCCGGAGCTGAAGTTACGCTGGTTAGCGGCCCGGTCAACTTGTCCGCGCCAACAGACGCCAAACTGCTAAGCGTTGAAACCGCAGAAGAAATGTATATCGCCGTCATGGCGAATATTGCCCAGACCGATATTTTTATTGGCGCGGCAGCAGTGGCCGATTTTCGGCCACTGCTAGTCGAAGAGTACAAAATCAAAAAAAGCCTAGACAGCCCAATTATTAAGCTACAAAAAAATCCGGACATCATCTCCGCAGTCGCCAAATTGCCCAATAAGCCGTTTACCGTCGGTTTTGCGGCAGAAACTGATGACCTAGAGGCTTATGCGCTGGGAAAGCTGCACAATAAAAAGCTGGATATGATTGCAGCTAATTGGGTAGGCAGGACGGAAGGCGGTTTCGATAGCGAACTGAACGCCCTGCAAGTTTATTGGCCTAATGGTCAACAAACCTTAGCAATGACTGATAAGGGACAACTGGCGGGGCAATTGCTAAATTTGATAGCCGAGCGCATAAAAGCGAAAACTTAGCTAGTTTCCGCGGTTAACTTTAGGCGTTAAGTTCCCCTCTTTGAAAAAGAGGGGTTAGGGGAGATTTTTAAATAAATCCCCCTTTTATTTAGCGTCCACCCCAAGGCATGACGGGGACAGTAGAAATGCTGTTAGCCGGTGCGCCATCAATCAATTTACGGCTGATAGCGACATAAATCAAAGTGTTATGTGCAGCATCCCAAAGGCGCATCACACGGGTTTCCTTGAACAATATGGACGTATCTTCGGAAAATACCGCCTCATCGTTCGGTAATTTCTCCGGCATAGTAATGGGGCCTGTTTGCCGACAAGCCAAAGAAAACTGCGAAGGATCTTGCGCCAAACCTAGCGTTCCTGAAATGCCTCCGGTTTTTGCTTGACTGACATGACAGGTGACACCTGAAATTTTCGGGTCGGAAAAGGCGTCGACACAAACTTGATGATTGGCCCCGATCAGCTTCCAGGCCGTCGTGACGCAACCGACGGTTTCTGCGCGAACTGTTGCGGAAAGTAAAAGTAATACAGCAAGGTTGAGAAATTTAATCATAAACTTGGGCTCCATTTTCGTTCCAATAAATACCAGGAATAGTACCGCAATTAATTAGCCATGTGGCTTAAAACTGTCTGCATGCACAAAATTACAATGATTTATTTAAATACGGCTTAAGTTTGTGCAAACCTATGCTTAACTTATTCAGGCTTGATAGCTTAGAATAGACATAGAGGTCATTATGAAATTGAAAGTTCAAACAAAAATACTTAATCCAAAGATAGGCACAGAGATTGCCTTGCCGAGTTTTGCTACCGATGGTTCGGCGGGCTTGGATCTGCGGGCCTGTATAGATGCACCGGTGACTATTGCGGCGGGTCAAACCCTCATGATCGCCACCGGCATTGCCATTTATATCGCTGATCCTGGGGTTATGGCAGTAATTGCGCCAAGAAGCGGCCTCTCTTTTAAGCACTCGATCGGTTTGAAGAATTTTATCGGCATCATAGATTCTGATTATCAAAATGAAATCGGCATTGCTGTTTGGAATCACGGTCAAGAAGCCTATACCATTCAACCCGGTGAACGGCTATGTCAAATGATGTTTGTGCCCGTCATACAAGCTTGCCTGGAAGTGGTCGCTGAATTCAGCGATGCATCGGCTAGAGGCTTAGGAGGATGGGGGCATTCTGGAAAACATTAACAACCTGATTGCTATGCGTTTCACAGAGACATAAACATGCTACGGATTTTCAGTATCATTGCCGCCATATCGGCATTTATGATTTTGCTTGCAGGCGGCGGCAGTTACTGGTTGTCGGCTACAAAGATCAGCGACAGCAATAAAGCGGCGATACTGGCGAACGCCAGGGGAGTGGCAAATGGGATTTCTGCCCAGGTTGACGCACTCCAACAAAGCGTTGACGGCCTAAGTCATTCTCCAGACGCGCTTACCGCCTTAAGAAGCGGCGATGCAAACCTGATGAACGCCGTTGCAAGCAAATTGCAGTTGATTATGCCGAGCGCATTAAAAGTGCGCTTATTGCCTGCCGATATTAACGAGCCAGACCAAACGGCTATGCCGCGCATGGGTTTCGGCGATCTCGACATGGTGCAATCGACTTTAACCGAAAAGCAGAAGCCGGTGGTGCAAGGCGAGGGCGAAGATCGGCATTTAGCCGTTACCAGTGCGATCACGCAAAATAATCAGGTTATAGGCGTGATCCTGGTGAGTTTAAAACCGGATCTGATTAATCAGTCCCTAACAAAATTAAAATTTTCCAATGGCTATATAGAAATAATACAGGATCAAATCGCTTTGGGTACGAAGGGTGATCAAGACGCTAAAAACGGTGACCCTGACATTATCACGATCGAAGGCAGTCGCTGGACTATGCGTGTTTGGACCACCAGCGCAGCTGATTTCAGCAATTTAAGCCTGATTATAGCCATCTTGGTTTTTCCAGCGCTATTTGCGTTAGGCACATTCTATTTAGCTTACAAAAAACTAGCGGATTACTTGGTGAAGGATCAAGCTATCATCATCAAAGCCGCCAAAGATATGCTTACCGGTAAGATTACTGGTAATTATCCGATGCAACTGGATGAAATGCAGCCCATTATCTCCACCCTGACCCAATTTAAGCGCGTTATTAATCAGGAGTACACCCGGATAAAAAGTTTAGACGAAAATCCGGAAGCAGAATTTTTCGATGAGTCTTTCGATATTGATTATATAGAAGAAAGTTTCGATACCGAGGTAGACGATGTACCAAGGTACGCTCCGGTAAGCATGCCCGTTTTTGATGCTGTCAGTGAATATCCGTCCACCGGTGAGTTTAAGCTGAATGAAAAGGATGCAGAGGTATTTACCGATCATTATGTCATGGATACCCCCGCTCCACAGACTAGCACTTCCATAGATAAAAAACAAAATAGCGGCAAATCGCCGGTTACCGACTTGCCGTTGGATGAGGAAATCTCTTATGCATTTAAAGACAGTTACCTAAACGATGAGCGGACAATAGAATTCGATCAAGTTATCGCTCCTGACGAGTCATTCATGGATGAAGAAGTAGCTCTTACCTTTAGCGACTACTACGTAAGCGATACCCCTAAACCTCCGCCAGCATTCAGCTCGGAAAAATATCATGTGCTTAACATTGCGTTGAAGACGTCGCCAAGTACTACAATTGAGAATACCACCGATATTTACCGTTGCTACGATATACGCGGTATCGTCGGCAAGGACTTAAACGAGACTATCGCCGCCAATATCGGGAGGGCTGTTGCCAGTCAGGCCTATGAAATGGGCATTAAGACAATGGTGGTCGGCCGTGATGGTCGGCTGTCCAGTCCTAGTTTGGCGATGGCTGTGATCAAAGGCATACGGGAAACCGGCTGTGATGTTATCGATATTGGCTTAACGCCGACACCGGTCTTATATTTTGTTGCTCACCATATAGACGGGCACAGCGGCATCATGATTACCGGAAGCCATAATCCTGCGGAATACAACGGCTTAAAAATAGTATTGCATGGCGAAACATTGGCCGAAGACAAAATTCAAGCCATCAAAAAACGCATCACCGCAGAAAATTATCACTATGGCGAACATGGTACTGTGACCGAAAATGACGAATTTACCGATGAATATATCGGTAATATTTGCGAAGATCTTGAGATATTCAGGCCGATGAAAGTGGTGATGGATTGCGGAAACGGCGTTGCCGGCGATTTAGGTCCTCTGTTATTGAGAACCATGGGTTGCGAGGTCATAGAACTCTACTGCAGAATAGACGGCAACTTCCCCAATCATCATCCTGATCCCAGCATCCCGGAAAACATGGCTGACTTGATTTCAGCAGTCAAAAAACACGCCGCCGATATTGGCATCGCTTTCGACGGTGACGGTGATCGTCTAGGCGTGGTTGATGCAAAAGGTAAAATCATCTGGCCGGATAGACAAATGATGTTGTTCGCACGGGATCTGCTGGCAAGAAAAATGGGCGCCGATATCATTTACGATGTTAAATGCTCTAAGCATCTGCAAGACCTCATTATCAAACGCGGTGGACATCCGATTATTTGGAAATCCGGCCATTCGCTGATGAAAGCCAAGATCAAGGAAACCGGCGCCGCGTTGGCCGGCGAAATGAGCGGACATATTTATTTTAATGACCGTTGGTTTGGTTTTGACGACGCACTTTATGCTGCAGCACGGCTGTTACAAATTCTCTCTGAGGATATGCGCTCCAGCGATGAGGTGTTTGCCGATTTTCCGGAAACAATTAGCACCCCGGAACTGAAAGTGGCGATGCCTGAAGCTGAATGCGTCGATTTTATCGCGCAAATGATAAGTCTAGCGGACTTTAACGACGCCAATATTATTGACATTGACGGTATGCGGGTAGAATTAGCCGATGCCTGGGGACTCGTTAGGGCCTCCAACACCACGCCTTGTTTAACCTTGCGATTTGAAGCCGATAACGAAGCCGCCATGGCGCGGATCCAAACTCAATTTAAATTCCTGATGCAGCAAATCAAACCCAATATTTCCCTCCCTTTTTAAGATTTAATGATGATTAAAGAAAAAACAGCCCACCAGATCGCCCATGTTTTGATCGAAGCTTTACCTTATATCCAAAAGTTTAAAGGTAAAACCGTTGTGATAAAATTTGGGGGGAATGCGATGGTTGACGAGGCGCTTAAACACAGCTTTGCTCGAGATATTGTGCTGATGAAACTGGTCGGTATAAATCCTATTGTCGTGCATGGCGGCGGTCCACAAATCGGACAATTACTGACCAAACTAGGCAAGACCTCAGAATTTGTTGACGGTATGCGTGTCACTGACAGCGAAACCATGGATGTGGTAGAAATGGTGCTGGGCGGCTTGGTGAATAAAGAAATCGTCAACCTAATCAACGTTCACGGCGGCAAAGCGGTCGGTTTGACCGGTAAAGACGGTAACTTTATCCATGCCCGGAAAATCAATATCACCAAAGCCGGGGCTTCAATCGACGATGCGCCTGAAATAATTGATCTGGGTCATGTCGGTGAAGTCAGCAGTATTGACCCATCCGTGGTGGAAATGCTGGGCAATAGCGACTTTATTCCAGTCATTGCGCCAATCGGAGTGGGTAAAGACGGTCATTCATACAATATCAATGCCGATCTGGTAGCAGGTAAAGTCGCAGAGGTGTTGAAAGCCGAAAAACTGATACTGCTAACTAATACTGCGGGCATCCTCGATAAGCAAGGTGAATTGTTGACAGGTTTGACCTTGACCGATATAGATAACCTAATTGCAGACGGCACGATTTCCGGTGGTATGATTCCAAAAACACGCTGTGCTACAGATGCCTTAAGCGGCGGCGTTAACAGCGTACATATTATCGACGGCAGAGTAAATCATGCGGTTTTATTGGAGTTATTTACCAATCAAGGAGTTGGTACGTTAATGTTGCGACGCTAATTGTGACTGCACATAAGGCACGAAACTTTGCCGTAAATTTTTAATTTTGTTGCTGCGGCATAAATCATCGCCTAGGGATGTTTGTGTGCAGTGCACATCCAGGAAAATCTGTTGTTGTCCGTCACTCTCAAGTTTGGCGACCGATAAACTAAATTCATCATCAGTTTGTGGCATGGCGCGCAGAATCAGTTTGTCGGATTCTATATTTTTAGCAGTAGACGAGAATTCAGCCACGAATTCCCCGGCAAATTTCCAGGCTTGTTCACATTGTGAAGCGTCCTGGCAGGTAAACACACCTAAAGAATTTACATCTTTGCCTTCATCGGCCGGCAGGCTGCTTAATTTTTTTCTTTCCTCGGCAGATTGTGTCAAGAATTGGTAGCGATCCAAGTCGGCTCGTAATTCTTTTTCAGTTTTTTGCCTATCGGCAATCCGGTGATTTAACTCAAGTTTTGCCGCCTCTAGACCTTGCTTTGTGGCAGCCATATCGGTAACAAGTTTGTCCGGCACTTTTTGCGCATTACGTTCCAGATCGGCGGCTTGTTGTTGAAATTTCAGCAATTGTTGCTCTAGGCGTTTAATATTGCCTTCAAGCAATTTTTGATCTAGATCCAAGGCCGCGCGTTTATTATCGTAAGCCTTCTGCATATCGGCCAGGGTGCGGAAATTGGCCAGCAAAACTTTATCGTTTGATATTTGTTTGGCTATAATTTTGTCCTGCTCAACCCGCAGAGCATCCAATTTTTTTTGCTGTGCAATTTGAGCCGGCGTTTTGGCTTTTTCCAACACATCCAGTACCTTTGCCTTCTCGTTCAGCGTTTCTCGCTTAAACCGGGCCTGATCAGGCGGAACCTGATCAGAAAAATATACATTTCCGGCTTCATCAACCCAGCGATACATCTTTTTCGCCTTAACCGAGCCGCAGACCATCAGCAGAACCAGTCCAATAATCAGGCATTTTTTGAGAGACGCCGCCTGCATTTCCAGAAAAAATTTGGGCGCTTAACCCAATAAACCGGCAAGTTCTTGCAAGGGCGGTAAAATCATCATTTTCGCCAATTGCAACAATACCAAGGCCACCAGGGGAGACAAGTCTATCCCGCCCATATCGGGCAAAATTTTTCGGCAGACGTTTAATATGGGATCGGTCAAGCTGTATAAAATTGAGAACACTGAATTGTAGCTGCCGGCAGCGAACCAGCTCAGCAACGCCGAGGCAAAAATGGCGTAAACATAAATATCCAACAGCAATTTTAACAAATGCGTAAAAGACAGCAGAACAAGCGCCACAATACTGATTGACAGTCCTTTGACTGCCAAAATTGCAAAGTTTGCAGTCATTTGCAACAGCAAGGCCAACACCAATGAAGAACTATCCACTCTGCCGACAGACGGAATAAACCGCCGCATGATGCGTAAAGGCGGATGGGTGATTTTTACTAAAAATTGTGACACCGGGTTATAAAAATCGGCGCGTATCCATTGCAACAAAAATCGCAACATGACGGCTAAAATATATAGTGAAAACAGGGTGTCGATCAAAAACACCACTGGATCGGTCATATAATTGGCGCCCATTAATCAGCTCCGAGTTGTTTTGACATTTCTATAGACCGATCTCTGGCGGCATGCAAAGCTTTGCTGACCAAGGCCGCAAAGCCGTTTTTCTGAAAGGTCTCTATGGCTTGCTGGGTAGTGCCGCCTGGCGAAGTAACGCGTTCGCGTAATTGCGTAGGCGACTCTGATGATTCCAAAGCTATTTTAGCTGCGCCCAATGCAGTTTGTTGAATCAACAAGCGCGCCGAACGTTCGTCCAGTCCCAACTCTAGAGCCGCTTTTTCCATGGCTTCCATAAGCAAAAAATAATACGCCGGTCCGCTGCCGGAGACTGCTGTTACTGCATCCAGTTGCGCTTCTTCCGCCACCCACAAGGTGAGACCGACCGCGCGTAAAATATTTTCAGCCAGATCTTTTTGCTCTTCGCTGATATTGCTGTTGGCGTGCAGTGCTGTAGCGCCGGTCAAAACCAAGGCCGGCGTATTGGGCATGCAGCGCACAATCGCGACATCCTCTCCCAACCATTTGGCAAGGCTGCTTTGGGTAATCCCGGCCGCGATCGATACCACCAATAATTTTCTTGTGCGTATGGTTGCTGCAATTTGCAAAGCAATCTCACGCAAAATTTGCGGTTTAACCGCCAGTACGACGACATCCACTTCTTCGCTTAGCGCCGCATTGTTAGCGGAAATATTCACGTGTAGTTGGTCGGCAAGCGCTTGCAAAGCCGCCTGATTAATATCGGAAACCCAAATTTGTTGCGGCGCATAGCCGCTGGCAATCAAACCGCTGATCAAGCTGGTCGCCATATTGCCGCCGCCGATAAATCCAATAGTTCTTGTTTTCATAGCTTTCTGAATAAATAGTTGATTCATTAGGATAGAAACGCTGTTTCCATGACATTCTACCTCACTATGGGGACGGCTGAGTAAATCTCAAGAATCGGCTGTTTGGCTTTCACTCAACTGGCTAGGCCGAAACCCAAACAATACTAAGAGTAGACCATAAATCAAAATTGCCATCCCTATCACTAAGGCCAAATGCAGGCTGCGTTGCGATCCTCCCAAGCCTAACCATGAAGCTGCGTCGACAAAATAATACAAAAACCCTGACATGCCTACGGTAGCCAGCAAGGTGCGTAGAATAACCCTAGGCCATGCTTGGCAAGGCTGATAGGTTTTGCGTTTCAGCAACGTTAACAATAATAGTCCGGCATTTAAATAAGCGGATAATGTGGTTGCTAATGCCGGCCCGGCATGTGCCAGCGGCGCCAACAGCAAAGCATTCAACACCAAATTGCACACAATCGAATACATACCGTAGCGCACCGGCGTTTGCGTGTCGTGGCGTGCGGTAAATCCCGGCGCCAGCACTTTAATTAAAATGAACGCCAGCAACCCCAAGGAAAACGCCGTTAAACTCTTACTGGTCATGTGCACGTCTTCCACCCCAAATTCATTATATTGGAACAGCGTAGATAACAAAGGTTCCGATAGAAACGCTAAACCCATTGTGGCAGGCAAACCGATTAATAACACCAATTTCAAGCCCCAATCCAGAGACCTGGAGAACGCCCTAACATCAGCAGCAGCATGTGTTTTTGCTAAGCTAGGCAATATCACTGTGGAAATGGCTACACCAAAAATGCCTAGCGGGAATTCAACCAGCCGGTCGGAATAATACAACCAGGACACGCTCCCGGACGGCAGAAAAGAGGCAAATAACGTGTCGATTAATAAATTTATCTGCACCGCCGATACCCCAAAAATGGCCGGGGCCATTAAGTGAATGACCCGTCTGACCCCAGCGTCATGCCAGCCCCAACGCATTTTTGGCAGAAGGCCCAACTGGATTAAAGCCGGAATTTGAAACACTAATTGCACGAGGCCGGCGGCAAATACCCCCCAGGCCAGAGCGACTATGGGTTTAGCCATCAGCGGCGAAATCCAGACGGCGGCGATAATCATGCAGATATTCAAAAACACCGGCGTAATGGCTGGAACGGCAAATTTACCTTGCGCATTCAAAATTCCGCCGGAAAATGCCGTTAAGGTAATGAACAATAGATACGGAAAAGTTATTTGCAAGAGTTGTACAGCCAGTTCATACTGACCACTCTCCCACAGAAAACCCGGTGCAAACAGCATAATCAATAGAGGGGCTGCGACAATGCCTACAGCAGTCAATAATAATTGCACTAACGCCAGAGTGCCTGCGGTCTTATCAATAAACAGCTTTAGCGCTACGCGGTCGCCTTTTTGGTTATATTCCGATAAAACCGGCACGAAAGCATGGGCAAATGCGCCCTCAGCAAACAAACGGCGCAGGAAATTCGGGATTTTAAAGGCGACGAAAAATGCATCGGTGGCAGCATTAACCCCAAAAATATTAGCTAATAACATGTCGCGGGCAAATCCCATGAGTCTGGAAATCATGGTCATCACGCCGACAATGGCGCTGGATTTGAAAAGTTGCTTACTCAAAGGGAATTTTCTTAAGCGTTTAAATCAATAAATGATTGACAATCATAGCATCCAAATACATAATGCAGGGTTTCTAAATTAACATAAATCAACTGATAGACTATGGCGAATTCACCACAAGCTAAAAAAAGAGCGCGTCAGGCTGAGAACAGCCGTATTCGCAATGCAGGACAGCGCAGCAACTTACGCACTTTTATCAAAAAAATCATCGCCGCAGTAAGAGCGGGCGACAAAGTGCAAGCGCAAGCCGCTTTTAAGGCGGCTCAGCCCATTATAGATTCTGCTGTGAATAAAGGCATCATCCATAAAAATAAAGCGGCTCGCAGCAAAAGCAGATTAAACAATAGATTGCGTGCAATGGCTTAATATAAGCAAGCTAAAAGCGTTTAAAAGCCTAGCCTGTGCAAACAGGCTAGGCTTTTTTATTTCAGATGGGAGGCTAGTTTTGCAAAGCCAGCGCCGCATGGTAAAGCAGCTTTTTACGTTGGCCGGTAATTTCCGCCGCCAAAGCAACTGCGGTTTTGATCGAACATTCCGCCAATAATAAAGCCAAAACACGCTGCTGTTCGGCATCTAAGCCCTGAGTTTCCTTTTCCCGCTTCGTGCCGGCCACTACCACCACAAACTCACCCCTACGCATATTGACGTCATTTTTCACCAAATCGCTGACCCGTGCCAGTTCATCTTTAACAATGGTTTCGTGCAGTTTAGTGATTTCACGGGCAACGCATATTTCATGCTCCGCAGGGAAAATTTCCAGCATATCTTCCAGCGCCGCTTGAATCCGGTGGCTGGACTCGTAACAAGCCCAAGTGGTTTCATCGGTCAACTTGGCCTGAAAAAAACTTTTCCGGGCCGAAGAGGTGCGCGGCAAAAAACCTTCGAAACTAAAGCGGGTGATAGGCAGTCCGGATGCCGACAGCGCAGCGATCAGTGCGCAAGCACCGGGAATAGGCGACACCTCTATGCCTTGTTCTTTCGCCAGCTTCACCAAGGGCATACCGGGATCGCTGAGCAATGGCGTACCGGCGTCGGAAACCAGGGCTATGGACAATCCTTGTTGAATTTTCTCCACCAAACCCAGCGAGGCTTTTTCTTCGTTATGCTGGTGCAGCGAAAGCAAGGGCTTATTGATGCCATAATGTTGCAATAGCATTCTCACGTGCCGAGTATCTTCAGCGGCGATTAAATCAACTTGTTTCAGGATTTCTACCGCCCGAAAGCTAAAATCTGCCAAATTACCTATTGGCGTGGCAACCACGTATAATTTCCCGTACATCTGTATTTCTGTTCTCCGCTGCTATGTATGATCTTAAATTCGCTGGCATTATGCCCCGTCATCGCAGGACTTGCTGGATTTTCGCCATGTTACTGCTTAGCGCTTGCGCCGGCGAGCCCCCCAAAAACCAGGCGCAACTGGAAGTCAAACCTCCTCGCCAGCTACAAAAACCGGTTCCGCTCAGCGAACCGATAAAAACCTATGCCTTGGCCGAACCCCAAGCTGTTTTGCATTTGCAAAAAGCCGACGCACTAATTAAAGCCGGCAACACAGTTGCCGCCCAAAAAGAATTGGATTTGGCGACCTTTGCCGACCTGTCCAGCGAGCAGCGCAGCAAATACAACCTACTGGATGCGCAAATCGCCTTAAGCACCGGCGATACCGAACACGCTTTACTGATGCTGGAAACCGCCCGCCCAAAATTACTCAGCGAAGCCGATCAAATCGATTATTACAAATCCCTAGGCTTTGCAAACTCCTTGCTAGGCAATGTCAGTCGCGCCGTGATAGCCCGTATGAAACTAGGCGACTTGTTGCATACTACGCAACAACAGCAAGAAAACGTAGCCACGATTTTGGATATGCTCAGCGTATTATCGCTGGATAGCCTGAACACGCCGCCGTCGATGACCGATGAACTCAGCGGCTGGCTATCTTTAGCCAAAATACTCAAACAACGCGACCAACCCGGATTTAATGTCGGGGAACAAATTCAACAATGGCGCTCGAAATATCCTAAGCATCCAGCCAAAGCCGAATTTTTGCAAACCTATCTAACGCCGTCAACAACTGTACAAGCGCAAACAGGCGAGGTGGCTGAAACTACCGGAATCCCCGCCGGCCCCAATATCGCCGTGTTGCTGCCGGGTAGCGGCGCGTTTGCTCAGGCCGGTAACGCCATCAAAGACGGCGTACTGGCTGCGCATAGCTTGGCCTCCGCCACCGCCCCGCAATTGCCGCTTAAGTTTTACGATACCGAACAAGGCGATATTGTCAGCATATATAAGCAAGCAATAGCGGAGGGCGCTAAGCAAATGATCGGCCCGTTGGTGAAAGAACAGATTCAGGCTTTAGCACAAAGCACTGAGCTGACTACGCCGGTATTGGCTTTGAATCATGTGGAAAATTTAAGCAAATCCAATCTCTATCAGTTTGGTTTAAGTCCGATAGATGAAGCTGAACAATTGGCTATAAAAGCGCACAAAGAAGGCCGATTAAACGCGGTATTATTGGTACCTAATACTTCGCAAGGCCAGCGAATAGCTAATTATTTAACGGTTGCTTGGCAAAGTACTGGCGGCTCAGTGGTCGGTACGCAAAGTTATGACGCCAAACAACATGATATTGCAACCGTATTGAACGGCTTACTCAGCTCGACAGCCGAACAAAATGGCCAAAAACAACAGCAAACGGTGTTACTTAGCGCGAATCCTGAAATTGGCCGCGAACTAGCCCCACAACTAAAATTTCATCAAACCAGCGATTTGGCCGTTTATGCTATGCCCAATATTTATAGCGGCCATCAAAGTCCGGTACAGGATGCTGAATTGGGTAAAATCAGTTTTTGTGATATGCCTTGGTTTTTTGCCGATGTTTACAGTGGCCCCTTAAGTCAGAACGCACTCAGAAATACCTGGCAAAATTTGACCGATATACAAATCAGACTAGTACCCTTGGGCATAGACGCTTACAATTTACTCAGTCAATTATATCAGTTGAACACAACAACCTACAGCGGCGCTACCGGCCGCTTAAGCTTAAATGCTGAAAACCGGATTACCCGCAAATTGGTATGCGCTCAATTTAAGGGTGGATTACCTGTCGCGTCCGGTTTTCTTGAGTAGTTACGGATGTTATCCGACAAACCCAAAGCCGCGCACCTACAAAAAGGCGCCAGCAGCGAACAGTTGGCGCTTAGTTATTTACAACAACAAGGCTTACTATGGCGAAGCAGCAATTACCGTTGCAAGTTGGGCGAATTGGATCTAGTAATGATGGATGGCGCAGTGCTGGTCATTGTCGAAGTTCGCTACCGCAAATCCGAGCAATTCGGTGGCGCCTTAGCCAGTATTACCTGGAAAAAACAGATGCGAATTGTCGCTGCCACGCAACACTATGTCATAATCAACAAACTGAACCATTGTGCAATTCGTTTCGACGTAATCGCTATAACCGGCGTTAACAATCGACTCGACTGGATTAAAAACGCTTTTCAAACCTAACGCCTTTCAAACCTAAAACCAATGAGCTTACAAGACCGTATTATCAACCATTTTACCGACAGCATTCAGACTAAACAGGATGCGATGGCCAGCCTCTGCGAGTTGATCGAATTCGCCTCGCAGAAAATTGTCGAGGCTTTGGTTAACGACAAAAAAGTTCTGACTTGCGGCAATGGCGGCTCTGCCGGCGATGCCCAGCATTTTTCCTCGGAAATGCTGAACCGCTTCGAACGCGAACGCCCCGCATTGCCCGCCATTGCCTTAACCACCGACACATCGACCATCACTTCGATTGCCAATGACTATCATTACGACGAAATATTTGCCAAACAATTACGCGCGCTAGGTCAAGCCGGCGATATTTTGCTGGTTTACACCACTAGCGGCAATTCCGCGAATATCGTCAAAGCGGTTAAGGTGGCGCATGACCGGGATATCACTGTAATTGCTTTGAGTGGGAAAGACGGTGGCGTCTTGACCGGCGCATTAAACGAAGCTGATATCGAAATTCGAGTACCGTCTTGGTCAACCGCCCGTATTCAAGAAGTGCATTTACTGATCTCCCACTGTTTATGTGATTTGATAGATCATCAATTATTTGGCGCTTAAATTACTCAAATTTACACTGCAATATATTTTCAGCAGGTCATCAGCAATGAGCCAAAAAATGACCGAATTGTTTAAACGCATCACGACTGGTGTTTATGTGATAGGCGTTGCTGCAAATAATCGCAGCAACGCATTTACTGCCGCCTGGGTGATGCCGGTCTCTTTCCAGCCGCTATTGCTGGCATTGAGCATCAATCCCGAGCATTCTTCGTACCAATTGCTTAAAGCCAGCGGCGTATTTACAATTAACGTATTACGCCAAGACCAAATGGCTTTAGCGGCACGGTTCGGTCAACCTGCAAAAACTGATAAACTCGCCTCAGTCATGTGGCGGCCTGGCGCAACTGGAGCGCCCTTGCTTGATGATGTTGTTGCGCACTATGAATGCAAAGTGGCCGCAGAAACCTTAGCTGGCGACCATATATTGATCATTGGGCAAGTTGTGGACGGCATTTTGCTGCAAGCTGACGCCGTACCGCTTAAATATGCGGATACAGGCGATATGGATGGTGCATCACAGATGTTTCCAGACCATTTTTAACTATACTTTACCGGCAAGTCAAACATTGTAATTGCCGGTGCATCCTCTAAAATGCATAATTATAATAAAAACTAATTCAGGAAATATGATGCAAATTCTCGGGGTGGATATCGGCGGTTCGGGTATTAAAGGCGCGATTGTTGATACGGAAACAGGTATGCTCATAACAGAGCGGTATCGCATAGACACCCCGCAACCCGCCACGCCGGAAGCAATTGCAACGGTGCTGGCGCAACTTGTCGCACATTTTAATTGGAAGGGACCGGTAGGCTGTGGATTCCCTGCTGCGATTCAACACGGCGTGGCGCGGACTGCTTCCAATATTGCGCCAGAATTTATTGGTAAAAATATCGATCAGTTGTTTTCACTTGCCACAAATTGCCCTTGTTACAATTTAAACGACGCGGATGCCGCCGGTTTGGCAGAAATTAGTTTTGGCGAGGGCGTCGGCCAAACTGGCGTGGTGCTGTTGATTACCATCGGTACCGGACTCGGTACAGTATTGTTTACCGATGGCGTCTTACTACCGAATACTGAATTAGGCCATATACATTTGGAAACCGGCACAAAAGCTGAACATTATGCTTCGGATGCGATTCGAAAGCTTCATGACCTAGGTTGGAAAACCTGGGGTAATCGCTTCAACACTTATTTATGCATGATGGAAAGACTGTTTTGGCCGGATCTAATTATTCTGGGCGGCGGCGCCAGCAAAAAATTCGATAAATTTAAGGCGCAACTCACGGTCAAAACCCCGGTAAAACCAGCTGCCTTTTTAAATCAAGCAGGCATAGTCGGCGCCGCCTTATATGCACAATCAAAATTCAATTCAAACGTAGCAGTTACCGCCAAACCGGCATAACTCAAGCATTTCCGGTAAATCCGGCCTTATGGCAAGCTAAGGTAACGAATTTGCGCTTGGAGTTACTGGAAAAAATATAGTGCTATGAGTTACATCGAATTAATTTGCCGATAACCAGGCATAGCAACTGTCCTTTTTAGGGAAATGGTTCATCATCGACTGCCATTTGTTCCGTTAGGCTTTTCGGCAGCTTCTTTTTTACCTTGATTCCTAGTTCTTCTAAGCTGCTGGCTTGACGCAACAAGTTGCCATTTCCAGTGCTGAGTTTATTGATGACGCCATCGTAGGTCTTATGCACAGTATTAATCTGTACGCCGAGGCGTTCTATGTCTTCAACGAAGCCACGGATTTTGTCGTAGAGCGTACCGGCCTTGTCGGCAATGAGTTTGGCATTTTCATTTTGTTGTTCATAGCGCCAGATATTCTGCACTGTGCGTAAAGTTGCCAGTAAGGTGCTGGGAGTAACCACCACGATCTTGTGCTCAAAGGCGTCGTTAAACAGCTGATCGTCAGCTTGAAATGCCGCCATAAAAGCGGCCTCTATCGGCATGAACAACAGCACAAAATCCAGGGAGCGCAGACCTTTTAAGCTGGAATAATCTTTATTGCTCAAGCCCTTGATGTGGCTTCTGACGGCTTCGATATGTTGCTGTAAAGCTTCGATACGGTGTTGTTCATCTTCTGCTACGCAATAGCGTTCGTAAGCCAGCAATGAGACCTTGGAATCGATAATGACATCTTTATTTTCCGGAAGTCGAACAATCACGTCAGGTTTGAAAAGCCGATTGTCTTCATCCCGAAACGCACCCTGAGTTTCATATTCGATGCCTTTACGTAAACCGGATTGTTCCAACACTTTCTCGAGGATCATTTCTCCCCAATTGCCTTGCAGTTTGTGATCGCCTTTTAGGGCTTTGGTCAGATTCAAGGCTTCTTGGTTCATCTTGGCAGTGTCACGGCGCAGGGAAACGATTTCCTCACGTAAGGAAATCCGGTCTTTGGTTTCGTTGTCGTACACATGTTCGACGCGGCTTTTAAATTCGCCGATTTGTTGTTTTAGCGGCCCAACCAGGTTTTCGATGCTGAGTTTGTTATGCTCTACAAACTGTTTTCCGCGTTCCTCGAAAATTTTATGCGCTAGATTTTCAAATTGGGTTTTTAGCTGGGCTTCAGTATCTTGCAACAAGCGGATTTTTTCGGCGTTATTTTTGTGCTGCTCCTGTTGGCGGGCGTTGAGATCGGCATTTTCGGCCTGCAATTGTGATAGTTGCAGTTGCAGATGCCGACATTCATTTTCCTTATTATTAAGCTGCGCCAATTTTTCTTCGGCAACGGCAAGTTGGATGCTGGTTTTCTGAAGCTGCTGGGTTAGGGTTGCCTGCTGTTTTCTGCTGAACAGAGAATTCAGCAGAAAACCCAATAATACAGCCGGCAACAGCCACCAGGTTGGTAATAACTCAATCACAATGTTTTGAAAACCTTAGTTGCTGCGGCTATGGTAGCTTCTATTTCGGCATGGGTATGCGCGGCTGAGACAAAGCCGGCTTCAAACGCGGAGGGAGCAAGATAAACGCCTTCCGCCAACATAGCATGGAAAAAACGTTTAAATCTATCCTGGTTGCACTGCATGACTTTTGCAAAACTGTCGATTTGTTTTTCTGCACTGAAAAATAGGCCAAACATACCACCGACTTGATTTGTGCTAAACACAATGCCCGCAGCATCGGCAGCTTGTTGTAGGCCTTGCAGTAATTGGCTAGTGGTGGTGGTCAGATTTTCAAAAAAGCCGGCTACGGAGATCAGCTCCAAAGTTTTCAAACCGGCTGCCATCGCTACCGGATTGCCGGAAAGGGTTCCGGCTTGATAAACCGAACCCAAAGGCGATAGTTTTTCCATTATGTTGCGGTTGCCGCCGAACGCACCTACCGGCATGCCGCCGCCGATTACTTTGCCTAGCGTGGTCAAGTCCGGTTTGATGCCGTAGAGTCCTTGCGCGCCGTGCAGATCGACCCTAAAGCCGGTCATGACTTCATCAAAAATTAATACGCTGCCGTATTGGTCGCAAACTTGGCGGAGGGTTTCCAGAAAACCCGGCGCCGGCGGAATGCAATTCATATTGCCGGCTACCGGCTCAACTATGATGCAGGCAATTTTGCCACCCAATTCGGCAAAGGCGTTTTGCACTCCCTCGCTGTCATTATAAGTTAGAGTAAGGGTATCGGCGGCGACGGCGGCTGAGACGCCCGGCGAACTGGGTATGCCAAGAGTCAAGGCGCCGGAACCGGCTTTAACCAGCAGTGAATCGGAATGGCCGTGGTAACAACCTTCGAATTTGACGATTTTGTCCCGGCCTGTAAAGCCGCGGGCCAGACGCAAAGCGCTCATGGTGGCTTCGGTGCCGGAACTGACCATACGCACCAATTCTACAGCAGGCAACAGGGAGCAGATCTTTTCCGCCATGCGGGTCTCGATTTCGGTGGGCGCACCGAAACTTAAGCCTTTCTCGGCAGCCTGCTTGACCGCAGCGATGACTTCCGGGTGAGCATGGCCGAGCACCATCGGTCCCCAGGAGCCGACATAATCAATGTACCGCCGGTTTTCGCTATCGAAAAGATAAGCGCCTTGTGCATGGTCAATAAACAGCGGGTCACCGCCGACGCCATTGAAAGCCCGCACCGGCGAATTAACCCCGCCGGGAATCACACGTTTGGCTTGCTGGAATAAATTATTACTTGGTCTCATGTCAGGTTTACTCTTTACCAAACAAATGCGGACCTTTCGGAAGACCTTTGGCTTGCAAACAGAAATACGCTGCCTGATCAAATTTAATGTCTAAGGACTGCGTGTCTTCATGCGCCACCAAATATTTCTCGGCATCGACATCCGCCAAATCATCGGCGATATGCTTGGCGATGCAACTGCAAGAATCTTCAAAGCGTTTTTTATCAAAATCCGGGTTATTAGAGTTCTTTAATTCCCTTGAAACACACTTATTAGAAAATTCATTGATAAATTTCTGTTTTACCGAATCGGCCGCTTCACCTTTACCGGCATCAACGTGATGGTTTTTTGCAAGTTTAGATGCCGGCGCATTTTTTTCCGTACCGCTGCTTTGCGCTTTGTCATCCGAGCATGCGCTAAGTAATACGACTAATGCAGAGGTGATCGCCAAGCCAAGAATTTTTTGTCTACTGTTTGTTTTCATATTTATAGCCTTAATTAATGTTCGAATGTGTTCTTGAATTGGAGAAAGTTTATTTATTAGTTAAGTAAATCTTGCAACAGAGGCAGTAACGCTTGCTGCTGCCGGTTTTGTAACAAGCGGTTGGCGCTGATGATGCTTTTCAACTGTCCAAGAGCGGTATTGAAATCGTCATTCACGATTAAGTAGTCAAACTCCGGATAATGACTCATTTCCGCTACCGCGACCTGCATGCGTCTGGCGATCACTTCATCGTTATCCTGTCCGCGATTTTGCAAACGTTGCCATAATACGTCAATAGAGGGTGGCAGAATAAAAATCGAGACACTATCCGGGAAAAGTCGGCGCACCTGTTGTGCGCCTTGCCAGTCAATTTCCAGGATCACATCCAAGCCTTGGGCTAAATTATCGCTAACGGTTTGTTGCGCAGTGCCGTAAAAATTACCGAATACTTGCGCATATTCCAGAAAAGCCTGTTGTTCTATCATTTTGTTAAAGGCTTCGACAGAAACGAAAAAATAATCGAGGCCATCTTGTTCTGCGACTCGCATTAGCCGAGTAGTATGGGAAACCGAAACCGTCAATTGCTCGAAATCGGCAAGCAGTTGTTTAACCAGACTGGTTTTACCGGCGCCGGAAGGTGCGGAGATAATATAGAGCGTGCCTGTTATCATGACTTTTAAATGCTGTGAGCGGTGTGGTTGCCATTCTTTTCTGATAATGATCTAGAGTCAAGCTCCAAATCAGTGTTTGCCGGTATTTTAACGGTTATTTGCATAAGTCTACTTTGCAGATGATACTTTCAATTCCAAGCCTCATCCTACATGGGTTGCTATTCTCTGCTTGCAGCCATAGCAACAGCGTTGTATTGTTGCAGCAACTCACTTAGCTTGCTGAACTTAAATGTCCGACTCCGCCCCGCAAAAACTGATACTGATCGATGGTTCGTCGTTTCTTTTTCGCGCGTTTCACGCAGTACCACCCTTAAGTAATGCGCAGGGTCAGCCGACCAATGCGATATATGGGGTGTCCAATATGTTGCGCAAACTGATCAATGATTACGATACGCCCTATTTTACTGTGGTTTTCGATGCGCCGGGTAAGACTTTTCGTCACGATTTGTACGATCAATACAAAGCGCATCGTCCGCCTATGCCTGACGATTTGCGGGTACAGATTCAACCACTGCATGACTTGATTCGCAGCCTGGGTTTACCGTTGATTATCGAACACGGCGTCGAAGCTGACGATGTCTTGGGGAGTCTGGCGCAAAATGCGGCGCGGCAGGGTTTTCAGGTAATTATCTCCACCGGCGATAAAGATATGGCGCAACTGGTGACCGAGCAAATTACGCTGGAAAACTCAATGACCAACACGGCTTTGGACATAAAAGGCGTACAAGAGAAATTTGGCGTCAAACCGGAGCAAATCATCGATTATCTGGCCTTAATGGGGGACGCTGTGGACAATATTCCCGGCGTGCCTAAAGTTGGGCCGAAAACAGCTGCCAAGTGGTTGCAGGAATACGGTGACTTGGATAATTTGATTGCCCATGCTGACGAGATTAAGGGCAAGATCGGCGAAAATTTACGGGAGAGCCTCGGGCAATTACCCTTGTCTCGCGAGCTGACCACTATCAAATGCGATGTGGCTCTACATTATAGCTTGGCCGATTTGAAACGCCGGGAGCCGGATATCACCGCTTTACAGCAGCAGTTGGGAAGCTTGGGTTTTACGAGCTGGCTAAAAGCCTTGGATAACGAAAAAGCCGGTCGCCCGCAGAATCCGCCGCCTGCCGACCCGGAGCCGCAGCAAAGAGATTATCAAACCATATTGAGCCAGGCCGATTTTGAGCATTGGCAGGATAAGCTAAAGCAAGCCGAGTTGTTTGCCTTCGATACCGAAACCACCAGTTTAAATTACAGTGAGGCGCAAATAGTCGGTGTTTCTTTTGCGGTTGCAGCCGGACAAGCGGCCTATGTGCCCTTGGGGCATGATTATGCCGAGGCACCGGCGCAGCTAGATCGGCAAATGGTGCTGGCGGCCTTACAACCGCTATTGGAAGATGCCGCTAAGGCCAAGTTGGGACAAAACCTTAAATACGACGCCCATGTATTGAGTAATCACGGTATCACTTTACGTGGCGTTAAGCACGACACCATGCTGGAGTCTTATGTACTAAACAGCACTGCCAGCAAGCATAATATGGATGATCTGGCTAAGCATTATCTGGGCGTGACGACCATCCACTATGAAGATGTGGCCGGTAAAGGCGCCAAGCAAATCGGCTTTCAGGAAGTGCCTATAGAACAGGCCGCAGAATATGCCGCCGAAGACGCCGATATTACCTGGCGCTTGCATCAAACGCTATCAGAGCGCTTGCGTCAGCAGCCGCGCTTATGGGATTTGTATCAGGACATAGAGATTCCTTTGGTTGGTGTATTAACCCGCATTGAGGAAAATGGCGTATTGATCGATACAGCCATGCTGGCGCAGCAAAGTCTGGAACTGGCTAACCGTATGATAGGCATCGAGTTGCATGCACATGATCTGGCCGGTTCGGTGTTTAATTTGGGTTCGCCCAAGCAGATTCAGGACATCTTATATGACAGATTGAATTTGCCGATATTGAAAAAAACCCCAAAAGGCCAGCCCTCTACCGACGAATCGGTATTACAGGAATTGGCGCTGGATTATCCTTTGCCGAAGTTAATTTTGGATTATCGCAGTATGAGTAAGTTGAAATCGACTTATACCGATAAACTGCCGCAACAAGTCAACAACAAAACCGGCCGGGTGCATACCTCGTATCATCAGGCGGTAGCGGCCACCGGTCGCTTATCCTCTTCCGATCCTAATCTACAAAATATTCCGATACGCAGTGAAGAAGGCCGTAAAATCCGCCAAGCCTTCATTGCCAGCCCCGGCTATAAAATTGTAGCTGCCGATTATTCGCAGATAGAGTTGCGAATAATGGCGCATTTGTCCGGCGACGCCGGCTTGCTGGCGGCGTTCTCGCAAGGCGTGGATGTGCATAGCGCCACGGCTGCCGAGGTTTTCGAAGTCGGCCTAGACCAAGTCACGCAAGATTTACGCCGCTCCGCGAAAGCCATCAATTTTGGCTTGATCTATGGCATGTCAGCGTTTGGTTTAGCGCAGCAATTAGGTTTGCCGCGCAATCAAGCGCAAGCCTATATAGATTTGTATTTCACGCGTTATCCAGGCGTAAAACAGTATATGGATAAAATTCGCGAACAAGCCAAGCAACAAGGCTATGTCGAAACCCTGTTTGGCCGGCGTTTATATCTACCGGACATCAACGCCCGCAACGCGGCGCTCCGCCAATACGCCGAACGAACCGCTATCAATGCACCCATGCAAGGCACCGCGGCAGATATTATCAAGCGCGCCATGATCGCTTGCGATGCTTGGGTGGGCGATAATAATCAGCAGATTAAAATCATCATGCAGGTGCATGATGAACTGGTGTTTGAGGTGGCTGAATCACATTTGCAAAGCTCAATTGACAGTATACGCGGCATTATGGCTGGTGCTGCCGAATTAGATGTGCCGCTGGTGGTGGATGTGGGGTGGGGTGAGAATTGGGATGAGGCGCATTAGATGACTTGGCAATGCTGAGCATACTTCTTTTGCAATGGTGGTTACTTGATTATTTTATAGTTATCAATAACTTATTAGGTTTTAAATGTTTCAGAATAGAATTTTAACTGACTGGAAATGTCTCAAACCTATAATGGGATCTGTTCTTTTTGGCATTAACTCTAGGATGTGGTTACCGGTTGGTACGATGCGTATTACTCGCTAGGACGCTTAAATAAGCTGGGCTTATAAAAATTATTGTCCGATAGGTTGTAAATTAATATCTTACTTATTTAGTTTCCTAACCCATCTTTAACAAGCCATCCCCAAATTGAGCTTATTTGAGGCGCCTCTCTAAACGTAAGCCCTTGATTTCACGTTAATTCAACTCATCTTTGAAGTTATTTTTTATTTTGTAGCGCCATAATAGTTTGGCAGCTATATTGCGGATTTTTTTAAACTGCGCTACCTTTTCAACATGTATATCCGCCGCACTCATACCAACCACTCGTCAACGGGCGAACACAGTTTTCGGCGCCGTATGACGGCGAAGGCGGCGTTATTTAATCGAGTCAGCTTCTGTTTGCCGGTTTTGGCTTCCGCCAGCCTAAAGGATCGCTATTCCAGATTCAGGGAGTCGTACTTGAGATTAGATGCGTAGCGACAGGTTGATGCCGATTTTCCAGATGTCGGCGTAAAGTTAGCCGTACTTTTTGTTGAGCAGGGCGTGAATCATAACCACCACTGCTTTTGAGGCGGCTTCGACAGTGTTCATTAGTATGTACTCTTGTTGGATTATAAGTGACTTGCGTTACATTGAGCGAGTTATCGCAGCACAGTTGGCATCGTTACTGCATAACGTCAGCAATTAAGAACAAGCAGCAGCAATGCTATGCGCCAAAATAGTAGAGAGTCATTTCAAGGCATTACTGCTTTTCGCGGTATAATTTTATAAACTTGCATCATCGTTCTAGCCCTATGTTGCACGATAACAGCTATAAATTGCTTTTCTCGCATCCTGAAATGGTTAAGGACTTGCTCATGGCCTTTGTTGATGCAGAATTTGCCAAGCAATGTGACTTTTCTACGCTAGAGAAAGTAAGTGGCAGCTATGTCACTGACGACCTCCGTGATAGAGAAGATGACTTGATTTGGCGTGTTCGTTGTGGCGATGAATTTCTTTACGTGTATTTGCTACTGGAATTTCAATCTACCGTTAATCATTTTATGGCGGTACGAATTCTTGGATACATTGCGCTTTTGTATCAAGACTTTATTCGCACCCAAAAACTGGGTAGCCGCGATTTGCTGCCGCCAATATTGCCATTAGTGCTTTATAATGGTGAACGACGCTGGCAAGCGCCTGTTGACTTGGACGCTTTAATTTATCCAGCTCCAAAAGGTTTAGACCGATACAGACCTCAGCTCAGTTATTTATTGCTTGATCAAGCTCGGATTGACAAGTCAGACTTATCCAGTCTAAAAAACTTGGTAGCAGCAATGTTTCAACTAGGTAATAGTCAAACAGATCAAGATTTGCGTGATGTATTCTATCATTTGCTTGACTAGTTAAACTCTGCGGAACAAAACAGTCTAAGAAGAGCATTTAACGTTTGGATTAACAGAGTGCTGTTACCAAAAAGATTTCCTGATACTGATTTTTTTGAATTAAAAGATATTCAAGAGATGAATACAATGTTGGCTGAAACTATAAAAGGCTGGAAAAACGAAGGCATTATTGAAGGCGAACTTAATGGTATTGAAAAAGGTCGGCAACAAGAAGCTGCTAAACTATTTTTGTTGTTGCTTGATTCTAAATTTGGCGCAGTAAGTCAGGATTTACAAGTAAAAATACGTCAGTCCAGTCCGGATGAAATTGAGAAATGGACAAAGCAAATCTTTCAGGCTGAAACTCCAGAAGCGTTGTTAAATAGTTAGCAAAAATACGTCTTTAAACGTTGCATGAAAGCTAGCGCCCATACCAATCCGAATGTAGACCTGACGTAATCTGTGTTTAATCGTGCAGAGACAAGTAGAGCATTCGCGATTATTAGCGGTCTATTACATTTTAGGCAAAAATAGTGCAAGACGATAAATATCAACAAGTTGAGCACATTATGGTACTATAGGTAAGTATAACAGCACGCTCGTAACGCGAAGGTCGTAGGTTCGACTCCTATCTCCGGCACCATTATTTTAATATATTATTCAAATAGTTAGCTACATTCAGAATTACATGAATAATCAGTTGACTCTAAACCTGATGTAATCCGTGTGTAATCATGCGGAGACACCAAGGGATAAATTAGGCATTGGAGGGCAGTCTTTTTTAGCGTTTAAACAAATCGCTAACGCAAATTTTCCGTCATAGATGTTTTCGCTAAAGCGTACTAAGCAAGCTTATAAATCGAGAATTAAGCTTTTCGCAATCGCCTTCCCAGTTTTTTGGAAAGTTCCTGAAGGCATTGTACTTTTGGACAATTTGTGATGAATTTCAAATAATGGTATAAATACTTAAAAACAGCGTGTTAGTTAGCTGGAAACAGGCAGCTGACGAACGTTGCTTTCTACATCAGGCTGATACATCTTTTACAATTATGGGAATTTATTCATGAATTTAAGATTTAAAAAACATAATATTGCTTCTGTTTTGATGGTCGGGCTTTTAACCGTAGCGCCTATGACTTATGCCGATGTGGTTGATATTGTAACAAATGGGGATTTTTTAGGCGGAGTTTATACTGATGCTGGAGGAAATCCAGGAGTGCCTAATGGCTGGACTCCTAACGCAGGTTTTGACCTGAATCCACAATTTAATTTCGTTGATACAAATCAACCCATTGTTGTTGGTGTGGATATTAGCAATAGCGTTTCAATCAGTAATTATGATTATCAGCCTCTAGCTACTCTAAGTCAGACTTTAAGCACAGTTGTAGGCGAAACTTACACTGGCAGTTTCTATGTAGCAGCCGGTGGAGCAGGAGATACTAATGCATTTTTCCAAGCAAGCATTGACGGAAATACCTTGGTTAGTTTAACTGAATCTAGTTCTTCCATACCTTTTACCCTTGAGACTTTCAGTTTCATTGGAACTGGAACAGATACGTTGACTTTTGCAGCCCAAACTAATCCTTCCGAGTGGTATTTTGGTAATGTTATTGTTAACGGTGCATCACCAGTCCCCATACCAACTTCTATCGTAATGTTCGCTACAGGTCTTCTCGGTTTCGCTGCATCACGTAAAAAAGCGAAGTTAGCGTAAAGTCATCTAGACTTGCAATACAACATATTAGCCAACACTTAACATATTGCGCCAAAACAAAGCCATCTTTATAGGTGGCTTTTTTATTTGTCGTCACCTTTGTACCGCTGCTCCAACTTATCCATCGCTTCTTGCAAATGCTGATCGTCCTGGTGGGTATAACGCAAGACCATCGCCATCGTTTTATGTCCACTGATGCGCTGCACAGTAGGTAAATCAACGCCAGCCTGCACAAGATGAGTTATGCAGGTGTGGCGTAACGTGTGTCTCAGAACCACTTTGGGATCAAGACCAGCAGCTTTGACGACACGACGAAAAGGTTTTTCAATGCTAATGACATGACCTGTTTTTGAAGTTGGTGATGGAAATAGCCACTCCTGATTCGCAGCATTCTGCAAGCGTTGAGAAAGAAGGTGCGTAATGTTTTCAGTAATCGGTTGTTCACGCGCACCGGCCTTTGCTTCGTGAATAAAAATTTTCCGTTTTTGCAAGTCAATGTGCTCAACCCTGATGCGCAGAATTTCAGATTTCCGCATACCTGCCTCAAGGCCAATCAACATAAATGGATAAATGTCAGGGCATTCGTCTTGCTTCGCGACATTAAGCAGGCGACTAATTTGTTCGGCACTAAGGTAAGTGATTCGCGCATTTTCTAGCTTCAATAGCTTTATTGCTGGCCTCTTATCTACCCATCCCCACTCACTGGCTTTTGTGAAGATGTGCGACAGCACGTTAAGACTGCGATTTACCGTCGCTGGCTTGACCGGTACTGATGTGCCGCCCTTTTTCGTCGTACCAAGTTTGTCGCCGCCCCTTATTGAAAATTCAGACATGCGCTGTTTTTTATAGCGTTCAACGTCAAAAGTAGAGATTTCTGTGATTAGCATTTTGCCGAAGAATGGCGACAAGTACATCTCAATTTGTTGTTCTTTTGTCGGCACGTCCTTGGCGCTGCCTTCTTGTTCTATTCGGTTCAGATATTCGTCTGCCGCCTCCTTAAACCATAGTGGTTTATCATCAACTTCTTTTACAGGTAAATCTAATCTGGAATGGCGGGCCTCGGTTTTTAGCTGCTCTAGATATTGTTCGGCCTGCTCTCTCGTAACTCCTTCGTTTTCGGTGCCGACAGTGCGATTGTAACGAGTGCCGTCAATCATCGTATTGACATACCACCGCCCATCACCATTCGCAAGACGCTTGAAGCATAGACCGTGCTCGTAAAGTTTCTGCCCGGCAATAAGCTTGCGCAGATTATCACGGGTCAAGATTGCGTATTTCAATGCCATTGAGATGCCTAAGTCCAAAGATGGATTGCCTAATTTATCAACAAGTTGATCAAATTTTTCACGACCTTCGGGAGTGGCGATGTCAATTTCTACCGAATTAGATTTTTGTTGACGCCAGGTGAAAATTGACCCTGTAACCCGCAGTATTCCGGTCGAAAATTGACCAGGGTTGTTAACCTCTTCTGTCCAAAAATTAGACAGGAGCAAAAGAAGGTGATGACCATGAATCTATACGCCAAAATTCGACGGATGTATTTCCGCGATCAGTTGTCCATTAAAGAGATTTCCAGACGCACGAGTCTATCTCGCAATACCGTAAAAAATGGCTGAGAAAGCCCAATGGTAGCGAACCCGCCTATCCACGACTGTCAACTTCATTTTTGGATGCTGCTTCAACTGCGTTCATGTTTGTAACTCCTATCTTAAAACCTCATATTATGTTACATAGAGTACAGACAAATGCCGTTATTGTAAACTAAAACAATGGCTTGCTAAGTAACAGAATCATATTGTGTTACATTGAGCGCGTTATCGCTGCACAGCTTGCATCGTTACTGCGTAACATCAGCGATTAAGATCAAGCAGCAGCAAAGCTACGCGCAAAAAAAGCAGATAGTCCTTTCATGGCATTACCTCTTTTCGCGGTATAATTTTAGAAATTCGCATAATCGCTCTTGCCCTATGTCGCACGATAACAGTTATAAGCTGCTCTTTTCGCATCCAGAAATGGTTGCTGACTTGCTCAAGGGCTTTGTAAAAGAAGAATGGGTTAATCAGTGCGACTTTGCTACACTTGAAAAAGTTGGCGGCAGCTATGTCACTGACGATCTGCGTGATAGAGAAGACGATCTAATCTGGCGGATTCGCTGGGGAAATGAGTGGTGTTACGTGTATCTGCTGCTGGAGTTTCAGTCTACAGTGGATCATTTTATGGCGGTACGAATCCTCGGGTACTTAGCATTGCTGTATCAAGACATCATTCGTACAGAAAAACTTGGAACACAGAATCTGTTGCCACCTGTATTGCCACTTGTTCTATATAATGGTGAACGACGCTGGCAAGCGCCTGTTGATTTAGATGCGTTAATTTACCCTGCGCCTGCTGGACTTGAGAAATACAGACCTAAGCTTAGCTTTCTGTTGCTAGATGAAGGGCGCTATACTGTTCAAGACCTAAGCGGACTCAATAATTTAGTTGCTGCTATGTTTCAACTTGAAAGCAGTCGCACTGATGATGATCTTCGTAAAGTAGTCCGTAATCTATTGAGCTGGCTTAGCTCTGTGGAACAAGACAGTTTAAGAAGGGCATTTACCGTCTGGTTTAATCGGGTTCTGTTACCCCGAAAATTACCCGGCACCGATTTTACAGAATTTAAATCTCTTCAAGAGGTAGAAACAATGTTAGCTGAAACCGTAAAGGGCTGGAAGAACGAAGGGATTCTTCAAGGTCGTCAAGAAGGCCGTCAAGAAGGGCTAGAAGAAGGATTGGAAAAAGGTCGTCAAGAAGAAGCAGCTAAACTATTTTTGCTGTTGCTTGACTCCAAGTTTGGCGAAGTAAGTCTGGAACTACAGGCAAAGATACGTCAGGCCAGTCCCGAAGAAATTGAGAAATGGACAAGGCAAGTCTTTCAGGCCGAAACTCCAGAAGCGTTGTTAAATAGTTAGCAAGAAAGCTAACGCCAACGCTAATCCAAAAGCAGACCTGATGTAATCTGTGTGTAATCGTGCAGAGACTAGTAGAGCATTCGCGGGTATTAACGGGCTATTACATTTGCTGCAAAACTAGTGCAAGACAATAAATATCAACAAGTTGAGCACATTAGGGTACTATAGGGATATGTATAACAGCACGCTCGTAACGCGAAGGTCGTAGGTTCGATTCCTATTTCCGGCACCATGTTTTTATAAAGTTATTCAATTGCTTGTGCGTATTTCTAATATCGTTCAAGCTTTTCTGCCACAAACCCGTGCGTAAATGTGCTGAGAATTCTTGGGAATAAGAAGGGCTTATAAAAATTGTTGTCCGATAGGTTGTAAATGAATTTCTGACTTATCTAGTTTCCTAATACAACCTAAAATTCCCTTGAGCTAAAAGCTAAAATACCTTAATGCTATTGCCCTAAAACCTTCATGTAAATTTCTTCATAGGCTGACGCAACACTGCTTTGGGTAAACAAAAGTCTAACTCTTTGCAAAGATTTATTGCTTATATTGGTATATAGTTCCTTGTCCGTCAGCAAGCTGAGAATTTTCTCGGCTATGTTTTGCGGATCGGAAACATCGGCTAATAACCCGGCACCCCCATCATCCAGAACCCAAGGCACGCCGCCGCTACTCTTGCCGCCTATCACCGGTACTCCAAATGACATGGCTTCAATCAAAGTCAGCGGACAGCATTCTTCCAATGCAGGATGCAATAATAGGGTTGCTTCGTTTAAAAAAGTGAGAACATCAGCATTTGGGGTAAATCCGTGAAAAACAATATTCTTCTCCACATTATTGGCTTTTGCCCATTGTTGTGCGGAGCCACCCACTTGAAAATCATGTCCGAATAAATGTAATTCCGCGTTGGGTATGCTTTTTAAAATCTGATTAAATGCGCTGAACGCTGGTTTGGCATTTTTCAATGGCCCCCAACCATTTAATACCATAACAATTTTCGGCGCATTCAATTTTGCTTCGATTTTTGTATTATCTAAAAAATCTTTAATGGGTTCTATGGGGGTAGGATTTGGCACTACATAAATATCTGTTTTTGTAAATTTCGCTATTTCACTTTTAAGGTACGGGGATACCGCCGTAAGGCATTTAGCTTTTTGAAAGACAAACATCGCCATGAGCAAACGGCCAAAGCGGTAATGGTTGCACATGTATTTGAGAACTTTCACCGGAGAATCGTGACAAGTCACAACATAAGGTAGTTTGCTGTACATGGCAGCCAAGCCGAACTCGTAAGACCAATGTCCGTGAACAATATCCGGCTGGTCGTTAGCTATAGCAAGTTTTAAAGCTTTTATTTCCCTGTAATAAAAGTCAAGGATTCTACCCGGATATATATTGTTGAATCTTACCGAATGCTTTCTGCGAGGACAATAAGAGATCTTAAAATTATGACCCGACGCAGTTATGGCTGTAAGATCTTGGGGCGGCATATCCACATCAAGGGTATAGACATAAACCTGATGACCATTTTTAATAAGGGTTTTTATTAATGTGCCGAGAAAAGGCGCACCTGTAGTCCCTTTAGGCAGGCTTCTATTATCGCCGTCAAGTAAATCTCTTATTGATTCTGTAGCTACAGGGCCAACAATTCCAATTTTCATTAATTACTCCTTTGGTAAAAAATAATTTAAGGTTAATAATTTTGCTTTACTTACATCTTGGACTCATAAAGTGGCTTATAATTTGGTTAAAGCGCTACTTTAACTGCATTAAATTATTAACTCTATATTTATTTCGTTCTAATCTCTTTCAAACCTTGATTTTCAGCCATTCTCTTTCTCCCGTAATCTGAGCTATATCCTAGTCTTTGGCTTTCTTTGCACAACATGAACGGGCAGCAAGGAAACTTCCCTTTTATCTTTATGTTAAATTATCTTTGAAAAATAACTGCTGCTTGATAATTAACCAGAAATTTATTTATTGGTTCAAGAAAAGTTTATATATTATTTCGCACCCAACGCCAAAACAAACAAATTTTCAGTTTTCAATGCACCTATCAATCCCAGATGTTCTCTATCTGCGAAATAAATCTCTTCTTCACGACCGTAGTAACAATAGACATCATCACATAACAATTTGCTGGGAAGTATCAATCTTTCACCCAAGTTTTCTTGAAGAAAGTGAATGGACTGATTGTATTTCTCGTCGAATTGGTGTCGCGATACTTTAAGTGCATCTAATGCCTCTTCTGTGCTAAATTGCGTAAATTTAATCTTGCGACTTAAAACCGATGGTAAATCATAATTAGGTATTTCGATTGGGCCTACCAAATAGACATTTCTACCGGAAATTTGCACTTTAGAAATAAGATCTAGAAGGGAATGGGCAAATTTCATTCGGCTTTTGTCTATCTGAATAACCCCATCTGAGTTTACCCAAGTATCCGCATACCATGTTGTCGAAAATACAACCGTTTTAATGTTCTGATCGGCCATATATGCTTTGAAATTTTGATTTGCTAACCGTAAACAGTCCTCCGACACATTGATGTCTATTGTTGGCAAACATGTGTTGAATGGAATCAATAAACCCTTGCGCTTATCTTTACCCAGTAAATGCTGGAACACAGGAACATACATTTGCGCATGGGAATTGCCGATCAGAGCCAAATCATATGGTTTTTCCTGTTCTTTATTTATATAGCAGGCTCTAGAGCCACCGTAAGAAAAGAAGTCAGTTTTTGAGCATTTATAGTTAGTCTGGGTGACTTCGGCAATAGATGTTATTATCTTCCTGTCTCTTTCTGGAAAGCCGTTTAAAAAAAGAATTACTCCAGACAAAACGCTCAAAACTATAGCCAAAGAGCCAGTGAAAATCAGAACTGGATGTCTTTGTTGTTTTTTCCGGAATGGCTCTTCAATGAATGTGTAAGATAATAAAGCGAGAATAACTGTTGCCAGTACGCCAACAGCTAAATGTATAAAAGAAAGACTGTCTATTGTATAGTACTTAATGAAAACGATAATTGGCCAATGCCATAAGTATAGCGAGAAAGAAATCAAACCTATTTTTCTAATAATCCAATTGGAAAAGAATTGGTACAAAACCGGCGTTTCCACATATTTCTTCGCAAGAAAATAACCGGCAGTAACAGTCACTATCAGACCTGCTGGTAATTCTGAAGGTACATATAAAAACCCAAGTATCAACGTTATTGCTATCAGGTATAAATGAGATGATTTGTGTTGGCTTGGGAAGTCAAGATAATATATCGCTGCAATTACCCCGATACCAAACTGCCAGATACGTGTAGGTAGTAGAAAAAAAGCTGGGTTCGCGCCGTTTGTTCTTAATAGGAATACATTTGCAGAAAAACTTAATAAGATGATTATAATTATTATTGCTAATAGTGGTTTTGTACGTTTAAAAAACTTCATCAAAAAAGCAAGTGTAACTGGAAAAAACAAATAAAATTGTTCTTCAACACCAAGCGACCACATATGCAATAATGGCTTAAGTTCGTCTGTGGTGCCAAAATATCCACCGTCTTGCCAGAAATACATATTAGCCGTAAATGTAAGAGTAGCAAGCATACTAGCTGCATATCTTATTAAATCAGGAGCGGTGAGAAATATGCAGGCGGTAATGGTTGTGCAAATGAGGAGAGCTAAAGTAGCGGGCAAAATGCGTTTCGCTCGTCTATAGTAAAAACTTTGGTATGAAAACAATCCAGCCCTTTTCTCCCTAATGATATAAGACGATATCAAAAATCCTGAAATGACAAAAAAAAGGTCTACACCCAAATACCCAAGTGGAAAAGAATCTGGAAAATAATGAAAAATCAAAATGGATGTGACAGCTATAGCTCTTAAGCCGTCTATTTCTGCGCGATATTTCACCCCCCCCCCCTTCTAAATGGAAACTATTTATCCAGTTATTAATATAATTTTTTGCTCTATATTAATTTATGTTGAATTGGAGTTTTTGGCCTGTTGCCAGCTGGGGTATTCAAAAAATACTGTTGATTTTCCGCACTATTATTTGCCTGTATATTATCGCCGGCTATTCTACGTTTTGCTAAACTAGCGGCTACCCCCAATATAATCCCATCCACTTCATGGGCGCCATAAGGAATGTAAAAAGCGAGCTGTCCAATTATCAACATGAAGAACATCGCATAAAATAGCTTATCTTCAGAATAATGCTTTATATTAAAGAATAGTTTTGTTAAGACTTGGAAATAAAACAACACAAACAAAATTATGCCAAATATCCCGGAACGTAATAGTGTCATGACATAGTAATTATGCGGCATAATTTTCGAACCGGCATAAGTTCCGCCCATAGGCTCGCCAAACAACTGAGTTGAAAACGACTCCTTTGCCCAAACTTCCATCATGCTATACCAACCGCTCACCCGGGCGCCAAAAGTACCGGTGTTTAAATGCGTCGCATTTTCCGCTGATTGACTGATACTTTTGATAAAGATGTCGGCAAAACTGTAATAGAGTAAGGGCGCCAGCAATATGAAGCCGACGATACCGAGTAAAGCGACATTTTGCACTAACTTCGTGACTTTTATCCCCGGCAGGAAAGCTGCTGTTGCCGTGCCAAACAAAACAAAGCCCCAAACCGAGCGATGTTGCAGCACCATCACTGCTATCATAAATAGCATAATGATAATCTTGGGTGGCTTAATTTTTCCGGGTAGCAGATAATTTATAATAGACATGACAATGACCCCCCCCAAGATATAGGCATCCGCAGCGTTCACGACTCGGAACCTTACCCCGGTTGTATCGGCTGCAATCCAGGTTTGGGCAATCGGTAAATGCAGAAAATCGGCGACAAAGCGGAAATAGACGATCACCAATAAAATTAAACTTACCCAAAACCAGTTTTTTTGTATTTTTTCCAGCATTTGGTTTGAGTATTGAAAACTCATAAAATACAAGGCGCCGGCCCAGAAATAAAAAAAACTGCGATATTCATTGGCGGCTAAGGTGCCGTATTGCATGACACCGGAACCAAGTCCGTACAGAAAGATGACGCCCAATACTATCCAGAGCAATGAGCTGTAATGGTATTGTCGAAGAAACAACAGTCTGATCAAGGCGGCAATAAAAATCAGGATAAATACCGGATCGTACAAATATATATGCAAGCCAATGTTTATCTGCGGCTGTTTTATGAACCAAGCATTAATAACGGCCGTTAAGACAATAATGAAAACCGCAGTTTGCGGTTTGCCGACAAAGCTATAGGCGCAATAAATAAATGCCAATATACCGGGTATGATGAGTAGTTCCAGTTCCATATATGTGTTTTTAACTCCGGCTATAGGTTACGCATTGCGGTATTCTACAGTAATGCTCTTTTCTTGATTATCCATCGTGATAAATCTAAGTTAGTCTGGGGGCTATTTCATTTCGCATACGCCCCAGCAGCAAATGATTCGAAAGTACCAACACCTTTTTTTCCACATTGCTATAAAAAAAACAGCTCATGCATAAAGTTGCTAAAAATAAACTTATCGCACCTATCATATTACTAAATATTTCTGCATAGTTGTATTTTGTAATTACTTTTATCAAGAAAGATAATATAGTACCATGCACAAGATACAGAGAATACGAGGCTTCGCCGAAATAGACTAAAATCTTAGGCACAAGCAGGGGTAAATATAATGCTCCAAATATGATTAAGGCCGCCGGAATACCAAAAAAGCACACTCTAGTCATGTCATCACTTAAAATATCCGATCCTGTTATTTTAAGCTGATAATAGCATGACCACATTGAAACCAATAATATCAGCCCTCCCCATAAAAACCACTCATAATGCTTGAAATATGCAAATTTCTGGTAGAAATAGGCAATTAGACAGCCAAATGTAAATTCCAAAATGATAGGACTGGTTAGTACATCAATTGCATAAATACCACTTTTAATATTAAAAAAGTAAAATATTAAAATCATAGCCGCCCAACTGAAAAAGGTATAATAGAAAACTTTTGGGCTTTTAAAGTAACTCACTGCAAAGACAAGATAAAAAATTACTTCGTAAGTGAGTGTCCATGCGACACCTACGACATAATGTTCTTGAGGGAATAACGATAACGAGCCTAAAATCACTCCAAGATCACCTTTGTGCGCTTGATCCGGGCTAGGAGAAATAAAATATAAACTTATAAGCAAAACCGTTACGACCCAATAGATTGGATATATTCTAATAATGCGTTTTTTTATAAAGTTGCTAATACTCGTTTTCCCAAAACTTGTATATAAAATAATGAAGCCGCTTAAAACAAAAAAAACATCCACACCGGAAAAACCTACAATGGATAAATTATTCATGGGCAGATAGCCTAATTTAGTATGGATCATTTCAGTGCCATGAAACATTAAAACACCGATAGCTGCAAATCCGCGTATGGCCTGCAGAGAATCTATTTTGGATGAAGTATTAATGCTTTTCATGAGAATATTGAAAACAAAATTTTATCGGCTATTAGTTAAATATAAAATTTCAGGACTTATCAACTTAAGCTAGGTATTGCTTAATTCAACCAGCCATTTATCCGCTAATGCCTGCTCAGAATAATGTTCGATAAACCGGGTACGAGCATTTTGAGACATCTCCTTATAAAGCTCTTGATTTTCGAGTATTTCGCATAATTTATCTGCTGCCAACTCTATATCATCAAGCGGCCAGTAAAAGCCTTCCTTACCATTAATAAAAACTTCAGGAATACCGCCAACCGGGGCTGCAAGAATTGGCAATGAATAAGCAAGTGCCTCAACAAGGGCAATACCCATCGTTTCCATTATGGCAGAATGTGCAAATACACGGTGTTTTGCCATATATTTTGCTGCATTGGGTTTATACCCCAAAAACTTGACCTGATCTATCAATCCCAATTCGAGCGTCAGTTGCTCAAGAGTCTGCTTATCCTGACCATCACCTACGATTGATAAACTGTAGTTATTTCCCCTGCTTTTACATTTTGCTAAGACTTTTAAGATAAAACTCTGATTTTTTCTGGGTTCCAGTGTGCCAATAGAGATGATATCCCCTGTCTCTCCAACTTCGCATATGCTACTGGTAGGATCATCTATAAAATTAGGTAAAACTACTTTGGGAATGCACTTTGTTTCAGGCAATCTATCCTGGACTATCGTCTGCATAAAATACGAGACAAAAAACAATTTGTCTACCCGGGGCAGATTGTTTTTTTCATTATCCACCAAGTTCTTGTATAAGCAACCATTCTGCTTAGCTAAGCCTATAGTGACACATTCGTAGGCTTCTGAAACGTTGAAATGAACGACGGCGGCAACCCGCTGACGGTTATTTGTGCGGGCGGCTAAGGCTGCCTTCGCGCTTAAGGGGTCTTGGGCGTACAAAATGACAGGTGTTTTGATCGTTGTCAAAACCCGGCGCAATGAGTGTTTGAGAAAGAGGTATTGTGTCCAGCGCACCCATAACGCGACCCATTCCTTGTCGAAAAGCCGCAGCAGACGGGTCAGCAAGCCCACAGCTTTTCTTGTATACAGGTCGTAATTGTTTGGATGGACTATGCCGGTTGCATAGCCCCGTTTCTTAGCGGCTTTTACTATTTGATTGAAATGGGTTTGCACCCCGGTCGTACCCTGAGGCGGCATAAGCGTTACAACAATCAGTTGTGGTTTGTTCGTCATGCTGGTAAGCCGATAATTCTAAAAAATCTTGCTGGTAGTTTGTTTTGCAAGGCAAGCAAAGTATCTTTGATTCCGCCGCGAATAATTGCTTTCCTAAACACAACAAGTAATAAAGGATACCATACTGCACAGCCGGCAATGACTAGCCCGAGTTTACAGGGGATAGTTAAGTCAACAGTGTTTAATTGTTGTTTAAGTTCAAAGGCAAAGCCGTAAGTTGCCCCGGCCAAAATTAATGGCATAAACAGCATGGCTATTATTTTTCGACGCTGTAATTTTAGTTTCTGCAGAGACATTAGCGTCAGTAATAAAAATCGAACAATATAGGTGGCGAGTACTGCCCAGGCTAAACTAATAATGGAATCTTTAGCGGCTATGATCAAGGTTGGAATGCTGATTAACAAGGTGAGCATTTGGGCTTTCAACTCAATTTGCGGCCGGCCTATGCCCGTCAGCAGCGGGCCTGCCATGGCCAGCATCGCATTCACCGCCATGCCTAGACCTAATGGCATAACCAGAGGTATGCCGGCTTGCCAGGATTCGCCGTATAAGCCCAGCATCAAAAGGTCGGGTACTGCAGACATCGCGCCATACACTGGAAAAAATATCAAAGCCATAAGGGAAACGGAGGCTATGTAGGTGCGTTGCAAAGTCTGCTGGTTTGTTTGCGATTTTGCATAGGCGCTAAATAAAACGGATTGCATGCTCGAAACCACGGCGAACATAGGCATGTTGACTAAATTGAACACGCGATTATATACGCCTAATATGACAGTTTCAAAACTATGACCAACAATGGCGGTATCAAGACTGCTAATACACCAGCTAGTTATGTTGTTGAGGGTAATAGCTGCGCCAAAGCGGAGGAACCGACAGTTTTTAGGCGAGACTAAGGGTAAAATATCGTGTCTATGGCTGAAAAAAGTGGCAAAGGCATTGATGCCGACTTGCGTCAATTGAGCGGTTACCAGACTCCAAACTCCATAGTCCAAATAGGCAAGCGGCACCCCTAGGCCAAGATAACCGATAAAGTAAGAAACTATGCTAATGATTTGGATTTTTTTAAAGTCTAAGTGTCTTCTGATCAAAGCGTTGGCGGTTTGCCCGATGGCTTGTAGCGTGAAGGATAGCGCCATTACCCTAATGACTAGCGTGGCATTGGGCTCATTAAAAAAAGCTGCCAGCAAGGGCGCAGATGCTGCCACAGCAGCGCTGATGATCAGGCCAATCAGAATTTGCGCGGAGAATACGCTGCGAATATCCTGCTGACTAATCTCTTGAGCTTGAATAAGGGCTGACCCCAAGCCTCCTTCAGCGAACAGGTTACCCAGGCCTTGCACAAATATAGCAATAGCAACTAGGCCAAAGGGTTCCGGCCCTAGCAATCTTGCGAGGATGATGCCGGTCACAAATTGTAAGCTCAAAGAAATCATGCGGCCTAAATAGTTCCACTTCAGCGCTGCTATGCTTTTACTGCTTAGGCTTTGCTTGTCTATGCTTTGTTTTGTGCCCATTAAAATTTCTTTGAAATTCGACTGTTGATGGTTATTAGAACTAACAGATACACGGCTTAATTCAATACATTTCTGCCATGAGTGCTAGCCTTTACCTCTGTGCGTGGAGATTAATCCTGGAAAATAAAGAGCTTCCGGTAATTCTTTAAGACTTACCGGAAAGACTATTTATCCATGTTACGCTATGGGGTTTGTTACGTCTTACAGAGTGTGGCTCATAATTCGCTCGATATTTAATATTCAGTTAATTACCTTATGTCCACGCTGTCTTAGGCAGTTGCTGTAAGCATGTTTATAGCTATCTTCCGACCCTAATCCCTGCTTGGCTGCCCCGCCGATACCACCGGCGGCAGCGCCAATGGCAGCGCCGGCGCCGGCGTTACCCATTGCTGCGCCAAGTGCGGCGCCGCCGGCAGCCCCGATTAAGCCGCCAACGCCGGCGCCAATGGCTGTTTCTTTACCGACACCGCCCGAAGCTTGGCTGGCTAGCTGTCCGCATTCGCTCATATCCTGATTTAGATGCGCCGCATTCGGATCATTATATGTGTCGACTGTCGGTGTCCAGCCGGTTTGCGAGGCGCAAGCCGACAACAGTAAGCTGCCGAGTATTACCGAAGTCAGTGTTAGTTTTTGCATTATGTAGCCCTCCTATCGAATTAAAACTTATACGGTTTGGATTTATTTAGATAAAATCTAGAGCTCAGCACTATATCAAGGAATTTTGGCTTAGCCGAGTTGTTTTTGATAAACAAAAGATAGCGCATTTAAGCAGGGTAGCAATATTAAGGGTATGCGGCTAGCGAGATGAGCTCAAAGCAAAAAAATGCGGCACAAGGCCGCACTGAGGAAGGATATTAAAACTCTTAACCCTTAGGAGAGGGAGCGCATACAAGAGTTACCTATAGTCTAACCAGTTAAATCAATTTTGAAAATGTGACAAATTGACGCGCATCACGATTTATTCTATTGGTTTGCGTGGGATAAAGCAGATCGGCTTTAAGTATTAATGAGCAATGCGTAACTTAGCGCTGCCAAAATCGGCTGGTTTTAGCTTGATTGGTTATAATGCAAACCTTGGGAGTGCTTATGACAAGACGCGGATAGGACTTGTTGTGGGTTGCGTTTTGGCAAGCAAATTTAGGGGGGGTGATTAGTGGCGGATGATATACAAAAAATTGTGATTGTCGGCGGTGGCGCCGCCGGTCTGGAGTTGGCGACCTATTTGGGCCATAAGCTGGGTAAACCCGGTTTGGCGGAGGTAACGCTGTTGGACGCAACATCCACCCATATTTGGAAACCTTTACTGCACGAAGTTGCCTCCGGCACTTTGGCGGAGGCGGAGGAAATTGAGTATCTATCCCAAGCGCATCGCGATCATTTTCGATTTCGGCTTGGCCGCATGGAGGGTTTGAATCGAACGGAAAAAGAAATTTATGTCAGCCCCACGCTTAATGATCAGGGCGTTGAGCTCATTCCGCGCCGGACTTTTAAATACGATATTTTAGTCATGTCGGTTGGAAGCGTCAGCAACACCTTCGGCATCAAGGGCGTCGATCAACATTGCATGTTTATCGATACCACTACCCAGGCTTTCCGTTTTCAAAAGCAGTTGGTGGAAACTTATTATATAAAATCCTACGCCGGACAAAATAACTTGAAAGACAAGCCGCTATCAATTGTCATCGTTGGCGCCGGCGCAACGGGCGTTGAGCTGTCGGCAGAATTACAGCATGTGACTAAATTGTTGGCTACTTACGGCCTGGAAGACTCCGATAGAGTCAACATTACGATTATCGAAGCCGCCACCCAATTGCTGCCGGCATTGCCGCCGCGCTTATCCGCTGCAACTCAGCAGCAATTGGTTAAATTAGATATAAGTCTGAAGTTGGGGCGGCGGGTCACAGAGGTTACCGAAACCGCTGTGCATACCCATGAAGGGGAGGTATTCGAGGCAGATTTAAAAGTTTGGGCGGCGGGTATTAAGGCCCCAGATTGGATGAAAAATCTGGATGGGCTGCAAACCAACAATATTAATCAGTTAGTCGTTGATCAGACCTTGAAAACCGCCGACGAAGATATCTATGCAATTGGCGACTGCGCTGCCTGTGCTTGGGCTGGGCATTCCGGCAATGTGCCGCCACGGGCGCAGGCCGCTCACCAACAGGCTTCGGCCGTGGGAAAAACTATTGTTAACCGCTTTAAAAATAAACCGCCAGTGACTTTTGTTTATCACGACTACGGTTCCTTGGTGTCTCTGGGCAAATACAGTACGGTGGGTAGTTTGATGGGCAGTTTGATGGGCACGGTTAGCGTCGGCGGTTTCATCGCCTATCTAGTTTATTTGTCCTTATATAAAATGCATCAGATCGCTATTCATGGTTATTTCCGGACCACAATGCTCAGCTTGTCGAACATTTTCAGGCGCAGCACCCATGCCAAAATTAAAATGCATTAATCAACCCACCCTATAGAGCGACTTAAATGTTAGAAATTGAATACGAATTCCGCGAGCAAGACCTGCTTTATTTTAATGAACTCAGGCTGAAGGGCAATGAGGAGTTACAGAAAAAAATCCGCCAGAATCGACTTTTTGTGCCGGGCGTGATGTTTTTTATCGGTCTGTTTTATTATATATATTATGTCGACATGACGACTACCGCTTATATCACCTTGTTAGCGGTGGCTTGGGGGATCGGATCGCCTTATATTATGAAAATGGATTTTCGCCGCCAGTTTTTCAATCAATATACTGCCGAAGAAAAAAAATCCTTGTTTGGGCTACATACCCTCAGAATTGAACCGGAATCTCTTTTTGAAACCGGTCCGAGCGGCAAAAAAGTCAGGCTCCCTTGGCCGGATCTGTTGCGGGTCGAAAAACATAAAGACTATGTTTTTATTTATGTGGATCTTTATGAAGCGATTGTTATTCCCAGAGCTACCGTAAAAAAAGGCGATCTGAAGGCCTTCGCCAAGCAGGCGGAAGGCATGATAGATCGCTTAGGATAAGCCGGAGTTATTCCTCTACGGTAATAATTTCTTTCAAATACTTATAGAGTAGCCGCGCTGATTTTGGCGGCTTTTCTTCTTTAGCTTCTTTTTGCGCATTCCGCTGTAATTGCCTGATATGCTGACTGTCGGCAGCCGGGAATTCACTTATAAATTCTGTTAACCGCTGCGCACCATTGTCAGCCAACAACTGGTCGCGCCAACGTTCGGTCTGATGGTGTTCTCGGACGGCATGAGCGCTTTGATTGCGTAGCCGCGCCAGTTTTTCCTGCACGGCTTCGGTATCGATATTTCTCAGTTGGGCGGTAATGTATTTCAGCAGGCGTTTTCTGGCGGAATTTTGGCCAAGTTTTGTAGCATCCCTAATTGCGTTTTCTATATTCTCAGGCAGTGCAAATTCAGCGACTTGGCTCGGTGATAGTTGGCAAATTTCCTCCGCCATACTCAAAACTGCGGAAATTTCCTGTTTTATTCGGGTTTTGTTCGGACGAACCGCATAGAAACTTTCTTCCGAATCATCGTCATCTTCGTATTCTTGGTAATGTTCTTCGTTCATTTCAGACCATAGCAATTAAAAAAAGCACAAACAACACCACTAAGCCCAGCGGAGCGATCAAACTGGGCCAGTCGGATTGCGCTTGTTTGCTCCGGGCTAGAGCGGCTTTAATGCCGGGCTGAAACCAGAACAAGAGCAGAATCGCCATTGCCCCGAGTATTAGATTTTCCCAGTTGCTTAGCATAAAGACTCGCGTGGTGAGGGGGGGAGTTATTTTAACAAACCTTTGGCATCGGCATCGGTTCCGTTATCACATTAATAAAAAATTTATCAAATTCCCTAGCAAACGAGTGATTCCCCTAGGGAAGACTAAGATAACCACAAAAGCTGTGGATAACTCTGTGGATTGCTTATTTAAAGCCATTCTCAAGCCCCGGATTTATTGGGGTACGCTTAGATTGCATAAATCTTATACAGACTAAAAGCACTATAAATTCATATAGTTATGAATCAACCTTAAATTTCAATGAGTTATTTGTCAAGATATTTAGGTGACTTTTTTCATAGCCTTACATGTGCATAACTGATATTTTTCCATCTTAAATTTGACATTCCGGCAGTAGTGAACTACGCCAAAATTGACCTTCTTTTTCGAATAAGCGCCGGCTTTCCGTCGGCCCCCAGGATCCGGCCGGATAAGTGGCAATATAGTCACGTTCAGCCGCCCAGTTTTGGATAATCGGATCGACGATGCGCCAGGCATATTCGACTTCATCAAAGCGTAAAAACAGTGAACGATCTCCTTTCATCACATCCAATAATAAATCTTCATAAGCATCTACCTGTCGTTCGTCTGGATGGCGAAAACTGGCGTCCAAACTGGTGGTCCGGGTGCGCATTTCCAGACCAGGCTCTTTAACCGTCATTTCAATACGAATACATTCATTTGGTTGGATACCCATCAATACCCAGTTAGGCGTCATGCAACTGACATGGGTATCGCGAAAAAATTGTAAAGGCGGATGTCGGAAACAAATGGCGATACTGGACTGGCCGGCAGCCATGCGTTTGCCGGTGCGTAGATAAAACGGCACACCTCGCCAACGCCAGTTGTCGATCAGTAATTTTAGCGCTGCATAGGTTTCAGTGGTGCTTTCAGCTGGGATATTGGCTTCTTCCAAATAGCTGTTAACTTTTTGGCCCTTAATTGTGCCTTTGGCATACTGCGCACGAAATGAGTGAGCATGTACGGCGGATTTCGGAATCGGCCGGATGGATTTTAAGACTTTAACTTTTTCGTCTCGCAACGCTTCGGCATCCATAGCGACTGGCGGCTCCATGGCCACCAGCGTTAATAATTGCAATAAATGGCTTTGCAGCATATCGCGCATGGCGCCGGCGCCATCGTAATATTCGCCGCGACTGCCTATACCCATATCCTCAGCATGGGTGATCTGAATATGATCAATATAATTACGGTTCCAGAGCGGCTCCAGCATGACATTGGCGAAACGGAACACTAAAACATTCTGCACCATGCCTTTGCCAAGATAATGATCAATGCGGTAAATCTGTTCTTCGCTTAAATGCTTTTCCAGACGCTTTTGTAAGGCCTGCGCACTCTCTAAATCGTAGCCTATCGGTTTTTCGATCACCACGCGCCGCCAACCATATTCCTGATTTAATAAGCCTACCTGACTTAAGTTGTCTATCACCAAGCTGAAATCGCCGGGACCGATAGCCAGATAGAACGCCATGTTTTTGGAAGGCTGGGGGTGGTCGTGCAGTGTTGCGGCCAGTTCTTGGTAACATTTCGCCTCGTCAATATTGCCGCGATGATAATCCAGGCGTTCGCTAAAACGTGCAAACAGAGCGCTATCCGGTTCAATACCGTCTTTTTCGGTGAGCATTGCCTTAACTTCCGCCAGCCAGGTTTCCCTATCCCAAGGCCGGCGACCCACAGCAATGATGCGCGTACCTTCCGGGAGTTTTTTCTCCATATCCAGATGATAAAACCCGGGCAGCAACTTGAGCCGGGCGAGATTGCCGGTTGCGCCGAAAATGACGTAGGTACAGGGTTCCGGGGTCATAGTGTGCTCCTTTTCGAGACTGAGGAAGTGCTTAAATGCTCATACTTTACGCCTGTCCGGTGGATTCAGGGCAAACCAATCGCAAAAAAGTTAAAACGCCTACTTTCCATAATGCTGAGTCAAATGTACACCTGTGGCGAACCTTTAAGCATTTAATCGTTTGCAACACCAAACCAGTTGGCGACTTGATTAAGCTCAGTATCAAAATACCAATGCACATATGATGCTCTTACATTTTTATAGCGGACGCCTTTATCACCCTTGTCAACTTCAAAGGCTGTTTCCAGCCCTAAATCCTGCTCTCTTTTAGAATAATGAAATTCATGACCCTTGACGCCGGAGCTTTCTTCTCTGTGTCCTAGCGCTGCCAGTTTGTCTTGCATAACTGATATATAAGGAAAAACAGCCGCCATTGGCCAGGACTCGCCCTGCATATCCACCAAGGTTTTGCCGAGCAACATGGCGCCGCCGCATTCAGCCAGTAGCGGTTTGCCGGCTTCAGCATGGGCGCGTAAGGATACCCAGCTACTACTAACAGATAAGGCTTGTGCGTACAATTCAGGATAACCGCCCGGCAACCAGACTGCATCTGCAGCTTCCGGCACTGGATCACCGGCGATAGGCGAAAAATAAACGATGTTTGCACCGTGCCGGCTTAGCCACTCCAGATTGGCCGGATAAATAAAACAACAAGCATTATCATTGGCGATAGCAATAGTTTTGCCTTGCAATAGTGGCTTGTCTGCAATCAAACCTAGTTGCGGTTTGATTTCCGCAAATGCTTGCAGCAAGGCCTCCTGATCCACATGCAGGCAATTGGTAAAATCCGGAATCATACTGTTGTCCGGCATTTTTAAACCTAAATGCCGTTCCATTAAAACCTTATCACTACGTTCCATCCAGGCTAACAATGGTGGCAATTGGTAAGACTTAAGGGCATTTCTCAATAATTCAGCATGATATTCACTGCCGACACGGTTGGCGATGATACCCGCTATCTGCACATGATTTTGCTTTGCCAGTTCGCAAAAACCAGTAACCAGCGCAACGATAGTACCGCTCATTCCGCCGGCATCGACCACTAAAATTACCGGACATTTTAAAACTCTGGCTAAATCGACACTAGAACCTACACCGCCGACACCGGCATAGCCGTCGAACATGCCCATCACACCTTCTATGAGACCGAATTCCGCCTGTGCAGCAGATTTATGCAACTGGGCAACACAGGTTTCTGCGCTCATCATACGAGTATCCAAATTATAGGATGGCTTGCCGGTAATTGCTTGATGCCACAGGGGATCCAGAAAATCCGGGCCGGCTTTAAAAGACTTTATGCTATGCTGATTTTGCTGAAAATACTGCAACAAAGCCAAGGTCAAGGTGGTTTTGCCGCAACCTGAATGCGTACCGGCAAGTAATGCGGTTTTCATAAGTATATTGCCCTATTGCTGGATTAAGCTATTGCTTTCCAATGCTGATTTTTTTGTCAGTCCTTGCTATATCAAGCCGATCATATATAATCGCCGCCTGCTTTAAGGTTCCGCAGGGTATCACAACCTGAGGATTAAAATGGGAAGTCGGTAAAGGTTTAACCCAGTCCGACGCTGCCCCCGCAACGGTATGTCAGTAATGAGTCATCGTATGCCACTGTGTGTTTTCTGCATGGGAAGGTGATGATTCAGGCTCTCGCCAACGACAAGCCCGGAGACCTGCCTCAAAGTATATTCGGCACAGCGGAGGGCTGTATGACGAACTCAAGGCGTTTTGTTAAAGTCTTTTGTTTTCGGTCGTCCTCCATTGTGATTTAGTCACTTACTTGTGCGGGCGGCACAAAAGACAATCATGAAAAAACTCTTATTACAATCCCTATTACTTACAGGCGTTAACTCGCCACTGCTTTACGCGGAATCCCTTCCTGCATCAAACAATACCGATCTAGAAGAAGTGGTGGTGACGGCAACTCGGACCGAAACCAATAAAAACGAGTTAGCAGCTGCCACCAGCGTGATTACTCGTGAAGATATTGAACGCTTACAAGTCAGGACTCTACCGGAATTATTAAAAGGTACGCCCGGCGTTGATGTGGTGCAAAGCGGCGGCTATGGCCAGCCCGCCAGTGTATATATGCGCGGCACCACCGGCGACCAAATCTTGGTTTTAATTGATGGCATAAAAGCCGGATCGGTTTCCTTAGGTACAACCGCTTTTGAACTGATTCCAGTTGACCAGATCGAACGAGTGGAAATCATCCGTGGTCCTCAATCCAGCTTATATGGCACGGAAGCGATCGGCGGCGTAATTCAGATATTTACCCGGAAAGGCAAACAAACTGAAAAGCCTAGCATCTCTCTAAACGCCGGTGGCGGCTCTTATGCAACCCGGCAGGAATCCGGGAATATCAGTGGCAGCAAAGACAACACCTCATACAGTTTAGGCCTATCCGATCTGGATAGCCAAGGGTTCAGCGCTTTGGCCGCAAAACCAGTCGGACCCAACCCTAACGGTTACGGATACCGCAATACCGCTGTCAACGCCCGCTTAGGGCATAAATTTGATAATAGCGCAGAAGTGGAAGCCTTTTTTATGCGGGCTGAAGGTACTAATCAATATGATGTTCTTTCTTTAGGGGATCCAAATAAGCGAGAGTTTGTCAACCAAGTGGCCGGTCTATCAGGCAGTATGGACATTATGGATAAATGGCGGTCCAGCTTAAGATTAGGCCAAACTCAGGATGATCAATCCAACTTTGCCACGCAGACATTAATCAGTAAGTATGATACTTCTCGCTGGAACGCCAGTTGGTTGAATCAAGTGGCCTTGAGCAAAGACCATCAATTGACGTTGGGCAGTGATTATCGTCTTGATCAGTTACAGAGCACCCAGCAATTTAATAAAAATTCCCGCTATGATTATGGTGTTTTCGGCGAGTTGCATAGCAAAATTTTTAATAGCCATTTCATTAACGCCTCCTTACGTTGGGATGACAATCAGGCGTTTGGCGGAATAGTTACCGGTAATTTAGGCTGGCGTTTTAATTGGGATTATGGCCTAAGCGCATTTGCCAGTTTTGGCAGCGCCTTTAAAGCGCCGACTTTTAACGATCTTTATTATCCATTGGATAGTTATGGTAATTATGGAAATCCTAATCTGAAACCGGAGTCCTCTAAATCGTTCGAAGTGGGCATGGCCGGGAAGCATGACATCTTACAATGGGAACTTCGTGCTTATCATACCAATATAGACAATTTGATTATTTGGGCGCCGATTGCCCCAAACTCCTATTCCTATTCGCCTTCAAACATAGGTAAAGCGCAAATTGATGGTTTGGAGGCTCAGATTGGTGCGCAACTGCTAGGTTGGCAGAACAAACTGAACATGAATATGCTCAGTCCTTGGGATAAGAATAACGATGCAAAAATCCCAGGTCAGGCAGGGCAAACGCTGTCCTATGATGTTTCGCGATCCTTTGGCGATTTTGATCTGGGGAGCAAATTATTGGCGCAAAGCAGTCGCTACTCCGGCTTACAGAACACTGAAGGAGTCGGTAGTTATCTGACGGTTGATTTGCGTACCGCCTACCATATCGATAAAAACTGGTTGTTAAGCGCCAAACTGAATAATTTGCTGGATAAGCAATACCAAACCGTTTACGGTTACAACACCTTCGGCAGAAATTTCTTTGTAACCATAAGTTACAATTTTTAAAACTTTTGAGTAAGCAAATTTAGTTTAAAGTCGACTCATACTGTAACGCTCGTATTGAATAAATTATCGCGATAGAAGGCTAAGTCCTCAGATTTTTTACTTAAACACCTAAGCGCGATAATTTAGAAATGTCTTCTGATAATCCTAAGGCTAACTTCTTTGTTACCATACACTACAATTCTTAAAAATTTGGAGAACCCACCATGAGATTAAATCCAACGCTCGCTGTTAAGCCCGGCGCAGCCGCCTTAATGCTACTAATGGCCGCTACCCGTTCTGACCATTTCGGTACGGCATTTTCCTTGCCGGACGCCTCATTAGCGGTATTTTTTCTGGCAGGCTTATGGCTGGGCGGTCGTTATCTATTCATGGCTATGTTGCTGGAAGCCGGTTTAATCGACTATGTAGCGATTACTCAGTTTGGCGTCAGTGATTTTTGCGTGTCCCCGGCTTATGTGTTTCTGATTCCTGCTTATGCCGCCATGTGGCTGGCTGGTCATTGGTGCCGTAAATTCTCTACTTTGACAATCGCCAGCGTTACCCAGCAATTTGCTGCTTTGGTATTGGCGACCTCTAGCGCATTTTTGCTTTCCAACGGCAGTTTTTATTTACTTTCCGGGCGTTATACTAATGCCTCATGGGAACAATATATTGAACGTTTCGCGCTCTATTACCCGCCTTACCTTACTTCCACGCTACTTTATGGGGTATTGATTTTTGGACTGGTCAGCGCCGTCAAAGCTTTATTGACCGCCAAACATTCTCGTCAAGCTATTTAATTTCAAATTTAGAGGGTTGTGATAACAACCCTCTACCCTCTTAACCGGGTTTTCAAATTCTGCATGCGCTCATTCTCAGATCTTCAAATCCCTGTCCCTGATCAATCCTTATTAAGTGCATTACAGGCCAAAGTAGACAGTAAAACCAAGCCTTTAGGCGCACTAGGCAAATTAGAGAACTTAGCTTTAAAAATTGGTTTGATACAACAAAGCTTAACTCCTGAACTGCTGCGACCGGTCATATTGGTGTTTGCGGGTGATCATGGCATAACCCAAGAAGGTGTAAGTCCTTACCCTCAGGAAGTGACTTATCAGATGGTGTTGAACTTTTTGGCCGGCGGCGCGGGGATCAATGTTTTTGCTCGGCAAAACAGCATTCAGTTGCGTATCATTGATGCCGGGGTGAATGCTGATTTCGACGGTCAAAGCGACTTGATTGATGCAAAAATCGCCAAAGGTACAGCAAATTTTTTAAAGCAAGCAGCTATGAGCGCTGAGCAATGTTTATTAGCTATCAGCCGTGGCCGCAAGCTGGCGGCAGCTGAAATTGCCGCCGGCTCCAATGTTATCGGCTTTGGGGAAATGGGCATAGGCAACACCAGCAGCGCAGCGGCCTTAATGTGCGCTATAACCGGCTTGGCTGTCTGCGATTGCGTAGGCCGAGGCACGGGGCTGGATGCTGACGGTGTGCGGCATAAACAAGCTGTCATCACTCAAGCCTTAGCATTGCATGATCGGCATAAAGACCAAGCTCTAGAAATACTCGCCTGTTTTGGCGGCTTTGAAATTGCCATGCTGGTCGGCGCGATGCTGGCTGCTGCCGAACTGGGGGCATTGCTATTGATTGATGGCTTTATCGCCACCAGCGCTTTGCTGGTAGCTGCACGCTTGCATCCAGCCATCCTGCACTATGCCGTCTTCTCGCATTGTTCCGGTGAAGCCGGACATAGCCGCTTACTAGCCCACTTAAAGGCAGAACCGCTGCTGGATTTGGGTCTGCGTCTGGGTGAAGGCAGCGGCGCGGCTATTGCTTACCCACTGATGCAGGCGGCGGTAAATTTTCTGCATGAGATGGCCTCGTTTAGCTCCGCCGGCGTCAGTCAACGGCAAGCCTAATGCATCGTCAAAGCCGACTGTTTTTCACCGCCTTAGCTTTTTTTACTCGTATTCCTTGCATAGCTTGGGCCGGAACGAGTGAAGACGATTTAAATCATGCCGTGCGGTATTTTCCTCTGGCCGGGATCATTGTCGGCTCAGCAGCTGCGGCAGTGTTTTGGCTTGCCGATAACATATTACCGCAAGCGCTGGCGGTATTACTGAGCATGAGCGCTACTTTATTACTCACCGGCGCTTTTCATGAAGACGGTTTGGCTGATGCTGTCGACGGTTTGGGCGGCGGTTGGTCGCCGGAACAAATCCTCGCTATCATGAAAGATTCTCGGGTCGGTAGTTACGGTGTTGTCGCGCTGGTCATGGTGTTATTAATTAAATTCCAAACACTGACGGCGCTTGACGCAGGCTTAATTCCAGCGACTTTGGTTGCCGGACACGCCCTAAGCCGCTTTGCCGCCGTACTGTTAATTGTGCTACAAGATTATGTGCGGGAAACCGGTAAAGCTAAGCCGTTGGCACAAAAAATAACGCCTAGCGAATGCTTGTTGGCAGCTGGTTTTGGTTTTGCGCCCTTAGTTTTGTTGCCCGCGAAAACCCTTTTAGCTTTAAGCGCTGTAATATTTATTTGGTTTTGGTTCAGCCGCAAGTTACGTCTACAATTGGGTGGTTATACCGGGGATTGCTTAGGCGCAATGCAGCAATTATGCGAGGCTGGATTTTATATTGGGGTATTGGCATGCAGCTCTATTTAGTGCGGCATACGCAGTTGGTTATTGCGCCCGGGGTCTGCTATGGACAAACTAATCTAGATGTAGCAGACTCATTTGTTAGCGATCTAGCCGCAGTTCGCGCTAAAATTTCCGATATTGTCCCGGCGGCAAACTTCTGCAGTCCGTTAAAACGCTGTAGAAAATTGGCTAATCACCTCAATCTGCAAAACCTGCATTTAGATAGCCGTTTAAAGGAATTAAACTTTGGCGCTTGGGAGATGCAAAATTGGCTGGATATTCCCCGTGCAGAGCTGGATGCTTGGAGTCACGCTTTTGTGGATACGCCACCGCCAAAGGGGGAAAGTTTTCATGATTTATACCAGCGGGTTAGCGATTTTGTCACTGAGATCCAAAATAGCTATCAAAATCAAAACGTGTTAGTCATCACGCATGCAGGCGTAATCCGGGCAATGTTAGCGCTGGCGCTGAATTTGCCTTTAATAGCAGTATTTAAATTCGAATTGGATTACGGTGGTCTTACTTTGTTGAAATTTATGCCTGAACTAGTCTCAGTAGCTTACGTCAATCGCTGAACCATGCATAGTTTCAGTGAGCAAGACAAGGCGGCCATTTATCGGGTGATCGCGGAAAGACGCGATATGCGGCATTTTCTTTCCGACCCAGTACCGCCTGAGTTGCTTAACCGCATACTACAAGCCGCGCATTTAGCCCCTAGCGTTGGTTTCATGCAGCCTTGGCGCTTTATTCGCATTACAGATCCCCATCTGCGTAGCGAAATGTATCAGTTGGTGGAAACCGAGCGCATTGCCACGGCGCAGGCCTTGGCTGAACGCGAAGAGCAATTCATGCGGCTGAAAGTCGAAGGCGTGCGTGAATGCGGCGAATTACTGGTAGTGGCCTTAATGGACCAGCGCGAAAAACATGTATTTGGCCGGCGCACCTTGCCGGAAATGGATCTTGCTTCGGCTGCTTGCGGCATTCAAAACTTATGGCTGGCAGCCCGAGCGGAAGGTCTGGGCGTCGGCTGGGTATCGCTGTTTGAGCCGGAAAAACTCGCAAGACTGCTACAGATGCCGGAGGATGCCAAGCCTATTGCTATCCTGTGTATCGGTTATGTCGAAAATTTTTATCCTCAGCCCATGTTGGAGTCTGAAGGCTGGGCGGCTCGGAAAAAACTGGCTGATCTGGTTTACGAAAATGTCTGGGGACAGGTTCCTTCTTGATTAGCGCCTAAGCGCTTATCACTTTGTAAGCTTGTTTAGTGCATTTGCTAATTTTTGCCATTCCGATTCTGATCCGGGTAAGCCGAAGCGTAAACTAACTGGTTCGGCAAACAAGCGCGTCAATATGCCCATTTGCGCCAATTGTTCATGGATGACAGCAGCCTGCGGCGTGATTATCCATTGATATAAGGTGGTGACGCCATTGGGATACAAGTCATTTTTAATCAATAGTGCGGTTAAACGCAACATATCTTGCTGTAAGCGGGTTTTAACTGCTGTTTGCCAAACCGTATCGTTTAAGGCCTGGGTGGCGGCGCTACGCGCCGGACCACTAATAGGCCAAGGCCCGAGCCGCTCTGCCATCGTTTGTAGCAGCTCCGGCCAAGCCAGCATAAATCCAACTCTGGCGCCGGCAAGTCCAAAAAACTTGCCTAAGGAACGCAGCACTATAAGACCCTCTGTGCCGATTTCTGCCGCCAAGCTGTGTTCCGGGGTACTGTCGATAAAGGCTTCATCGACTATCAGCCAGCCGCCACGTGCAGCCAGCGCTTGCCGCCAGGCTAATAAATCCTGTTTGGCATAGCGATGGCCGCTGGGATTATTCGGGTTGCATAGCAACAAAACATCGGTCTCAGCGACTATTTGTGCAGCCTGTTCGGGTGCGAAGCGCATCAACTCATGTCCGCAGTTCTGCCAGGCTTTTGGATGTTCGGCATAGGTTGGCAGCGGTGCGGCGAACCTACAGGCAGGACGAAGATAAGGCAGTGCCTGCAAAATGGCTTGGGTGCCGGCTGCCGGCAAAAGATAAGGCGTACCGTAATATGCCGCAGCGGCTTGCGGCAGATCATCATCAGCTTGAGGTAAACGTTGCCAGGCCAAAGGGCTAATGTCCTTAACCGGATAGCCTTGCGAGTTAATCCCGGTCGAAAGGTCCAGCCAATCCTGTGGCGCTATTCCATAACGTTTGGCGGCGGCCAACACATTTCCCCCATGCTCAAGCACTAATCACTCCTCCCGCAATAATAATGACCAACCATAGCCATATTGAACGCTGCAATAGGCTGCAAGCTCGTCTAATATCCTGATATTTTGGCGCCAGACCGCAACCGAGCACCGGCCGGGATTTATTTTTGCCATGATAAACCGCGCAGCCGCCCAATGTTACTTGCAACGCTCCGGCGCCTGCCGCCATAACCGGCCCGGCATTGGGGCTGTACCAAGTCTTGGCTTGGGTAAACCAACTTTTAAAGCCGGTTTGGTAATTACCGCACAGACAATATCCCAGCGCTGTTAAACGCGAGGGTAGAAAATTTAGTCCATCATCAATTCTGGCGGCCGCCCAGCCGAAAGTAAAAAAGCGCGGCGTGCGGTAACCCCACATGGCGTCAAGCGTATTAGCCAAACGATAGAGAATTGCGCCGGGAGCGCCGAGCAGCAAAAACCAGAAGAACGCGGCAAACACGGCATCAGCGCCGTTTTCCAGGACTGACTCAATGGCGGCGCGGCTAATCGCGGTTTCATCCAGTTCCGTGGTATCACGACTGACAATGTAAGCCAATTTTTGTCGGGCTTGAATTATATTTCCAGTTGATAATGGTTGGCGTATAGCTTCGGCGTGTTCCACCAAGCTACGTGCACCGATGGTTAGATAAAGTATGATGGCATCGAATAAAGCGCGTAATAGTGGCGATAATTCCAAATCAATCCAATAAACTAAACTCACCGGGGGGACAATTACCGCTAGCCAGGCCAATAGCCCAGCAACACGGAGACGCGGACAACGCTGCTCCAGCGCGTCTGCTACGCGTCCAAAGCCAACTAAGGGATGCCAGCGGCAAGGCTCACCAAGAACTTGATCCAGGAGCACAGCCCATAAGATTATTAATGCCGTGCAGGGGAAGGACTCTAATAACAAGTTCAGCTAACCTTTAAGCTTTAAAGGTAAACCAGCCGCCATAAATACAGCTTGATCGCTGATAGCCGCCACAGCCTGGTTTAATCGGCCCGCTTCATCTTGATAATGCCGATTGATTTCGCCCATCGGGACTATTCCTAAGCCCACTTCATTGCTCACCAAAATAACCTGCCCGGATAGCGAGTTTAAGGTGCTCAGCAATTCTGCGCGTTCTTCCGGCCAACTTTTGTGTTCCGGCGCGTGGCAATCAGGGCAAAGCCATTGTGCTAAATACAGTGTTAAACAATCCACCAGCAACATTCGCTCTGCACACGCATTGTCCCGTAACGTTTTTGCTAAAAAAAACGGTTCTTCGATTAATTGCCAGTGCGCAGGACGGCGCTGGCGGTGCAGACTAATACGTTCGGCAAATTCATCATCGTAAACTTGGGCGGTGGCAATGTAAACAACCTCTAAACCTGAGTTTTCCGCGAGTTTTTCTGCGTAGCTGCTTTTACCGGAGCGAGCGCCGCCTAGTATGAAGGTTTTCATCTTTCTATTTTTGTGTTGGAGCTGTATTTGCCTTTCAAATCAAGTTTATTTATCATCTAAGTAAATGATTTAAGGTATTCTGAAATTTTATAACCTTACGTCTTGCAGGTATTAATCTTTGAATGGGATGTAAATAAGGCTAGCACTAACGAAATTAAACATGGAGTAACTTTTGAGGAAGCAAGCACCATGCTCTCAGATTTCTTGTCCATTACTATACCAGATCCACTGCATACAGGTGGTGAAGAACGTTTGGTAACTATAGGTTTGTAGGAGAAGCAAAGATTCATTGTTGTGGTTCACACCGAAAGAGGCGCTGTAATCAGATTAATTTCAGCACGTTTAGCAAGTTCTCAGGAACGTAAAAGGTACGAAGAAAATTATGGTTAATCAAAACGACCCCGATATGTTGGATGAATACGATTTTTCTGGTGGCGTAAGAGGCAAATATGCAAAGAGTTATAGCGAAGCAGCAAATCTAATCCTGGAAACCGAACTGAAAGCCTTGCAGGCTCGCGATACTGACATCAGCATTCAACTTCAGGCAGATCGGGCGGCGGTGTTTGAGTCGGTCGCCAAGGTGATGGCCTGCGCTCAGCGCTAGGGGGGGGAAATTGTCGTTTGTGACTTTATTTTAAAAAAATTCGACCCTGAACAATAGTTGAATTACTATAAATACAATTTTGTAATTCAACCTGGAGTACTTAATATGCGCAGCACCATTACCGCCAGAGGTCAAACCGTCATACCGGCTGAAATTCGTCAAAAGTTTCATTTAACTCCCGCTGACCGGTTGGAATGGGTAGTTGATGCCGCAGGTATCCATGTCAAACCTGTTCAAATCGACCCTATTCAGGCTTTCCGGGGCCGAGGCTGTGGTGGAGCGGTTAAGCGCTTGATAGCCGAACGCGCTCAAGACCGTGACTGTGAATGAATCGTTACCTGTTGGATACCTCAGCATTGTTAACGCTCAGGGACAATGAAGCGGGTGCAGACGAAGTGGCCGAAGTGCTCTATCAAGCCCAGCAAGGCCAAGCGCAATGTATTGGCTGTTTTATGACCTTGATGGAAGTGTTATATAGGGTCTGGAAAGACGAGAGCGAACTCGAAGGCCGCTTAGCTTATCAGCAATGCCTATCCTTACCAATCGAGTGGATTTACCAACAAAGAGAGATGCTGGAAAAAGCGGCTGAAATCAAAGCTCGAAATTCCTTATCACTGGCCGATGCGTGGATTGCCGCAACGGCCCAACTGCATAATGCAGTATTAGTCCACAAAGATCCTGAGTTTGCAGCCTTGGATTGTCAACAAAGAATTCTCCCTTATAAATGATTGCAAACTATCATTATCAAAGGGCCAACCAAGCTCCCGCCCACTTTTAACGTGCCGAACAACAGGTATAGACAAGCTGTATTTTTCCTGCCACTCCGGCTTATCCATAATCTCCGCCTGCTGAAAAGCGATGCCCGCATCAGCCAGTAGCTGTGTCGCCTCTTCGCACAAATGACAACCCGCAGTTCCGAACAATAGACAATTTGGCTCTGCTCGGTTTTCCAGCAACATATTAATGGTTCAAGTGCGCAGCCAACCAGCGTTCCGCAACTTCCACCAGCATGCCTTTGCGGTGCGCATAGCTGTGTAATTGATCGGGTTCGATTTTGCCGACGTTGAAGTACTGCGCTTCCGGATGGGAGAAATACCAGCCGCTGACGGCGGCGGTTGGCGTCATGGCGAAATTCTCGGTTAATTCTATCGTGGTATGCTCGGTGACATTTAATAGCTCAAACAGCTTAGCTTTTTCCGTGTGGTCCGGGCAGGCAGGATAACCCGGCGCTGGACGGATGCCTTTATATGCTTCGTCGATTAAAGCATCGGCGTCTAAATTTTCATCTTCCGCATAACCCCAGTAATCCCTGCGCACGGTTTGATGCAAATATTCGGCAAAAGCTTCAGCGAAACGATCCGCCAAGGCCTTTAGCATGATAGAACTGTAGTCATCGTTATCTTGCTCGAATTCCGTCAGCTTGCTGTCAATGCCGATGCCGGTGGTGACAGCAAACCCACCAAGATAATCAGCGATGCCACTGTCGACCGGCGCGATAAAATCGGATAAACAGTAGTTGGGCCGCCCCGGCGCTTTGACGTTTTGTTGCCGAAGATGGTGCAATATTTCCAATTGCTCGCTACGACTATCATCGGTATAGACAATAATATCATCGTCGAGACTATTGGCAGGAAAGAAACCGATGACGGCTTTTAACCCTAACCATTTCTCGCTGATAATTTTTTGCAACATCTTCTGAGCATCTGCAAACAAAATAGTCGCTTCTTTGCCAACTAAAGAGTCTTTAAGTATGCCTGGATAACGCCCGGATAACTCCCAAGTTTGGAAAAATGGCGTCCAGTCTATATAGCCAACCAGCATTTCTAGGGATAAGTTATCGATAACTTTAATGCCAAGAAATTTTGGCTTCACAGGCTGATGCGCAGCAAATTTGAATTTGTTTTGGCGCGCAACTTCCAGATTATGCTGTAGGGTTTTAGCTTGCCGGCCTTTGTGACGCTCCCTAACCACCGCATAATCTGCACGGGTTTTTTCCACGAAGTCCGCTTTCTGATCTTCACTTAATAAGGCGCTGACGACGCCGACACTCCGCGAGGCATCGGCTACATATACGGTCGGGTGCTCATAATGTGGCTCAATTTTGACTGCAGTATGCGCACGCGAAGTCGTGGCGCCGCCTATCATCAACGGAATGGTAAATCCTTGGCGTTGCATTTCCTTGGCGACATGCACCATTTCATCCAGCGATGGTGTAATCAGGCCGCTGAGACCGATAATGTCGACCTTCTGGTCGCGGGCGGTTTTCAGGATAGTTTCTGAAGCGACCATAACCCCAAGGTCAATCACTTCATAGTTATTGCATTGCAGCACCACTCCGACGATATTTTTGCCTATGTCATGCACATCGCCTTTAACTGTGGCCATCAGCACTTTGCCGTTCGTTTGCCTGACACCGTCTTTTTCCGCATCCATGAATGGCATCAGATAGGCAACAGCTTTTTTCATTACCCGCGCAGACTTAACCACTTGCGGCAGAAACATTTTGCCTTCACCAAACAAATCACCCACCACATTCATACCATCCATTAACGGCCCTTCAATAACATGCAGAGGTTTTCCTGCCTCTAACCTGGCTTGTTCAGTATCTTCGTCAATGAAGTCGGTAATACCTTTCACCAAGGCATGTTCTAAGCGTTTATTGACTGGCCATTCCCGCCATTCCATGGTTTCAACTTTGGCAACTTGACCGCTACCACGATATTTTTCCGCGATTTCCAACAGTCTTTCAGTGCCTTCCGGATTGCGATTTAAAATCACGTCTTCCACAATATCACGCAGTTCCAGCGGAATATCGGCATAAATTGCCAGTTGCCCGGCGTTGACTATGCCCATGCTCATGCCGGCTTTCACGGCGTGGTATAAAAATACCGCATGGATGGCTTCCCGCACCGGGTTGTTGCCGCGAAACGAAAACGAGACATTAGATACGCCGCCGGAGATCAAAGCATGTGGCAAAGTTTGCTTGATAATGCGGGTAGCTTCGATAAAATCGACACCGTAATTATTGTGTTCCTCTATACCGGTGGCGACCGCGAAAATATTCGGGTCGAAAATAATGTCTTCAGGCGGAAAACCGACTTGTTCAGTCAGTATTTTGTAAGCCCGTGTGCAAATTTCGATTTTCCGCTGCATGGTGTCGGCTTGGCCTTGCTCATCAAAAGCCATGACGATCACAGCGGCCCCATAGCGCCGCACTAGCTTGGCGTGTTTGATGAAAACCTCTTCGCTCTCCTTGATGGAAATCGAGTTAACGATGCCTTTACCCTGTATGCATTTCAGACCGGCTTCCAGTATCTCCCATTTTGAAGAATCCAACATGATCGGTACTTTGGAAATATCCGGCTCGGCGGCTATAAGGTTCAAAAACCGCACCATAGCCGCTTTGGAATCCAACATGCCTTCATCCATATTGATGTCGATAATCTGCGCACCGTTTTCAACCTGTTGCTTGGCGACATCCAGCGCCGCTTCATAGTTTTCTTCGATAATCAGTTTCTTAAAGATTGCTGAACCGGTAACATTTGTACGTTCGCCGACATTGACAAATAAGCTTTCAGGTCCAATAACCATAGGTTCCAGACCCGACAAATGGCATTTTTTTTCTAATTCCGGAATAGATCTCGGCGGATAAGCGCCTACGGCTGTAACAATCGCGCGGATGGTGTCCGGCGAGGTACCGCAGCAGCCACCGATGATATTCAGATAGCCATTCGCGGCCCAATCTGCCAACTCCTCTGCCATTTGTTCCGGAGTTTCGTCATATTCACCGAACTCATTGGGCAAACCGGCGTTGGGATGCGCGGAAACATAGGTGTCAGCAATGTTTGATAACTCTTCGATATATTGCCGTAGCTCTTTGGCGCCAAGCGCACAGTTGAAGCCGATCGAAATGGGTTCTACATGTTTAAGTGACGTCCAAAACGCAGCCGCAGTTTGTCCTGACAGCGTCCGACCGGATGCATCGGTAATCGTGCCGGAAATCATAACCGGCAGTTTGTAGCCAAGTTTGTCGAAAGTTTCTTCAATCGCAAAAATGGCCGCTTTGGCGTTAAGCGTATCGAAAACGGTTTCAATCAGCAAGATATCGGCGCCGCCGTCTATCAAGCCTTGTGCAGCTTCGCTATATGTAGCGACCAAATCATCAAAAGTAATGTTACGGAAGCCGGGATCGTTGACATCCGGCGACATGGAAGAGGTGCGGTTGGTAGGACCCAATACCCCGGCGACAAAGCGCGGTTTATCCGGAGTCAAGGCGCTGACTTCTGAGGCTGCTTGCTTGGCGATGCGCGCTGATGCAACATTCATCTCATAGGCTAGATCTTCCATATGGTAGTCTGCCATCGCAATCCGGGTAGAATTGAAGGTGTTGGTTTCAATAATATCGGTACCGGCATCCAGGTAGGCGCGGTGAATAGCCTTGATAATATCCGGTTGGGTGAGAGACAAAAGATCATTGTTGCCCTTCAGATCTGTCGGCCAACTCGCAAAACGTTCGCCGCGATAATCCTTTTCGGTTAGCTTATAGCTCTGTATCATGGTGCCCATGGCGCCATCCAAGAACAAAATCCGTTGTGCTAATTGTTGGTTTAATCGTTGTTTACTGTTCATGGGCCTGAGAAGTTCGGATGTTTAATCGAAAGATAAAGGTAACGGCTGTTGTTATCCGCTATTATATTTGTATCTTAAATTTAATGAGAAATTTATGACGAAACCCAATCTACTACACATTGTAAAAAGCGTCGTTTCGGCCATGATCGGCGTGCAAAGCGAGAAAAATCGTGAGCTGGATTTTAAACATGGATCATTGCCCGCTTATATACTGGTCGGCTTGGCCGCGACACTGTTATTTATTTTTGTAATAGCAAAACTTGCTGCTACCGTGGCAGGCCCCTAAACACAGAAAGAATTTAGGTTGCGGAAAGCCACGACTCTGCGTATAGGCTTTCCGCTTTGTAGCTTAGTAGCTTAGTTACTTGACGTTTTAAAGCTGTCCTTGATGCTGATGAACATCTCTTTAATACCGCTAAAAAGGTTTGCAGGGGTCAGCGATTCTTTAAGGATAAACTGGGTGCGAACGAAAGCGACCGCCAAAAATCCAAGCACAGAAGGTAATAATTCGCAAACGAACGGTAAAAATAAACCGCCTATATCTTCCTGAGTTTTGCGATCATGAGCTTCGGTTATGCTAGGATCATAGGTGCCGCCGATGTCTTTTCCGCCCAACGCGTCAATAGTTTCAATGCACATAAGATCGGCCAGAAATACAGTCACAAAAAATAACAGCGCGCTGCCGGCCACCCACCATAACAGATTACCTGTCTTTGCTTTGATCAGCGATTGGTAAACCCAGATCGCCACTAAAGCCATAATAACACCACTAATCATAGTCATTCCTCTCTTTTAGTTGTTATAGTTATAAAAATGGATCAAAGAATCATACTACAAATATTCTATATCATATGGCAATTTGCAGAGCTAACTTTCTGCATAAACATTGACATTCACTTATAAAATGAGTGATCTAGCTGGATTAATTTTACAGAATCCCTTCCGAGCAACTTTTTTCACAACGAGGGACCGAATGTTTAACTTTCTATGCCCGCTATGAATTGCTTGACTTTAGAGGCGGCTACAGTAAGATATGACCTTCGACCGCCAACAAATTGGCAGATTTTTTATAACAACTAAATAAGGTAGGAGGCACCCATGGGAGCGATCTTAGATTTAACCGAATTGCTGAAAGAACCGTCAGGTATTATTGGAGCACTAGTCATTATCGCTGGTGGCTACTTCTTCGTAAAATGGGTGTTCAAAGAGCCTAAAGACGAAGAATAAGCTCACGTTACTACAGAGCTTATGTGAAGACGGCTATGGTTCTCTAGCCGTCTTTTTTTTGCCTAATATTCCTGGCTACAACCATAAATACCTTATAATTCGTACATTTTTATGCCATTGACAAAAAATGTACAAATTCCTGTTTTCTAAAATCAACACGCTTTATCTCAAAAAAGCCCCAGCAACGGGAATTGGTCTGTTCAGAATGTTGTTCGGATTGATTACACTACAAGAAATTTTATTTCTTATCTATTTCAACCATCTGATTTTCGATCCTATTCCGTTTTTGGATGTCGAGTTTCCGATGATAGTTTTTTTTCTTTGGCTATGGGCTTTGGTCGCCTTAGCCCTAGCCATTGGCTACCGTTGCCAGGTCGCCAGCATCGCGAACTATATTTTTTGGCTGATATTTGTCAATTTTACGCCTATGCAACGTGATTTTGACGGCGGCTTTGATCTGTTCATGATAGGCGCAAATTTCTTTTTAATTTTCATGCCCATCGATCAGGCCCTGTCCATTGACGGTTTAAGGAAAAAGCTTGCCAACCCATTCAAGCATTATTGCTGCTATCAATCACCACAAGTTTCCGTGTTAGCCTATAATTTGCCGGTAATTATTTGTCTGGGTTTTTTGTATTTCGATTCATCCATCCACAAAATGTTTGCCGAACATTGGCGTAACGGCATGGGCGCTTGGCTACCCTCATCCATTCCCTATTACATGTCCGCATTGGATATGAGCTGGCTATTGAACAATGAAATTTTGGAAAAAATAATTGGTTATACGATTATTGTTTTTCAATTTAGCTTTATGTTTCTATTTCATTATCGTTACTTGCGGCCTGCTTACTTTTTGGTAGGCATAGGCCTGCATTTGGGCATCACCTTGTCGTTTAATATTTATCCTTTCGGCTTAGGCATGCTGATATTTTACGCATTGGTGGCGCCTTTTGCCTGGTACAGACAACTGGGCTTCCGGCTCAGATTTAAAAAACCGCTATTAACGGTATTTTATGACCAGCAATGCCCTTTATGTTGCCGCACAGTGTTGGTACTTAATCATTTCGATGTGCTACGCGGCGTAGACTTCAAGTCTGCGCAGGAGTACGCTAAAAATCATCCAGAATTGCAGAGATTGAACGAAAAAGAATTACTTGCAGATTTATATGCAATTGATGCAAATCGACGCCTTTATGCGGGCGTAGAGACCTATGCGCGCATATTAATCGCTATGCGTTACCCTGCCTTATTCGGCTGGCTGCTGAAAATGCCGTTGATTTACGCATGGAGCTGTCGAATCTACCGTGGAATTGCCGACAAACGCACTCGGGTCACCTGCAACGCTTCCTGTTTGCCAGTAACGGCCCATGCCTTCGACAACTCTTGTTATGAAAGGATTTTTGCGCCGGAATCCAGCCAAATCAGCAGAAGAAATGCGCATAAAATCAGCAAAATCTTCTTGGTGATCATAGTGCTGCAACTGAACAGCAGCATTCATTATGGTTTGTTATATCGTTTACATGTCAATACCCGGCAATCGACTTTAACTAGCCTGCTTACAGATATGAGTAACGCCTTGCTAATGTTTTCCAATACTTTTTTGGGCATTACGCCGCACGCGCTGTACCTGCATGATCATTTTGCCGGTTATCGGCATTTGTTGGCAATTACTTATCTGGATGGCGAAGGTAATGAGCAATGGCTGCCCTTTGTTAATGAGCAAGGTAGGTTATTGGCGCCCAACTGGGGCCGGGTGCACTCCATGTGGGCCAACATCGCCGTCACACCGAATATCGATGAAGTGCGGCTAAAAAAATTTATCATGAAAGTGACTGCATTTTGGGGTGTAAAGAGTGGCCTCAATTTACAAAACACGCAATTTATCATCAAAATGAAAAAAATCAGCACGCCATTTGTCTGGGAAAACGACTTAAGAAACAAAAACTTATCTGGCGACTGGTACACCATAGGCTCAGCTCGCTGGCACGGTAAAGAAATTCAAATTGCTTTGCCTGAAGACATCGATATTTTGTAATGCTAGGGGCTTGCATCATCGATTTTGCCATGATATAAAATTTACCGTGCTTATCCTTAAGTGCATACATAAATAAAAACTACTATTCGGAGGATGTAATGAAAAAAGTATTTTCTGTCTTAACTATGATTTTTGTGCTTGTAAGTCTGAGCGCTTGCATGGATGATCCAAATATGGGCAATAAAAAGCCTAAAAACTTTGGGTCTGGCGCTCAACAAGATAAAGGCTAATAAAAAGCTTCTATCCCTATAAAGCCTGGGCGCAAGGCTTGTTTTTAGCGAGTCTTGCGCTTTTTAAAAATGTCCTGAACCTCCAAAAAAATATTTGGTTTGCATAAACCCGTTTTGGCATGGTATAAAATTTACCGTGCTTAGCGATTAAGTACGCAATCAAAATTATAAAAAACAAATCTTTTGGAGGATGTAATGAAACAAGTATTATCTATCTTGACCATGGCTATGCTGCTGGTAACTCTGAGCGGTTGCATGGATGATCCAAACATGGGCAACCATAAACCTAAAAACTACGGTGCAGGCGCTGCTCAAGATAAAGGCTGATAACAAGCTGCAAAGCTTTCTCACATCCTTTTAAGTATAAGGCCCACTTTTTGTGGGCCTTATGCTTTATCGAAAACGCAAATAATAATTGGTTTGCACAAAGGGTTTTTGGCGTGTTATAAATTGCATCGTGCTGAATTTAGTACAATCAAAAAATATAAAAACCTTTAATTTGGAGGATGTTATGAAAAAAATATTATCTCTTTTGGCTATAGCGCTGATGATTGTTGGCTTGAGCGGTTGCATGGATAATCCAGACGCCTCAAAACAAAAAGTTTCTAGCTCTACTTCTTCAGTACAGCTTTAATCTGCTTTAATATGCATAAGGCCCGTTAAGGCCTTATGCTATCGGCTTAGCTTGATAGCTTTATTGAGCGCATTTTCCAGTTGAATATCCAGCATAGCTTGATTTATCCAGGCTTCCGCCTCGGAATTGATTTCCTTAGCCTTTTTATTTACTGAAATAATTTGTGGCCCAATTTTTACTTTAATCACGCCCGGATACTTTAAAAAGCTGTTACGCGGCCAAAATTCACCGGCATTATGCGCTAATGGTATGACCGGAAATCCTGATTTCTGGGCAAGCATGGCCCCGCCGGCGTTGAATTTTTTGCTGTCACCCGGCGCTACCCGCGTCCCTTCCGGAAAAATCACCACATATAAACCTTCCTGTAAACGCGCCACGCCTTGTTCGATTAACATCTGTAACGCTTGTTTTTGATTTTTGCGGTCAATCGCAATAGGTTTTAAGGTTGCCAGCGCCCAACCACCAAACGGAATTAACAACAGGGATTTTTTTAATACGGCGGTTTGCGGCGCAATAATCTGCCGCAAGGCAATGGTCTCCCAGGCTGATTGATGCTTGCTAAGGATGATGGCCGCGTTGTCATGTGGAATATTTTCCAAGCCTTCCACTTCGTAGCTTAAGCCACAACAGAATTTCAGCATGAATAATAAGTAATCGATCCAGATATTCGCAACTTTATAGCGGACTGGAAATGCCAGTGGCGCGCATAATAATATGGCGCAACCAATGATCAAGGTCGAAATGACGATATAAATAAAAAATAGGCATGAGCCTAAAAAGACTCGGAAATCAGCTTGCCGAGACGATATAGCTTGCTGCGTCATAGAGATTCTCGAAAACAGGTAAATTAAGTTGTGGATTTTCTAAAAGCGTTTTCCGGCCTTTACCGGTTTTTACCAGGATAGGCCTTGCCCCAACAGCAAGACTTGCTTGCAAATCACGTAATGAATCGCCAACCGAGTAAATATTTGCCAAATCCAATTGCTTGTCTTGTGCAAAAGTTTTAAACAAGCCGGGCTTGGGCTTTCGGCAGCTGCAATCGCTGTCTGGTCCATGCGGGCAAAAATAAATTGCCTCAATCTTGCCGCCGGCTGCAATCGTCAACTGCTGCATTTTCTGGTGTATGGCAGTCAAGGTCTCGATACTATATAAACCCCTGGCAATACCGGATTGATTGGTGATGACCACAACCTTAAAGTCATGCTGGTGCAACCAAGCCAGCGCTTCCAGGCTACCTGGGATAGGCAGCCATTCGTGCGGGGATTTAATAAACGCCTCGGAATCCTGGTTTATAACGCCATCACGGTCCAAAATCACATAGCGATCAGTCACGATTGCAGCTTGGATATATCGGCTATTTTCAGGAACTGAGTCGAAAGCATTGCCAAGAGCGCCAGACGGCTGTTGCGCAGTTCTTCATCCTCGGTATTAACCATAACATTATCGAAAAATGCGTCGACACTTTCACGTAATTTCGCCAGACGCGATAAAGCCAAGGTGTAATTTTGTCCCTCCAACAGTGGCTGAATATCGGCACTTGCATATTCGGCTGCAGACAATAAATTAATTTCCGCAGTTTCAACCAGTCTGCCAACACTTTCGGGTATTGAAACTTCCGTTTTTTTCAAGATATTGATAATACGTTTATTCGCAGCCGCCAAACTTTCTGCTTCCGGCAACTGCCGGAACGCCTGCACAGCCCGGATTCGCAACATGAAGTCTAAGGGCTGCGTGGGACACACCGCCAATACGGCTTCAAATTCATTAACGCTATAGCCGTGATCCAGACAATAACCTTTTAGCCGGTCAAAAATGAAATCGATGATTTTTTCGCGGGTTTCCGCCAAGTTAAAAGCATGAGTAAATTGCGCTAAGGCCTTATCCAACAAAGCGACCACATCCAGCGCAATATTGTTTTCGATCAAGATGCGCAAAATGCCCAAGGTTGCTCGGCGTAAAGCATAAGGATCTTTGTCGCCGGTAGGAATTAAGCCGGCGCTGAAAATACCGCTCAAGGTGTCGATTTTTTCCGCCAACGCCAGAATCTGGCCGATTAAACCGCTTGGTGTTGGGCCGCCGGATTGTTTAGGAAAATAATGCTCTTCCAGCGCTAAGGCAACTTCTACGGACTCGTTATCGGCCAAAGCGTAATAGCGGCCCATGATGCCTTGTAAATTGGCAAACTCGCCGACCATATTGGTGATCAGATCGGTTTTTGCCAGTAAGGCGGCGCGTCTTGCTAGATCGGTATCAGCATGCAATTCTTCGGCAATAAAAGCCGCCAAATTGCCGATACGCTCGGTTTTGTCAGCCAAAGTTCCCAAATCTTTCTGAAAAACAATGCTGGCTAAGCTTGGTACGCGGTCTGCCAAACTTTGCTTTCTGTCCTGTTTCCAGAAAAACGCCGCATCAGCCAAGCGCGGCAGCACTACCCGCTCATTGCCGTGTTGGATAGAGCTAGGATTTGTGCTTTCAATATTACTGAAAGTAATAAAGTGCGGCAATAAACCACCCTGAGCATTTTTTACCGGAAAATATTTCTGATTGGATTGCATGGTCGTGATCAAAACCTCCATAGGCAATTCCAGAAATCGAGCGTCGAAATTTCCGACTACCGGCACCGGCCACTCGTTAAGCGCGGCGATTTCCTCCAGTAAATCCTCTTCGATATGCGCTACTCCACCAACAATGGCGGCGGCTTGATTTGCTGCGGCACGAATAACATCCATGCGCTCCTGAAAATCCGCAAGCACTTTCCCCTTTTCGCGCAAGGTTTCCAGATAATCGTGCGGTTGCAGGATGCTGAGAAACTGCGCCGCATGAAAGCGATGCCCACGGCTTAGTCTACCGGTCTGCAAGCCCAGGATCTCGGTTTCTACCACCTGTTGGCCATATAAAAATATTGACCAATGTACCGGACGCACGAATTCGTGGCTAAAACTGCCCCAACGCATGCGTTTAGCTATCGGGAGGTTATTAAGGCTTTTCCGGATGATTTCTGGCAGCAATTCGATTGTAGCTTGGCCTTTCACCGTCTGTCTAAATACCAGCCATTCGCCTTTATCCGTCTCCAAGCGCTCAAGTTGCTCGATTGTAACACCGCAACTCGCGGCAAAACCAACAGCGGCCTTGCTGGGTGCGCCATCGGCGGCATAAGCCGCTTGCAGCGCTGGGCCGCGTTTCTCAACGGTTTTATCGAGCTGAAAACTGATTAAATCGTCTATAACCACCGCCAACCGTCTTGGTGTGGCATAAGCACGGGCTTGATAATAGCCAAGATCGGCTTCGTTTAAACCTACCAGAATGTTATCCAATAACGCCTGACTGAGTTTTTTTAGCGATTTCGGCGGCAGTTCTTCGCAACCGAGTTCGAATAATAAATGATTGCTGGTTGTCATGATTACGCTCCCTGTCTGGCAAGAATTGGAAAGCCCAGAGCTTCCCGGCGCTGGTAATAAGCTTCGGCAACGGATTTGGCTAAATTGCGTACGCGCAAAATATAACGTTGGCGTTCAGTAACGGAAATGGCATGCCGAGCATCCAGCAGATTAAAGGAGTGGGAGGCTTTTAACACCATCTCATACGCTGGCAGAGGCAGATTTTTTTCTAACAACATTAAACATTCACATTCGTAGGTGTCGAAACAATGGAACAAGAATTCAACATTGGCGAGATCAAAGTTGAATTCCGACATTTCCACCTCATTTTGGTGAAACACATCGCCATAGGTCACTATGCCTTGCGGGCCTCGGGTCCAAACCAAGTCGAACACGCTTTCTACGCCTTGCAGATACATAGCGATGCGTTCCAGACCATAAGTAATTTCGCCGGTCACTGGCCGGCATTCCAAGCCGCCGATTTGTTGGAAATAGGTAAACTGCGTCACTTCCATGCCGTTTAGCCAGACTTCCCAGCCCAGGCCCCAAGCGCCTAAGGTTGGCGATTCCCAATTGTCTTCCACAAAGCGGATGTCGTGTTCCAGTAGATCCAAACCCAAATGCCGCAAGGACCCTAAATACAGGTCTTGCAGATCGGCCGGCGAGGGCTTCATGACTACCTGATATTGGTAATAATGCTGCAAGCGCATCGGGTTTTCACCGAAACGGCCGTCGGTAGGCCGGCGAGAAGGCTGCACATAAGCAGCATTCCAAGGCTCAGGGCCGATGGCGCGCAAAAAAGTGGCGGGGTGAAATGTCCCGGCGCCTACTTCCTGATCTAAAGGCTGCAACAACACACACCCCTGATCGGACCAGTATTCCTGCAAGGTCAAGATCAGGCCTTGAAAAGTAGAGACATCGTTTTTTCTTATAGACACGTTGGCGCCGAATGATTAATGAAAATGCAGTGATTATAACTGAAAAATCATCCGAAACCGAGGCGCAGCACAACAGATGGCTTGTCTTCCGACCTTCTGTGACTGGTTTTTTACCGGTTTAGCTATTGCAGGTTGAATAATGCGCATAAGGCTTTTATAGTAAAGCCTGTTTTGCTATGTGAGTCCGCAAGTATGCCAACTTTTGATATTGTTTCCGAAATTGATAGTCACGAAGTCACTAACGCCATTGACCAGGCCAATAAAGAAGTCTCTACCCGCTTCGATTTCAAAGGCTCCAACGCCTCGTTTGAACATGTTGAAGACGATATAGTCATGAAGGCTGAATCCACTTTTCAACTTCAGCAAATGCTACCCATTTTATACGCCAAAATGGGCAAGCGCGGCATTGATATCAGTAGCCTGGAATGCGGCAAAATTCAGGATACCGGCAAAACCGCGCAACAATCCATTGCCTTAAAGCAAGGCTTGAGCTCCGAATTTGCCAAAAAAGTGGTTAAGCTCATCAAGGATAAAAAGTTAAAAGTGCAGGCGGCGATTAATGGCGAAAAAATCCGGGTTACCGGCAAAAAGCGCGATGACTTACAGGAAGTGATCCAGATGTTACGTGCGGAAGATTTGGAACAACCTTTACAGTTTAATAACTTCCGGGATTAAGTCGCAAGCTTTGAGCTGCACAATGAAAAGAATGTTCTTTGCTTTATGGCCGGATGCGGCAATCCGACAACAATGCAGCGAAGTAATAGAAAGGATTCCAGGCAACTGCGTACCGGTAGCGTTAAAAAACATTCATGCCACCTTACTGTTTTTAGGTCGAATCAATCAAGAACAGGAAGCGGCTATTACATCTGCCGCCGCCACATTACCTATACCCAGCCTGCTCTTGTGTTTTGACCGGCTCAGTTTTTGGAAAAAACCCGGCATCCTCTGCCTGACTAGCCGGGATTTTGATCAGGAGGTTACGACACTGTCTGAGCAACTGGCGGCTATTGCTAAACAATATGCAGTTGCGGTGGATGAGCGCCCTTTTAAACCGCATATTACTTTGGCCCGCAAAGTTAAACAGGCGGAGGCTGTCGAAATTGAGCCCATCGTTTGGCAAACCCAGGCGTTTTGTTTGGTAGAGTCCTGTTCCACAGTAACGGGTGTGGAATATAGGGTGCTAAAATCCTGGCCGGATGTGTAATCCTACTTCCAATGCAGTTAAGTTAAGCAATGGACTACCCCCTCTCCCTTCGGCAGAGAGTTGGGGAGAGGGGATTTAAAAAAGTATTTACAATTTTCAACAGACATTTACGTTAAGGAAATCTCCTTTTGCTCCCCTCACCCTAGCCCTTCTCCCGGAGGGAGAGGGGACGACTTGCTGCTTAACTTAACGGCACACGTTTTATCTCAAGGTCTATGCTTTTTAACTGTTCTTTTTTAAGGAGATACCATGCCGTATTTAAAATTAAGCACCAATGTTGAACTTAGTGAGCCACAAATACAGACCTTACTTGGTGAATTATCGCAACACCTCGCCAAGCAAACTGGTAAACCGGAACGCTATGTGATGGTGGAATTGTCTGCCTGTCAGAACATGTTGTTCGGTGGTAGTTCCGATGCTTTAGCGTATCTGGAGTGCAAGAGCATAGGCTTGAGTCCTCCGCAGATTAAGGCTTTGGCTGCAAGCTTGAGCAAACTGTTAACCAGCGCTTTGCCGGCATTGAAAGCTGAGCGGATTTATATCGAATTTAGTAATTGCCCGGCAGAAAACTGGGGATGGAATGGGGCTACTTTTGGATGAGAACTTTTGCTGAGTGATAATCCTTCTGTTGAGTTTAAGCGGATTAACGCTGTTAAGAGCAATCCAATGTTGGAAAAAAGCTAAATGCAGTCAAATTCGTTAAAGTGAACGTGGGAAATCGACCCATTCTTGTCGGTCGACTGTTAACATGTAGCGTCTGAAGTTAATCTGATAACAGTCATCGAAACTGTATAGGTTGGTACTATTAAAGCGCAACAACATCCATAATTGGACTGTACTTGAGCCTTAACACCTTTTCCATGTGATTAGTTTTTAGCCAATGGTTTAATTGATTGACCATAAAGCACTAAGTTGATTGCATAATGATATCCACGGGTTTTGTGGATAAATCAATGTTGCACAAAGATACCGTCTTGAAAATCAACTCTAACCAACCGGAAAACAAGTGTTTTCCTGCATTCAAATTATCCTAATTGCGGTTGGTCACACAAATGCTGAATCTTACCATTTTTAGGTTAACGCGGGTAGAGCGTGTGTTAAATCGATGTGATTCCGAAACATTTTTTGATGTACAAAAAAGGTCGCTGTTTGTTATCAATAGCGACCTTCATACTAATACTTAAAAATGGTATCCCTCTTCACATCCCTGTCGTCCATATCCTTGAGTTAGCGTCAAATGATCAAATCAGCCTGCACTTAGTAAAGCTTAAGCCAAACGGTTAAGCGGGAGCTTTACGACGGCCAAATATACCCAGTCCGGCAATCGCGGTACTAAATAGCCATACGGCGCCGGGAACCGGCACTGCATTTACGGTGACCATACTGCTGGAATTTGTCACCATCGAGCTTCCTTGATTGAAATCAACCGTGGTGGCGAAGCCGTTGATTTGATCAGTTGTTAACAGTGGAGTTTGTCCATCGGCACCGAAAAAAGATAGCTCAAAAGAATTGCCGAAAGCACCGCTCAGATTAAGGTCAAAGCTGGTGGTCGTGCCGAACGTCAACGCTTGAAAATAATCATTAAATTGAGTCGTGTTATTGAGGGTCACCACCGCCGGCAGTGTACCGCTCACATCACCGCTAGGCTGAACCAAACCAAGCGTTGCATCGGAAGCGAAATTGCTGATGACTGCGCTAGCCGCTCCCAGGGAACTGACGCCAGGGTTGAATTGCAAGTCGATGTATCCGGACTGACCACTCGCCGAAGTTGTGTCAACACTGAAATCGAACATATCCGCCGATGCCGAAGAGGTTACGGCAGACATGGCTAGCACCAGGACGAGAAGCTTAACTTTTGGAAATTTCATGGTTGTTGCCTATTGTTGTAAAGTGACAGGAGTAAAAGTGATCGCGGCGTTGGATGGATTGCTGAAATACAACGGAATGGTTACGGAAGCGCCGGCGGCAAGACCGCTAGCTGAACCCAAATAAACCGGTGCAGTGTTGTAGGAACCGATAGGCGCGATTGGTTGTATGTCGGCAGGCAGGTTGTCCAAGGCAATGGTAATAGGGTCGGTAATGGCCGCGCCATTATTGGTGATGGTCAGGCTGCCGGAATAAAGTCCGGTTTTTCGACTATAGAGAAAGCCAGTGCCTTTTACGCTGGTTTGCGCAGATACATCACTAGGGCAGGTAGTTCCGCCAGTCGAAATAACATTGATGGTATTAGCGCTCTGTCCGGAAAGCGAAACATAGAGCGTTCTACCCATGGTATCCAGCGCAAGCCCTTGGACATCGTTCATCGGGATGGTATCGGTCACGGTGTTGGTTTTGGCATCTATCACCATGACTCCGCCTATATAGCTGTTATAATCGAGACTGGTAGCATAAATGGTTTGCGAGATGGGGTCGAAGGCAACCCATGGCGTATCGTTTGCGATGGTGCGAATTGAACTGATCAAGGTGTTGGTTAAGGTATCGATGACAAACACCGACCCCGCTCCAGTAGGCGATTCATCATAGGCATTAGATCCAGGCACATAGAGCTTATGGCCGATCGGATCGATCGCCATAAACAATATTTGCTCTGTCGATAAAGGCACATTGGCGGTTATGGTCAGAGTCGTGGGATTGATGACATCGATCCCGGTTAATCCGCCGCCGTCGAGCCCCGCATAAAGAGTCCCGGTAATCGGATCGACCTTAATATCGCTGGTTGAAACCGGCAATTTAAGGCTGCCGACTATGGTGTTGCTGGTTGTATCGATGACCTGCAAAAGTCCGGACGTGCCAACCGTATAAACTTTTCCGCGTACCGGATCAACCGCAATGCCATGCGGGGCGCCGGCGATTCCGGTAATGGTGTCTGTTACCGTATTCGTCGTCTCATCAATCACTGAAACGCTTTTGCCTAAATAGTTAGTCACGTACACTTTGCCATGAAACGTATCGATGGCTATTGCGTATGGATAGCTACCCACAGGAATGGTGGTAATTAAACCGCCTGTCGCTTCGGCGATGACCGAAACGGTTGAAGCTGTGAAGTTAGGTACATAAACCACTCCCCTGCTGGGGTCTTCGGCTACCGCGACTGGCTGGTTAATATTGGAAATTGTGGATATCACATTGTTGGCGGCTGGGGCTGGGCAACTTGCTGTGGCTGCCGCGACAGGTCCGGCAACCGACAAAGCCACAAGCGATGCCGTGAGGGCGATATTCAAGCCCTTAAGTTGAGAAGGTTTAAACATTTTTAGTATCCTTTTGTTATTGTAAAAATAAAGACGTTCTTTGCTTAAGGCAGCCACTATTGAACTACTATTATCGTTATATACAAACATATATATCCGATGAAGTGACTATATATATTTCACATGCAGAAATCAAACTTGGAGAGGATATGAAAGAACGAAAAAGCCATGTTATTGAATCGACAATCTGCACTATATTTTGCAGAAAATGTGGGATTATTTACAATTCATGGCCTTTTTTTCATAAATGACCTGGTTTTTATTACACTATCAGGAAACAAACTATTTAATGAATATGAATTAATTAATTGTAAAAAGTGGAAAATTTGTGCTCTACACCCGGATTGATGACGGCATTATCAAGCCATTTTTGAACAGTCTGCCACAGCGCTTTGAATGACCGCTTTCCGTTTTGTAACCGGCATACGCTGAAATTTTTGGATGTCTCTTGATGGCCGCAAGGAGCCAGTCATTTACCCAAGCACTTTCTAGCAAATTTGCTGAAATGCTGTTGTGCACTTTTTTCACACTGCTCCCGCCATATTTGCAGATAAACGTTTTCTATTGCAGCAGCAAAGCGCTTACCATCCATCAACGGACTACCTTGCAAACGGCTGCGCAAAGTCTGGCGTAGTTGACTCAGTCGCGGTAAATCGGTTGCTAATCCCAGCGCAATCTCGACAAAACCCTCATCATCAAACGCCGCCAACTCAGCCAATCCCAAATTATTTAACTGACTCCAACCCGCCCGCCCCACCACGGTAGCACCCACTTGAGTTACTACCGGCACCCCCATCCAATAAGCATCCAGACTGGTGGTATGACCGTTGTAGGGTAAGGTGTCCAAACAAAGATCGATACGCTGATAGGTTTGCAGATATTCCAGGCGTGGTCGATAAGAAACAAATTCAATCCGTTCGGGGGCCACACCATACTCACCTAGCAAATCGAATACGCGTTGCCGATGTTGTCCGGCGGCGGCCAATAAAATAAGCCTTGAGCTTGGCAGCTGCGCCATGATTTGCCCCCAGCGGCGCAAAGTTTCATTGATTACTTTGCAAAAATTATTCAAGCAGCCGAATGTCACATAGCCATTAGTTAGCGCCGGCAGTGGATTCGGCAAAAGTCCATCAACCAACGGGTCGTAACACCAAAAACTATCCGGCAAACGAATTAATGTTTCTGCATAGCGCTCATCGCCAAACACCGGTGGATCCAGCCAGGGATCTGTCAGGCGGTAATCTATAGCCGGCAAGCCTGTGGTGCCGGGATAGGCTAACCAGGCTAGTTGCACCGGGGCCGGCTTACGGGCAAATAGCATAGGCCGGCCGCCGGCCATGTGCATGGTGAGATCGACCAGAATATCAATTTCATCATTTACGATGATTTCCGCCAGCTGCGCGTCGGTTTGCCCATAAGTTAACCGCAAGACATCGGCATAGCTTGCCAAACGTTGGGTAATTTCGTCAGCCTGGGCCAGATGAGCATAACAATAAATTTCATACTGGCTGTGATCGTGATTTGCGAACAAGGGGATAGTAAAAAGCGACTGGCAATGCTCGCGGAAATCGGGTGAAACATAGCCAATGCGTAAGCGCCGATATGGGTCTTTATTATGCTTTTGAAGGCGGTTTGCCGATATTTTGGGTGGAGAGTAAAGACAACCGAAGCGCTTAGCTTCAGCCAATATGCTCAGTTCGTCGTATCCGGGATGAAAACTCAGCGTATAGATCAGATTGCTATATGCCTCGGTGTTGTCCGGCGCTAACGATACTGCGCGCCAAAAACAGGCAATTGCCTCATCGAGTCTACCTGCATCTTTGTAGACATTGCCAAGATTATTATGCGCAACCGCAATATCCGGCTGTAAAGTTATGGCCTGCTCCAGCATACTGATAGCTTCATCCAGTCGGCCCAAGGGCTGTAAGCAGACACCGGCATTATTGTAGGCGTCGTAATAATCCGGGTTAGCGGCTATAGCTTGCTTATACAAAATCAATGCCGATTCTTTTTCACCCCGAAGGCGCAAGAGATTGGCTAAGTTCACCAAGGCCTTAATATGCTGAGGATCCAGCACCAAGGCTTGTCGGTAAGCCGCTATTGCTGCCTGACTAGCCGATTGTTGCGCCAGCGCATTGCCGTAATTAAACCAAAGCTCTGCGCTTTCAACGTTTATATCCAAGCCTTGCTTGAAAAGAAGCAACGCCTTATCGACCCAGTTTAACTGCAAATACGTGTTGCCGAGATTATTATAAAGCGGCGCAAATTCCGGGCGGATAGCTAAACCCTGCTGAAATACCTCAATCGCTGTTTCGAACTTTCCTTGGGCATCCAGCACCACGCCCAAATTATTGTAAGCCTCAATATAGTTTGCTTGTAACCTGATGGTTTGCTGATAGGCAAATACCGCCTCCTCTAAGCTACCCAGCAAATATAGAAACTTGCCTAACTCAAACCAAAAAACCACCGAATCGGGACACAATGATTTTGCGCTATCAAAAGCTAAAATGGCTGCTGCATTTTGGCCGATGGCTGCAAAAAATCGCCCTAAGGTATAGGAATACCGCCAGTTATCCGGCTGAGCAGCAACCGCCGCCTGGAGATATGCTTGGGCGCTATCCCAATCAGACAGTTGCCATTTCAGAATCCCCAACCCCTGCAGTGTATCGCCGGAATGGGCATCGGCAGCCAAGACCTGCTGATAAGCATCTTCTGCCTCAACTAGCAAGCCGGCTTCATGTCGCTCTGCGGCAAGTTCAATTAATTGCGAAAGGCGGCTGTTTTCCATAAACAATGATCTTGCAACTCCCAAACATAATAAATCTGACCAGCTTAAACAGCGAATCTATAGAATGATAAAAGACTTTTCAAACGCCATGCTTTATCCTAAAAAGGGCAGTTACCTTGCCTGGTAGGCCGTTCGTGCTGAGCTTGTCGAAGCATGAATGGCCTGCCAAGCCATACCCTTTGTGTGAGCCAGCCAAGACCCCGTTCACCCTTCGACAAGCTCAGGGCGAACGGGGTCTTGGCTGGCTCAACGGCTCTTTAACGGGTTATAGATAGGGTTCATATTTTGTATGCAGCTTTTTAAGCTCTTCAAACACATAAGTCTCAAATTCGGCAATTTCCGGGTATAGGCTTATTGCCGCAGCACACATGTAAAACATAGCCTGATGCAGTATGCCGGGATGAATTTGATTTTTTAAATACATAGCTGAGTTAACTCTAGTAATCAGAAACATGTATTTCTCGCATAATCTTAGATAGACTGCTATAAACATCTTTATATCAAAAGGCTGTTTCACTAAGCCTACCGCTTCCCAGGCAGCATCGCGCAACACAATAAATTGATCAACCCGGCTGCCAAAAGAATATGGCGCTTCGTATTTGTGCGGCTCATTGCCTTCGGCAATTTGCGCCTCTCCTTCTAAACAACAGACTTGTGCCGTGGTAACCACATCAGTTACGGCACAAGCTAATAAGTCTAAATACAAATGCGGATAAATCGCATTGCTATCAACGCCTTTTTCTAATTTATCAAGCAAACCTAAGGCCATCAATAGCCTACGGTTATAAATAACCCCCGACATATAATTATTAGAAAAGGAGTAGTTCATCAGCGCCTCTTCACCACGCATAAATGAGGCATCCTGTCTATTATGAGAGTTTCTAGGCTTCACACCTGGCACAGGCTCAATAGCGCCACGCAAAACCCCAACGCTGGGATATTCATGCAATAAGCCGAGAACCTCCCGTATCATTTCCGGATTGGCAAAGTCCTCATCACTTATCAACATAATGTATGGAGAATTTGCCATTTCGAAGCAAGCCAAAAAATTACGGTGAAACCCCCGATTAGCTGCATGACAGATATAGCGCAACCGCTGATCTTTTTCGGCCATTGCAGCTAGCTCTGCATAACTTTCAGTTTCTTTCGTTGAGCCATTATCTAGAAACAACAACTCCCAATCATCGTCAATATCCGGCAATAGTGTTTGAGCGACCGTTAATGCCTTGCTGCCTCGATTGAAAGTCGGTACACAAATACTGAATTTTTTTTCCATACCCTTATTTTGCATTACATTCCCCATTGATTTGGCAACAAATTCTCAGTTAAGCCGCCCGCTGTATTCAAGCTTGCTTGCTTGCCGACCATGCCGCAGACTTTTGCATCAAGCCCCTTAATTCTAATCCTGCCTAACAAATCTGAGCGTATACACACCGCCTCCATTAGCCAACTGCCGAAGCCGCCATCGATTAGATGATCTTCAATGGTCAAAACCTGCTTATATTTTTCAAGCTGTCGTACTTGCATGTCTTTTACTTTCATGCCCCATAACGGCATAGTGTTTAACGACCAGTGGTTTAAATCAGCTGTATTTTCAAAAAGCTCATCGATAAATTCTAGCGTAGCGCCCGTGGTCAGATAAGTTCCTGCAGAGGATTCACGTGCACGTATGCTTAACCATTTACCTGGCCATAATTCCGGCACCTCAGCATGTATGATCTTTTCCCCGGACTTACCTAAACGGAGGTAGCTAGGTTGTGGGTTTGCCAGCAGATAACGTAGACAGGCACGCACTTCCATTGGATCGCCAGGCGCTGCAATCAACATATTCGGCAGTAGCCGTAGCAAACCATAATCCTGGACGGCGTGATGGGAATAACCCATATTTCCGTAAGCCAATCCGCCACCAACAGCGACTACCGTCACCGGCAACGCATGGTAATCGACATCATTGCGGATTTGTTCCGCGCAACGGAAGGTGGGAAAGTTTGCGATTGAGTAAACAAACACCTGATAGCCTTCCGATGCCATGCCTGCCGCCAATCCCAACATGTTTTGTTCGGCCACTCCGACATTGATGAAACGCTCTGGAAATTCATCGGCGAAGGGTTCAACAACCTTATAGCCCAAATCACCCACAATCAAAGCAATGCGCTGATTGCTTTGCGCTTGAGACGCCAATTCGTCAATAAAAGCGTTACGCATGAGCCGACTCTATTTCTGCCAAGGCCTGCAATAATTCTTGCCTGTTTGGACTGGAGTAATGCCATCTGATCTGATTTTCCATAAAACTAACCCTCTTGCCTTTAGTCGTATGCGCAATTAATACGGATGGTTTGCCAAGTTCCCAAGGGGTACTACTTAATGCTGGCTCTAATTGCAGGTGATCATGCCCATCGATCTGCCGGACCGACCAGCCAAATGCGGAAAGTTTGGCTTCTAAAGGTTCCAATGCCAGAGTATTAGCCACCGTGTCCAGACTTTGCAGTTTGTTGTAATCGATAATTGCCGTTAAATTATCTAAATGATGATGACTGGCAAACATTAAGGCTTCCCAATTACTTCCTTCATCCATTTCACCATCGCTCAGCAAGGCAAATACTCTCCAGTTCGCGCCTTGTTTTTTTGCAGCCAATGCTTTTCCAACCGCAAACGGTAGGCCGTGACCTAAAGAGCCGGTTGAAAACTCCACGCCAGGGACTTTATGACTTATATGCGCCATCAATCTCGATCCGTCAGTTGCGTAATTGCCGAGTTCATCCAGAGAAATAAAGCCTTTTAGCGCCAAAGCAGCGTAAATAACCGCACAGCTATGACCCTTGCTAAGAATGAATCGATCCCGCTCAGGCCAATTCGTGTCATGCGGTCTTAGATTTAAGCAACTCGCATACAAAACAGCCACGATATCCGCCGCAGAAAAACATGAGCCGATATGCGATGCATTACTTTTATGCACCATGTGCAACACCTGGATACGCAACTGCTTAGCAAACTCAATACTGTTCATCGTGATTATTTTTACTTGCGTACCAAGCAATAGTTTGTTTAAGCCCGGTATCAATGTGTATTACAGGGCGCCATCCGGTCATAACAGTTAAACGGCTTATATCAGCCTCAAGATGCATGACCTGATCCGGTCGATAAGCCGCTTCGCCAAAACCCAAAGCTAGTTCTGGATCAATAAAATCTCTGATTTTTTCGATAATAGTCCGCAAACTTAACGCAGAGCCCGAACCCAGATTAAAAACACCGGATGCATCATTGTTCTCCAGTATAGCCGTAATGGCAGAGGCCACATCTTCCACATAGATATAATCCCAAAGCTGTTCAGCAGCTGTTAAGCTGGGTCTTTGTTTCGCCAATAAAGTTCTTATTAAATAAGGGATTAGCCAATCCGGATTATCGGTCGGACCATAGGCGGAAAATAATCTTAGCCAAGCATGCCGAATGTTTAACTCTTGACATAATTTTTCGCTTAGCAGGCAACTCGACAATTTTGCCGTGCCGTATAAAGTCGTAGGCTTGGTTAATGCCGTTTCATCAACTTTATTCTGACATGGGCCATACTCAGCTTGTGAACCCAGACCAATCCAGTGCTTGGCGCCAACCCTAGACGCCATTTCGACCAACTCTAGGGTTGCCGGCAGATTCCGCCATTGCGCCGGATTATTGCGTTCGCTGCCGGCGACGCCCTGCCAGGCTAAATGCACAAAGGCTTGCGGCTGAAAATCCTGAAGCGCAGCTTCGATAGGATTTAAGTTGCTTAAATCCGCTTCGATCAGGTGAACGTCAGGAAATAAGTTTTTTATGCGCCATGCTTTTTCGGGTCTATGCGTCAGAATAGCAACTTCGTGAATATCGCTGTGCAGCAAATGACGTAAGACAAATGAACCAACAAAACCCGAGGCCCCGGTTAGGAATATCCGCATCCGCTCACTCACTATTACCTGGAAAAAAATCTGCTAAGGAAATAATTTTGTCTTGCTGAAAACCCTGGTCAATCAGTTGGCAGCAAATTTCAGCAAAATATCCATAGGAAAATACTAAGCAATAGGCATTTTTAAAGTTCGACCACTGGTCAGGTCCAACAACGGGTATCCTGGTCTTGGGTGTCAGGTATTGCGCTGTTTCATAATTGGAATCAAATAAGGCTTTAAATCTGGCAAAGTTTTTCAAGGCAGCCAATGTCATGACGCCGCGTCCGCCGGCGCCAAAACCGACCAAACTGAAATGCTCCGGTAAAGATGCAATCCATGCGTCCAAGCGATTAATGGTCGTTTTTATGCTCGTCTCAAGACCGAGCAGAATTTGCTGATTGGCGAATTTAAGCAAGGCATTGCCCGCTAATGTATTGGCGTTTTTTTTGGCAACGACAATCAGCGAGTTTCCTCTCACTTCATCTGTCGATAAAGGGTTAATTGCGATAACCGTAAAACCCTGGGAATTTAAGAGCTGAGTTGCAAAAAACGCTGTTAAGTAGATGGTATGCTCATGCTCAAAAAGACAGTATTCCGTGCGCTCAACAATCTTTTCTAGATCGTGTACCTCAAAGACTAATAGCCCGTCTGTATTCAGTAGATCATAGGCAGTTCGCAGATACTCAATTGGATTTCTGACATGATCGAGGGTATAGGAAGATAAACAAACATCAAAGCTATTCGTTAATTTGTGTTTGGTTTGTGCGCCAAAATAGTCCACTAACGTGGTGATGCCCGAAATATTGGCCTTTTCTGCCAGAAACTCGCTAGGCTCTATACCTAACACCTTGGACACACCCAAAGATTTAAACTGTTTTAATTGCTCTCCATCGCCTGAGCCAACTTCGAGAATCGAGGCTGGCTGTCGATTGAGCAATTTATAGAATTCTTCGCAAACGACCTGCGCGTAACGGCACATAAATTTCCGCACAAACACAGAATATCCGGAACTGTATTGATAATCCCGATAGTAGTCATTGAATTCAAAATCGACAGGATTTTGGATTAAGCTACAAGAAGGACACGCAAAAATCGTAATATCCTGTAAATATTCTTTTCTATCCAAGTTTGTAGTTAAGACAAAGTCATCAGTTAGCGGCATATTCTCTAATACCAGCAGCGGATTGTGCAGTTCTGTGCTACAAATTCGACAAATATTGGTCAACATAGCAACACCTGATAGTTTTTACGGTTTTAAAAACAGTGATTCGCAGCAGTAAACATGATTCACTCCATTTTTTCATTTATGTACTCACAGCTGAATAAATGAAATCCAAGAATCAATTGGACTTCTTTCCAGCTTGCAAGCTTTAATATCCAGAGTTTCGAGCATGGCCAGAGTTTCTCCAGGAAATGATTCACAGTTAAGCTCATCAAAAGCAATAATCGCCCCCTTAGGCATTCTTGGAACAAAAACTTCCAAGGCTTTTTTAGTCGGCTCATAGAGATCAAAATCAAGGTAGAGTAAAGACACTAATAGGTGCTGATTATTTTCCAGAAATACCGTCGACGTTTGCATAAAGTCGCCAACAATCAATTGAATATTTGGAATATGCGCAAGATGCCGTTCTGCATTGGATTTATTTACTGACAACAGTATTTGCTCGTAGGCTGAGCCATTTAAGTCACCTTGCTTAGACTGCTGGTCGCCGGCATTATCTTTACTCTCTAATACACTAGGAAAACCTGCAAACGTATCGAAGCCAATAATTTTTCGACTGTGGTTGCTGGGTTCATAGATATTGGAGAGTTGCGCCCAGCTAAACAAGCCACTACCGTTAAAAACTCCGCATTCGATGATGCTGCCATTCACAGTTTGGATGCGCTTAAAAATTTCATGCTTTACCAGAAATCTAGCAATACTCCTTTTTGTGGAGAATCTCGTGAAGGCTTCCAATTTGTCTATAGTTGGAATCGAGGCGGCGTTAAAAGCCTCTTCGGTCAGTCTATAAGATATTTTATCCCGTTCCGAATGCCTATTTTCATAGACGCCATTTGGAATCGGCTGTGCATTTTGCGTGCTCATACAAGCTTCCTGGTTTGCTTATAACAGTTGTTGTTCATACATGGCGCCACAGGTATATTCACTAATTTGCTGAAAACAAACAGCATGCATACTGGCTTGTTGCTCAACTGACTTATGCCAGGCAACCACTCTCTGCAGTGCATCCTCTAGATCCCACTGTGCACACCATCCCAATTTCATATGCGCTTTTGAGCAATCTAACTTAAGGTAATTGGCTTCATGTACATGAGGAGATTGATCCAATGTCCAAGTTGCGCTTTGTTCACCCCAGGTTTGCATAAAATGCTCGATAACCCATTGCACCGACTTTGCATCGTCATCTTTGGGACCGAAATTCCAGCTTTCCGCATAATTAGGACCATCAAGATACAGTTTTTTGGCGAGCAGCAGATAACCGCTCAGCGGTTCCAGCACATGTTGCCAAGGCCGAATTGCATGCGGACTACGGATAACTATCTGTTGTTTTGCTGCTATAGCCCGCAACATGTCAGGGATTAGCCGATTTTGCGCCCAATCCCCCCCGCCGATGACATTACCGGCGCGAGCGCTGGCTATTGCGACGCCATGATTTCTATAGTCAGCAGAATTGAAAAAGGAATTGCGATATGCTGCGGTAACAAGTTCCGAACAACCTTTACTACTGCTATAAGGATCGTAACCACCCAATGGATCGATTTCACGATATCCCCAAGACCATTCCTTATTTTCGTAACATTTATCACTGGTCACATTGACCAAAGCCCTAACTCCGCCAGTTTGGCGCACGGCTTCGAGAAGATGTACCGTACCCATGACATTGGTGCTATAGGTTGCTACCGGCTCTGAGTAAGAACAAGAGACCAAAGGTTGCGCGGCCAAATGGAAAACGATTTCCGGCCTAACTTCACGCATAGCCTTGCTCAAGGAGTCTGCATCCCGAATGTCGGCAATCACTGAACGCATGCCGGCGCCCACATTGGCAAGCATATAGAGGCAGGGATAGTCTGGAGGAGAGAGTGCGTAACCGGTAAGCTCTGCACCAAGCCGTTGCAACCAAAGTGAAAGCCAACTGCCCTTGAAACCGGTGTGTCCGGTTATAAAAACCCGTTTGCCTCGCCAGAATTCAGCGCTCATGCCCAAACCTTCCATGGCGCACATCCTGAAGCCCAAAGCTCTTCAAGCAGATTTTTATCTCTTAAAGTATCCATTGGCTGCCAAAAAGCTTCATGTTTGTAAACTGATAATTGCCTTTCTTTAGCCAAAGTCTCTAACGGCGCAGCCTCCCAACTGGTTTTATCCCCTGCTATATAGTCAAGCACTTTGGGTGATAAGACAAAAAAACCGCCATTGACCATAACATTATCGCCTTTAGGCTTTTCCAAGAAGGAAATTACCTGATCACCCTCAATACCTAAGGCGCCAAATTTGGCTTGCGGAAAGGTTGCCGTGACAGTAGCCAGGGTATTTTGGCTTTTATGAAAGTTTATGCTGGCGGAAATATCAACATTACTGACGCCATCACCATAGGTTAAACAAAAACACTCTTCATTTTTTAAATATTCTTTAACACGTTTTAGCCTGCCGCCGGTAGCCGTGTCTTCTCCGGTGTCAACCAGCGTGACTTTCCAGGACTCGGCCTTGTTTTTATGCACATGAATTTTATTATTTGCCAAATCAAAAGTGACATCAGACATATGCAAAAAATAATTGGCGAAATATTCTTTGATCATATAGCCCTTGTAACCGCAACAAATAATGAAGTCATTAATCCCGTGTTGCGAATAAATCTTCATGATATGCCAGAGCACGGGCTTACCACCAATTTCAACCATCGGCTTGGGCTTAAGACAGGTCTCTTCGCATAGCCTAGTTCCTAAGCCGCCTGCTAAGATCACGGCTTTCATGACAGATCCGCCTGTTCAAAGAAGCAAGATTCGTCAATCTTTTGACAAAATATTGCGACTGATTGCCGGTTATTTCTCGCCGAGCCAAAAACATCGGCTGGTATATGGCTGTTTGCTGATTGATCTGCCATGGCTTTATCGTTAAAGTTGGTGAAAATGCTAATGCTTAATTAAAAGCAATAACTTTGCCAACTTGCTTAAAAGCTATTTTTCTTCCCTAATTCTCCTAATATCCAACGCTAAGCTCAGACAATCAACATCAATCCCGGCGGCAAAGCTTCGCCGAAAATCTGTTTTTCCTCCATCTCATCCAATTGCTTGTATTCAGCAACCATCTCCAGCCAGGAAGCCGGCGCTTTCGCAACTTTAAGCTTTTCGATGACAATTAGACGTAAATTTTCGTCGATGTCTCGGGCGCGATCATCGCAACGCCGCGCCAACAGTGTCGCGGCAAAGCCGGCTTGCGGCTGTTTTTTCCAGTCGGTTTGCAGTAACTGCTGTAACCAGTCAGCAGCAATCGCCGCCGGAAGCACATCGTGATTATTACCGTGGAACAGAATCCGTGCGCCAATTCGCCCCACAGCCCACAAGCTTTGCTCCGGCTCGCCGGCTTTTTCCAAACGCTTAAGTAACCAGGCCCCACATTGCTGCTTATCCATCACAGACAGCCGCTCCAGCACCGCAGCCAGCCTTACCATGTCTTCATGGCCGCGCATTGTCAATTGTTTGGCGACCGAGGTCTGTCGAGCCGCCGCTGGATTGATGAATTTAGCAATATCGTTAAATATGCGCTGTTGCGGCTCTGCCGTTAAGCCGCCGGCAACGCGTCGCCATAAGGTCCACCATTCAGTCCAATTCTGCTTTTCGTTGACGAATTGCAAGCCGTCAGGATAGATTTTCCATAACTGTTCAACCCGCCAGTCATCCAGCGGATAACCAAAACCAGGCCGCAAACAAAATCCGGTTAAGTTTAGCCACAAGCGTTCATGGGCTTCGCTACGCCGCCGATATTTGCCGCCTTCCAATAAAGCCGTAAACAATTCCCGCAATAATGGCGTCTGCCATTCTCCGCGCGGTGCGGCCAAGATTTTTTCCAGATCAGCACGTAAAGTTTTCACCGCTTGCGGATCGACTTGTTTGGATTTGGCGCCAAATACTTGCTGAATTTTTTCCAATGCCTGAGGTGTCTGACTTGGCAATTGCGCGTTGACTAAGCGCTGGGCTTTTTTGCGGATATGAAACTCCACATCCCAGCGTTGCTGTAAGTCGTCTACTGCTACGCATTGCAACTGCAAAGTGCCGACTTCAGTATAAGTCGCCAACAATTGCACCACGACTTCGGATTTTTGCTGGCCCTCAAACGCCACCGCCAGCGGCGGTAGACTATGAAAACGCTCATCATCTAATTCGACAATTTCACCAGGTTGATAATTGCCATCGCCACTGCTAGATAACAGATGGAAGCGCACCGGTTGCCCGACCCGCAAAGCAAACTGCCGGCTAGTCAGCAAAATCTCATGGCCTTCCTCGCTACCCTTAGGCAAAATACATACCCCACGGCGATCTTGGCCTTTGCCGCCATCGACCAACAGAAAATAACTACGCGCCGCGCCGCCGCCAATTTTGATGTTCTTCTCGCGCCGGGCGATGGCATAACTGACCGCACCATAGGCTACCGCCAATTCAGGATGACGATTATCCAGCAGTAACGGCGGATTTCCCCTCCAGCTTGCCAATAACTCGGCCACCCGCTGCACCATGACCGCACTGCGAAACACGCCTCCATTCAGCAGCAAGGCATCGGGAACGATACTCTCTCCACCCAAAGCCACTTGCGCGGCTTGGGCGTGACATTGTAAAAATGCGGCGATATGCTTGCTGATAGCCGGCTCAGCCGCATAGGGCAAGCCAAATTCCACTACGCCGCTACGCTTTTTATCCGGCAATTCCTGTAAGCCGGACAAGGGCAAAAAACCGTCCAGCGCTATGCTTTTCACCTCGTCTCGGCTCAGCGCTGTGGTTCTAGTCCCGACAATTAATCTGGAGCCACCGCCCAATAAGGTCACTGCGACCTGCTCAGGCGCATCGGCAGCCAATAAGCGCTCCTTTGCTACTCGGCATTGTTCCAATAATTGCGATAAATCGGCAGTAGAGAGTTTTTTGTCGCCTCCGCGTAAGCGGCCTTCAGCCAAATGCGCCAAGGCCAAATCAATATTGTCGCCGCCCAGCATCAAATGATCACCGACGCCTATCCTGGTCAGCTGCGGCTCTGTGGCGCCGGGTTCGATTTTAATCAAAGTTAAATCGGTGGTGCCGCCGCCGACGTCGCAAACCAATAATAAGCGGCTGCCGGCCAAGCTTTGCGCAATGCTGCCGGCGTGGCGGCGCAACCAGTCGTAACACACAGCTTGCGGCTCTTCCAGCAGGCGAATTTCGTTGAGTCCGGCCATTTTCGCCGCAGCCAGCGTCAAGGATCGCGCCGATTCGTCAAAAGAAGCCGGTACGGTAATCACCAGACTTTGCAGAGAAAGTGGCGCATCCGGGAAACGTTGATCCCAGACAGTTCGCACATGCGTCAAATAACTGGCGCTGGCCGCCAACGGCGAAACCTTGAATACAGACTCATCACTTCCCCAGGGCAAAATTGCCGCGCCATGATCAACCGCAGTATGGGACAGCCAGCTCTTGGCGCTGGTCACCAACCGCCCCTGTGACTTAGCCCCTAAGACACGCGCCGCTTCACCCAATACTGCGCCATCCTCCGGCATTAAAAACCCGGCTTCCGCGCCAATTTCGCCAACCGCCGGGTGATAACGCACTGAAGGCAACAAAGGTCGGGCAGTGACTTCGCCTAAACCTATCATTTGCGGAATTTGAAACAGGTGTATGTTTTTTTCAGTATCGTTAGCATCGGCAAAAGCAACTACGGTATGGGTAGTACCTAGGTCAATGCCGACTAGATAGTGAGTTGTCTTGTTTTTCAAGGTATTTTTTATTCCTAAGTCACTAATTAATTTGCGCTATACATTTGCCGTTACATCAGGATTGTATCAAAGCTTATAGAAATTCCGACTATGAAAAACTTTCGGCTTTGGGTGAGTATGATTAAGATTAAATCTTTACTTATTACCGTTTAGAAAAAGACCTTGGTCGTATTTTGTTGTTGCAGGATTTTATCGGCTGAAAACTTTTTTCCATGTCGAAAACATTAAACTATTTTTGTGTCTGGTTTAAGGAGGCTTACACCTCGATTCCGAGTTATTAAGTTAAGGACCAAAATTGCCATTATCAACCAAACACTGACCAAAAGCCCAATCACGCCATCATAATCACTGATTAAATACAGATATTCAGATTGCGGATTCACGTTGAACAAATCTTTACTGACTTTTATTTGCCATACCCAACCGCAGTGACAGCCTATACAAAGCCCTAGATTCTGCGGTTGGCGAATTCGCAGCCTACCAAGAAATATTCCGACCACAAATAACGAAATTAAAGCACTAAAAATAGCTGGATTAAGCAGATTGCCGAAAGCCTCCGCCATCAGTATAAAACCACTATTGATATCTAAATCTGCATAGGCTATTGAGCTGGAACTTTTCAGAAAATGCAGCTCCGCATAATAAAAAGCGCTAATCAGGATTGCCGCTGTTGTGCTCATGCTGCGCCGTAAAGCCGTCAACAACAAGCCTCGAAACAGGATTTCTTCGAACAAGCCAATCAATAAGGCCAACAAAAATGCGATACCGATTTTTCCAGCTATTTGCAGAACTGTCCACTGCCTGCTGTCATCAAAGACATGCGCACCTAAAATGAACAGCAGGAAAAATACCGGTAACAAACTGACCAAAGCCAGCAGCAAACCAAGCGCTAATTGTTTAATAAATACCAAGCTTGGCGCGAAGCCCAAATCCGACCAAGTTAGGTTTAGCGCTTTCTTTACTGGAAAGATGCACAACACCAGTAAAACTTGCATGCTTCTGCTGATAATTTTGTTTATGGGTTGTAGATCGCCACAAACTTGTAAGAGTCCGTAGCTCAGCAAACTGGTGAAACAGATCAGGCCTAGCAAAACGGCTAGCGGCGCTAGACTATAAGCCAAAATGCGGATCAATTAAAATCTCCCCACAACATTTGCACTGCAGCCAAGGCAGCAAGCACCGCCGTTTCGGTACGCAAAATCCGCGCACCCATGCGCACTGGGACAAAGCCGGCGGCTTTAGCAATTTCCCGTTCTTGAGCGCTGAAACCACCCTCCGGACCGGAGAGTAAGGTAATTTGACGGGTATTCGCCGGCAAATCGCGCAGGCTTTGCTCCGCTAGCGGATCGAGAAAAACTTTTAAACCCTGTTGTAGGCTACTCCAGTTCGGTAAAGTGGCTATTTCACAAAGTTCCGGCAAGCGCGTACGTCCGGATTGTTCGGCGGCATGTTGAATAATGTTTTGCCAATGCACCAAGCGCTGCTGTTTTTTGTCATCGCTAAATTTGATCACACAGCGTTCGGTTACCAATGGCGTGACGTGGTTGACGCCAAGTTCCACGGCTTTTTGCACGGCCCAATCCATGCGGTCGCCTCGAGAAATACCTATGCCCAATCTGACATTTAACGGCGATTCAACATCTCGGTCTAGAAATTCTTCAATCTCGACCCGTACGGTTTTGCGGCTGACCTCAGCCAAACGGCAACGATAATCCCCGCCTGTTCCGTTGAACAATACGATGCTGTCAGCTTGTATGAGCCGTAGCACGCTCCGTACATAATGGGCGGCGGCCTCATCCAGTTCGATATGCTTGCCGATAGTTAATACAGAGGCTACAAACAGGCGGGAGACGCGCATCAATCTTGCACCGCATGTAATATACCTTGCCAGGCGACTTCTATCATCAGGTTTATCTCCTGCTCATTGATCACATAGGGAGGCATAAAATATATGACATTCCCCAACGGACGCAATAGCACGCCGCGCCGTAATGCATATTGATAGACCCGTAAACCGCGCCGTTCCTGCCAAGGATAAGCTTCGCGGGTGTACTTATTTTTTATCAATTCTACCGCTAAAATCATCCCGGTTTGCCGGACTTCGGCAACATGCGGATGCGCTCGGAAATGTTCCACAGCTTTAGCCATGCAGGCAGCCAATCGGCGGTTAGCGCCGATGACATCGCTTCGCTGAAAAATACTAATAGTCGTCAGCGCCGCGCGGCAGCCCAGCGCGTTGCCGGTATAACTGTGCGAGTGTAAAAACGCGCTGAGTTTTTGATAATCGGCATAAAAGGCTTGATAAACTGCATCTGTGGTCAGCACGGCGGATAATGGCAGATAGCCGCCGGTTAAGCCTTTGGACAGACACATGAAATCCGGGCTGATCGCCGCCTGTTCACAGGCAAATAAACTACCGGTACGGCCGAAGCCAACCGCGATTTCATCCGCAATTAAATGCACTTGGTAACGGTCGCAAGCCTCGCGCAGCATGCTTAGATAGACTGGATGATACATGCGCATATTGCCGGCGCATTGCACCAACGGCTCAATAATTAGGGCGCAGACTGTATCGGCGTGTTGCGCTAAAGTCTGCTCCATGCCGGCAAAACGCCGAATTGAGTACTCCTTCCAGCTTTCACCCGGCTCTCGATAAAAGCAATCCGGTCCGGGCACAGTAATCACATCCATTAACAGTGGCGCATAAGTTTGCTTATACAGCGCCACATCGCCGACCGCCAACGCGCCCAGCGTTTCACCGTGATAGCTGTTTTCCAGGGTAATAAATTTAGTTTTTTGCGGACGGCCCAGATTTTGCCAGTAATGAAAACTCATCTTCAACGCGACTTCAACCGCTGAGGAGCCATTATCTGCATAAAAGCATTTCTGCAACCCAGGCGGCGTAATTTCCACTAACTTTTCCGCCAGCATAATAGCCACTTCGTGGGTAAATCCGGCCAGAATCACATGCTCCAGCGTGTCCAGTTGGTCTTTCAGCGCCTGATTGATAAGCGGATTGGCGTGACCGAATAGATTAACCCACCAGGAGCTGATGGCGTCTAAATAACGCTTACCTTCAAAATCTTCCAGCCAAACGCCGCTACCGGATTTTATAGGAATCATTGGCAGATGGGCGCTATTGCCATTGCTAGGCGTGTAGTCTTGCATCTGGCTACAGGGATGCCAGAGCACCGCGAGGTCGCGGTCAACGATGGATTGATTGTTCATGCTTTTATGGTTGTTTTTGCTTATTGTAGCCGATGGTAAACAAAGAAACCGACCGCATTCAGAAGCTAAGTATGATACCTTGCGGTGCAAGTGTTTTTTATAGCGTAAATTTTTTCATTAAACTAAAATTCGCGGCGGATTGATCATAAGGATCATGTTTGAAATTCTGTTAGGATAAAATCAATGGGCGCCAAGTTTTCTGCATTCACCAGCCTGATTGAGCCCATGTCGGCTGACGAATTTTTTGCTAACTACTGGGAGAAACAGCCGTTATATATCCGGCGTTCGAATGAACACTTCTATAACGAGTTAATAACTCTAGACAATGTTCAGTCTGCTATCACTTTTGGTGGGCTGCGTTACCCAGCCATTCAACTATCAAAAAGCGGGGCATTTTTGCATCCCGATGTTTTCTGTAGAGATATTCACGCTGGTGATATTGTATTTAGCGGCGTTCCGGACCTGGATAAACTGCAAGCCGAATATAAGTCCGGCGCAACGCTGTCACTACCAGGTTTTAATCGGGCATGGCAGCCATTAATGACCTTGGCGGCCGCTGTCGAGGACTATTTGAATCATGCCGTACATACAAATATATATATTACCCCTGGAAATGCAACCGGGTTTACCCCGCACTACGATGCGCATGAAGTTTTTATTTTGCAGATTTCCGGGACCAAACACTGGCAAATTTTCGAGCCACCGTTAAATTTGCCACACCGAACGCAATCTTTCCAACCGCAAATGCTATCCGACGCGTTACCGATAATGGAGCTAGATTTACAGCCCGGCGATCTATTGTATTTGCCGAGAGGTTTTGTGCATGCGGCAAATACCTTGGAAAATGCTTCCATGCATGTCACGCTTGGAGTGACTGTCTACACCTATGTAGAGCTAATGACGGCATGGCTACATTCGAGCAAGAATGAATTGGGCATACGCAAAGCTTTGCCGCCCGGCTTTGCAAATCATCCGAAATTGCAAGCAGGTATCGAGTCAGAATTATCCGGATTGATTGCGGAATTTAAGCAGAAACTGGATGCAAAACAGCTAGTCGACAGTTTTTTTCAGCGCGTCAGGGAAGGTTATCCTGGAAGAAATGCAGTCCGGCAACAGATAGAATTGAATATTTCGGTGATAAACCCCGGCGCCAAATTAAAAACATTGGCCCACGGTCAATATCAGATCGAGGAAGACGGTGAAAATATTGTTTTAAAATTTGCCGAGAAGACGATGGTGATGTCTAACCGCGCGCAGCCTTTACTGGCTGAGATGTGTAAGCGCATGGCATTTCAACCGGCGGAATTACCTTCCGATTTAAAAGAGGAAACCAAACTTACCCTGATTCGGTACCTGTACCAGGAAGGCTTTCTTGTATTGTGTGAGTGAACTAGCCTAGTCTCTGCTTAGAGAAAACGAAAAAGTTACTGTAGCCGCGATGAAGCATCGCGGCTACGCAGGATAGTTACAAAAAATTAATTGTGATCGCCTTGAAATAAGTCTTGAGCATTACTGGTTGATTGTTGAAAATTATCTTGCTCATGTCTTGATCTTCTGGATGCTGACGCAGCAAGCTCTTTGGCTTGACTTTTCGGATGCAAACCCTCTTGAGTCACTTGGTCCTGTTTTTGAGCAGCCTGTTCAACAGGCATAATTGGATTAGCCGGCGCAGAGTCAACTACATCAGCTGCAAGAACTGTATTGCAAACCACTAACAGGATGCTGAATAAAAAGTGATTTTGCTGCATTAGTGTCTCCTTATTTGAAGTGTATCGTAATAAGTGCAATACTTTAGGCATCTGAAATATATATGGCTATCTGCGGCATGTTGCAACACTATTGTCATAAATGAACGAGTTATTTTTTCATTTAGGAAAAAATTTGTTATGATCTTAAATAAATAATTAAAAGTTGTCTGCAGTGTGATGAGCTATTTTTCAAGAAAACCATCTGACTCAAGATACAGCCTTCTCAGGCTGGTGTTTTCTTTTGCCTTACCGCTATTGCTTTTGCTGGCTTTTTTTGGCAGACAATTCCTTGTTTTCAACGACATCGGTTTAAGTAACGGTTTTTCACACCCTTTAACCGGCTGGGACCATTTGCTGACCATGCTGGCTGTGGGCATCTGGGCGGCGCAATTACGGGGCCGGGCAATCTGGATGCTGCCCTTGGCATTTGTCAGTGTGATGAGTTTAGGCGGACTCGCCGGCGCAGCAGGTCTGCAAATTCCGAATGTGGATGGCGTCATCCTGTTATCTTGCGCAGTTTTCAGCGTCTTGATAACCCGTAAAATTCGTTTCAGCAGCAAAATTAATGTGTTGATTGTAGGCTTTTTTGCCTTTTTCCACGGTTTTGCGCATGGCCAGGAAATATCTACTTCCGCCAGCCTCATTTCGTATACCTTGGGTTTCATGCTGGCCACGCTGCTGTTGCATGGCGCGGGTATTTTAGTTGCAAAACTGGTGGTTTTAGCGGCCACCTGTTTACTGACGGTACTTTTTTCCAACGCTGCGCTGGCAAAAGCAGCGGATTCTGTTGTCGAAATTAAAGCGAATAATGTTTTAGCCAAGCACTATTTGGCAGCCGATAGTTCTCAGGACATTTGGTTGTCGCTCAGGCAAAATAGTTGCACAGTAAGCCATTTAGGCAAGGGGAATTGCATCCCCTCCAACTATTTAACTAGCTTAGATGTTGATATCGGCTCACCGCCATCGGGAAGCTGCCGGCTTACCCCGCAACTTTCAGCGGATATATCACACACCCAAGTTTTAAGTCACAAGGCAAAACCATTTGCAGAGGGCGGTTATCAAATCGTAACTGGATCAAATGCTGACCTGTTGCTGGTTTATGAAAATTCGACTATGCCGCATTTTTACCCAAGCTACTCATCCGATTGCAGTAATTTGGATTTTAAAAACTATTATCCCAAGATTAACCATACACCAGGCAGGGATTTTCTAAGTAACGGCGTTGGCCTCACTTCGCCGCCGGATTTATTTTCCTCTTTTGCAGTTCCCCGCCAGTTTCAAAACCCCCTATTTTCTACAATTGAAGCATCCAGTCTTCAAGCAAGTTTTGCCGAGTTACCTACCGGCATTTCTACTACCCATTCGCTAGCTCTCACCAGTCTTAACGACCTAAGCCTTGCTATAAGCATTACTGGGGAACAATTTGTTCCGAACCTGCCATGTGATGAGCATGCTAGCTATGCCTTTACGTCACTGTGTAATTTTGCCATTACTCCGAATTCTTTAGCTACGGACAATGAGCCCAAGCTGCTTTGTCTGTCTGCACATCCAAAAATCCTGCTTTTAAAAGAATTAGTGCAGCAGGAGCAAAACATTTTTCTATCGAAATATTATATAGACCCACCAAATAACTTAACTAAAAGAATAGCTTAAAGCATTAGGAGCATGCAGTGAGTACTAACGAAAACATTTTTAAAAAGAAACAACTGATCATCGGATTGGGTATTATTTTAGGTTTGAGCGCTGTCAAGCTGCAAGCTGCGCCTGGCACTGATCAAGCTGAGCAGATTGCTCCTCAATCCGAGCAAACAAAACAGAACAAAAAAACTAAGCCGGCTAAAAAAAGCAAACATGCCAAAAAGTCGAGACAGGCAGCGGAACCGAGCGGAACTGTTCAGGAATATCGTGTCGATCAGCCCAAACCATCCGGCCAATCAGCACCCATAAAACCCGCTAAGCAGGCTGAGCAAAACAAGCAAGAGCCGGAATTGATTAAGACCTTTAAAGTCGAGGAATTGGGTGAAATCAAAGTCTCAGCTGGCCGCTCCAAAAATCTGCTTGGACTATCAGAATCGGCGTCGATGGGTGTGATTAGTCAGGAGCAGCTGCAATTTCGCACCACGGCGCGTCCAGGCGAGTTAGTCGAGTTAATTCCCGGCATGATCGCCACCCAGCATAGCGGCTCCGGCAAAGCCAACCAGTATTTCTTGCGCGGATATAACCTAGATCACGGCACCGATTTTACCACCATAGTGGACGGCATCCCAATGAACTTGCCATCAAACGCGCATGGTCAAGGTTATATGGACCTCAACAGCATGATTCCGGAATTGGTGGATAAAATCGAGTACGGTAAAGGCCCTTATTATGCCGAGGTTGGCGACTTTGCCGCGGCAGGCTGGAATAAAATGAGCACCATGAAAACCTTACCGCAAGGTTTTATAAAATTTACCGGCGGTGAATTTAATTACTACCGCACCGTAGCGGCCAATTCCAGCAAACTCGGCGATGATGGGAATTTACTCTACGGCGCTGAATTCCAAACCTATGACGGCGCTTGGGCGGTGCCGGAAAATGGTCACAAATACAACGCCTTAGTCCGTTACACCCAGGATCACGATAACTGGGGGATGGCGGTTAACGCCAAAGCCTATACCAATGAATGGACGGCGACCAATCAGCAATCGCAAAGTTTTCTAGATACCAATGGATTGTATGCAAACATCAGTCCTTCGGATATGGGCAACACCAACCGTTACAGCTTCTCAAGCAATCTTTGGAACAGAGGGGAAAACTTTAAAAACGACGCCAATATCTATGCGGTTTATTATGATTTGAGCCTGTTTTCGAACATGACCGGCTATACCAGCGGACCGATGGGCGACCAGATCAACCAGAAAGAACGTCGAGTCTATGTGGGTGGTAATGAAGAGTTCACTCACTACGATAAACTTTTCGGCCTGGATATGGATAACACGTATGGCGCAAGTTTCCGGCATGACGAAGTCATGGGTTTGAGTCTAAATCAAACGGTTAACCGGCAATATTTTAATACCATCAGTGACGACAATGTCTCGGAGAGCACCGGCGGCCTGTATTTCAAAAACCAGATCCACTGGAATGAAAAATTCCGCACCACGCAATCCTTACGTGCGGATTTTATCACTATGCAAGTGACTTCACTCGCCAATGGCTATACTAACGGGAATGCCGCCGTAACCGGAGCCGCTGCGTCTTCAATTACCGCCGAGTCACCTTCTTTTGCGGCCGGCTCGTATGCAGCCGCCGATCCTGCTCTCGCCGCACAAATCAACGCCGCCAATTCAGGCTATAAATCCAAGGAATTGATCAGTCCCAAATTCGCAGCGATCATGGGCCCGTGGTACGACACCGAATATTTCCTCAACGGCGGCTACGGTTATCACTCAAACGATGCGCGTGGAACTTTGGAGACAATGAATCCCGGCAACCAATATGGGCCCGGTCAAAACGCACAAAGTAATCCACTTTCTCCAAGTGTACTCACAACCTCTTCCGATTTAAGCCCCTTAAAACAAATCCCGGCGCTGGCCTGGGCGCGTGGCGGCGAACTCGGCGCTCGCACCAATTACATACCGGGTCTAACCTCCACAGCAGCATTATGGTTCCTGCAATCCAGTTCGGAATTGGTATTCAACGGCGATCAAGGCACGACCACTGCTAATGGCATGTCCAATCGTTACGGTTTGGAATTGACCAATTATTTTAAAGTCAACGATTGGGTTACGCTGGATTTAGATTATGCCAGAAGCTACGGTTATTTTGTCAATACCCCGACATCATATCAAGGCGGCTGTCCGACCGCACAAGCAAACGTTCCGTGTACCGGCAATTACATTCCTAATCTGGTCGGTGTCGTCATTGCAACCGGAGTGCAGATTACCGCGCCTAACGGCATATACGGCTCCTTGCGTTTAAGGCATTTTGGCGCCTCGCCTTTGGATTCTGACGGTACATTTTGGGCGCCGAATGTCGATATCGTCAATATGGGGCTGGGCTATAAACAAAAGAACTACAAGCTGGATTTATCAATTTTTAATCTGCTTGGCGAAACGACTAATGACATTGTCTATGCAGGGAATTATGCTTCACAAAGCCAAGCAGGAACACCGGGTACCTATCAAATGGTTAGACACATAGTCGAGCCGCGCATGGCCAGAGCAGGTTTTACTATTTATTTTTAATAGCTAAGTACTCACTAACGAAACTATGTCTTATTTTGAAACATTATGCACAATAAATTAAATACCTTATTAGTAGCAACACTTCTATTGAATAGCATCCAAGTAGAAGCCGACACTATAGAACATAAATTTCTGCGCGGTGCAGCCGCAGTAAGCTGTGGCTTTATGGAATTTCCTGCCAGTCTAAATCAAGAAACTGAAGCGCATGGCGCATGGGGTTTTCCGCTCGGTTTTGCCCTGGGCGCAGCCAAATTAGCCAGACGCGAACTCGTTGGCGTCTATGAAGTGATTTCGGCGCCGATACCCCTGCCGGCGAATTACCAGGCAATCCTAGAGCCGGAATATCCCTGGAGTTATTTTAAAGATAAAACTAATAACACACCAGTTTCAGATGGCCCCGACAAGACCGGCATACAAGAACCTGTACACCAATAAGGTTTTTATGAGGCGATAACTTATAAAACGATCTTATATTCAGTTACTTAAATTGACTCAATTATGAAAAAAACTATCAGTATCTGGTTATCTGCTTGGTCAGTTCTGTTTATGACAAGCAGCGTTTACGCCCATCCACCCGGACTCAGCTCAATGGATGTGATGATTAAGGCCGATAACATCGATGCCAAAGTCACTTTTGCCTTGCAAGACATCGAAGCTTTTGCGCTGATGGACAGCGATTTGGATGCCGAAGTTACCGATGCAGAACGCGAGGCCGCTAAACCCAGTATCGCTAAGTTATTGGCCGAACAGTTGCGCATCGCTATCGACGGCAAGGACTATGCGCCTGCGGAACCCGGACAAGTTTCTTATGATGAACAGAATAACGCGCATGTCGAATTTCTTTATCCGGCTGCGCCGAAACAAAGCTTGTTGCTGCAATCGAAGTTTTTGGCGCAATTGCCTGATGGGCATCAGCAATATCTGACCATTAAGGATGCCAACGGTAAAGCTTTCAATGAAAAAATGCTACGCAAGCATGACGATCAGTTTAACTTAGAGTTGCTGGGAGCAGTCAACAACGCACCGGCAGCAGAACATTCATGGGTCGTAACGTTTACCGACTTTTTCAAGTTGGGCATAGGGCATATCCTCACCGGTTATGATCATCTGCTGTTTCTGTTTGCACTGTTGGCGGTGACTCATAGTTTCTGGCCTGCTCTAAAAATCATCACTTTTTTCACCATTGCCCATTCCATTACTCTGGCTTGCGCTGGTCTCAACATCATTGAGTTGCCTAGCAGCTTCGTCGAACCAGTCATCGCCCTCACCATTATTTATGTCGCCATAGAAAATGTTATTCGTGGCGACCACCCCAAGGGGCGACAGTGGCTGACGTTCGGCTTCGGTCTGATTCACGGTTTCGGTTTCGCCAGTGTACTGCGAGAAATGGGTATTTCTTCAGGCGAAACCGGCATTTTGATGCCTTTACTGTCCTTCAATTTAGGCATAGAAACCGGCCAAATCACCGTGGCGGCTATCGTGTTGCCTATGATCTGGTGGATAAACAATAATGTGAAGATTGCCGAAAAACTCCTAAGAGGCTGTTCTTTATCGGTTTGTCTGATGGGGACTTACTGGCTATTGGAAAGAACGGTGCTTTTATAGGCTGGCTTAGTCGGCTTCGATCACACCTCTGACACAGGCAAACCCTACACAACCAACCACCCTAGCTAAACTATATGCATCTATTTTTTACACATCAGGGACAAAATTTACCAGCTCAGGGATTAGCTTCATTAAGCGGTTCTACAGGACTCGCTATGCCACAGTCTAACTCGGTTTTTACTGCCCTTTTGAGAGAAGAACGGCCCGAAAATATGTTGGCTTTGCTGTTTATTCTGGTGCTGTTATTGCATCTGTGGGGAATCATGTGGCGACAGTTCTCCGACGAAACGGAGGTAACGCCAGCTAAGCCCTTGTTGATGGAAGTGTCAATGATAGCTATTTCTGCGGCCAAACCCAGCATCGCGCCGCCACCACCAGCACGGCCGCAAGTAGTAAAAAAGCCTGAGCCTAGCAAACCGGTCGTTAAGCCGGCGCCTAAAAAACTGCCGCCACTGGTAAAAAAAGTGCTTGATACTGCACCCTCCGAACATGCAGTTGCACCGGAGCCGGTAGCGCCGGCAGCTAATCCAGCGCCTGCTCCAACTTCGACTGCCGTCAGTTCTTCCACGCCAAGCAAAGCGCCTGCAACCAGCGAGGCAGAGACGTTTACCGAAGCCAATTTCCGCGCCAATTATGCCAGTAATCCTAAACCGGAATATCCATTGACTGCCAAAAGCCGAGAATGGCAAGGCAAGGTTATGTTACGCGTACAGGTTTCCGCAGAGGGCTTAAGCGATTCGGTCAAGGTGGAAAAAAGCAGCGGTCATGACATGCTGGACGATTGTGCGGTTGAAACAGTAAAAAAATGGAAATTTATTCCGGCTAGACGCGGCGAAACAGCAGTGGCAAGTTCGGTGTTGGTGCCGATTAGTTTCAGTTTGAACGATTAAAATTGCCAAAACTTCTTAAAAAGCGGAAAAATGCATAGAGGGGAGAAATAAAAATGGCGTGAAAAGACTCCCGCCATGCCACATTCTTGTCAGCGATTGTCTTTAATCGACAAATCCAATTCATCAAGGAAAAACCGATAAGACTTTGAAATTTATCACAGTATAGAGTTAAATAAGGCCAAAAGAAATCACTGTATGCCGATTTATGTATCTAAAGACTCGATACACGCCGATATATGGCTATGCCCTGCTCCAGGACTTGATCTTTTCGCCAGTTTTCGGCTTCTCAATTGGCCCTGCTACAGCCACCGACTTAGTTGCCGGAATAGCAATTCGAGAAATCCTGGTTTCTATTGGGAATTGGGAGATCTGCCTTCAGCTTTTAAATCCCAAACAATAACCTTCCCGGGTTATAGCGCCTTGGGTAAAACTCATGGCATAGGTATGGTAGGTAACTTCATGATCAGTTACATCATCAGCTAATTTGACCAGTTTGATAAGGGTTTCTTCGTGATTGCTGATTTGCTGCTTTTGCGTACCGGCAATATCTTTAAGGGTAAGATGATAATCAAAGCCATCTTGTGACAATTTGAAAACAATTTCTTGCTTTGAACCATCTTTAGCATGCTGGGACAGAGTGATATCCCCAGCGACTACTTTGTATATTTGCGTCCCTTCATCCCATTTAGCGGGGAAATTTGCGCCACTGCAAGAAAAATTATCGGGTGGGGAATATTCTGCACAGCCATAAATTCCAGTTAGGAAAAATAAAATAATTATTTTGATCATGTTAACTTCTGTTATAAATAAATTGCGTACAAATTTAACGTATGATTATCTGCATGGTATTGTTTATGTATTAGGTATAATTTATAAACTCTGCCTTTAAACATAGCATAAAAAAATCCCCTTATATGACTGATCAGACATCTATCAAAACCGCTTCCTATAAGCGAATTGCGATCATCACTGGCGCGACCTCCGGTATTGGCGAAGCGACAGCCAGAAATTTTGTGGCTAATGGCTTTGGCGTAGTCGGAAATGGCCGTAACGCCGAAAAGCTGCGGATACTTGAAAAAGAACTTGGCGCGGGCTTTTACGGCGTAGCTGGAGATGCATCGGATAGTTCAGTACAGGAGAAACTGTTTGCATCAGCAGGTGAACATTTTGGTCAGCCGGCCAGTATTGTCATTGCGAATGCCGGTCGCGGCTTGGGAGGGTCGGTGAAGGATGCGGATTTGTCCAAGTTCGAAGAAATATTAAAACTAAATGTGACAGGGACCTTGGCATTGATGCAAAGAGCCGCTCAGATTATGGCTCCGGCACAGCAAGCGCACTTTCCGAATCAAGCAGCGGACATCGTGATTGTCGGGTCGGTCGTGGGCAGACATATTTCGCCCTTCAGCGCAGTCTATGGCGCCACCAAATTTGCCGTACATGCATTGGCGGAGGGATTGCGCCGCGAGGTAGGCCCTTTAGGCATTCGCGTTTCGCTGGTGGAGCCCGGCATCGTCGTGAGTGGTTTTCAAGATGCGGCCGGCTATAGTGAGGAACTAGTAAACAACTTTGCGGAAAAATTTGGTCCCTTGTTGTACGGTGACGATGTGGCTAATGCCATTAACTTTATTGTCACCCAACCGCCGCATGTGCATATGAGTGACATTTTGCTGCGTCCAACTCGGCAGGACTATCCCTAATTTTTTAGGCGTGTTCCAGATAAATCCAAAATCCATGCCAGGATAATTCTTCAGGTGACGTTTGCTTAAACTCTTTAGCGACCTTAGAATAAATTAAATCAACTTTTTGCGGGTCTAATTGACCGGTAGGGCTTAGGTGTTTAACTTTAAGCTGTGCTTGTTCCGCTAATTCCCGATACTTATTTACCCGCAATCTATTTGGATAGCCTTTATGGCTATACATAAGATGGTAAAGGGTTGATGGCCATGTGAGAAAATCAAAATCGGTATATCTATCTAAGCCATGGCTTTTTAAATCGACTTGATGTAAAGAAATTCCGTTTGGTTTTAAGCTTCGCTTTATATCCAGCATGGTTTTATCAAGCACGTTAACATGCTCCAGAACTGCACGGGAAATGATTAAATCGTAGTAATTACTTGCTTCGGACAAACCATTTTCAGTGATTTTGTAATTTATGATGCTTTCATTAAAGCCGCTCTCCGGATTGCCTTTTTCTTTAAAAGCATTTTCAGCCCGGTCTCGTTTATCAACGTCTAGCGAATTTAGTAAATGCTGATAAACCTGTATGTTTTTAGCGGAGAGTTTAGATAGCGGAAATCGATCAACACACTGCACCGACTCAGCTCCATAAGCATAAAATAATAATGCGATGCCGAGAATATCTCCCGGACCGTATTCCAAGACCAGTTTGCCTTTTAGAAATGACGCCAAGCTTTCGGCATTTAAGCCCAGATGGGTCTGGTATTCAGCAAAACAATCTATAAAATAGTTTGCGATCTGTGTTGCTTCCTCTTCTTCACTTCCCCTGCCTGTCTGGTGCGTAACATTAACGTATACTTTAGGCGCAAATCTAGCTAATTGATTAGTTAAAAATGCCTTGCAAAAAAGGATAGCATCTTTTGTTGGGCTTTCTGTATACAATTTATTCTCCTTTTAGTACGTAATAGATAACCGACAAGTGCTTATAAATAGTAACTTAAATTTTTGGTATATTTTTTTATCATCTTAATTAGATACATGTATCCACAAGGTATGGGCAAGGAGTTTTCCTGGTCGCATTTAATTTAACAGTAAGAGCCTGGTATTTAAAAAAACTTTATGCAAGAGTCCAATTAGAGGATAAATTTTAGCATATATGCTTGCTTAAGCACATGACAAGACCTTTAAAATAGATTCATTCGAAGTGCAAAAGCCAATGCACTTGTCACTTTCGCTTTGGTTAGGCATTTAGCCTTAGTAAGTCGCTTATTGGTTGGCATATATAGAGATGTAGGCTATCCTTCAGGCCTAACCTGACAATATTAAGCAACATGACCAATTTTTTCCGTACCTACGATCAACTAAAACTGTATACAAAATCAAACTTAGTTGCAGAGAGTAAAGCGTCTATTGTGTTTGTGCATGGCGTGGGTGAACATATTGGCCGATATTCAGAAGCGTTTCAAGCTTTTTCGGATTGGGGGTATAGCTGTTTCGGTTTTGATCAGCGAGGCTTTGGGCGGTCGGAAGGTGAGCGGGGACACATAAACTTATTTGCCGACTATGTTGAGGACTTGGCAAAATTTATCAATGAAATAGTTGCGCCGGAATCTGCAAACCCCATTTTCTTATTGGGTCATAGCCTGGGTAGTATTGTTGCTTTGACTTATGCCTTAAACTACGAGACCAAAATCCAAGGCTTGTTGATATTCTCTTGCCCTGTAGAATTAGCCGGGAGTATTGCAAAATTAGGGGCATTATTAGTCAAGCTCTGGCCGGCTTCCATACTGCCAACCTTACAAGTTCCAAACTTTATAGATCCTCTGACATTATCGGACAATATGGCTAATATTCAGGCCTTCAATACCGACCCGTATGCTTATAAAAAAGTTTCCATCAATTGGTTGCGGGAGTTCAACTTAGCGCTAAGCAATATTGCTTCCCCAGCCAACCAACTTAATCTACCAATTGTCATAAATCATGGTGACCAAGATAGAATTGCCACAATTAACGGTGCAAAAGCCTTATTTGCCGCGCTGGGTGCGGAAAATAAAACCATGCACGTTTATTATGGCTTAAAACATGAGCTGTTAAATCACTCTCCGGCTGAGCGGGAAAAAGTATTAGAAAGTAATTTTAATTGGCTAGCGCAACAATTGCATAAGAACGTGGGAACAAACTCTCGATAAATACCGGTGTGTTGGGTACTGGATTATCTAAGTAAAAAATTCCGCAACAAATCATGACCATGCTCAGTTAATATTGATTCCGGGTGAAATTGTACACCTTCAATATCCAGGGTTTTATGACGCACGCCCATGATTTCGTCGATTTCGCCCGCTGTGTTTTGAGTCCAGGCCGTAATTTCCAGGCAGTCTGGTAATGAACTCTGCTCAATAACCAAGGAATGATAGCGGGTAGCGGTAAACGGGTTGTGCAAACCTTTAAATACCCCAAGATCCTTATGATACACCGCAGAGGTTTTACCGTGCATAATGCTTTTGGCGTGAATGACATTCCCGCCGAATGCGTAACCAATGCTTTGGTGACCCAGGCAAACGCCTAATATCGGAAACTTTCCGGCATACTTTCGGATGGCGTCCACCGAAATACCGGCTTCCTTAGGTGTGCATGGGCCAGGGGAAACGACGATTTTGTTTGGCCGCAGATATTCAATCTGTTCCACAGTGATTTCATCGTTACGCACTACCTGCACATCAGCGCCAAGCTCGCCGAAATACTGCACCAGGTTATAGGTAAACGAATCATAATTGTCTATCATTACTACCTTAACTGCGTTCATGGTTTTCCTCCTTCCAGGTCGGCCTCAGCCATGCTGACTGCGCGAAACACCGCGCGGCCTTTGTTCATGGTTTCCTCCCATTCGTTGCGCGGTATAGAATCGTAAACGATACCGGCGCCGGCTTGAATATGCAGGGTTTGATCTTTAATCACTGCGGTGCGGATGGCAATCGCGGTATCCAAATTACCGGACCAGGAAATATAGCCGACTGCACCTGAATATATACCGCGTTTCACCGGTTCCAGTTCATTGATAATTTCCATGGCCCGGATTTTCGGCGCACCGCTGACCGTACCGGCTGGAAAGGTTGCCGCGAGTACATCGAAAGCGCTTTTATCGGCTTGTAATTCGCCGGTGACATTGGAGACGATATGCATCACATGAGAATAGCGCTCGACTATCATTTTGTCGGTGAGCTTGACGCTGCCGATTTTCGCCACTCTACCGGTATCGTTACGGCCTAAATCGATTAGCATCAAATGTTCGGCTAACTCCTTGGGATCGGCTAGAAGCTCCTGTTCCAAGGCCAAATCCAAGGCATGGTTCGCGCCGCGCGGCCGGGTGCCGGCAATGGGACGGACAGTGATTTCTCCATCTTCCAGACGCACCAGAATCTCCGGCGAAGAGCCGACAATATGAAAATCATCCAGATGCAGGTAATACATATAGGGTGAAGGATTCAGGCAGCGCAAAGCGCGATATAAATCCAGCGCCGAAGCATGGAAAGGAATCGACATCCGCTGTGACAGCACCACTTGCATTATGTCGCCGTCGTTGATGTATTCTTTGGCTTTCAGCACTGCTGCTTCGTAGCCTTGCTGGGTAAAACCGGAAATAAAATCGCTTTCCTCTACCTGCTTAACAGCCGGATGTGGTTTTGGCGCAGATTTCAACTCGCGCAAATTCGTCACCAGTTCGCTCAATCGGGCCTGAGCTTGGTCATAAGCTTCGGCTTGCGCCGGGTCGGCATGGGTCAGCAGTAACATCTTTCCGGATAGATTATCGAACACCAGTAAGTCTTCCGACACCATCAGCAGAATATCCGGCGTACCTATAGGGTCGGGTTTACCGCTGAATTGCAGCTTGGGCTCTATATAAGCAATCGTTTCATAACCAAAATAGCCTACCAAACCGCCATTAAAGCGCGGTAAACCAGCAATATCCGGCACCCGGTATTGCAGGCGGAATTCCTCTATCCATTCCAACGGTTTGGCATGCTCAAAGCTTTCCGTCACGTAGCCGTCCTTCTCAATCCGGATAGTAAACCCACTGATTTTGATGCGGGTTTTACAGGGCAAGCCAATAATGGAATAACGTCCCCACTGTTCGCCGCCATGCACCGATTCGAATAAATAAGAATATGGTCCATCAGCCAGCTTTAAATAAGCGCTGAGCGGCGTATCTAAATCAGCCAACACTTCACGGCTAACTGGAATGCGGTTGTAACCCTGTTGGGCGTATTGATTGAATTGCGCGGGCGTCATTCGTGTTCTCAAGGCATGTCTGGAGGCAAGCGGGTATGCAGCGGGTGATTGTACCCTACAAAGCGGCTGAACGGCGACTGGAAGCGGGTGGAAATGTACTAATTCCTGCAATATAACGGTGCTATTTTAATCAGCAAGCCAGGTTTATCATCTAAAATAACTCATCGATAGCCTTTGGCAATTCAACTATCGTGAAATATAACAATACACATCGCCAGTATTGGCTAAAGGGCTCTATGCAAGTCTGTAAACATGCCTTTCCCGTTCGTCTTGTCGAAAACTTCAATTCAGACTACCAGACTTGGCGCGGTCGCCGTGGCATAGGTGAAATTGTGGCCGACGGCCAGTATAGATTCGGCGCAAATCCGGCGACGGATATGGAACTTAACGTTGCTGTGGATTCCGACTCCCACAGCAAAATTATCGCAAAACTTTGCGAAAACAGCTTAAAACAACTGTTTACCCGTCTGCCATGCAATGCAACCTTGAACGCTTTATTGGAAAAGTTGGCTGGTAGTGAATTAAGCGTCCAGTTTTTAACAGGTGATGCATACCTGCTTGCCCTGGATAGTGAAACCAACATGCTTAGCGTTGCCTGCGATTTGCCCATAACACTCGATTTTTCAAACTGCTATGCCGGCAGTGAAGCCAAGCATGCAAGCAACGCAACGCAAACTGCTTTCGAATTGCTGCTTTTATTGGCTCAGCTAGATGTTTTTCTTTGTTGGCTGGGTTATTCCCAACGCCAAGCTCTGCGTAAAGTTCTCGATCTGCATGCCAGCTTTTCCGTAGCGGAACGCAACGGTATGCAACAGCTTTTGACTGGAAATTTTCTGGATAGCGGCAAGTTGTTTGCCATTTTCCTTAATCGAGCCAGCATGGAAAATCCTGATCAGGCTTCATGGCAAGATCAACAGATTACTTGGCTGCTGGGTCAAGACAGATTGGATTTGCCTTACTCTCGTCAAGCTGTGATCGATATTCTAAAACAAACAAACGATGCGGACGAAAAGCGTTTGCAGCTATACCACTTGCTGCGCAACTATGATAGAAAGCTGGAGCGCGACAATATTGTACGCGTCTCCAATCAAGTTCTAACACAGGGGCAACAACTGATCTTTGGCCGCATGAGCCGCGCCTTCCACAACCAGGCAACGCTGTTCGCCAACGCGGTATTGTTAAAACCCGGTTCGGCCTGGCGGCAATTGGCCGCTGAATTGTCGGCGCTGGCCAAGCAAACCTCCGCCATCCAAGCCAGCGCTCTGGTACTGGCGCAAATGTTGAACAACCGCAATGAGATCCCGCTCACCCAATTGGAAGGCGCTTGCGAGCGCTTTGAACTGGCAGTCATCGACGCCCAAAAACAGGCATTGCTGGACGTGCTGCTACCCGCACGAAATAGGGTGGAAAATCATAACGATAGTTTGAATACCCAAGAGCAGCCGGAATCCCCGCATACTACCATCATGGCAAACGCCGGCCAAAGTCTGCGCCTGATAGAGCAAATCCGCCGGGATTTTTTGCGCGCGCCTAAACGCTACGCCGCCTATGTGGTGATTAGTCAGCGGCCATCGCCCACCGGCTCGCATTTGCTGACCAAAATCAACGAATTCCAGGACCCTTATTCCGGCAAGTCCGAAAATTTGCGCAAGCTGATTCGCTTGGCAGGCGACCGGATTTACAGCAGCCCGGACTATGGCTGGCTGGAAGTTGCCGATCATTGGATTGAGGCCATCCCTTTATTCATCAAGGAAGAAGTTTTGGTGCAGGACGGTCAGGAAACCACTCGCACGGTGATAGATATCTCCGGCATGGAAGTGTTTTTCCGGGAAGAAATGGCCGATCTGTGGGCCAAAAATTTGACCCAAGTTTTGGAAAGCGAGTTTCTTTGTCTGGCGCGTGAATATTTGCACGGCTGTGACTCATCCGCCGAATCGATACGTCAAGGCTTGTTTATTGTATCCGACACCACAGAAATTGCCGCGTTGGGCGTCTTGCTGGCAGAAATTTATCGCCGCACTATTCAGCAAGTGCAACTATTGATCGAACGCGAAGAACTGACGCCCTTGGACGCGATGCGGCAAGTGTTATTGACCAGCGAGCTAATGCGACAGGCGGAAACTGGCCGGCGCAACACTCTTAGCTGGACTGCATCTGTATTCCAAGTTCTCCAAGCCATAGACTATGGCAAAAATTTAGAGCAGGAACTGTCACGCCTGAAACCGCAGGCCTTGAATCCAAGCCGCGCCCTGCCGACGCTACACATTCTCACCACCCAGTCCGCCGGCATGACGGATGCTTATATCCGCACTTGGCTGGAAGAATCAATGGCGCTATATAATATAGTCGCTGACCTAGGCTTATATGAGCAAGTAGCGGAACGGGAAAAGTTTTTTACCAGCCGCTTATTGAGTTTAGGCGAGAAAATCATCCGCGAATGGGGTGCCTGGATCGAAGTCGAGGATATATGCACCACCGAGCAGCTTACCGAATCGGCTGCCATCTTGCGGCTGATCAACAGAAACCAGCTGATACAAAACGAATTGTCCTGCCTGGGAGCGCTGCTGGAAATCGACGAAGCCCAACTGGGCCGAGGTCTGGCGCAAACTTGCGAAGAACCCAAAGCAGTAGTCGACCATATGCAAAAACATGCTCAAGCCCTACAGGAAGCCGCACTGCTCGCAGCCGTCTCGCGTAATCAGGATGCCTTAAACAGGCAATTTGTAGAGCAAACCGGGAAAGACAGTGAGCTTGCTACCCCTGAAGTTTTAAAGAATAGGATTTTGACGGATGAATTCTACAGGCAAGACATCCTGGCCTACACTCTCTCGCTGGCTCGTCGCCAGGTACTAGAGGAATTGGACGCCAAATATCCTGAGTGGGGCCTAAAGGCCAACTGCGACAGTTATCTGCGCCGCTTTCAACAATTGCGCAAAACCACCGCCCGAAAACAGGTTATTGCTGAGCTCGGCTTGAATCATTTGGCCATGCAGCCCTTCTATTATTACCAAGCAAGCGGCGGCGGCAAACGTTACCATCTGATTTATACCCCCAGCCGCGTTGATTTGGGTCATCGCGAACGCGAGTCGGTAGAAACCTGGTCGCAATGGATAGGCGGAGCAGATAGGCAGGCGACCCAGTCCGGACAGCGAATATATAGCCTGATCAATAAAGACGTGCGGTTTTTTGACAGTCTAACCGAACCGGAAATCTTAAAAACCGGTGAAAACGCCTCGATGGCCTCGCACTTCGGTTTTTCCAATGCCTTAAGCCTGATGGTCACCGCTTCCCGGTATGGCGATTTTGAAGAAATGGCCGATTTGATGAACCGCCGCCAAGATAGATATATTCATCCTGCCGGGGAAGGCTACGGCGGTTATTGCGTGCCCAAGGACGGCTTGTTTTTGGAGTTCGTGCTGACTCTGAATCAAACCGAAAAATTACGCCAAATCGGTTTGGACGATATTTATCATGCCGGCGCAATAGCTTTGGCTAATCGGCTACTGGATAGTAAACCACAGTTTGCCAGCCAGTTGGAATGGGAGGCTTGGGCCGCAGAGCAACTCGCCGGCCAGGCCTATCTGAAAACTTATTTTTCGCTGAAAAACGGTCTGCCGGTATTTCAAATCACCCGGATTGCGCATGTGTTGGAAAATCTCGGCAAACCGGAAATTCGCGATCAGTTTCGGATTGCTTCCAGTCTCGCCGCCGGCTGGGGTTTGCACAAAATGGTCACCGGCGGCGAACAGGTGAATCGCTTCATGCCGTTTTTCAAATCCTGGCTAATTCGGCAGGGTGTCCTGGAAGCTGCCCGCCGGCAAGCGCAACCGGCTATTTGCATGGAGAATTGCGTAGTAGTGCTCAGTGCCGAGTACAAACCGGACACTCAGGACGCCCGCTTTGCCACCGGTCTGCGCAAATTCGAGATCTTGACCGGATTAGGGGGGCATTTACTGAATGCCTTGGATCTTGAAGGGCAACTGATCGCTGTGCTAATGCATGAAGGTTTGCCAGGTATAGAGCGGCGCGGCTGGTTAAGCCGACTTCTCGACATGCTGCATATCAATGCAGACGACAGGATCCGGTTGGATCAATTGGCTAAGTTGTTTCCGATGGGCAAACCGCCCGCCGAGATACGCGTAGTTTCACCCATGTCGCTATCGGTGCAAGATTTACTGAATTACACCAGCGATACCGAGCTGGCGGGCGTTGCGAATCAAACCCGGGCAGAATTGCTGGAATTGGGCCTCAGCAATAAGGACATCGAAGCGAATATACGCACTTGGGGGCCACGCCTAAGCCGTTGGGATTTTCGCCCTGAGCTTGCAGCACGACTCAATCCGCAATCCTTGGCACTACACCTGCAATCCGGTATGCATGCATTGGCCTTGGCGACCTTGGGCCCGGAGCGCGATTATGAATACGTGGTGCAGGGCGCGGATATTATTGATACCGGCATTCCGCATCGCTGCCTGCTGGACCTGCTGGCTGATCCGCCCAAGCTATGCAGGCTAATGCTGGAAGGCAATCCAAATAGCGCCTTGGCGATTATCGATGGCGCTGCCGGCGCTCGGCATCGCGCCATGCATCGCGAAGATGTAATGCTTTGGTTTGCAGCCGGTGAACGTTACGGCAAACAAGCAGTTTATATCAGTATCGGTATCGGCCAACAAACCGTCGAAGCTTGGCGCTTGAACATGCGCCGACGGCGGCGCAGAGCAGAGCGGCTTTGGAACGCTTTAGTTTCACCTACCAGTACTGCACAAGCCGGCATAGCGGAACAACTTTTCGCAGACATCGTCAACGAAATAAGCCAGGATAGGGAAATATATTCCGCCTTGGCTGAAGTCGATAAATTGCAGCGTTTTGACCGGCAAAACCCGCATAATCGCTTGCTGACTGAATTATTAAGCCAAGCCTGCTCCGGCAAAAATCTTAAGCAGCTTAGCTTTGCAGAATTTTTGGCACTGGGTGGCATTTACCAATTCCTCGGCGCTAGCGAAACGGAAATTAATGCCGCGCTGGCGGCTTTTGCCGCCGGCATAGCCAGATTGGACGGAAGTCCACAGCCTCCCGACATGCAGCAGATCGCTTGGTTGTTATGTCGGCAGGAACTGAGCAAAACGCCTGAATTCCGTGAAGAAAAAGGCATAGAAAGTTCCAACAAGGCCACGGAGGAACGCAGCGAAGTCGCCGTTGCCTCGCGGCGGCAATTGGCTAACCGCATCGCCAAAGCCAGTGCGCTCAATCAGCGCCAGGGCGGGTTCACCAGCGTAGCAGTCGATGAAAACGGTTTCTTGCAGCATTATCAGCAAGCCATGCAGGCTCTTGGCGCAAGTAATAGACCAGTGAGCGAACATAGCTTCGGTGTGTTTCTGGGCCACACCCGCAATGCCTTGCTAGCACTTACCCGAGAATTAGCAAATCTAGAACACGCCGAGACCAGTTCGGCGATGCAGGCCCGCTTCCAGCAATTATTTTCGACCAGGCAAATCGACGAACAGCTCTATCTGCAGATTGCCGGCGGTTATGAGGACATCGGCGATTTTGGCCGTACGGCGCAAGCTATCCGGGAAACAGCGCAACAAGGCAAAATCGATGCGTCAGCCCAACAACAGGCTTTGAGCTGCATAGCGAAAGGGGCGGAACTTTTCAATATCATGCTGGCTATCGACAGCACGCTAGGCTTGGTCTCTGCCGAGCTTATCGATGCAGATCACATGCTGATTTGGCGAGCTTTAGCAAGTTTTTTTGCCAAAACCATCAACGACCATAGTTATGAATATCGGCCTTGGGTTTATAGCCGCGGCGCCGGTTTTGCGGATTTGCACGGTGATGAGCTATACGAATTGGCAGTAAAACGTCATTTATGGCTCTACGGCTACCTACGTTTTATTGTCGCCCAGCATACTGAAATCAAGACCCTGCCGGAACACGAACAAGATTTACTGCTGGGAAATTTTCTAGACGGTAAGCAAATTGAAGGTATTGGCGGCGGGGCTTATGTGGGAGGCTCGGAAAAAATCTGGCGCGCCTACGGACAATTACGCGAGTTAGCCTTTATCCGCAACGACGGCTTGCCAATTCCGGAAGTGTTTGCAGAATTTGATCCCGAGTTGATCAATGCCAGCCTTAGAGTCAACCATATCATTGCCGCCCCGGTCGGCCGTACGCATTTTTCGCGGGCATTGTGTGAAGGCCCAACACTGGCAAGGGAATTGGAACAAGCCGGGCGGCGCGGCGGGAATCTAATCATTACCCGCAAAGTTGACATTCTAGAACAACCGGAAAAATATACACGCCCCATTGCTAGCATCACAAGTGGCCACTTATATGTAGATACAGAAGCATTTACCAAAGCATTGGTGATGCATAAGGGTTATTCCATACAAGCAGCAGCTCAGTATTGCGCCAAATTATCCCACCCCAAAGGTATTCGGGTGGCTGTAAACTTTAGTCGCCCGGTGCTGGCCGCGTTGGTCTACCCATTCCACGGCAATCCGCTGTATAAGGCGGGCAAGCTCGAAACCTGCGGTCTGCCGTATACGGTACAGTCTTTGTTTCACACCTGGACCACCTACGATAAAACTAAATATCAGGATATTTTTTGCGCCAGCGGTGTGGAACTGCCGGCTGAAACGGCTTGGCTGGCTAATTATACCGCTACGGCTGTGGATAAATCCGCGGCAATACATTCAATATTGCATGGTTTGCCAGACCTTGAATATCCTGGTCTGCTGGCGTTTGCCCGCCAGTATCCGCTGGTGATGATCAAGGATGCGGCGGAATCCGGTGGCCGGAATGCCCAGGCTTTTTCATTGGGCTTGGCGGATGGTGGGCTAGATCAGACCCAGCTTGCATTGGCCGTAGACTTTATTTATCAGATTTCCTTACGTCATCATGTCTGTATTCAAGAAGTTGTCCTCAGTTCTCCGGAATATTGGGCGACCGAAGCCTTCATGCGCGACTTTGTGCGTAGGCAAATCATAGAATGGGGTAGCGCCGTCAATCGCCTGCGACACCCGTATACCAATATTTTCGGTTCGCACCGCATTATCTTATCTACCGCAAACCCTGCTGAGCCTGATCCCGAACAAAAATGGCATATTTCGCATTGGATCACGCTGAACAGCAAACAAGTGATTACCAATTTAGGCAGGGGTGGTTGCTTGGAACAACTATTGCCGGAATTTATTCGTCCTGAACATCGTCACACCATCATGGATAAACTTGCCGCCGCCGGTCGCCGAGTCATGGAAGCTATGGCGGCATATGAGGCAAAATGTTCAACAGCCTATACGCAAGAAACCGGACGCACGATAGGTGCGGATATAATGGGGGTTTCGTATGGAATGCCGCGTTATATGATGTTGGATTTCCTGATCACGCCGATATATGATCAAGCAGGGATGTTGGTTGAACTCGAAGCGGTTTGTGATGAAAAAGGTAATAAAGTAGGTTCACGTTTTATGCTGCAACAAGGTCAGCACATAGTCTCGGCCAATATAATCGATTGGCGGATAGTGTTGATAGAGCCAAATATCGGCGTGGGTCTGTGGGATAGAGTTGCCTTACGCGAGGAATATCATGAACGGGAAGCCGCCCGCAGATTAAGCGTCGACCCCAACTGGGAGCATATCGGCGAAAACGCGCGTTGTGTGCTGCGGGATTTGAACCAAGCCGGCGAAGACTATCTTAACGTGCTACAGGCCAGCAATGCCCGGCTTCCCTAGTCGCGCACAGATTAACCAAGCTTTTGAACTGGCAATAGCCAGGTTGGGGGGTCTGCAAGCGACTGCTGTCGAACCAAATCCCTTAACGCTCCCCTTTGAAACAGGGGGCTCGGGGTGGATTTTCAAAACAACTGCCTACGCTAAGCCACAGCTAAGCAAAGACACCATCGCGGTGTTTCTGAAGTATCTACTGTTGCAAAGCTTTGAAACAGCTGAAATCAACGCTTGGCGAGAACGCTGGAAGCATGACAAAAATATCCGGCTGCGAGCACGGCTAAAAGATCTGCTGTTGGATATTCAAGGTTGGATTATCACAGCAACAGAATTTGACTTGCCGGCAATGCTAGATCAGCATCTAAGCAAATTGCTGCTTCCGAAATATCAATTACAGCATGAACGTATCCTTGATCTGGCTGTGGAAGCTGTGCTTAGCGAATCGCTTGCGCCGGAGATTTGTATAAAATTCTCTCCCACTCCAGAGGCGGAGCTTTCTGTGACCTTGCCAGGCAGTTGGCAACATGCAGTCATCTTTGCCGCCCCCTATTTCTTTAGCCATGAGTTTTATCCCCTGGCGGTAGATGCTTATGTGCATGATGCGGAATTGCATGGTGAGCCGCGTATTAATGTGCTGGGTGCGCATATGGACTGGCTTACTGCTGAGGGAAACTTGAACCGCATCCTCTATCTGGATTTTGCCAAGAACCGACTGCTAGAGACCGATCTCGCCGTGCCTATTCGGCCAGATAGCGTGCAGTTTTTGGGTTTAGGTTTACAGGAACAGGCTATGCATCAGGCGTTGTCGCAACGCTATTCCTGTCTGCAAATAAACCCGTTTCCGGCATCCAGCTTGGCGGACAACAAAGCTGCTACCTTGGCTGGTTGGGCGGGCATGGGTTTGGAAGTACCCAATTTTCAGACTGTAGAGGTTGGGGATTTTGCAATGTCTTTATTTTTTCTGCAGCGCTTTGCTGAAATCGTGGTGAAACCAAATCGGGGGACCGAAGGCGAGCTGGTCGCATACTTCCAAGGTGATAATCCGGAATCCAGGCTAAGGTTAGCAAATCATTTGCAACAATGCTGGCAACAAGGGGCTGCAATCGTGCAAGAACGCCGGGATGGGGTTTGCTATTGTAATCCGGAGACCGGCGTTTTGCAAACCATAACCTTGCGGATAAATCTTTCAGGCAACGCTGACAACAATCATTTCGTAGAATCCGGTTATGGGCAATTAGGCGTGGATTTGCAATATCCGGCTGCTTGCGGCAGAAACGGCCGAATTCTCGGCTTCGAGCAAGTCTTGGTCAATTTGTGCGCCCGCACTGTTAAGCCAAACAAAGCGGTAGGTCTTGATACCGAAACCTGGAACAGCATTTGCGAACGAGCTGAACAAGCAGCTTGTTTGTTTCCGAATTTGTGTTTGCTGGGTCTGGATGTGTTGCTGGACCTGGATGACAGCGGTAATATCATGCCGGTGTTTTTGGAGGCTAATCCACGACCGGCAGGTTTGTGTCATTCTCGGCTACTGAAGGGGGATCTATTTGGAGAGACTGAGATTGGCGTTAGTTTGAGGGTGTGGGATAATTTGAATTGAAAAGTTAGATTTCCTTCATTCAAGTTAACGTTGACATCCTAACTTTGACGTCAGGATGTTTTGATTGAGGACGCCGCGAATACCTCCCTGGCTTGATGCCAGCACCCATGCTGGCGACACCTCTGTCAAAACATCCTGACGCCAAAGCTTTGTTTAATGACTACCTGCTATCTGATTTTTATTATTTTATATCCTTGTTAAACATTTATTATGGTAGAAACGAAAATTGAAAAGTTTTTTATTAATTAGAAACATAGTTTTTATCCACTAAATAGGAATTTGATAATACCTAATATTATCAATAAGTTGAAATCATATTGACGAGTTATAACCTTTGGTACCTTACTAATAATTGCACAAAATAAGTTCAGCGAGTAGACTAAGCGCAATGATAAGGTTATATGACACACAAACTGAGAGCAACACTTAATAGGAATGCGGTTTTGAAAAACTTTGTTTCGATGAATATTAAGAAAGTGTATTAAATAAGTGTCTTACTTTTAACCAAACCATTCGTTTTAACTTTAGCGAATCGAGATTTTTCAATTATAAAAAATTGTTACTAAGGGAGTATGGATTAAGCTTAAAATTCAAATTTTAATACATTTTTCACTTTTATTTTTAACAGTTTAATTATGGTCAAGAGTGCAATGCAGGGGAATAAAATATGAGTACTGGTAAACATGGTGCTGTTGGCCCTGCCTTGGGCTATTATTATCAAGCGATTTTTGCATTAATTACTCTCTTTGATTCCGGCAACGATAATGCATTTATTAGTATAGAGACTTTAGATGATGTTTATCACGAAGATGGCTCACAAAAAAACTTAATTCAGTTAAAACACTCGATTAAAAATAATACTGTAATAACCGTAAAAAGTGATGAATTATGGTCAACATTAAAAGTTTGGTGCGATCATTTAGAAACCTATAACGTAGATGATGGTATTTTTACACTTTCAACTGTAGCTTCACTTGGCAGAACTAACAATTTAAAAGTTTTACAAATTGTAGACTCTTCAAGAGATAATTTGGAAGATGAGCTATTAATAGAAGCAAACAGGGTAGTAAATAGTCGTAAACAAGTAGAAAATGAAAATTCAAAAAGAATAAATAATGGTGAAACGGAGAAAGATCTACCATATGAAAGTAAATTCAAAGGTTGTGAAGCTTTCATTAAGTTATCAAATAAAACACGTAAAAAGCTTTTAAAAAATATAAGGTTGAACACTTTAACATTTTCTATTGATGAAGCTAAAAACGAAGTGATAAAACGTATAAGAGTATCTACACAACCTAAAAATTATAGCTTACTTGCAGAATTAATTATTGGATGGTGGGATCGAGAAGCTGTTAAATCCCTGACTAAAGAGAGAAGTGACTGCATTTATTTTAGTGAGCTTCAAGAGTTTATTTCTAAAAAAAATGCAGAATTATTTGAAGATGGATTTACAGATGATCTTGGCGATTTTGAAATTCCACAACCAGGTATTGTCGATCCAATAATTCTTAGTCAACTCAAAATTATTGATGCGTCACAAAGTCAAATTAGACGCTCTCGAAATACTGAAATGCGTGCAAGAATACAGCGTGAAATATGGATGAAAAAAAGCCTGCATGCAATATCAAAACTTCAAAAATATGATGAAAAACTAATAGAAGAATGGTCTTATAAATTTGAAGGTATAGATGAAGTTTCGACTTCTTTAACTGATGCACAAAAAAAGGAAGAAGGACGAAAACTATTAGATTGGAGTCATAATGATGCGCACAATCAAATTGATAAAATTTCAAGAAATTACACAAATCCAGATTTAATTAGAGGCAGCTATCAACTATTATCCAAAGTTCTAAGTGTTGGTTGGCATTGTGATTACAAAGTCTTAGTAAACATAGGTGGCAAATGATTTCTAGTGATATTTTTGCAGAAACAAATCCTGCATTTTGCTCCATTATCTTATTAAAGTTTATAAGCGGTTATTTTTATGTAACAAGCGATGGTGTTCCTTTCCCACTATTAATATTACCACTACCAATATTACTTTCAGGCGATCTTTGCAAATCATTCGAAGGAACTAATCAAAAAACCGGTTTTTATCGTTGGTTAGAAAATAACAATGGTATAATATTAAATCTTTCAGTAAGAGTTGAAGAGTCATTCGCGTATTTTAAACCTGCTATTGAATTCGGTTTTAGAAAAAATATTTTTTTAATTAGCGAAAATGGAAAAATTAATCCTATTGCTCAAAACGTAAAAAACACATTTTCCCCATCAATTGCAGAGCAAATAAAATATGCGGAAAGAATGGGAAATTGGCTAGGTCAAATTAATTCTGTAAAAACAATCTATAACTGTCTAGGATTAGAAATATGAATAGATGGAACATCAGTCATGTTATTTATTATAGCAAACACAATAAAAACCGTATAATTGAGTTAAATAAGAATGGTACTACTATTATTACGGGCGCTTCTCGAACAGGAAAATCATATTTAATTAACACAATTGATTATTGCCTGTGCTCTACGGATATACATTTATCAAACTTTGTAAAAAATAAGATTTCACATGTTGCGGTTAAATGGGTTAAAGGCGAAACTGAATTTTTAGTTGCAAGGGAAATACCGCAAAATAGTAATACATCAAGCCAAATGTTTCTTGAAATAGGAAATAAAATTAATATCCCTATTTCTGCTAGGAACCTTAAAGGCAGTGCAAATAAAGATCAAGTTAGAGTTCAAATTGCAAAATTATTTGGACTCATTGAAATGTCATCCGATGATACTGATGATAATATTAAAATTAATAATGTTTCAATTAGACAGTTAACATCTTTTATATTTCTAGATAAAGAGATAATTGATAGTCGAAAATATTTATTTCATGCCCTAGATGATCCAAATGCGGCCAAATACATTATTGCATCTATGCCTTATTTTTTAGGTGCAATAGGGATTGATGAACTTGAAGCACTCAAAAAGATAAAAGCACTTGAAAAAGGTATTGAAACTGAAGTAAAAAAGAAACTTAGCTTTGAGCGTAATAATTCTGAGCTAAATTCAAAATGCATCTCTCTGTACAATGAAGCCATTCAAGCTGGTCTATTCAATAATGATGATAACTTAATTTCAACTTTAGACATAATTAAAAAACTTAGTTCGGCCTCTAGCTTTATTCCAAATAAAGTTGTTGTAGAAAATGGAGACTTGCTAATAATTTTACAGAAAAGAAAAGCCGCATTATTATCGGAATTGAATATACTACGTAAAAATAGAAATGCAGCTATTGCCCAGAATTCAATAACGATTAATTATAGCTCTGTATTAGAAAGACAAAAATCAAAATTAGCTGTTGGTAAATTATTCAAGAATCATGATGGAGTTTGTCCTATTTGCAATTCTGATCTACCAACTTCTAATTATATGGCAGAATTAATTGAAAAATCATTCGATGAATTATCCAGTGAAAATAAAGTAGTTGAAGAACATAGACCTAAGCTTGATGCCTTCATCTCAAGTATTGATATTAAAATAGAAGAATTACAGAATAACATTTTAAACATAAGCAACCAAATACAAAACCTGATTAAAGAATCAGAAGTGGCTAAAAAACAAGAAGATATGAATAAAAATATTATTCGGTTACTTGGCCGTATCTCTTATTTTTTAGATAATTATAGTATTAATTCATTTAGTTCTGAAAAAATGCTTTTGTATACTGCAGAGCTCAATGAATTAAAATCGAAATATGGAGCTGCTCAACGTTTAGAAAAGACTCAAAGTGCAGAGCGCTTAATTTCTAATATTGCCACTAAGAATTTAGAATTTTTGCCAATTGATGATATCTACAAAGATAATATAATAAATTTTATTTCTAAGAAACCAACAGTAGTTTTAACGAACATTGAAACGGGTGAAGAGGAAAAATTCTCAGGCATCGGTTCTGATGAAAACTATCTAAGTATACATTTAGCTCTGCTTTTTGCATTACATAAGTTTTTTGAAATTAAAAATAGTCCAGTACCTGGTGTTTTAATATTAGATCAGGTTAGTAGACCTTATTATCCAAAAGATACTGAAGAGAAAGATATATTTGATGAAGATAGAGAAGCTCTTGAGAAACATTTCAATTTTATATTTAATCAAGTTGAAGCTCAATCAGGATTGCAAGTTATAATATTAGAGCATGCTTATCTTTATAAAAACGATAAATATAGAAGTGCAGTTAAATATAAATGGCCACGTAACAGTATCGAAAGATTAATTCCATCTGATTGGCCTGATAATTAAATTTTAAAATTTAATTATTTCTTCACAATAGGGCTAGCGTTGTAATAACATATTTCAAAAAATTATATAAGTTAACCAAAGAAAAGCTAGGCTATAAATTAGCTAAATAATCCTTTCCAATATAATCAACCACCCATCAAACCCTTTACACATAACTCGCAATTTATCCAAACCAATCTGCCTGGCAATATTCGGCCCATGCGTAGTTTTGCGATAATGCGTAAATTTCTCTAAACGCTTTGATGGGGCGGTTTCTCTCGAATCGTTTATTTTTTCGGGATTATTATCAAAGCCTGCTAAGATACCGGCAGCCCAATCGCAAAGTGATTCGTTCTGTAAAATTAGGGATATTGCTTCCGGGTCTGAAAATAATAAACCTTCGAATTCATACATTTGAATATAAGGTATGACTCTTGATCTTAATTCAACTTTGACGGATTCTATTATTTTAGATTCCAAACTGGCTTTGGTTTCGCCGTCTGCTTTTTGTTTAAAACCATAGAAATCATAAAAAGTGCTTACATAATCAAAACCATAAGCCAGATTTTGCAGTTCATGCCTTACACGGTCTATACTGACGTTACCGTTGATAGTTACCGGAGTAACGAAAACACCTTTCTTAGAAAAATAGGGTTCCAGCAAAATCTTAATAAACCTTTCTTCGGTCGTTCCCTCTACCGAAATGCCTAATCTTACCATTCCGGGCGCCCCCCGATCAGGTTTTTAGACCAAATATCGCCCATGCCAAAGTCCGCTAGCCAATGTTCAAGCGCCTTTTTTTCAGGTCGGTTAAAGGTAGAGACTCCTTTATGTTGATCAACAACAATAAAATCCTCAGGTTCGAACTGATTAGCAAAAGCTACTGATTGCGTTGAGCAAATGACTTGGTTTTGCTTTGATACTGATTTGATAATTTCGGATAACACATTCAATGCGGCTGGGTGTAAACCTAGTTCCGGCTCATCCAAGATAATAGTATTTGGTTTAGAGAATTCTGGTTGTAGAAACAAAGTGGCCATGCAAATAAACCGTGCAGTACCATCAGATAGTTGATTTGCTGAAAAAGGTGTTTCATACTCTTTATGTATCCATCTCAGTAACAGAGATTCATCGCCTTTTTCGCCCCTAGGTTCAAAGTAAAAGTCATGAAAAAAGGGGGCAACGGTTTGAATGCTGGAAATTATCTCTTGATAATAAGATTGACAATGGTTTTTAAGAAAAAGCAGAACGGGAGCTAAGTTGCTTGCATCAGGGTTAAGAACAACACTTGAATTTAGTTTTTGTGCCTGTTTAAATCCAGCCGTTGGGCTGGTATCGTGAAAATGATAGACTTGGCATTTTTGCATATATTCAAGCGTATATTTTCTAACATAGTCGCTGGTAGATTTTGAACCTGGCAGCAGACCG
>CAVPMI010000083.1:0-13645 GCA_963705975.1 uncultured Pseudomonadota bacterium
CTGGTCTTAACAAAGCTTTATCCAGTACATCGGCGCGATTGGTTGCGGCGATAACAATAATACCTTCATTGCCGCTAAAGCCATCCATTTCCACCAATAACTGGTTCAGGGTTTGTTCGCGTTCGTCGTTGCCGCCGCCCATGCCGCTGGCGCCGCGCTGCCGACCGACCGCATCGATTTCATCTATGAAGATGATGCACGGTGCACGCTTTTTCGCTTGTTCGAACATGTCCCGCACCCGGGAAGCGCCGACACCGACGAACATTTCTACAAAATCCGAACCGGAAATGGAGAAGAACGGCACCCCGGCTTCGCCGGCGATAGCTCTTGCCAACAAGGTTTTACCCGTGCCTGGGGGGCCGACCATCAACACGCCGCGGGGAATTTTTCCGCCTAAAACTTCGTATTTGCTGGGGTCTTTTAAGAAATCGACCATTTCCACCACATCTTCTTTGGCTTCCTCGACGCCGGCCACATCTGTGAAGCGCACTTTAACTTGGTCTTCCGCCATGAGTTTGGCGCGGCTTTTGCCGAAACTGTTCGCACCATTGCCGCCCATCATTTGCTGTTTGCGCATGAAGTAAACGGTCACAGCAATCAACAACAGCATTGGCGCCCAAGAAATAAGAATCTGCATGATCATGGAGGGCGCCTGAGGCTTTTCCACCTTGATTTTCACGCCATATTCCAGCAACTCATCTACTAAGCGCGAGTCGTTAGGATTGTAGGTGGTAAAGCGTTCGCCGTTCTGGCGGCGGCCTTCTACGTCATTGCCGTCTATCACCACTTCGGAAATGGCATGGTTACGAATATCGGCAATAAAGTCGGAATAGGAAACGGAGTAATTTTCCTCGGTGCGGGTGGTGGCGCGGTTAAACACGTTAAATAATACCGTGCCGATCGCCGTGAGGATAAGAATACGAATAATGTGCTTCATCATGGTTGTAACCTCGATGGATAATGCAATTGAAAAATTGTAGACATTTACTTTGCCCTTTTATTTCTCATTGTTGTAGTATTTGAAAAACTCTGAATCGGGTTTCAATACCAGCGTATCCTGGGTTTTTTCAAATGCGGCTTGATACGCCTGTAAACTGCGGTAAAACGCATAGAATTCTGGGTTTTTACCGTAGCTTTTCGCATAAATATCCGCAGATTCAGCATCGCCGCGACCACGGATGTTTTCCGCATCGCGTTGCGCATTGGCTAGCAGCACCTGTTTTTGCTTATCGGCTTCGGCGCTAATCAACTCCGCATTTTCTGAGCCTTGTGAACGAAACTCCCTAGCTACCCGATCACGTTCGGCGCGCATTCTTTGATAAACGGAACTGCTGACTTCGGGCGGTAAATCGACGCGTTTCACGCGGATGTCTATTAATTCAATCCCGAATTTGGCGGCCACCGGCGATAGCTTCTCCAAAAGCGTGTGGCGTAGTTCGCTACGGTCTTCGGAAATCAATTGCTTGATGGTGCGCAGACCGAATTCGCCGCGCATGGCGTCTTTCATAATTTGATCCAGACGTAGGTTGGCTTGATATTCATCGCCGCCGACCGTAGTGTAAAACAGTCCCACATCACCGATTCGCCATTTTGCGAAAGAGTCGACAATAACGTTTTTCTTTTCGGAGGTAAGAAAACGCTCGGATTTGGTATCCAAGGTCAGGACACGACCATCAAAGGTACTTACGTTATTGACAATGGGCAGCTTAAAATGCATTCCCGGCGTAAAGTCGGTACTGACCATTTTGCCAAGCTGAAACAGGATGGCTTTTTCCTGTTGATTGACATAAAACACTGACAAATAGGCTAAAAGGCAAAGCGCTAAGCCGGCGGGAAGTATAAGGGTAGTTTTAGTGTTCATGGTTTGCTCCGGCTGGGTCGTAATTCATGGATTGCTGCGGCTTTACCGTTGTTAGTTTTGTCATCCGTACTGGTATCAGCCGGACGTAAAGCCTCGGCTTGGGCTTTTAAGCCACTGTTGGCGTGAGTAGGCGGGGAAGCCAGCGGCATATAGAATTGCGGCGAGTTGCGCTCGGATTCCAGCATGATTTTGTTCGCGCCGCTGTACAGTTTTTCTTTAGCTTCCAGATACAAGCGTTTGCGGGTGATGGCTGGATTTTTTTCGTATTCCACCAGCAATTGCTCGAAACGCTCGGTTTCACCTTTGGCTTTAGCCACTTTTGCCGTGGTATAGCCTTCCGCTTCCTGCAAAAGCCGGGCTGCGGCGCCGCGGGCTTTCGGTATGATCTCGTTACTATAAGCTTCCGCTTCGTTGATTAAGCGCTGTTTATCTTCGCGGGCGCGGATGGCGTCCTCAAAGGATCCTTGCACTTCTTCCGGCGGCTGGGCGTCTTGTAGGTTGACACTGGCGACAGTTATGCCGGCCTTATATTCATCCATAGCCAATTGAATTTCGCGTTTGATTTCGGCAACGATTTCACTTCTGCCTTCGGTCAGTACAAAATCCATGTTGCTGCGGCCTATTACCCCGCGTTCGACGCTTTCGGTGAGTTGTTTCAGCGTCGCTTCGCTGTCTTTAACGTTGAATAAATAATCCTTAGCGTTATTGATTTGGTATTGCACCGCCAGCCGGACATTGATGATGTTTTCATCGCTGGTCAGCATTAAGGATTCCTGTGGAATGTTCGCCGTTTTGGCAAAGCGGCTGGCATCCCGATAACCCACTTCGATAAAGCGTTGTTGTTCGACGTTCACGACTTTGACACTTTCCAAGGGCATTGGTAAATGCCAGTTCAAACCCGGTTGGGTGGTTTCTTTGTAAGCGCCGAACCGGGCCACTACGCCGCGATTGCCTTGGTCAACGATATATGTACCGCTGGCTAACCAGGCAATAGCCAGTGTGCCGCCGAGTATGGCGCTGACTTTTTTCAACGAAAACATGTCCTTGTGTTCAAAATAAAAGTCTGAGCCAAATTGGCTAATCCGCTGCCACTGCTTGTCGACCTCGGCTTTCCAATCTGGGGGAGGCGTCGGTTTACTGGTGTTTTGTTTTTCTGAAGACATAATCGCTCCTCTTGATATTATAGTAAGCCAGCTTTGTTGGTTAGATGTCGTTTGCTTCAAGAAACGGCGCCAAGTCGTGCCCAAATTGCTGTTTTAGTTTTTGTAGTGCCTGGTTTTGTATTTGACGTACACGCTCCCGTGTTACATGTAATTGATCGGCAATGGCTTGCAGCGTCATTTCCGTATGATTTTTTAAGCCAAACCGCATATTCAAGATAGTTGCTTCCTTCTCCGGGAGGCCAGCCACCACATTATCGAGGTATTGGCTGAGATTTCGGTCAATAAGTTCATTTAACGGTAATGCAAATTGCTGCTGTTTTAGGGTGGCCATCAAGGTTTGGTCATCATTTTCCTCGGAAATCTTAGCATCTAAAGAATGCGTGGCCTGATAATAACTACTGATGATTTTTATCTCATCCGGCGCTAATTTACATTGTGCTTCAAGCTCCATCACGCTGGGCCAACGATTGTTTTCCAGATAACAGATGCGCATTGCATCAAACACTGCCGAGGCTTTTTCGGCCAGGGCGATGGGTAAACGCACGACTTTTTCCTGTTTCAGTATCAGTCTGGAAATAGCCTGTTTAATCCAGAACACCGCATAGGTTGAAAAGCGTATGCCGCGATTGGGGTCAAAGCGATCAACAGCTTTAATCAAGCCTATACTGCCTTCTTGCATTAAATCCTCGAAACTCAGCGAACTGGTTTTGTGTTTATAGGCCACAAAAGCCACTAGACCAGAATTTGAGGCAATCATTTTTTGCCTAATATGCTGTAAATGCCGGCGTTGTTCAAGCAATTTACTTCTGTAGTTGGCGTCGATCTCAGCTGGAAAGAGCGTTTGCTTGCTGATTTGCTCAGCAACTCGCAGCAATAAGGCCGGAAAAATGTGCATCTTACGTAAAGGTGCTTGTCCAAGTTCCGGAGTATTATCCGTCAGTGCTTGTAAGGCTGAGTTTTGGCAAACAGGTTGTACAAGATGATTCTCTTGTACAATCTTGGGAAACATGGTTTCATCATTGCCGGCTGGCGAAAAATCGATGCCTTCGCTATGGTTATTTCCCAGTTGTTCATTGAGTAGCTTAAGGGCTGGAGGATAGGCGATCAGGAGTTCCAGGAGCTGAACTCTGGCCTGTTCCATTTGTATCGCCAGGCTTTGCATGGCGTTTATTTCGGGTTCTGTGACTGTTTCCGGCTCGGCAAGGTCTTTGTCTGTACAGGGTACAGTTTCGCTGTTGTCGGAAATATCATCGACAGCTATGGTTAAGACCGGCGCCGGTGAGGCGAGAGTCTGAAAGGGAGTATCGCTTAAGGAATAAAAGTCTCGTAGCGCCATGGTTACACCGTCAGAAAAGAGTGAACGCGAAGGATGCGTTAATTGTAGCTCAAATTACCAAGCAAAACAGTAGGTTTTTTCAATTTCATGATTTATAGGCTTAATAAATGCTTTATGGCCCTGATGCACTATAGAAAGCCTTGTTTCCAGCTTTGTAAAATAGTGATTGGCTATAGAGGCATAGATGAGACCTATAAATAATGTGGCTAAGCCTTGAAAAGCGGAAGCATCTTGAAAAAACATGTTTGCACCGTCTAAAAGTTTCTGTTGGACTATAAGTTATCTTATTGTACAATGTTTGTCAACTATTAAACCTAAACAAAACATAAACAATGTATTCAATTAAAGCGGTAACTGCTTTGACAGGTTTAGGCGCCGAGACTTTAAGAGCCTGGGAGCGCCGTTATCAGGCGATAGTCCCGCGTCGAGACGATAATGGCCGGCGCTCCTATTCGCAATTGGATCTGGAAAGGTTAACGCTGTTGGCGAACCTTACGCGGCAAGGGCACGCTATCAGTAAAGTTTCTGACTTACAATTAGAGCAGTTGCAAAAGCTGATAGTTCCGGTTGATGAAAATACCCAGGTCCGGCAGGAATTTATCGAGCAAATTGTCGAGGCTTTGTCCGCTTATCGGATAGACCGTTGTGAGCAGTTGTTGAAGCGGGCGTTGCTGGCTAATGAACCTTTGGCTTATCTGCGCGATATTTTGTCGCCGGCTTTGAATTATGTCGGCCAGTTGTGGCATGACGATAAGATCAGCATTGCTCAGGAACATCTTTTTTCGGCCTGCGTGAAGCGGATTTTGTTGGGCATGGTGAATAGTTTGCATAGCTATTCCGATAACCGGCCGGGAATTTTGTTTGCTACGCCTAGCGGCGAGCCGCATGAGTTTGGTATTTTAATGTGTTGTTTGCTGGCGGCTGAGCAGCAATTTAATTGTTTTTATTTGGGCTCTAATGTTCCTGCCGCAGACATGTTGAATGCCGCCGCTAAGTTGAAAACCGAGATTATGGTGTTGAGTTTGGTGAAGACGCCGGCGGATAAGGAGACGGCGGCAGAATTAATGACTATCGCTACGACGGTCAACGAGGACAAGGTGTCGATTTGGTTGGGTGGGGGCGGGGCTAAGCTGTGGTTGGCGGAACAGGAGGAGCAACTGGAGAATTGTGAGTATATTGGCGATTTGGATGGGTTTTATGCTAAGCTTCGGTTGCGGCGGTATGAGTGAGATGCGTTCTTGACCTTTTGGGTTGTAGATATTGAACTGCTATGAAAGTGTCAATTTTAGTCAGCTTGGGTTCGATTCTCTTGAAGGCACTTAGCTTCCCTAAAACTTGCCGTGCATCGTAACCCGCTGTTTGGAGGCTAAAGCTTTGCCTTGCCGGGCGCGGGTTAGGATGAGGAGTAGATTTTAGCTTATTTACAATTGCTTTCCGGTTGATCAACGCCCAATGTATCTAACTCGGTTTTCGGATGCAGGAAGCCTTCCACCGGCGCAACCCCTACCATGGAACGCGGCCCTGCCAATAATACCGGTTGCCGCAATTGACCATCCCAGGCTCTAAACGATAAGGGGACGCCTTTGTAACCTTGGAGCGTGAAGGCTTCGGAAAGCAGATAATCCTTTAGCACTGGTAACTGATTGGATTTCGTGCGGACATTTGCCTCGCCTATGGCTCTCACCGCCAGATAGGCGCCGTAATCCACTTCTTCCATCCAGCGGCCGGTTTGTTGCTTAAACCGGCTCTGTAATTGCGTTGCACCCCATTGTTCATGCGTTTTGTGCCAGGCGGTGGCGATTAAGCCCTGAGTGCCGATGACCGGGCGTGGTATCCAAGTGTGATAATCCAGATATTCGCCAAACATACCTTGCTCGTCGGCAACCACAAGTACATCATAATCCACGCCTTGCGTAAATTCCGGGACATCAGCTTGATCGCTACGGCGGGCGTTAAAATCATTGCTCCATGCTTTTTCGGCGACGATTTTCATGCCAAAACGTTTCGCTGCGCGTTTTACCGCGGCAGCATACAATTGGTCTTCTGCTGTCTTCCCAACCACCAAAAACCATTTTTGCCAGTGTTTTTTTAGCATGTATTGAGCTAAGGCGTCAGCCCGCATGGCTCTGCTGGGTAAAATGTGCAGTACATTATGCCGGCATTGCTCATTACGCAACGCATCATCCAGCGTGGCAGCGTCGAATAGCAGTTTTTGTTGGGATTTTGGCAAGTCGGCCAATTTCAGCAATTGTTCGGCGTTAACATTAATGATAATCAGGCTTAAGTCGTCTGTAATCTGTTGATTAAAAGCTTGGACCAAATCGGCGCCGAGCGGAATGATAATTTTTTTTAATTCATACTGCTGTCCGGTGAAGCGTCCGGTGGTATTGTTATCACTAATCGCTAGTTCCGCGCCGATCAAGCCCTTATCGGCAATAAAAGGGTCGAGATTCGATAGTGCCGGCGGGGGTGATTGCTCCTGGGTAAAATAAACGATTTTTAGCGTTTGCGTGCTGTTAGCCGCTTTGCCGTCTACACTGAGGAATAAGAGTGAAAGCAATACGTAAATACGAAAAAATGGGGCGAATTTCATATATTTAGCTTTTTATGTGAGGCTCAAAGTTATGTTAGTTAAAAGTTTTTAGCATTTCAAATCAATTTTGCTGGTTTTACTATTGAATTTTATCTGCATAGCGTTAATACTTGACGGAAATTTTAAAATGGTTAGTTCATCATGTCAGAATATGATTTTCAAACGCAAGTGTTCGATGATCTGAATCTGCAATTTCCGGCGGAAAGCTTAATTGACAACAAACGGGTCGCAATTCGCTATCGGCGTACCGACATTAAAGCTGTGATTAAAATTCGTAGTCGGATATTTCCGCGTTTGGTGCAAGTTGTACTGCATGATATCAGCAGCCGTGGCGCGGGTGTAATTAGCCCGAAAAGAATCCATATTAATAGTCGCATTTGCCTATATTTGTTGTTTAATGACGGCAAACGCTTTGAAATTGATGGGGTTATTGTCTATTCAAAAAAGGCTAAGATTTACGGTTTACGGTTCGATGCTTATCAAGAAGCGCTGGCCGATCATTTATTACATACGCAAACTGATCTGAAGTTTAGTTGAAATTCTGTGACGCCATTTCTGAGTCAAATTTTTGTTTACCCTGTGAAATCCTTGGCGGGCTTTCAGGTTGCAGAGTGGCCGGTGGATAAAACCGGCTTGCGTTATGATAGAAAATGGATGCTGGTGGACGACAGCGGCCAGTTTCTCAGTCAGCGTCGCTTGCCGAAAATGGCGTTGATCAAAACTCGTATCCACAATCAGCAATTGCTACTTTCGACGGCTGGTCAAAGCGATTTAGTCTTGCCACTGAACAGTGAGGAGGGTGAGGATATTATGGTCCAGATCTGGAAAGACTGTTGCTTGGCTAAAACTGTCGGGGCATTTGCTGATAATTGGCTAAGCCGGGTTTTGGGTAGCAGTTGTCGCTTAGTTTATTTTTCCGAGCGACAAGTGCGTAAAGTGGATCCAAATTATGCAACAGAAACCGATCAAACTGCGTTTTCCGATGGCTTTCCGTTTCTGATTGTTTCGGAGAATTCCTTGCAGGCGCTTAATCATGCGATGGCGTTGGAATTAGACATGATTCGTTTTCGCCCAAATCTGGTTGCGGCAGGTTGTGTGAGTTACGCCGAAGATTATTGGCGGCAAATCGTTATCAATGGTATTAGTTTTAGGTTGCCTAAACCCTGTTCCCGATGTTCGGTGCCGACTATAGACCCGGTAACAGCTTTAAGCGACAAAGAACCATTAGCAACACTGTCTCGGCTGCGGAAATGGCAAAACAAAGTTTATTTTGGGCAAAATGCGCTGCATGATAGTCTTGGCGTATTGACTGCCGGGAGTGAAATTCAGATCAAATTGAGCGGGAATAGCCAGCCGCCGCATTAAAGCGGATCTTTAACTAAGCAATGAGTCACAGCATGCCGGCTTAAAAATTGGACAACTTCGAACTGCTAAGCGTATCCCCCAGCTTCTAAGGTACAATACGTTTTATTTCAGCGATGCTTTTTTCCAATGGCCGAGTTTCTCGAAATCCACCCTAAAAATCCCCAGCCGCGCCTGATACAGCAGGCCGTGGAAGTTTTGCGCCGCGGCGGAGTAATCGCTTACCCGACTGATGCTTCTTATGCATTGGGCGCTCAGATTGGCGATAAGCAGGCAATGGATACCATTCGCCGGATTCGCCGGTTGGACGAGAATCATAACTTCACGCTGATCTGTACCGATTTGTCGCAAGTAGCGACTTTTACCAAAATGGGCAATGATGCGCATCGTTTAATCAAAAAACTGACGCCTGGCCCGTTTACTTTTTTATTGGACGCCACCCGCGAAGTGCCACGCCGTTTACAGCATGCGAAAAAAAAGACCATAGGCGTGAGGATACCGGATCACCGTATCGCGCAGGCTTTAGTCGAACAATTGGGGGAGCCATTGCTGACTTCCACCTTGATTTTTACAGGCGAAGAGGAAGCGCCTGCCGATCCTTACGAAATTAGAGAGCGGCTGGAACATGAACTGGATATGATTATAGATGGCGGCATAATCGAGTATCAGCCGACCACCATTATAGCCTGTGTCGATAATGTGATTGAAATAGTTAGACAAGGCGTCGGTATTGCGGCGATGTTGGAGTGAGAAAATGATGGACGAATTAACGCTGGTCCAACGCATTGCCGTTTGGATCTTGCCGGTTATCTTTGCGATTACCGTGCATGAGGTGGCGCATGGTTGGATGGCTAAGAAATTTGGCGATAAAACAGCTTTTTTGCAAGGCCGCTTAACGCTGAATCCATTGAAACATATAGACCCCTTCGGAACGGTTATTCTGCCGGTGTTGATGTTGATTAGCTTTAGCGGTTTTATATTTGGTTGGGCTAAGCCGGTACCGGTCGATGGGCGGAATTTTAAAAATCCGAAACGGGCAATGATGATAGTGGCCTTAGCCGGCCCGGTTTCCAATTTATTAATGGCGACCGCTTGGGCCTTGCTTGCTAGGCTTGGCGTGCTATTACATGAATTCGAATTTGTATCCTTGCCTTTTATTTATATGGGCGTGGCGGGTATTTCGATTAACTTGGTGTTGGCGCTGATCAATCTGCTGCCGATACCACCCCTAGACGGTAGTCGGGTATTGTCCGGACTATTGCCGAATTATTTGGCTTGGCAATTTAATCGCTTGGAGCGCTTCGGTTTTATTATCTTGCTGGTGTTACTGGCGACTAAAACTTTAAACGTAATTTTGGCATACCCTTTATTTTATGCCACGCAACTCTTTTTTGGCTTAGCTGGTTTGTAAACGTTTGAGCACAAACGATGACTGAGGCTGCTCTAGCGCAGCCAGAAGAGAGCGTGTCGCATCTGGCTCTGGTGCAAGGGCAGCCCTACGCCAAGTGTCCCGACGATCTCTATATACCACTGGATGCGCTGGAAGTTTTTTTAGACGCTTTTGAAGGTCCGCTGGACTTGCTGCTATACTTGATTCGTAAGCAAAATCTGGATATTCTCAATATTCCCATTGCCCAAATCACCCATCAATATATCGGTTATATTGAGCTGATGGATCAATTGCGGCTGGAATTGGCCGCTGAATATCTGGTTATGGCGGCATTGCTGGCGGAAATAAAATCCAGGATGTTGCTGCCAAGACAGCCGGAAAGTGAAGAAGAGGAGGACGATCCGCGGGCGTTTTTGATCCGCAAACTGCAAGAATACGAAGCGATCAAAAAAGTTGCCGAGCAAATCGATGTTTTACCCAGAAACGAACGCGATACCTTCGAAATTAGTGTCGATGTTTCGACCATAACCGTGTTGCAACCTTTACCGGATGTGCAGCTCAAAGAAATTTTGCTGGCTTTTCAGGATGTTTTGAAACGCGTCGAGCAACTCAGTCACCATCAAATAACTAAAGAACCTTTATCAGTCCGTGAACGAATGGCAGCCATTTTGGAAAAACTTAACAGGTCAGATAGCCTCCCTTTCGCAACGTTATTTACCCGAAGCGAAGGAAAAAACGGCGTGGTTGTCGCGTTTCTTGCCGTCCTTGAACTCAGCAAAGAAGGACTCATCGACATTTTCCAGCTTGAACCCTACGCCGACCTCAGCATTAGAGTTCGAACAACCGCTTGAAGAAGATCTTCCAGAACCGCAATTAGCAGAAAGTCCCTTAGAGCTGATAGTTGCCGAACAGGTGGTTGTTGTTGAGCTTAAGCCAAAATCGAAAAAAAGCCGGCCCCAGCGGGCAGCGCAGGCAATAGCTGAAACCGCTATAACGCGTATTTACCAATTGCGAAAGCCGGCTAGAATACCTAGAACTGTGCCGCGCGGCTCAAGCAAAACTTGGCTTGCTACAAAATTACCGCCAGCCCCTGAAGCTTTGGGGGTTTCTCGTCACCTACGGCACAAGCCCTCCAAATTACCGGCGTATCTTCCCCGGGGTGAAAATGGCGTTTGGCTTAAGCCTCAACCGGAACCGGCAGTGGAAGTAACAGCCGTTTGCCCTTATCCTCGCCGGAAACCGCCTAGATTGCCGTTTACTTTACCGCGCGGCAGCGCTAGAATTCAGTTTGAAACTAACACAACGCCAGCCGTTGAAAGTGCGGTAATCCGGGAAAAATCGCAGCAAACAGCAGTAAGGTTACCGCCGGGTTTTTCCCGCGAAGGTGCTAAAACTCCGCTTGCGGTTTCCATTGCAGCCGTTTCCACAACGCAAACCGCAGCAGCTTTACCTGGCAGCGGGTGCAACGTGAATACTAAACGCATCGTTGAAGCGATTTTATTTGCCGCCGATAAGCCCTTGTCGGTGAAACAAATTCAACTGGTTTTTCCCGAGTTGGAGCAACCCGATACTTTGGAAATACAGGACGCTATTGAGTCGATCAGCCAGGATTATTTAACGCGGCCAATTGGTTTGCAGCAATTGGCTAGCGGTTGGCGCTTTCAAGTCAAAGAAGGCATGGCTTATTGGGTAAGCCGCTTATTTGAAGAAAAGCCGCCGCGTTATTCGCGTGCGATGCTGGAAACGATTGCTATTATTGCTTACCGACAGCCGGTGACGCGCGGTGAAATTGAAGATATCCGCGGCGTCGCCGTCAGTTCGAGTATTATTCATACCTTGCTGGAACGTGAATGGATCCGGGTCATCGCCCATAAAGAAGCGCCTGGGCGACCGGCTTTATATGGTACGACCAAACAATTTTTGGATTATTTTAATTTAAGCGCTTTAGGCCAGTTGCCAACCTTAGAAGAACTTGCCCAATTTGATTTCAGCACTCTACCCCAACAGTTAACCCAGCAGGACACTAGTGAAAGACCGCAAACCTATCTATCCGCAGCCATCGAAGCCCGCGCCTCAGGTGAAGAAACCCAGCAAGCCGCTTTTCAAACCGAAGACAGTGGCCAACAGCAATAAGAGCAGCGAAGCCGAAGCCGGCGGCGAACGCATACAAAAACTGCTGGCGAGAGCAGGATTAGGCTCCAGGCGCGAGATCGAACGTTGGATAACAGAAGGGCGCTTAACGGTTAACGGTAACCCTATTCAACTGGGTTATCATTTAAAAGCAGGCGATCATTTGCTGATTAACGGTCGGGTAGTGAAATGGGATAAATATTCCGATCAACCTACGCGGGTGCTGGTTTATCACAAACCGGTCGGGGAATTAGTCACGCGGCGCGATCCGGAAGGCCGGCCGGTGATTTTTACCCAGTTGCCGCGCTTGCAGGTAGGCCGCTGGATAGCTGTCGGACGCTTAGATATCAATACCTCGGGTTTAATCTTGGTTACGAATAATGGTGAGTTGGCCAATCGTTTAATGCATCCTTCCCGTGAACTGGAACGAGAATATGCGGTACGGGTGCTAGGCGAAGTTGATGAGAGCATGATTGAGCGCTTGCGGAGCGGTGTTGAACTAGAAGATGGCCCAGGACACTTTGACGAGATTCGCCTGCATGCCGGTGATCACGCCAATAAATGGTTTTATGTGACAGTTAAGGAAGGCCGTAACCGCTTGGTGCGGCGTTTGTGGGAGTCGCAAGGGGTTAAAGTCAGTCGCTTGATTCGGGTGCGTTATGGCGCCGTGGTCTTGCCGGAACGAGTCAGATCACATTCTTTTTATGAATTAGAGATGAAAGAGTTGCAGGAGTTAATGGCTTTTGTGGCGTTATAACTTAATCATGCATAATAAACACAGGCAATTGTTATTGGCGCTTATTTGCAGTATTTTTTGCTTTAGTTTCCCAATTGCCGCTTTTGCAAATATGGAAAGTCTGGTCGAAGAAACGCGGTTTAAGGCCGAGCACAACGATTCCGAAGCGCAATATAATCTTGGTTTGTTGTTAGACAAAGGCGAAGGTGTAGTTCAGGATAAATTACAAGCTATTAACTGGTTTCGTAAAGCAGCTGAACAAGGTTATGCCAAGGCGCAATTTCTACTGGGTATGTTGTATGACCAAGGGCTGAGCGTGCCTCAAGATTATACGCAAGCGCTGGAGTGGTATCGGAAAGCGGCTGAGCAAGGTTACGCCAAGGCGGAATATAATCTGGCGGCTATGTATGATGAAGGTTTGGGGGTTGCGCAAGACTATACGCAAGCTGTTTTTTGGTACCGAAAATCAGCAGAACACGGTTATGCCAGGGCGCAATTTAATCTTGGCTCTATGTACTACAAAGGCGAAGGCGTAACGCAGGATAATACACTGGCTTATATGTGGATGCAGTTGGCGGCGGCACAGGGTTTGGCAAAAGAAGTGAAAACCCGTAACGCCATGGAGAAAAGTTTAACGACAGCGCAAATCAATACGGCTAAGAAGCTGGTCAAAGCATGGCTTGCTAAACACCCAAAAGTAAAGTGAGCTATAAGCAGCTCATTTAAGTTAGTCATAAGGTAGGTTTGCTATAAATACCCTAAGATCCTACTAGGATGGAGGATTTTAATTAAATCAGAATGCACTTTTGTAGCGGAAGACTGTCAAAGTGCCAGTATTTAAAAGGAGACGATAATGAAAACTCGGATACATTTATTAGTATTAATATTTACAATTTGCAGTATGTTCGCCGGCATTAATCCGGTTTATGCGCGGGGTGGCGGCGGTGGCGGTCATGGCGGTGGGCATTTTGGCGGTGGCGGTGGGCGTTTTGGCGGTGGTTATTATCGTGGCGGTGGTTGGGGCTGGGGTGGTTTAGGCTTGGGTTTGGGCTTAGGTCTTGCCTATCCCTACTA
>CAVPMI010000084.1:0-56173 GCA_963705975.1 uncultured Pseudomonadota bacterium
ATCTTTGAAATATGTAGGATAATCAGTTTAGCGCGATAGATTTAGATGGGGTGAGTTGTGTGTAATGGTATGGTTTTATAGGCCAATTTATCAAATTTTCACCTAGAAACAGAAAATACGGGCTATCTGAATGCATAGGATTCGGTATTTTCACAAGAAAAGTAAAATGCTGGAAAGCAGACTTAATTTCCTCCGGAACATTTTCAATTTCATCACTTACTATAATGCCAGTCCGGCCAAAAAATTTGCTGGGTCCTGACCAAATTTCATATTGCGATTTTACTTCGCCACTAGCTTCATATCGATAGACATGCGGGTGATCAGGTAAATAAAAAGCTAACTGACTTGCCAGATAACGGTGTCCAATTGCGATAATAAAGGTATTATTTTGGCTAGGTAGGGCGATTTGCCTTTCATACTGAATATTTTCGGCTAATTCTTGCCAGTATTTAAAGCGTCTGGTTGGGTCATTTTCTGTATCCTGCAAATTAACAATTCTCAGGAAGAACGGCAAGGTATAGGTTATTAACACCATGATATAACCTATCGACAAGCCGTACTTAATAAGTCTTCTCCAGTATAGTTTCTGCCAGCAACCGCTTAATGATATTAACGCGGTAAAATAAAAGGGCATCGGCCAGTTACCTTGTACCTTTTGTACCGCGCTCAGTATAAAAACCGCTACAAGTAGGGCTGGACCCATCAACACCAAAAACCGTTCTTCTGCCGGCAACTTATTAAAGCGTGCGACTAAATGTAAGCTACGGATAATCACCATAACAAAAATTAGCGGCGATATGAGCAGCAACTGATAAAAAAATAGTTCAGGGGTATATTTAAAAATAGCGGTAACAGTCGCCGGCTTTGGAGTAATAAAATGCGCTTGACTATGATTAAACATCACCCAGTCATGCTGATAGTTCCAGAATAATAGCGTTATAGAGACAACAATGATTGGCAATAAATAAATTATAAACTTACGTTTTAATAAACCGTGCTGGTTGCGATCTTGTAAAATATATATCAATAACATCATCGGCAATACCAACGCCACCTGCTTACTGAGTAAGGCTGCTGCACCGGCAAAACCGGCCCAAAGCCAACTACGCGCATCTAGATCGAACAAAGCTTGCCGCAAATAATACAGGCTAATCATCCAAAAACAGTAAACCGGCGGATCTATGGTCATAATGATATTAGCCAACACATTATTCGGCGTAGCTAATATGATTAACAGCGCGATAACCGCCGACTTATTTCCATAAAAGGCTTGTGCAGTTTTATGGAAATACCATAAAAAAATCGTACCTAATACAACTGAAGGTAAACGTATTGCGGTAATATTGTCCCCAAACAACCAGGTAAATATGCCAATTAGCCAAGCAACCATCGGTGGCTTACTGAAATAACACCAGTCAGGCTGTCGCGACCAGTCCCAATAATAGCTTTCATCACCTATTAAGCCCAAGTTATTTACTAATAAAAAGCCGACGCGCAATATTAGTATCAATACCAATATTGCCGTGGAATGGGCATTTATCCAGCGTATTTCCAGGTCAGAACTCATTGTATCAGTGCGGATAGCTATTATATCATTATTGTAAATCTTAATTTTATCAACCAATTTCATTTGCTAAAAATTATGAACTTGTCCAGAATTACACATTAATTAAATACAATGCTTACGGTTGTCGGCAAGCAAAGCAAGAGTCTCAAAATTTGCTGTCTCATGCATTTTTTTGAGTTGTAAGTATTGAAATGATTTTAATTTGGCATCTTAATAAATAACATCAGAATTTATAGTTATGTTTGTCAGAACATATCTGGTATTTTTGTAGGAATAACTGACTTAAGCGTTTATAAGCCAGCACCTTCTTACATAGATTTTAAATCCGAAGAGCTAGCCCGGCGCTGGGTAGATTAGTTTGGTAGTGGAGAAAATTGATGGCCTAATTTGAGGCCGGATGGGAAGTGCGGTAGACCATATGTGAGCCTGAGCGTGCTTTCCCCTTCGCTTAGGAATTTAGCCGTTTTTATTCCGCGTTACTTTGATGACTTCCCAAAGCGAGCGTATATCTGACTCTGGTTTTGATAGTAACAGCGTGATGACGATCTCTTCAATTGCCGCCCATAAACCTAAAATGGCGGCGATTCGAAACGGCCAGACCGGGCCATTGAAAAACAGTATATATAAGCTTATGCCAATTGAGGCCGCCGCTATTTTTACTGACCAGGTGTGGTAGCTGGTAAAACAGCTGAATTTGCCGAAGCCGACCATAGCCGGCAGTAAGCAGCTAGCAATGATCATAGCGACATAAATAATTTCCCGCCTTACGATATTCGGCCATAACAACCAACAGCCGACGGCAATCGTCAGATAAGTAATGACATCCGCCCAACTGTCCAGCGTTGCGCCGAACCGGGAAACCTGTCCGGTCAACCGGGCCGCAAAACCGTCTAATAAATCCGACAAAAATGCAAACGCCAGCAGCACCATAAAGGCGATGGCATAGCCATGCCATGCCAGCCACAGCAGCACAGGCGCGGCTATAAAGCGAAATCCCGTCAGCAGATTCGGCAAGGTCAACAGGGTGTTTCTAGACTGGTTTGCGTTCATATAAAAAAGAGGCGGCCAAGGGCGTATGATCGGATAATAAGTGCCAAGGCTTTTGCGCTAAGCGTTCGCAAGATAATGGCGTGAAGCCCCGGTAATAAATTCTATCCATAGGCAAAAACGGCATCCAGGCCGGGAAAGAACGGGCATGTTTTCCGTGCGTCTCACGAAATACTTCTTGCAAGCCCAGATGATCGTGAAACTGTCTATCTGCTTGTCCCAACCAATCGTTAAAATCGCCGGCTACGATCAGCGGGGCGTCATGGGGTACATGACTGTCGAAACGCTCACACAGGCTGATCAGCTGCTGCCGCCGTTCCATGCCTGTCAAACCAAAATGCACGCAGAGGACATGTGTTTCTTTACTGTTTTCCGGTAGTTTAATCACGCCATGCAATATACTGCGGCTGGCCCATTTAAAAGGTGAGACGTTAATGTTTTCCCAACGTTCAAACGGATATTTGCTGAGTATGGCATTCCCATGATGACCATTTTCATAAATAGCATTCTTGCCGTAAACATAGTAAGGCCATCCGCCTTCCGAGATAAATTCGAATTGTGAAAGCGTAGGCCAATTCGCAACTTTTTTTTGCCTTTGCTCATGTTCGCCTTGCGTTTCTTGCAGAAACAACAAATCTGCGTCGGCGGCGACTAAGGCCTCTCGAATCTGATGCAGGACAAAGCGTTGATTGCTGGTATTGAAACCTTTATGGATATTGTAGGTTAATACGCGTAATGGGGTCTGAGACATGGGTAAGCCGCTTAATAAGCTTTGGCTAGTATGGCCGCTGCCGAATATGCCATTTATACAACAGCGGCGACACAAATTCTTCGATTAAAAAAAACAGCCAGACCGTCAAAACAATATCTAAGCCGCTCAGCTCAAGCTGGTCTTTAAATACCAGTAACGGTAACATAGATTCCGGCACTGTATCAAAACCCCTGGCTCTGCTGCTTTCGATTTTACCCATGCGGCGTTTACAGAAACTGGCCGATAAATCCCCCAACATGGCCAATATAGCAAAAAAAACGCTTTGTAGCGGTTCTAATCCCAGCCCTAGACCTACCCCAGCCGTTGTGCACACCGATGCGGTCAAGCCTCGCCAGGTCTTAGCGTTTCCGAACAAGGGTTGGCCGTCATTGAGTATCATTCCGGCGTCTACCGGCCATGCATACCGTCGCCCGAGCAAGCTGCGGGTCAAAACGGGGGCGCCGTTAGCCGATATCAGCAGAATTAGAGCTGCTGAAATGCATGCATTACATAAATTCATAATTGTAGCGTTAGTTTGGGTAACTGGCCATATGCATTTTCTGCTGTTTCTGAAATGTTGTTTCTAATTATATTTAGATGGTTGGAGGATAGAAAGTAATGCCTGTTTTAAACAGCCTGCTAAAAGTTGCTACACTAGGATCGGTAAAGTGTTAAAGGTCTACCTTAAACCTATTGACACTGCTAAGCTAAATTTTCAGTCAATAACTAAACTCAATATGTTGTCAAATCAACGTCAATTAAATACCCAGATAGAGCATCTTATTAAAGACAGCGGTAGTTTCAATTCTCATCATGCTCCTTTTGCAGGGTTTTCTATTCATCAACTGTTGCCATGGTCGGTATTGATCCTTTGTCTTGCCGGTACCGGGCTGTTCTGGAATTCCTCTCGGCATCTAACCGAAAAATCCCATCACGATTATTTTGATTTCAGAGTACGCCAGGCAGTTATATTGACAGAGCAACGCATACTGGCTCAAGAACAAGTGCTTCGCGGCGCTCAAGGCTTGTTTGCATCATCCAAACAAGTCAATCGAGAGGAGTTCCATCGATATGTCACCGAGTTGCGTTTGGAGGAAAACTATCCCGGCATTCAGGGCATTGGCTTTTCCCTCATCGTACCCGCTGCAAAATTGGCTCAGCATATTGCCTTGATCCGTAAGGAATCCGGTCATTATGACTATGTTATCCGACCTGATACTCAACGCGACGTTTATACGTCCATCATTTATCTTGAACCGTTCCAAGGACGTAATCTGCGGGCTTTTGGTTACGACATGTATTCCGAATCGGTACGCAGGTCCGCTATGGAAAGGTCTCGAGACTCCGGTTTTGCCAATATATCCGGTAAGGTCAAATTAGTGCAGGAGACCGATAAGGATGTGCAGGCGGGATTTCTGATCTACCTGCCGGTATACAAAAACGGCGCGCCACAAGACACCATTCAGGAACGTCGCGACAGCATCATAGGCTGGGTTTATTCCCCTTTACGCATGAGCGACCTAGCGAAGGGTATCTATGGCGAGCAAGCGGAAGACCTGGACATTGAGATTTACGATGGTGACACCCTCTCTACCGATTCACTGATGTATGACAGCATTAACAACCCCGATTTAACCAAATTCGCTTTGAGCAGCACTCAGAAGTTGAATGTGGCCGATCATGTCTGGACGTTGGTGATACATTCAATGCCCGCCATGGAATCCAGATTAAATAACAATAAACCAAATATTGTCGCTGTAGCAGGCACGGTATCGAGTCTGCTAATTTCGGCATTGGTATGGATGTTGGTTACCGGGCGTAATCGTGCTTATGTCTTTGCCGAGGCGATGAACATCGACCTTAGCAAGGAAAACGAAAAAAACCGCATTTTTTTGCATAACTCTAGCGATGGCATTCACATCTTGGATGAATCAGGAAGCATCGTCCAATTGAGCGAGTCATTTGCAAACATGCTGGGTTATAGCTACGAAGAAGCCGTTAAACTGAATATTGTTGAGTGGGATGCGGGAATACCTAAAGATCAGTTGGTTGAGACAGTCAAAAGCCTTATGGGTGAGGCTAAAAGATTTGAAACCAAACATCGTAGAAAGGACGGGACGCTTATTGATGTTGAGGTCAATGCCAACGGGGTTGAAATTGCAGGGAAACGCTATTTGTTTGCGTCTGCACGGGATATCACTGCGCAAACGGCAGCAAAGAAACAGTTAGTAGAGTTAACTGAGCGCTATATGACCCTGTTCATGGATTCGCCCGATGCCTACTTAATTATGGAGCTTGACAAAGGCCGGATCACAGAATGTAATCATGCCGCAGAAACCATGCTGCGCGGGACCCGCAAACAACTTCTTGGTTTAAGGCCAGACCAGCTTTCACCTGTCTACCAGCCGAATGGCAAAACCTCGCAAGACGCTGCTGCGGAACTAATTGCCGAAACTCTTCGGCAAGGCAGAAACCGTTTTGAGTGGCTGCATTGCCGCTTAGACCAAAGCGAATTTTGGGCTGAAATCACCATATCTGTTATCAATTACGAACATCGTCAGGTGCTTTTGGTCGCCTGGAGAGATATTTCAGACCGGAAGCAATTGGAACTTTCCTTGCGTGAAAAACAAACAGCCCTGCAAACCGCGAACAATAAATTAGCGCTTTATTATTCCTTGCTTGAAGACAGTGAAGACATATTTTATGTCCTGGATACGCAGGATCGGTATCGCATGGTATTTGCCAATAAAGCGGCAGTGCGACACTACGGTTACCCTATCAAAACCCTATTGACCATGCGCGTGCCGGACTGGGACCCCGATATGGATTTTCCAAAACTTGCAGAATTATTGTCAATGACAAAATCACAGGGTCATATAACCCTTAATACCCGGCATAGAGTAGCTTCAGGGGAAATTATTCCGGTTGAAGTTTCGGCAAATTATTTAAAAGACAAAAATAACGAATATCTTTATGGTTACGTCATTGATATACGGCAGCGGCTGCACCTAGAAAATACCTTGCGCGACGCCAAGGCAAAAGCCGAACAAGCGGCTAAAGCCAAATCAGATTTTCTGGCGAATATGTCCCATGAAATTCGTACGCCGATGAATGGCGTCATCGGTTTAACGAAACTAGCTCAGGCCCAGGAAATGCCGGACCAGGTGCGGCGGTATTTAGAAAAAATTCTGCAATCTTCCGAAGGTCTGCTGTATATCATCAACGATATTCTGGATTTCTCCAAACTTGAGGCAGGCAAGTTGCAAATTGATCAGCAAAAATTCGATTTAGCGCAATTGCTGGCGACGATTTGTAGTTTATTTGAATCACGGGCAGACGAAAAGCAACTGTGTTTGTCTTTGGTTGTCGAGGATACGGTTCCGGTGGATGTCCTTGGCGATGCCTTACGGCTACAGCAAATCTTGACGAATCTCATCAGTAACGCCATCAAATTTACGGATGCAGGGCAAATACAGATCAAGGCTACTCTGGTAGGCACAGAAAAGTCGATTACCAAAATTCGTTTTAGTATCAGGGACACCGGTATAGGTTTAGCGGCAGCAGATCAAGCCAGGCTTTTTCAGCCCTTTAGTCAAGTAGACGCCTCATCAACGCGGCGTTTTGGCGGTACTGGTTTGGGGCTTTCTATTAGTCAGCAACTCCTCAAGCTGATGGACAGTGAATTGTTTGTCGAAAGCAGCTTGGGCCAAGGTAGCAACTTTTGGTTTGATCTACCCTTGGCTTTGACTTCTAAGCGTTTGTATTCCAAGGCTTCCCCTCAGCAAATGACTCATCAGCAAAATTCCCTGTCGGCGATCATCCGTGAACTTGCTAAAGGTCTAGCGGGCAAGAAAATATTAGTTGCTGAAGACAATCGCATTAATCAGCAAGTTATTGAAGGGTTTCTGCGCTATGGCGGCATTGAAGTTAATATCGCTAAAAATGGCCTAGAAGCACTCAGTCTTATCGAAAGTCAGCATTACGATGCAGTACTCATGGATATTCACATGCCGGAAATGAATGGTATTGACGCCACCCTGTCTATTCGCAGCCAGGATGCACATAAAAGCTTGCCCATCATCGCTTTAACCGCGGGTGTTACTCAAGCTGAACGAGAAACTTGTTTGAATTGTGGGATGAATGACTTTATTGCCAAACCGGTTGATCCTGAAAATCTGTATAATACTTTGAAACAATGGTTAACACAGATTGCGGAGTCCACAACCGATTCTACGTCTGACCAGGATTTAAGGCCTAAAGGGCCATTCGCCGCCAACTGGCCCAGCATTGCAGGTATTGATTCGGCTAACGCGGCTTATTTATTGGGTGCAGACAAAGAACTGTTTGACGAACTATTACAGATGTTCGTGGAAGACAACCAAGAAAGCATGGATAAAGCCATTAGCTATTTTGCGCAAAACCAATTCATTGCAGCTGCCGATGTTATCCATAAACTCAAGGGGCAAGCAGCTAATATAGGCGCTCAGGCGTTAACTGCAGCATGTAGAGCATTGGAAATGGCTGCGTTGCAAGAACAAGCTGGCGAGATTAATGAAAAACTCCATGAATTTGAAATGATATTTACCCGATTATTAATGGCTATTAAAGCCTATTTGTTAGAATGTCAAAGCGAAAAAAATAACATATGAAAAAAATACTGGTTGTTGACGATGACCGGTTGTTCCGCGCCACCATGAAGCGCCATTTAGAGCAACTGGGTTATGAGGTTGTTGAAAATGATTCAGGCCTTGGCGTTGATGAGCAAATTCAACAGGATCAACCAGTGGCCTGTTTGATCGATATCGTCATGGACAAAAAAGAAGGTATCGAAACGATTATGGAAATTTCAAAGTTACCTAACAGACCAAAAATAATTTCTGTCTCTTCAAATATTTTATACTTGGATTTAGCCATGTCTATTGGCTCTGACGCCCAGCTTTTAAAGCCAATAGCTCCAGAAAGCTTGACGTACGCATTGCGTAATTTGTTAGGCGGGTCTTGAAGATCTGCAGGACTATTAGATAATTGCTAACGTGATAGTAAAACCTGACAAAATCAATTTCAAAAAATCATTGTTTTGATAGTCGAAGATACCCGGCAGATCTGCATGTTTCCCGTTTTGTCTAGGGCATCATCCGGCGTTGATCCATAGAAACATGCGAAGTTAGCTAATACAGATCAAAAAGCATTACGCCGGTAGTCTCGGCTGTAAATTATGTTGCCGCACTAGAATGCCGGTGGATGCACCCTACGCTACTGCTACCGGGCTCTTACTGCCGATTGCAAGCGGGTAATCGACTTCTGAAGTGGGATTGCCGCGTGAATCAAGAATTTCTCTGGCGTGATGAGATTGAATCTTGGTTTTCATATCTTTCTCCAAAATAATGTGGATAATTACCGGGTATGGAATAGATGACGCATTTGTTAAGCGAAATTGACGCTCATGTTATTTTCTTAGAAGTTGGACGATGACATTCATGGTAGACAAGTCAGAGACAGCCTCTAATTTTTTTATGCAACCGATGTTAGCACGGAGAATTTAATGACCCCGGAAATTTTGCTCGTTGTTACAGTAACAGCCATTATTCAGTCGATTTTCGGTGTAGGCGTATTGCTGTTTGGTACGCCTATTTTGCTGCTGCTTGGTTACGATTTCGTGAATATCTTGACTGTGCTATTACCTATTTCGCTTGCCATAAGTCTTTTTCAAATTTCGAAAGACCATATCCTGATAGATTTTCAATTTTTACGCAAAGTTTTACTTTTGACCTTACCCCCCATAGCAATTGCGCTGTTTCTAGTGACTCATTCCCAGATCAATATCAGTTTCATCATTGGCGTGTTTTTGCTTTTGATTGCCATAAAAGAAACTTCATCCGGCGTAAGAAATGTTATTAATGGAATTATGCAGTATGAGACGCCTTATTTTTTAATCATGGGCGTGGTGCATGGCGTCAGCAGTCTTGGAGGGTCACTTTTGACCGCGTTGGTTCACCAAAAAAATTTTGCGAAAGATGCCGCGCGAGTAACGATTGCAGCATCCTACGCGACTTTTGTCTCAGTACAAATCGTTACGCTTTGGCTATTCAATCGCCAGCAAATTGACGTTTCGCTGAGTGTAAATATTCAATATTTGGTCATAGGCGTACTTGTCTATGCACTGACCGATGAAATGGTATACCAACAGCTTGAGCGAAACAAATACCATCATCTCTTTTCGGTATTTCTGGCGTTTTCCGGCATTGTGCTCATAATAAAATCAGGTATGTAAAACTCAATATATTTAATCAGCCTTTGAGGCATCAGTAAAAGTATGGGTTTTGGAAAAGAATGCTCGAAATTAAAGTTTATTTAATAAAAGGCCATAATATATGAGCCAATTAATCGCCATTGCTTTAGGTGGGTCGGCTGGCGCTCTAGCCCGCTTTTTTGTTGCCAACGGCGTTTATGCCTGGCTGGGCCGGACTTTTCCCTATGGCACCTTATTCGTCAATGTCTCCGGTTCATTTTTAATGGGTTTTTTGACGGCATTCCTTATGCAGCGCTTCACTTTGGTCGTGGAATATCGCGCAGCGCTGCTGGTTGGTTTTCTGGGAGCTTATACTACTTTTTCGACCTTTGCCTTGGAATCGTTTTACTTGTTTGAAGAAGGTAATGTCCTCAAGGCTACGCTCAATATTTTTGTTAGTGTCGTGCTTTGCATGGTAGCGGTTTGGATCGGTATGATCATCGGTCGAAAAATTTTCGACAACAACGCTTACCAATGGCTGGATGATTTACCATATATTGAAATCATGCTGGGCATTTTGATAGGTTTTTTATTAGCCACCTTGGCGCAATTTATGTTTCAACGCTTGAATTTGACGTTGGAATGGCGAGTGATTGTGTTGGTTCTGCTGCTGGGCTTGCTGACAGTTGCTTTAACACTGTGGGTTTCGTTCAAACTGTTTAACTTTCAGTTAGAACTCCAGGAAATATTAGGCATTTTTATCTCCACCAATTTGTGGGGCATGCTGGTGATTTGGTTAGGTACATTATTTGGGAATTGGTTATGGCAATTCAATCTATTACGGTAGCTCGGATTTATTTGCGGGAAGGCGAGCACCTGCTCTCCAAAATTATTAAGTTTTTACACGATGAGGAGAAGGTTTCCGGTGTGACTGTACTCCAAGGGACTATCGGTTTTGGGCCGGATGGTGAGATTCGCACCAGCCGTCTGATCGATTTAAGTTTAGATCTACCGTTGATCATCGAATTTTACGACCTGCCGGAACGGGTTGACACTGTGATCAACCATTTGCAAACCCACATGGGGCTAGCCCATGTTGTGAGTTGGTCGGCAACTAGGCATATAAAAGGGATTTAAACATGGCTAGTATTAGCTATCAGCATTACTAAGCATCAGGTTTGGGCCGGATACTGTTTGGTTGCGATCATGATTGCGCTATTCACTGCGATGCAATCCCGAGAAGCCAAGGCTGTAACGATAACGCGCACCCAGTACGTTTGTACTGGTACGAATGCGTCATTGACTGAGTCTTAATTTTACAAAATAATTAAACTTAGGCTGAGCGTTTGACTGTCCTCTGTTTACATTTACTGATCTCAAGTTAAGACAGTGTAAGCTGTTTTCCTGGGCTCATAATAAATACAAAAATCGAGGTATGATTTATGAACAGCTTTGCCGTTTTGTTGCATGCAAAATCAAGCTTTAGCTTATCTAAATTTGCTTGCCGCTTGTTTTCTTGCCATGTGTATTGATTACCCATTTAATTATTGTAGATGCAATAATTGTTTTCGTCAAAACATTCGAAAAGCGTGCAGTTAAACTTGCAGCTTTAATTTAAGCCGGAACTTGCCCCTGTTTCTAAATCAGGCAATTCCGTAAACCAGGTTTGCAATGCGTTGACCGCTTCGTCAACCAACTGCGCCGAGGCAGCGACAGCGCCTTTTGCGTCTGCCGTGGATGCAGGCAGAGTCAGGCTAAAGCGCTTCTCTGCAACGATCTCTTCGCTCACGGGGCGTTGGACTGTTGCGCGAAAAGCCAGTAGCACCCTGGCGCTGTGCGGAGTATCGAAAATCTGTTCGAATTCCTGCAATCTTATTTTTAGCCGCCAGGCGTTTTTACCGCAAGCCCATGAAAAAGTTCGACACCGGCACGGCGCTGGGCAGTTTCAGCAGAAACTGGTGCATGCTGATCTCCAGTTCCATATGCGCGGCCAGCGCGCCGCCAATCAAGGCGATCATATCGGTCCAGACCACTAACAAGGGCATGACGATGCACAAAGCCACGACTTTGGGCAAGATCAGGCGCTGGGAATGCGAAATCCCCAGCGCCGCCAAGGCGTCCAGTTCCTGCGTGACGCGCATCACGCCAAGGCTGGCGGTCATTGCCGAGCCGGAACGTCCCGCCACCAGTATCGCCGCCAACAGGGGACCCAATTCGCGAATAATGCTTAAGCCCAAAATGTTGACGATATAAATGGCAGCGCCAAAAGTTCGCAATTGCAGCGAAGACAGGTAACTGACGACAATGCCGATAAGAAAGCCAACCAAGGCGGTTATGCCCAGAGCCCGGCCGCCGGTTTCGTGTATGGTGGCCGAGATTTCTTTCCAGGGAATTTCTAAAGGATGGCGCAGCAGGTGGAATAAGTCCAGGATCAACTGTCCCAACAGCGCAACCCAGGTCCGGATTTGCATGGTATAACTTTTAAGCGAGCTCGCTGCTACGATTAATAGGGGTGCCGGTTTTGGCGTAGCGGGTGGCGCAGGCAAGGGCCGGCGTTGCATGCTTAAGAACAATTGCTGGTGTTCCGGGCGCAGCAGGGTGTGTTCGGGAAAATGCTGCCCCCAAGCCTGCCAGAGAATTAAAGCCCCGGCGTTGTCCATGGCGGCGATGCCGCTTAGATCCCAGGCAATAGTGCCGGCGGCGTAGTTTTTGGTCTTGCTGCGCAAGTCCGGAACCATTGCCAAGCCGCGCAGATTCCAGAAACCTTGCAGAACCAAGCGCCCCCCTGTTTCTCCCTGGGTTTTGCTGACCGAGGGAGCGGTGATTTCAAGCGATTTATCAGGCATGATATTTATGGATCACCGCTAAGAGACTAAGGGGAGTACCTTACTTGCGTGTGTTAAACCTTTACTCCCGCGCTTGCTGTATTCCTGCCAATAGTGTAAAACTTGAAAGTATGATATTAGTCAATTGAAAAGCAGGGTCTAGATTAGCCATCTTGACTTAGCCGTTTAGGCCTTAGTATTTGAGGTTTATTATTCGCCATGTGCAAGCAATTTGAGCTAAAAGTTAAGTCACGCTGGACTAGCAAACGCTTCGGCCTGGCTGCGGCTGGACTTAGTGTCTGGCTGTCCGGCTGCATGGTCGGTCCGGATTATGTCGCCCCACCTTCCGAAACCAATGCCCAATGGCAGGACGTGGCGGCCCCGCAACTCAATACCGACAACATCGATCAAGCCTGGTGGCAAACCTTCGATGATCCACAGCTGAACCGCTTAATCGAAACCGCCTATCGGGAAAATATCAACCTGCGTGTGGCCGGGGTGCGGGTGCTGGAGGCGCGGACGCAACTGGCGACGGCGGTCGGTAACTTCTATCCGCAAAGCCAGCAGTTGACCGGCGCGCTGACCAATGTTCAGCTGAGCCAGCACAGTTACCAAGCCGCCTTGCTGAAAATCTTTGAATATGATCAGACGCAACTTGGCCTAACCGCCAGTTGGGAAATTGATTTCTGGGGCAAGTTCCGCCGCGCCATCGAAGCGGCCGACGCCACTGTGCAGGCGGCCTGGGCTGATTACGACACCGCGCTGGTCAGTCTCACCGCCGATGTGGCCCGCGCTTATATTACTATTCGCACACTGGAAAAACGCTTAGGGATAGCCCGGCAGAATGTCGAGATTCAAAAAGCCAGCTTGCTGATTGCCGAAGCTCGTTTCCAGGGCGGTACGACCTCGGAACGCGATGTCGAGCAGGCCAAAACCGTGTTGGCGGACACCCAAGCCTCCATTCCGCTGCTGGAGATAGGCTTGCGTCAGCAACAAAACGCGCTGAGCGTGTTGTTGGGCAGGCCGCCGCAGCCGCTGAGCGATTTTTTGACCGGCAGTGAGCGCTTCCCGGCTCCGCCGGCGCTGGTGGCGGTGGGCATCCCCGCCGAACTGCTGCGCCGCCGGCCCGATGTCCGGCATGCCGAACGCCAGGCCGCCGCCCAATCGGCGCTGATCGGCGTTAGCAAAGCCCAGCAGTATCCGGCGTTTTCGCTAACCGGCTCGTTCGGCCTGCTGTCCACCGACGCCGGTACCTTTGCCTTGAGCGACATGTTTCGTTGGGATAGCCGCACCGTCAACCTTGGTCCCACCTTGCAATGGAATATCTTCAATTACGGGCAAATCACTAATCAGGTGCGGCTGCAGGATGCGCGGTTGCAAGAGCTATTGATCGCGTATCAAAATACCGTGCTAACCGCGCAACGCGAAGTGGAAGATAATCTGGTGGCTTTTCTGCGTTCCCAGGATCGCGCCCGTTCCTTAGGCGACAGCACCGCTGCTGCGCAGCGTTCGCTGGACTTGGCGACTATCCAGTACCGGGAGGGTATTACCGATTTTACCACTGTGTTGACGGCGCAACAGGCGCTGCTGAGCGAACAGGACAGCTTGGCAGCCACGTTGGGCGATATTTCCAATAATTTGGTCGGCGTCTATCGCGCTTTGGGCGGCGGCTGGCAGATACGGGACGGCCAGCCGCTGTTGCCGGAGGCCGTCACGTCGCAGATGACGCAACGTTCCGATTGGGGCGGGTTGTTGACGCCTGCCGCATTGCCGTCGCCGGACGCCAAGCCGACGTCAGTTCCAGCATGGCCGAAATGGTAAAGGCTGTGCATATGTTTATCCGAGAAGTCCATAAAGTTATGATAACTGACACAGTCGAGTTTGCGGATTTTAGACATTTTGATAAATCCACTAGCCTGTGGTGGTTAGTGCTCTGCCTATTCTGCGCCACCGGCTGCGCAGACAAAAACACCTACGCCCCACCGCCGCCGGCGAAAGTGACGGTAACCCGCCCCGTGCAACAGCAGGTCAGTGAATACCTGGAATTTACCGGCAACACTCAGGCCTTTAAGGCTGTGCAACTCGTGGCGCGGGTGCAAGGTTATCTGGAAAAAGTCTATTTTCACGATGGCGATCAGGTCAAACAGGGCCAGCCGCTGTTCCTGATTCAACAGGACACCTATCAAGCCCGGCTGAAACAGGCGCAGGCGCAAGTGCTGCAACAAAAAGCCAACCTTAACCATGCACAAACCGAATTCGATCGCTTTTCCGGCCTGGTGCGGCAACATGCGGCGGCGCAGACCGATCTGGACAATTGGCGTTTCCAACGTGATAACGCCCTAGCCGCTGTCACTGCCGCCGAGGCCAATCGCGATTTGGCCGACCTGGATCTAGGTTACACCAAGATTGCCGCGCCTTTCGAGGGCCGCATCGACCGCAGGCTGAAAGACCCCGGCAACTTGGTCGGGGCCGGCGAATTTACCGCTTTGGCGCAAATCAACCAGATCGATCCGATTTACGTCTACTTCACCATCAATGAGACGGATTTATTGAAAGTCACTCGGCAGACCCACATCGGGCCCGGCGAGGCGGAAAAATTAAAGATTCCGGCCAGCTTAGGGCTGTCCGGCGAGAACGGGTATCCGCATACAGGCTATCTGGATTTCACGGCGATTTCGGTGACGCCGTCCACCGGCGCCTTGCTGTTGCGCGGCCTGTTCCCCAATGCTGACCGGATGATCTTGCCCGGCCTGTTCGCCAGGGTGCGGGTGCTGGTGGTTAATAGCGAAAAAATGGCGCTGACGGTGCCGGAGTCGGCCATCGGTTACGACCAGTTAGGCTCTTATTTAATGTTGGTGGACGACAAAAACGTCGTAGAACGCCGGCCTGTCAAACTGGGCATGCGCGTGAATGAACGCCGCGTGGTGCAGGAGGGCGTTAATGAGCAGGAGTGGCTGATCGTCAGCGGCTTGTTGCGGGCCATACCCGGCAGCACGGTAAAGGTGGAACGCAAACCTACGGAAAATACCGGAGCGCCCAACGCCGAATCCGATCAGGCGCCGCCGCCATGATTTCCGAATTCTTTATCGAACGGCCTATTTTCGCCAACGTCATCGCTATCATCACGGTGATTCTTGGCTTGGTTTGTTTTGTGAATCTGCCGGTGGCGCAATATCCGCCCATCGTGCCGCCGACCATTCAGGTCTCCACAGTTTATCCGGGGGCCAGCGCCGAACTGGTCGCCAATACCGTGGGCATCCCGCTTGAGCAAGCCATAAATGGCGTGGAGAACGCCTTGTATATGTCCTCGACCAGCGCCAGCGACGGCACTTACATTTTAACCATCACGTTTAATGTCGGCACTAACCTGAATACCTCGCTAGCGTTGGTGCAGAATCTGGTCAACACGGCGCTGCCGCAATTGCCGGCGGCGGTGCAGCCGCAGGGGGTGCTGATCAAAAAAGTTTCCACGGATATTTTGCTGGTGGTGGGGCTGTACGCGGAAGACGAGCGTTTTGACGAAACTTTTCTGTCGAATTACGCGGTGATCAACTTAATTAACCCGCTGGCGCGATTGCCAGGCGTCGGCCAAATCGCCGTGCGCGGCGCGGGGCCGTATAGCATGCGGGTCTGGTTGAATCCGGAAAAGCTGTTGTACTTCGGCCTCACCGCGCCGGACGTGATCGCCGCCATCCAGAGCCAAAACCTGCAAGTGGCCGCCGGTCAACTTGGCGGCCCGCCGGCCCCGGCCGATCAGACCTTTCAATTCACCGTCAACGCGGTGGGCCGGTTAACCGATGTGGCGCAGTTCGAGAACATCATCGTCAAAAGCGCCCGTAGCGAAACCGCGCAAATCGTCCGCATCCGCGATTTGGCCCGGGTCGAGCTCAGCCGCCAGACCTACAGCAACTTTTCCGAATCCAGCGGCCATAAGGCGACGCTGATGCCGGTGTTTACATTGCCGGACGCCAATGCGCTGAACGTGGCTGAGGAAGTGCGGGCGGCAATGCTGGTGATGAGTAAGGATTTTCCGCCCGGCCTAAAATACGAAATCCATTACGATACCACCAAATTCGTGCGGAGCGCGATCCATGATGTCTATGAAACCTTGTTCGAGGCCGGTCTACTTGTGCTGGTGGTGGTGATCGTATTTTTGCAGGATTGGCGGGCGACGCTGGTGCCGGCCACTACCGTGCCGGTAACGTTGATTGGCGCGTTTGCGGCGATGGCCATGCTCGGCTTCGGCGTCAATTTGTTGACCCTGTTCGCGCTGGTTCTGGCGGTCGGCATCGTTGTCGACGACGCCATCGTCATTGTCGAGAACGCCAGCTTCCATATCGAACAAGGCTTGTCGCCCAAGCAGGCGACCATCAAGGCGATGCAGGAAATCACCGGGCCGATCATGGGCATCACGCTGGTGCTAAGCTCGGTGTTTTTGCCGGCCGCCTTTCTGCCGGGCATAACCGGCCAGTTGTTCCGCCAGTTCGCCTTGGTGATCGCGTCCACTGCCATTATCAGCGCTATCAACGCCTTGACGCTGAAGCCGGCGCAGTGCGCGTTGTGGCTGCGTCCGAAGCAGGCAGAAAAGCGCGTCAATTGGTTTTATCGCGGATTTAATCGCGGTTACGGCTGGCTGGAAAACGCCTATCTGCGGTTGGTCAAGTGGATGGTGGCGCGATCCGGGGTTATGTTTCTGTTGTATGTCTTGGTGATCGTACTTAGCGCTTGGCGGTTTTCCATGCATCCGACCGGTTTCCTGCCCAGCGAAGATCAGGGCTACGCCATTATTATCACCAAGTTGCCGGACGCCGCCTCGCAACCACGGGTGAAGGACGCCACCAAAACCTTGGATGGACTGCTGAAAAAAACGCCCGGCCTGGAAGCCTGGGTGACCATAGGCGGTTTGTCGGTATTGGACGGCGCGAATGTCGCCAATTTTTTCACCACCTTTATCGTCTATGACGACTGGCACAAGCGCGGCGCGGCTTTAAGCCAGGAAAAAATCCTGGCCGGCCTGCGCCGTGATTTGGGTGAATTCCAGGACTCTGTATCCATCGTGTTGACGCCGCCGCCGATCCGCGGCTTGGGGCAGGGCGGCGGTTTTCAAATGATGGTGGAGGATAGGCAAAGCTTAGGTTTGGCAGAATTGCAGAAAGCCGTGGAAGAACTCAACCGCGCCGGCAATTCGCAGACCGGGCTGCGGAATGTGACCACGACCTTCAGCGCCCGCAGTCCGCAGTTGTTTCTGGACATCGATCGCACCAAGGTCGAGTCGCTGGATATTCCGCTGAGCAATTTGTTTGCCACGCTGCAAACCGCGCTAGGTTCCAGTTTCGTCAATCTGTTCAACAAGTTTAACCAGGTGTTTCAGGTGTATGTGCAGGCTGATGCGCCGTTCCGTTTGCAGCCGGAAGATATCGAGAAGCTGTATGTGCGTAACACCGGTGGCGAAATGGTGCCTATCGGCGCGTTGCTGGAGATTAAACGTAGCGTCGGCGCCGAGTTGGTTTTGCGTTACAATCTGTATCCCGCTGCGCAAATCTATGGCGCTGCCGCGCCGGGCTTCAGTTCCGGCCAAGCGCTGGATCTGATGGAGCAAATCACCCAACATGTGTTGCCGCAGGGTATCCGCGCTGATTGGACGGCGACTTCGTTTCAGGAAAAGCAAGTCGGCAAGCAAGCTTACTTCATCTACGCGTTGTCGATCACCTTGGTGTTTATGGTGTTGGCGGCTCTGTATGAAAGTTGGACCAGTCCGTTGGCGGTGGTGTTGGTAGTGCCGATGGCCTTGGTGGGCGTACTGCTGTCACTCATCCTGCGCGGTTTCGATAATAATCTATTCACCCAGGTAGGTTTGGTCCTGATGATAGGCTTGGCTTGCAAGAACGCCATCCTGATCGTCGAATTCGCCCGGCAGTTGCAGGCCGAAGGACTGTCGGCGAGCGAGGCGGCGATAGAAGCCACCCGCCGCCGCTTTAGGCCGATCCTGATGACCTCGTTTGCCTTTATTTTGGGGGTAGCGCCGCTGCTGTGGGCGTCGGGGGCGGGGGCGGCCAGCCAGCAGTCCATCGGCACAGTGGTGTTCGGCGGCATGTTGTCGTCTACCTTGCTGGCGATACCGTTCGTGCCGGTGTTGTATGTGGTGATACAGCGTTGTGCGCGGTGGCGGCCTGGGCGTTGAGGTATTTTGTCTGTTTGGGTTTCGGCTGCGACACTGATTACGATGCAGTTTGGCTTTAGTGTTCTGATTTTTCTGGCGATAGGGCTTTACTGGGTAGCAGCTTGGTGTTTTCCTTATTTAACTTCAGTACGCTAATGGACCGCAATCGGGTAACTACGCTCACCCAGCACTTCCAGCATCGGCCTATAGACGCCAAATTTAATTATGCTGACCGAGGCTGCAAGGGCAAGTTGAGCTTAATCAATCACCACCATCATGCCGGTTTTAACATACACCGCTAATTCGTCAATTTGCTCATTGGTTAAAGCGATGCAGCCTTCTGTCCAATTTAAAGTTCGATGTTTAATAAACCGGCGTTTAGCGGTTCCGAGTCCATGAATACCAATTGCGCCACCTAACGCGGTGTCTTGAGGAGGTACCGTATGTTGCATATGCGCATCGACAATAGCCTTATATTCATCTTCGTTGATAAGGTGGCGTTTTAAGCCATTTTCGGCATCAGGGATTGAAGGATAAGTCAGGCCGAAAAAATTGCGAAAATCGCTTTTATCGTTATTCCAACCTATCGTATACACGCCCTTAGGTGTTATATTGTCGCCGCGATGCCGTTTATAGCCTATGCCGCCGGCGCCAAATGCCGCGTGAGTAAAAATCTTAACGGGACTGTTTTTATCCATTAGACTAACTTTTTTATGCTTGGTATCCACCCAAAGCCATTGAGCATTTTCCGGGGCAGTCGTTCCAAACGCTACTTTAGGGAAGGTTGCATCATCGGCGCGAATGGCCGTAGTATTGCAGAGGTAAAGGAAAAACAATAAGAGGCAGAGTTTTTTATAGTGCATAGCAATAGTCATAATAATCAAAAGCCTTAGTCAATATAATATAACTTTGTTTTGACTAATGATTATTAGAAAAGTTCAGTTTATCGCTACATGCATCAAGCCGATTTGTCCAGCGCACCCGTTACTATTAGGTTCACATAGCATTTTTGTAGGAGTTTAGCCGTTGCTCTCGCAGCCCATCCACCACGATAAGCCGTTCGGCTTTTTTTATGTGAATTCAGCATTTTCTGCGGAGCAGTGTGCTGCGCTTGAGGGTTTATTTTTGCAAGACGGTGAATGGCAGCATCGGGATGGTGCGTTTTATCGCTGTTCTCTTAAGGACGTTACCGAGAATATTCCTGCAACGTTTCTGACGGAAGTGACTGGCAAAATGCGCGGGATTACGGGATTGCCGCTCGTAAATCGTGTTGTGGTCACGGCGCAACGCATGCTTCCCGGACAAGTCATCGGTATACATAGCGACCGGCCGCTTTTGGGCTATGAGATTGCTCGACTGGTCCTGCAACTCAATAAGCACTGGCAAGTTGAACATGGCGGTGTTCTGGAATTATTCTCGTCGCCGGAAAGAGAGGCGGTTTTTAGGCTTAATCCTGAGTACAACATAGCCTTCGGCTTTCTGCTTCACGCCGAATCATACCATGGCGTCACCGAGGTTACCGAGCCGCGACAAACCGTGGTCTTCAATTTCTGGCATGCAGCGAATACGCCAGAACTTGCGGCGTACGTTCAAACCCTGTTTTCCAATGTGCATTTCTCTGAGTTGCCGGCAGCACTCGATGCGGTTGCCTCGGCTGCGGAATTGAGTCTGCCGGAGGATACGACATTTCGCGCAGGCACAGCTGCGGTTGCATTACATCGCTGGGGTTATGATGATTCAACCATTGTGACCGGATATCTGCACAGCGCTGGTCTGGCTGTCTGCGATACTTGCCATGCTGAGACCTATGCCGCAGTCCTGCTGGCGGATTGGATTGCGTGTTTGTACCGGGATTCGTTTGATCTGGCGCGTTGGTATAGCTTGCGACGCGAACTTGAAGGCGTAGAAATGTTTATACGCCTGATGCCCGCATGGCAACTTTGTCTGCCGCAAAATAGTGCTTGAAAAGATGTGTGTAATGCTGTGGGTTTAATGAGGCGTGAATTAATGTTGCCGTAAGTGTTTCCCACCTGTTTGGCGGCTAGCCGTCAGGATTTTTTACACTCAATTTAAGCAGCAAAACTTGGTTGATTGACCCGCTAACATGCTGGGTTCAGATGCCGTAGACTGCTGGAAGGCCTTGTCGCTAGTGGGTCTAGGCAATCACGTCAACGTATTGGCTTGCGAAAACTTGTAACCTGTTCGTTTTTTCTATAATTAGCTAACCAGAATGACTGTCAGGAAATTTTACAGTTGAAAGTGCATCAGTATTAAACGTAGGTAGTTTAATGATTAAGGATGTTTGTGTTTGAAATACATATATAAAAATTCAAGAATGTGAGGTTTTTGTGATAGGGCGATCATTTTTTTACCGAAATTGAGCTAAAGACAGGAAAATTTCATGCTAAAAGTGTCGGAAAATTTTACATTTGCATGAGTATTATGCTTAAACACTGAGTTGACAGGGTGTCTTTTTAAAGTGTTGCACTATGGCTGGATGGGTAACAGATTAAAGCGATGGCTCAACAAATACTGACAAAACTTTTACTCCAGCAGGCATATCAAAAATTTACTATGACCACAATAAGTACAATATACAGTGGTATTTCTACTTATAACTACTGTATATAGGTTTTATTGCAGTCTAATCGCTGCGACTCCGACGCCCGGTTTAATGGATAATCAAACCAAACCATCCGCTTTAAAACGGCTGTTTTGCACAAAATTTCAGGAGTGATTTCCTTGGCTTGTGAGTTTGGGAATGATATTTGCTTAAAAATTTTAAGACTTTTATTATCAAACTCGTAAGGAATCTAAGCATGCGAATCAATTTGAAAAAACTACCGGCACTCAGCGTCTTGCTAGCCGTAACTTTCATTACACCTAATGCTTTCGCAGACATAGAAACTTTGGATATCCAGTGGAGTGGTGCGCTGTACGGCAACAGCGCAACAGCCACAGGCTTCATTACCATAGACAACACCTTGCTTCCTGAAACAGGAACGTCCAGGTTTCGTTGCTCTCCGATCCCAGCGTTACCAGCCTGGGTATCACTATTACCGGCGCCTCCAGCGGCAATGGCACATTTAGTCTCGCGGATTTTTACGGCGTCAGTTTCGCCACGCCCAGTCCTTTGGATATAAGCACCCAATTGATAGGTCAAACACTGTCCACCGGTGTGACCTTCGGCACGTTGATTAACGACGGCAGCGCCGGGGATTTCAATCTGTTTGGGCTGACTGACTCAGCGCCAACGGGTACCGGAAATTTTACTCTAACCACTAACCAAGGGGCAGGGGATACCTTGTCAGTTACATCTATTTCACCTGTCGCCGTGCCTTTGCCGGCTTCTTGGCTGTTGCTGTCCGCAGGCTTAGCGCTGCTGCGCTTCCGTGCGGGATCTAACCGGATTGCTTAAGCTTATACAGTTTAAAGATGATACTTGAATCCTTGATAGCCAAGGGCAAACCTTGGCTATCAAGGAGTCGGTAGGGATCATCCAACTTAAAGCCTCCGTTGGCGAAAATTCCATCATCAGCTTATTTAATACAGAATGGTTCGGCCCAAGTTGTGGTGAAAAAACCCAACTTCACTGTATCAGCGGATGAGCCAACGCAAATTGGCTACTTAGGCATTTGCTACGATTTTAACGACTACAGCCGGCCAATTCCGGAACGCCATGTCTATATCGCCACGCAATGCAAATATTGGAACAATCCCAACGTTTGGCGGGAAGTTGTCCGCTACCTGAAACAACAGGGCTACCGGGTGATCTGCATATATCAAAAGCCGGTGCATGGTATTGGGCTGGTTTGGAACCACATTCCCTATGGTGCGGAAGATCAAGCCGGTGACAGGCCGTTGTTGGAGTGGGCCAGATGGCTGAAACATGCCGGCTTCTTCATTGGCCTGGGCAGCAGTTTAAGACCGCAATAGGGCAGATTCCTGGATTTGGGGAATAAATAGCAAATTCGCTTGAAAAAATAGCTGATCATTTTTGTTAAAAAGTGTAAGGCAACTTGCTGATCGACGAACTTTACTAAATTTTAAAGACTGAATCGAACAATGTTTTGTTCAACTCTGATGAGAATAAAGGAATTATATGACAACTTCTAACACATCTGGCCTTTCTATTCTTGTTGCCGCAGAACTTTCTGCGGCTGCTTATGGTGGTGATAACCCCATTCCAGACGGTTGGTCGCAACTGTATTACCCTGTTAGTGAAGTGAATACTATTTTATATGGGGTAAATTCATTTACGGTTTATATCAACAGTCAAACTAAGCAGATTGTCTTTGCCTTCAAAGGATCTGACAATCCAGGAAATTTTCTATCGGACTTTGCAAATGATGGCGGAGGGGCCTGGGAATCCATTAAACCACTTTTCGAACAAGAACTTAAGTCTATACAAGGAAACCCCTATTATAATGGATATACCATATTTACTGACGGCCACAGTCTTGGCGGAGGCATGGCGCAAACGGCGGCTTTGGAAAATAATCTAAGTGGCTATGGACAAAATGCTCTGCCAGTTTCATTTGATGCCATATATTCGGATCTTAATGGGCTTTCAGGAATATCCAATATAAAAAATTTGATTGCTCAGTGGGCAATAAATAATAGCTTTACAGAAGTCAACGTACAAGGAGATCCGGCGACACTCTATTATAATCTTTTGTCAGAGACAGATGTATATATTAGTACATCAACCACTACTCTTTCATATCCAATTGCGATGTTCCTCCCCTATGTGTCGTTCGATACAACCAGTCATCTCATAGGTACTGTGCTTACATTATTGCAGGATAATGCGTTTGCTTTACCTTCAGTTAATTCCACCATCATCCCATATGGTTTCTATTTCATTCAATATAATGATACACCACAGTCTATTAGTGCGTTAACTAATAGTGTCTTAAATGAAAACATAGATGCCGCAACTTTGTTGCGTATCAACGAGCCGTTTGGTGTGAATGGGTTTGATCCCAATACTTTGTTGCATGTACCTATTTCGGGGAATTTATTGGCTGGTAGTAATCCACTTGCCAATTTTGGTTTAAGCGCGGGACTAACTCAAGTTTACGATCCGACCAACAAAACTTTATATACAGTTGGCTCAAGCCTTGACGGACACGACAGCGGCGCACTAATTATAGATACCCCAGTCTTCGGTGGTTTTGCGACCTTTGACCAAGGGACATATTCCAGCGTTAATATGCTACCGAACGGCGATGTTTCTGTTAGTCTGGTTACTCCCTTAGGTGTTTCGCTCGGGTTCTTATCATTCAATGCTTCAACTGATGCTGGAACCTACACATTGCCGGATGGTTTGGTGATTCCAATATCTGGTGGTTTTGCATTTCATGTAACCGATCCAGTCGAAACCCCTGAGCAAGTTTTGCTTAGCTATCTACCCGAACTCGGTATATCTGATTCAGTAACACAATTGGATGCAGCGAACTTCGACTTCTTGAATCCCGCGCCAACATCAAGCAACGAGGTCACCGGCACAGTCGAGAAAGTAGATGACAATGATGCAAACGTCTATTACACCGCAGACCAACCCGGCGACATTATAGCCGGACAGAACACGGCAACCATTACGGATTATGAGACAGTGTACGATTCTTACGGTGACCCGTATGAAGTGGCCTATCAGGTTGATGCACAGGCGACAAATTACCTTAGTGCTAGCGGTGATATATCTCAGGATGCGATTTCCAACATACAAGAATTGGATATCAGCGGAAATATTACTTTAACTGAAACTCAGTTTTCTCAATTCGACACTATCAAAGGGTATGGCGATCTAACTGCGGCAACGGGCGGGAATTTTGATCTTAGCGGTTCTCCAGACGCCTATATTTATGTTCTCAAAGCTACCGATTGGCTGGGGACAACTCTAATTGGTAATGATACAGCTGAACAGGAGTTGATAGCCAGCACTTTTGGCAACGACACTTTGATTGCCGGCGATGGCTATAGCGATCACCTTTATGCAGGAGAAGGGGTTGATACATTGATCGGTGGCAATGGCGGCGATACATTCTTTGCGAATTACGGATTAACCGCTGGAACAGAAATAATTGGCTCAGGCGATAATAATGTTCTTGAAGCTTCCGGTGATATTAGTGGAGCGTCCATTTCCGGGGTGCAGACGCTACAATTACATGGCGATATTACATTGAACGCCAACGAGTTTACTGGTTTTAACAATATTACCAATTATTATTACAATAGCCAGCTCACAATTACTGCTGCGACTGGCGGTACTTATAACCTGAGTAGCAACTCAACTGCCGCCTTCAATATGACCGCCATGTCCAACGACGGCACGAACTTGATTGGTGATGATGCCGACGACGAGACATTAACAGCCAGCGCTGCAGGCAACGACATACTGATTGCCGGCAATGGTGCTAGCGACATTTTGAATGCTGGCGGCGGCATTGATACGCTTACCGGCGGCAGCGGTGGTGATACTTTTAATGCAGACAGCGGCTTGGCAGCAGGCTCGACGGTTATAGGGACAGGCAGCAATAATCTATTGGAAGCCGCCGGCGACATCAGTGGTGCAACGGTAACCGGGGTACAAACTCTGCAAGTAGATGGTGATATTACGCTAAATTCAGACGAATTTAATGGCTTCACCAGTATTATCAGTTACTATTACTACTATCAATACTCCTACAACTGGACAATTACGGCAGCAACAGGCGGTGCATATAATTTAAGCAGTATTTCTAATGTTTTCTTCAATATGATAGCTTTGTCGAACGACGGTACGACATTGATTGGCAATGATACAGGCGACGAGACTTTGACAGCCAGCGAATCTGGAAACGACGAACTTATAGCCGGAAATGGTGGTAACAACTCCCTTATTGCAGGAGACGGTAACGATACCTTGATTGGAGGTACTGGAGACGGTGACTTGTTTTATTTAGGGAGCGGCAATGACACAATTCAAATTAATGGAAATAATAATGGCATTGTTTTTGACACCTTTAATAGCGCCAGTAATTACATTTTTATCGATAACAACACTAATACCGATCAATCGTTATCAGAAGATTTTATCGGTAATGTTGTCGTATCAAGTAGCCAGCTTAATCAGGATGCCCTGCTTCAGAAGTACTCAACTATTTATTATGAAGTTGATTCAGGGTCAACAATTTCTGATTTTGTCGTTAGCAATATAGTCGGCAATAGTCAGGAAGTAATCTACTCAGGCGGACTTGCAATCGGTACCACATTGTATGGTAATGATTCTCAACACTTAGGTGTACAACTGGTTGTAAGCGGTGGTATTGCAGATAGTACCATAGTTGGTAGTAGCGGTTATGAGGATATACAAAGTGGGGGCATAGCTAGCGGAACTATAGTGGATAGCGGGGGGAGTATTATGGTCGAGAGTGGTGGCACAGCTATAGACATTAAGGTGAATAGCGGGGGCGATGCTACCATCTACGATGATAATTTCATGAACGATATTACTGTTGAAAGCGGTGGGATATTAACACTTACATTTTCGAGTGAAACTCTAGTACTTGGAACGGAGAATCAAAGTATCCAAGGTGTAAATTTGCAAGATAGCGCTATTCTTGATCTTAATATCCTTTCTGGTGCTTCTGTATCAGGCTTTATAGTTAACAGTGGTGGCAACGAATATATAGAGAGCGGTGGAATTGCAAGCGGCACCATACTGGAAAGCCAGGGCTACGAAACAGACTATGGTAGTTCAACTGGCACCATAATCGGTAGTGGCGGGCAAGATGATGTTCAAAACGGGGGGGTGGATAGCAGTACAACAGTAAACAGCGGCGGTTATCTTTGGGTCGAAAGTGGTGGCACGGCTATAGGCGTCACTGTGAATTCCGGCGGTTACGCTAACATCAACGATGATAATTTCGTGAACGATGTCACTGTTGAAAGTGGCGGAGCACTAACGCTTGAATTTACTAGTGAAACACTGGTATTTGAAACGGATAATCAGAGTATCCAGGGTATCACATTGCAAAATGGCGCTATTCTTGATCTTGATATTGCTTCAGGTGCTTCAGAATTCGGCTTTATAGTCAATAGTGGTGTCAGTGAATATACTGAGAGTGGAGGAATTGCAAGCGGCACCATACTGGAAAGCCAAGGATCCGAAACAGACTATGGTAGCTCGATAGGCACCATCGTCGGAAGTGGCGGTCGAGAATTTGTACAAAGTGGAGGAATGGCTAGTGGGTCTACAGTAGAAAACGGGGGTTATCTTTGGGTTGCTAGTGGTGGCACGGCTATTGGTATAACTGTAAACAGCGGTGGCTATGCTAGCATCAATAATAATAGCTTCTTAAATGATGATACTGTCGACAGCGGTGGCATCATCAATGGTTTAGTTTTATCAAGCGGGTCAATTCTAGCTGGCGCCGGCGATTTAGTTATTGATGGTGTTACCATACAAAGCGGCGCGGTTGTAGGACTTGAAATTGCAGCAGGCGCGTCAGCTACTGGACTTATCCTCAGTGCATCAACAACTGGACTTATTCTCAATGATAGCGTTACCGAGATCATTGATAGCGGAGGCGCTGCAAATAGCACAACGGTTGATGCCGGCAATACCGAACTTGTCCAATTCGGCGGAGTAGCAAGCGGTAGTGAGTTGTTTGGCTCTTCATCTACCAATGTTTTGAATGGTAAGACTTTAGTAAACCCTGGATATGAGGAAGTTTACGGTGAGGCAATTAGTGCTACGATCAATAATTATGGCTATGAACTAGTAGACCGTGGTGGTACGGCGATTGATAACTCAATAAATAGTGGAGGCGAAGAAGTTGTTCAAATCGGCGGTATAACTAATGGCACTACAATAAACAATGGTGGTTATGAATTTGTTTCAGGAACAACGAGCGGGGCAATTATTAACAGTGGCGGCTGGGAGTTTGTTTACAATGGTGGTGTAACCAATGATGTTACTGTAAACAGCGGTGGTCATGAGTACGTCAATAGCGGTGGAATAGCAAATGACACCATAATTAGCGGAGGAACCTTACGTTTTACCGGCAACGTGAGTAGCGATCAAACTGTCTTCTTTACCGGTAGCGGCGGCACGCTTAAACTGGATCAGCCGGCCAATTTCGCCGGCATTATTTCCGGATTTGGTGTTGGCGATACGATTGATTTGATTAGCGCTACTACCATTTCGTCTGTAGCCTGGAATAATGGTGGCTTGTCTATCTCGCTTGGAAGCAGCGGCACGGTAGATTTATCCCTGCCGGGCAATTTTCAGTCAGATTCCTTTAATGTAGCTAGCGATAACACTGGCGGTACTGAAATAACATTGGAATCTTTGCCACCAACCCTTTCAGCAGTGAGCTATAACACTGCCACCGCCGTGTTTACTTTCACAGGCAATAATCTACTTAATGCTGGAGACAGTATTACTCTAAGCGATTTAAGCTTAACAGGCGGCATCAGCAGTTACACTTTTAACAGCAATGACACCGTCAGCAATCTTACCGCCAATAGCTTTACAGTCACCTTAAGCAGCACAGATCAAGAAACGGTCAATGCCTTCGTCAACGCCAATGGCGGCAATCCGCTTAACGGTGCGGCCTACAACCTAACAGCCGCCGGCAACTGGGATAACGACAGCGGATTGGCGATTACCACCCAGGCCCTCACCGTCACTGGCGTAGCCGCGACCGACGTCCCGCAAATCCTGCAAACCGCCGGCCTTAATACACCAACGGCGATTGCCGTCGACAACAGCGGCGATGTTTTTCTGGTCAACAGCAGTAACAACACTGTCCAGGAAATCGCCGCCGGCACCGATACCGTGACCACGCTGCTAAGCGGTTTTCACAACCCGGTCACCAGTATCACCGTTGACAGCGCCGGCGATGTCTTCGCTTTCGACAGCTATCACAACAGCATAGTGGAAGTCAGCGCCGGTACCGAAACTGTAAGCACCCTGACCTACAGTCTGTATGCCCCAATGGGCGCGGGGATGACCACCGACAGCAAGGGAGATGTGTTTATCGCCGAGAGCAACGCCGTCAAGGAAATTGTCGCCGGCACGCACACGCTGACGACCATAGCGACCGGCTTTATCATGCCGCAAAGCATCGCCATCGACAACAACGGCGACCTGTATGTGGCAGACACTGGACATAACGCCATCAAGGAAATTCAGGCCGGCACCGATAAGGTCATTACCCTGGTCAGCGGTTTGAACGCTCCCAACGGCATCGCCGTGGATAGTGCAGGCAATGTCTATTTTGCCGACACCAAAAACGGGGTCATTGATGAATACGCCGCCAGCACTCAAAGCATCACCACGCTTGCGACTGGCTTGAATTCGCCCACTAATATGGTGCTGGATAATGCCGGCAACCTTTATGCAGACCAAAGCAACGGCAGTATCGAAGAGATTGCCCACACCGACTACGTATTCAATACGCCATTAACCGGCAGCAACCCGACTATCATCAGTAATCTGCTCGAAAACACCGGCCAAATTGAACTCTCGGCCTCGGTGTTCACCGCCTTAGCCGGGGAAGGCGGCTTGGAGGCGGCCAACTTCAGCAATGCCGCTACAGCTACCAGTTCAAGCGATTTCATCTATTACAATGACACCACGGGTGGACTGTATTACGAAGCGGGTGGCTCTAGCGGAAGTTCAGGTGTAGAATTTGCGGTAATAGGCGTAAACAGTCATCCAACGGCTTTGAGTGCAGGGGATTTTAAAGTGGTGGCTTAAGCGTCTGTAGACTGAATATATTTTGTTTATAATTATTACTAACAGCAAAGCATGAGTCAAACCCAACAGCCCACAGGGCAGGTAGCCAATCTGCGGGATGCTTTGCTACGCAGCAAACAGTCGTTCATCACGGCGGGCATTCTGAGTTTTTTTATCAATATCCTGATTTTGACGCCAATGATGTACATGATGCAGATCTATGATCGCGTTATGGTCAGCAGCAGCGTTTCCACGCTGGGCATGCTGACAATTTTGCTGGTGTTCTTATTAGCCTTGATGGGTGGGCTGGAATGGGTGCGGAGTCAGATCTTGGTGCTGACCAGTAATCGTCTGGATCAGTTGCTCAACACGCGCGTATTCGATGCACTGTTCGTCAGTGCTTCTAACAGCGCCGGCCGCAACGTCACCGCCCAGCCCCTGAACGATTTGCTGCAAATTCGCCAGTTTCTCACGGGGCCGGGCTTGTTTGCCTTCTTCGACGCGCCTTGGCTACCGCTGAATATTTTGGTGATGTGGTGGTTTCACTGGAGCTATGGCGTGGTAGCGCTGATTTCTTCCAGCATACTGCTGGGTCTTAACCTGTGGAACGAGTTATCGACCCGCGATTTGCTGAAGCGGGCCAATGAGGAATCCATGGAGGCGAGCCAATATACCCAGCGCAACCTGCGTAATATTGAAGCGATTGAGGCGATGGGCATGTTGCCGCGGCTACGGGCGCGCTGGTTGCGGAAACAAAACGCCATGCTGCTGAAACAAAGCCATGCCAGCGGCAAGGCTGGACTAATTTCCGCAATTTCCAAACTTTTCCGCACTACGATCCAGTCCTTAATCTTAGCGCTGGGAGCTTATCTGGCGATTGAAAAAGAAATTTCGCCGGGGGCGATGATTGCTGGTTCCTTGTTACTAGGGCGAGCGCTGGCGCCGTTGGATATATTGATAGGTAGTTGGAAAGGCTTTGTCGGTGCGCGGGATGCATACAGCCGCTTGGAAAAACTGTTGATAGCTGTGCCATTGCGCGAGCCGCCGATGCCGTTGCCGGCGCCTACCGGCCAGTTGCGCATGGAAAATGTGGCGGTCGTACCGCCCGGCTGTCAAAAACCGGTCATTCACGGCGTCAATCTGCACATCCTGGCCGGACAGCAGGTGGCGGTGATCGGCGCTAGCGCTGCCGGCAAATCGACCTTGATCCGCGCGATGCTGGGTCTCAACAAACCGGCGTCCGGTTCTGTGCGTTTGGATGGCGGCGAAATCCAGCAATGGGATCGCGAGACTTTGGGCAATTACATCGGCTATTTACCGCAGGATGTGGAATTGTTGGACGGCAGTATCAGTGAGAATATTGCCCGGTTTGGCGACATCGATCCGGAGGAAGTCGTCGCGGCGGCGCGTTTGGCCGGGATACACGAATTGTTGTTACGCCTGCCGGAGGGCTACGATACGGTGATTCAGGGTCAGAGCAATATCATGTCCGCCGGCCAACGCCAGCGCCTTGGCTTGGCTAGGGCGCTGTATGCGAGTCCGCGCCTTATCGTGCTGGATGAGCCTAATTCCAATCTGGATCAGGATGGCGAAACGGCGTTGGCGGCTGCCTTAAACAGCCTGCGCAGTCAGGGCTGCACGGTGGTGGTGGTCACGCATCGCCCAAGCATCCTTGGACAGGTCGATTGCATCGCTTTAATGCGGGAAGGCCAATTGGCGGCTTATGGTCCGCGCGATGAAGTGCTGCAAGCATTGCAGCGCGCCACAGCCGCAGTAGCGACGCCGGGTGCGGCCATGCCGGTTCCAAGCAAGGGAGTTTAGTCTTGACCAACGATTTGTTAGAGAGTGTGCCACCCACCGACGATAGCGCTATGCGCCGTTTGGGCCTGTTTCTGGTGATTTTTCTCTTCGGCGGTTTCTGTCTCTGGGCGGGCTTAGCTCCGCTCAGCAGCGCCGCGCATGCGCCGGGACAAATCACCGTGGAAAATTATCGCAAAACCATCCAACACCTGGAAGGCGGCATCATTGAGTTGATTCGGGTGCACGACGGCGACTGGGTGGAAAAAGGCCAAATCCTGGTGACCTTGGACGACACTCAACCGCGTTCCCAGCTGGAAGTTTTGCGCGGGCAGTATTTGATCACCTTAGCCCGTGAAGCCCGGTTAATCGCTTTGCGCGACGATCAACCGCAGATCGCCTATCCGCCGGAATTGCTGCAAGCCAAAGGCGACGCCAGAGCCGATGAGGCCATGCGCGTACAAAGTCAAACCTTCCGGGCGCGGCGGCTGTCGCATGAAAACGAAATCCATTTATATCAAAAACAGATCGGGCAGTTACACGCCAAAGAGCGCGGCTTGCAGGCGCAACTGGCCAGCCGCGATAAATCGGTGCGCTCTTTCGAAGGTGAATTGAAAATCTATCAAACCTTGTTGAAAGAAGGCTATAGCGATAAAAAAATAGTTAACGATCTGGATCGCAAATTTACCGACAGCCAGGGGCAAAGCGGGGAATTGCAATCGACTTTGGCGGCGACGGGTCTGCAAATCAGCGAAACCGAGCTCAAAGTATTGCAATTAGATAAAGAACTGCAGAGCGAAGTCATCAAAGAATTGGCCGAGGTGCAATCCAATCTGTTTGAGCTGCGGGAGAAAATTCACGCCTTGGAACAAACTGTCGAGCGTAGCGTCATCAAAGCGCCGGAGGCCGGCAAGGTTTTAGGTTTGGCGGTGCATACGCAGGGCGGGGTGATAGCGCCGGGTTCACCGATACTGGAAATTGTGCCGCAAAACGAAAAATTGCTGATAGAAGCCAAGGTGTCGCCGATGGATATTGATAATGTCAAGATCGGGCAGAGTGCTGAAATCCGCTTCAGCGTTTTCAAAGCCAAGCAGTTACCGCGCATAGAAGGCAAGGTTTTGGCTTTGTCGGCGGATAGTCTGCTTACCGACGACGCCCAGCATACGCCTTACTATTTGACGCGCGTCGAAGTTAATCCTGAAGGTTTGGACGTGTTTCATAAATTGAATCTGGAGTTAGTGCCCGGCATGCCGACCGATGTCTTGATCCACACCGGCAGCCGCACCTTACTGCAATATCTGGCCGACCCGCTAAGCGACTCGTTCTCACGTTCCATGATTGAAGATTAAAATGCATCGCTCTGTCATCTTATTATTGTCTACCTTAATCCTGGCGGCCTTCAGGCCGGTGCATGCGGAAGGCTTGTTGCAGTTGTGGGCCGAAGTGGTCGAAAACAATCCGACCCTGAAAAGTTCGGAATATGCAGTCGAACAAGCCCGCGCCCAGCAGGATCAAGCGCTGGCCAAGTTGCTGCCCAGTGTTAACCTCAGCGGTTATTATTCCTTGAATAATTACAATCCCTTTGTCGCTACGACCGGCATACAGCCCTTTGGCGGCGGCAAGAGCATTGATTATACCGGTACGCGGGGCTACTTGCAGATCAGTCAGCCGATTTTCGATTTGCCCTCCTATCTGCGTCTGGAAGGCGCTAAAAAGCAAGCCAAGCAAAGTGAGCAGCAGGCCCTCGCGCAACGTATGCAACTCGCCTTTGATTTAGTCGATCAATATTTAAGCGTTTTGGAAGCCACGGACGTCATTTTACAATTGCAGGCGGAACAGGCCGCCACCGACGAGCAACTGAAAAGCCTGCGCATGATGCGCGAGCACGAACTGGTGAGTAATACGGATTTATACGAAGTCGAGGCGTATGCCGCATCGATACAAAGCTCGCAACTGGAAGCGCTGAATCAAAAAGCCATCGCTACGGAAAAACTGCGCAAATTAACCGGCACCGTGTTGCGCGTTGCCGATACGCTGCAGCAAGAAGATTTTCCCGAAGTGAAACGCAGCGTGGATGACTGGGTGCAGGAGGCATTAAGCGCCAACCCGTTGTTATTATCCCTGCAATATGCGGCGGAATCGGCGCAATCCTTGATTGCCGGCGCGCATGCTGGGCATTTGCCCACCGCGTCGATTAGCGCCAGCGAAATTTATTCAAACACGGGTTATAACAATCTGCAAACTAATGGTGGGCCCTATAACATCGGCTCCCTGTATTTGAATTTCACTGTCCCGATTTATGCGGGTGGCGGCGTAGTAGCCGGTGAGCGTGAAGCGGTGAGTAAATACCAGATGTCGCGGGAAAAAATCGAAGAAACCCGGCGCAACATCGAGGAAGAAACCCGCACCGCCTGGCTTAATGCTGTCTCCGGGCATTCCCGCATCGCCTCCAGCCGCAAGGAAGCCGGGTTTCGGGAAAAAGCCAAAATCGCCCAGGAACGAAGTTACGAGTTGGGCGTGGTCACCATCATTGATGTGCTGGACGCGCACAAGCGTTTGCTGAAAGCCAAAACCGATTACTTCAAGGCGCGTTACGAATTTATCCGCAACTTAATCCGCTTACGGCTCAACGCCGGTTCCTTTGCCGACCTCGATCTGGAAGCCATCGCGCCGTGGTTTGGCAAGCCTTTAGCCTTGGAACCTTAGAAATGGGAACAGTTAATAACCGTTAAGACTGCTCAAAAAACCCTCAATGTAAGCCGCGCTGAGCGTAAAAGGCGCTGAGGCGACATCCGAAGGCCCGTATAGGCGCATGGTTATACCCGTCTGCGCATGTTCCGCCAGATAATCACGGGTAATTTCAATATCCAGTTCTTCGTCGTAATCGCAGAACAGCTTACAGTCGACCTTGTGTTTGACGGCGATGGCGTGAAATTTGGAACCGCCGGCATCAAACGCCTGATCGAAACCCCGCCAGTCGCCGGCGTAATAATCGGTGATACGCAAATAATAGCGGGTCGCGTCATCCTGCGCTTTGCGGGCATGTAAGCTCATCTCTTCCACTTCGGGTGCGTCACCCTTGTTTTCAACGGTATTGCTGATCAGCGGACCGCGATAAAACGTGATGTTTTTAAAGTCGTCATGCACGATTGCCACCTGTTTGCTGACGGCGATGGCGTTCGGCGCTTGTTCCCTGAACAGGTTGGCGCAGCCAGTTGTTGCGCACAACAAAATTCCACAACACAATATTTTTAAATTAGCGTCAGTAGGCATGCCATTTCCTGGTGTTTGTGTTTTTGGCAATTATAAAGGTACATAGCGACTGATAACAATTTAGTTTGTAAATTTATGGAGGGGTTGCGAGAGAAGATAGACTGTCGATAGCGTCGGCAACGTCTATTTTGCCGGCACCAAAAACCGGGCCATTGACGAATACGCCGCCAGAACTCAGAGTGTTACTACGCTTGATAGTGGCTTTAAACTAACATAAAAATTTTAACTACTTGGGGTGGCGAATAGATTATTATAAAGGCTACTCATAAACTTGTAGGAGAGGGTCAGGCCCGTCCATCTAGGACTAGGCCTATCGCGGGCGTGGCCCGCTCCTACATTTTTTCTAATATTGCTTTTCGCTGAATAGTTACCAAAATTTTAACTTCAGATTAAATTATTCTAAGATTGAATCAATCAGGACTACTAAGGGATTTAAGCAGATTTCACCTGACAAGGTTTTGATGTTAAGCTCAGAAGCGTTGACTGGAATTGAGTCAATCTTAACAGCGCCACTGAGCCCGGTAAAAATGCCAGTGCCGGAGGTGGCGACATCCAGTTCATTACCATAATCCAGGTTGACGGTATCGTGAGTATAAACAGTGCCAATAACCGTGCCGGGGGCTTTCTGGAGTTTGACTGTCCATTGGGTTATTACTGCACCCAAATGGTCCGGGCCACCAATAATTTCCGGGTCAAATTCATTGGTCCACACGGAAATAGTGCTGATATTGACTGGCGTGATACCAATCGTTGCGGTTATTACGCCAACGGATTCGTAGCATAGGCCAGACTCTGCTCCTATTTGCAGTAAGTTGGGCTGGTTGTTTGCGTCGGGGTTTGCCGGATCAGAGAGAAAAATTGCCGGATATTGTCCGCTATTGTATAAGATTTGTATCGGAGAAGTGGCGGAAGTGAAGTTGCATGGTGTTTGTTGGATAAGGTTGCTGCTGCCAGTCAAGGAAACGGTCTTGCATAGACTGGCCGCCTGCGCCAAGGACATTACAGACATGCTTGATACCAAAGCGAGGGTACAAATTAGTTTTTTAGCCACGATTAAATCCTATATTTAAGGTTTAGTTTTTCACAAACTAGAATCTACGCACGAATCTAGTGCATTAACCTTAGTTGTTTACGGATTTAAAGCAAGTGATTTTTTGGTTGGAAACAGCTGCATCTTGATAGAAAACTATTTTAGTTGGAGATTATCAGGAAAAAAATCATTAAATATAATGTCTTAGAAAAAAAATAAAATAGTAACTTCTTTGATTTATTCCGGCAGCAATGTAGTATTTTACCCGGTGATTTTGCCTGTTACGTCTTTTGCTATGTGTCATTTTTTTCTGAGTTTCAATTTCCATTGCTTTCGCAGCTTTTTTGGCAGAAGCTTGACTCGAATCGTAAACCGTTATACTGGTAACCACCGTATTCTAAGTTTTTCAGGTGCTGAACGTTACCGGGTAAGGGCTGTTGCACAGTTCACCTAATTGAGAATGAGGTTTTCCGGCAGACGACTTTACTGATCAATATTGATCGCCGCTGTTGCCGCTTTTCCAAATCGAAAACAGCAGCCACACGCCGCTGATACTGGCAAACGTATACCCAAGAAACCCGAAAGCGGGTAAACCGAATAATTCAGGTCCGCCGCGGACGGTCATTATAATGGATGAGCCAATAATCAGCGCGGCGGTCACCAGGCCGATAGTTAAGCGGCTCACGGCTTTGTCAAGAATATTAATGTAACGGCCAATATGCTTGACGGTGATATCGACCTGAAAAGCGCCTTTTCTGGTCGCTCTTAACAGTTTGCGTAAATCTTTTGGTAAACCTGACAGCAAATCGGCGACGCTGATTAACGTTCTCCAGCCCCGCTTGGCGATAGCCTCGGGCCGGTAACGCTCATACATCAGTTCTTCTACATAGGGCGCCGCATGAACCAGAGTATTAAAATCCGGATTAAGGTAGCGGCCGAGACCGTCGAGCGTGAGATAAGCCTTTATTAGCAAAGCCAGATCAGCCGGCAAGGTCAATTTATAATCCCGCAATATGGCCATCAAATCGCTTAACAAGGCGGTAAGACTCAAATCTTTCAAAGACAGCGTGCTATATTGATCGACGAAAGCCGCTATCTCAACGCTTAGCGCATTTTCATCGGTATAAATATGATCGGACCAATCTTCGAGGATTTCCACCACTCTGAGCGGGGCGTGATTGATCATGCCATACAATAAACCGATCACTTGCTCCTTCCGCTCTTCGGTAAGCCGTCCGCACATGCCGAAATCGATAAACGCCAAGCGATTGTCTGACAGATAGAACAAATTGCCGGGATGCGGATCGGCATGAAAAAAACCGTCTTCCATGATCATTTTTAGCACGGCGCTTGCGCCGCGTTCAGCCAACAGTTTTTTATCCAGCCCGATATTCTCCAGTGCCTGAAGATCCCGTCCATGAATGCCTTGAATATATTCCTGGACATTCAGTCTCTCTCCGGTCCATTCCCAATATACTTTAGGAATCACTATAAAAGGATTATCGGCTAAATTGGCGGCGACGCGTTCCGCATTTCTGCCCTCGGCGGCCAGATCCAGTTCTCGGCGTAACGATTGATTAAACTGGCGCAGAATTTCTCGCAGATGAAAGCGGCGCAGGTCCGGCGATTCAGCTTCGGCAATATCGACTATCCGTTGTAATATACGCAAATCCGCTTCGATGATTTTGCGCAGGCCGGGGCGGCGAATTTTTAAAATCACTTCCGAGCCGTCTTTCAAGACGGCTTTATGCACCTGTGCAATGGATGCTGCCGCTAGTGCTTGCCGGTCAACCGCCAAGAAGACTTCATCAAGGGGGGCGCCGATATCTTCTTCGATTTGCGGCAGCAAATCCGCAAAGAGGATGGGAGGAGCCTGGTCCTGAAGTTTCTCAAACTCGGCAATGAATTGCGGTGAAAATACATCGACCCGGGTGGCGAGAATTTGGCCTAATTTGACGAAGGTCGGCCCCAAGTCTTCCAACGCCCGGCGGATACGTTGCGGTGTATCGAGTTTAATATATTCTTCTGCAAACTCCCAATGCAGCACTCTGCCGGCGCGTTCCAGCACGCCGCCCATGCCCAAAACCTGCACGAAACTGCCGAAGCCATAGCGGATCAATACCGAAGCGATTTCCTGCACCCGATTGAGATCGCGGGCTGCATTGACTATCTCCAACAACATGGCGATACCCGGCGTATTATTTTTTTGGGTGCGAAGGTTTAAGACTTTCTGCGATGCCGGCTAAAAAACCGCTGCCTATTTCTGCTAAGGTAATCGTGGCGGCAACAGTGTTCGAAATAACTGTTTCTTTCCCCCAATGCGGCAACTTTTTCAGCGCTTCCAGCGCCGTTAAGGTTTGTTTGCCGACTGCAGTCCCGCTTTGCCGGGCATGGCCGACAAAGTCGCTAACGATATTAGCGATTATTTGATTGCCGCCTTTAGCGGCTTTTTCCAAGCTATCCAAAAATAAGCCTTCCAAGTTTTGCAAGTCTTTAAAAGCGTCGTTAAGTTCATGCTGGGAGTAGTCGTTCACTTTGGAAGCGGCTTCCTCGATTGCTAATTTTGACGCTTCTGCGGCAACTGCTAAAGCTTCGTCCAATGCCGAGGCGGCATGGTTGAAAAGCTCTTTGGCCTGTACGCTTTGGCTTGTGATGCCGGCATGGATGCCTTTACTCACCTCATCGACCACTTCTTTGATATTGTCCGTATCCAAATGCCTGGAAGTGAGCGCGTTCAGGGTGATCGACTTTATTTTATGATGAACATCTTCTCCCGATTGTATAGCTTCCCGGATTTTATCAGTAACAGCATGGTTTTCGTTTACTTCAGTCATAGTGAGTTTCCTTAAAGTGGACCCCATTTTCAGGACAGTTTAGCGCCGAGTTTAAGATGAGTTCCAGAATGTCTACCAGTTAGGCATGAATATAGATAAAACGGCAAGTCGTAATACAGCGCCATTATCCAATAATATCGCCTACGCCTTCGGCGGACAAGCAAATAATGTGGAAAATTTATTAACAACGCTGATCAGTAAAAGTACGTATTGACTGAGTATCATTTTACAATGTTCGATACAGAGAACCGTTTCTTAAACTATTTTAATAAATTAAAGGCTTGCTGAAGTGTTGACGGTTGACGACAGCGGGTTCTTTGACCGGTCTACTGCCGCATTGGTCATAGGACCAACAATGATATATTCCTCTCTACAGGACAGAATTTTTATAAATTAGATTAAGATCTGGGAATACCAAATTTTCGGTCCTCAACTGCGAGCTGGTCTCTGTAAGAGGAGAGTTGTGAGAAAGGCATGAGATTTAAAATGGTTGAGATACCAAAATTTTACAGGAGATTGGAATGTCAGGATATGGAATGCCTATTCTTAACTGAAGCAAAATATCTAATGCTGCTACATGCCTTTGAGCGTTGGCATTGCAATCGTGTTGAGTTCCTAACAGATTTTCTTAATAGCAAATCAAGAAACGCCATAACTAGAATTGGCGGGCAAGAGGAAGGAATTCTGCGGCAACATATGTTAATGCGTGATGGTCGGGTTCGAGATTCCGTTATCTTCAGTATCGTTAAGTCAGAATGGCCTAGCGTAAAAGCTTGGCTCGAATTAAAACTCAACACCGTGAAGTAGGTGTACATATTGAATTTATTCCTATTCTGCAAAACTATAGACACTGGTGCTCCAATAGTGGTTTTTGTGACTATCTGGTCCGGACCAACCCGATAACAGTAGTTCTTTGGCAATCAATCGATTCATAATTCCATGTCCAACTAGTAATACGGAACCTTTCTCGGCTGCAAGACTGATAAGTTTGTCAACCGCCACTTTTGCGCGATTGCGGGCAGACTGAAATGTCTCTGAATTTTTTGAGTACCCAAAAAACCAAATACTACGAAATAAAGCGGCCCATATTTCAGCCGGCAAGCGCATAAATGGCCATTCGAAAACCGGAAGCTCTGCCTCACAAAAAATCTTATCAATGACTGATGGCGACAGCCCAAGCGCCCTAACTGACGACAATGCTCGTGGCGTAGAACTTACAACTATACAAATTGCGGCGCCAACCAATGTGCGATCTACAACAGACAGATCATCATCTTTAATTTCAGCACAATTGTAGCTTTCAATCCAGTACACCATTTCTGACGATCTAATCCAACCTGTTTTTGAAGCGAAATGGTGTTTAAAAACGTGAAGAAGGTCTGCTTCGATCTGTCTAGAAAACCCCGTAATCAGGCGCCAGTAGCAATTACCCAAGCAATACGTTAAATTGCCGTGCGTAAGTCATTTTTATGGGCGCCGAGTTGATCTGCCCTGAACGATCCTTTGTCCATCATCGCCGCTAATAATGGTTTAGTTTTTTGTCCTGCGATATATCACGCACTTTCTATTACTAAACTGTGTTAAATCACGCGATTTCTGAAGCTAAACTGCGTTAAATTACGCACTTTCAAATACTCATTAGCTTTTCATTTGAAGATATTACAATAGTTTGCAAAAAATCACAGAAGTAGAAATAAAGAAAACTATCATGCAGTTATCACGCTAGATTAATCTAAAACATAAATAAAAAACAGTTTACGATATACAAGAACCCAAATAAGTAGGCTGTGGCATAAATTTTGCTAATGCATAGTGATTCAGGATGGATATTTCTGCTTGCAAAGTTGTTGAATTTCTTACCAATCTACTCCCTTCTGAAACCGAAATACCTTATATATCAATTTATCATGACCTCATGAAAATGCGCTATAAGTTAGAAACTGAATTTTTACACTACTATGTTGTTAAGGAGAAATCTAGCAATGAACAAAAAACTATTTAAACTAAAACAAACTGCATCCTTTGCTTTAATCGGCATGCTTTTGTCCTCGGCCGCTAGCGCGAATACGGCATCTGGAATGTTGACTTTAAATCTGGATGCGAATGCACTGGCTTCCTTTAATGGCGGCTCCAATTCCGTTGGAAGCCGTTACCTTTATGTTGAATCATACAACAATGCGGCCGTCACTTCGCCAACAGACCTGGTGTTTACTGTAAACGGTTCCAGCAATACATCATCACCCTATGACAGTCTTTTTCAGACCACAACCTTAAATTATGGCAGCAACCCAACTACCGGAACCGGTCAAATTGGACTAAGCGGCGCAGTAACGGTTCAAAGCGATTTCTTTTCCGGTTATCTGCAGTTTAGTGATCTATCGCTAAATTACAGCCAAACCGACGGACAATGGGAGATATCTACCCATGAGCTTGGCTTCGGTACCGACATACTGTTCGATTTATACGATGTGGCAACATCTACAAATTCTGCGGGTTTGCTCAGCTTAACCGGAGACTTGGTCTTTGATCCCCAATGGGCAAGCTTTCTCAATGTAGATTCAACCACGACAGTTGGCAGTGTCAGTTTGGCGCCGGCCGCGGTTCCTGTACCTGCTGCGATATGGCTGTTTGGCTCAGGATTAGCCAGCTTTTTGGTGGGCATTCGCCGAAACGCCAAAGTAGTCGCTTAGCTTGTGCTGGGCAGGCATAATTTTATGCCGCGGTGATTAATAGCGTATTTGCTCGACAGCTTCTACACGAAATTAGCAAAAGTAATTCGCAAAACATAATCGGCCAGGTATGGCCTGGTTTTATTACGAATGAAAAGTTCAAAGCTGTATTGAAGACTGTTATGCAATTTATCCAACTTGATTCGTCATTCTTAAAAAAGGTATCGTTATGTTAAATAACTGGAAAAAAATACCGATTCGTCATGCCCTGTTTGTTGTCGCGAACCTGCTATTAAGCAATATCGCCGGGGCGGGCGTCTTGTCCGGCGGCACAATGACGCTGACTTTCAACGATCCAGGCAATTTGTTGAACAGTTTGAACGACAATACGGCTAATGGCGGATTGACTTCCTACTATCAGGCTGGCTTTTTTCCCAATACAGTTGCCGACACGTCCAGTCTTTCGGCAATGGAGTCTGCGCCAGACTCCACTGTGCCGTCCAGTCTGGTTTTTACCATCAATCCCTCCAGTCTGGCCGGAACAGGCATTCCCTACGGTAACACGCTGGGTGGACGTAATAACCAGGCCACTACCTTAAGCTGGAGTAGCAGCCAGGACGGCTTAACCAATTCTTCGGTATTTTCTGCTACAGGTCAGGTTGGTTTGGATGGCGTCATACTTTCCCGCGGCAGCTTTACCGGCAGCATATTGGAAGGGGATTTCTCATTTGTCTATTTGGCGGCAAATAATGATGGCGTAAACAGCGGCTGGACCTTTGTCAATAATATCAGTTTTTCTTCGCCAAGCTACGATACTAGAGACATTAGCGTAACAACTGTGGGTAATGAGTTGCTATTTTCCGGTCAGCTTTGGGTGTCGCCTACCATTAGCGCATTTTTATTTGGCGGCAATGGGCAGTCATCGGCGGGAGAGATAGGTACCTTCAGCCTGGTATCGCCAATGGCGGTACCTGTTCCGGGAGCGATATGGCTGTTTAGCTCCGGCTTGCTGACGGTATTGTCCGGTAGGGTACGGAAAACCATGAATTAGCCCAAGCGAAGTAGTCCCATAGAATACGCGCACTTACAACGATATAGTTCAATCTAATCGACTTTAAAAACCATGAAAATAAATTCTCATAAATGCTATAACAGGTTCGGTAATATTTATTTACTAATTATTCCCGCGTGCATCGCGCTTGCTCCTGAAACGGCATTGGCCGTTACCGATACCATCTCCAGTGGCGCATTGACCATGAATCTTGATCCGAATGCTTTGGCGGCGGCTATCGATATTCATGACACCAATACCGAACCATCCATGTTTCTGGAAGATTTTTTTACAGCACCACAGGTAGATCAAATGACTTTTCAAGACCTGTTGGCTACCGATGAACAACCCACGCGTCAATATCCTACTACCGGTTTACTCTATCCGGTCAATGGTGCGGATGTTACAAATCTGACTGAGCGGCATAACCAAGCTACCACATTTACTTTTGATCCAAATGATATAGCAGGCACTGCCAGCGGCGAAATTGGTTTGGATGGTGTAGGCCGCTTTCGTGTTGATACAGGACTGGCAACCAACCGCATCTTGATAGGCGACTATGCACTTGAGTACATTGCCGCCAACGAAAACTTAACTAATGGTCAATCCGGATGGACTTTATTTAATAATATTGGTTACAACACTGAAGCTTTTGATTTATTTAGTGTAACTACTACGTTACAACAAGGAGAGCTATCAATTTCCGGCAATCTGGGGATAGGCCCCGGTATTGTGGATATGCTCAACGGCACTCCGGATGCGATTGTAGGTAATTTCAGCTTCCAGACCAGCGTAGTGCCGGTGCCGGCGCCTGCAGCTATTTGGCTGTTTCTGATCGGGATTTCAGGGCTTAGAGTGTTAGGAAAACATCAGGGCAGGATTGTTGTATGAATAGAGTAAGTAGGCGCTTCAAGAAAAGCTCATCTTTGCATAGGATCAAGCTGGGGTTGCTCTTTTTGGGAGCAATGAGCTTTGAGGTGACGGCAAAAGCCGTGACCAACCAATTCACCTTCGGAGCCTATACCAGTATTCAGATTAACGTGAATGCCTCTGGGCAGAATATTGTCGGTGATGCCGCCAACGAGCCTAGTATTGCTGTCAATCCGCTCAATCCGAATAATAGCGTGATTACCTGGAATCAATTCGATTCCGTCTTATCCGATGATCGTGAGACCGGTTGGTCATTTACTAAAAACGGCGGTTCAAACTGGCGACTGCCTAGTGTACTTACCCCCGGCACAGACCGCACGAATGGTGTGATAGATGTGGATTCACAGGGTAATTTTTATTTTCAGGCGCTGACGTATGCCGCTGATTTAGCGAGTGTAGAAAATATCCAGGTTTTTAAATCGCTGGACGGCGGCAACAGTTGGCTGGGACCAGTCTTTGCCTATGGCCTGGCAGCCGACAAAGGCTGGCTTACCGTTGATCGTAGCGGCGGGTCAGGCGATGGAAATGTCTATGTCGATTGGCGCGAAGGCAGTGATCCTAACCATTTCACTCGCTCAATCGATGAAGGCTCAAGTTTTCAACCCACAGACCCGCTTCCGGGCGACCCAACTTTCGGCACGATGAAGGTGGGTCCAAACGGCGAACTCTACGTTGTGGGTCGGACGGAACCGGGCGTAATAGACAGTACTTATACCAAAGACATTCTGGACCCTTTTCAACTCGATATTTCCTTAAATGCCAAAGACCCTACGGCTCAACCTACCTTTAGCAATCAAGCGCTGAATCTGGGTGGGGATGCGATTTTGTTCTTAACCAGAGCAAATCCCAATCAGTATGGACCCATAGGCGATGCTCAGGTATACGTCGATAGCTCGAATGGCGCCATGCGAGGCAATATTTATGTTTTGGCGCCCGTTCAAACAACAGGAAGTACCGATCCTCAGGATATAAATTTTATCCACAGCATTGATGGCGGCACAACTTGGTCAAATCCCCTGCGCATTAACGATGATGCGCCAGGGCCAAATGCTTGGCAATGGTTTGCAATGCTGGGTGTCGCGCCCAACTCCCGCATAGATGCAGTTTGGTACGATACGCGTAACAGCCAAAACTACGGTGTCTCGATACTGTATTACGCCTATTCATGGGATGGCGGCCTAACCTGGAGTAAAAACGTGCCCGTTAGTTTGCCGTTTAATACCCTGATTGGTTATCCGACAGGCTCGATAAAAATCGGTGATTATTCGACTCTGGTCTCCGGGGTCAACGGCGCCAGTGTTGCCTATACCGCCACTTTCAACAATGAACAGGATGTTTATCAATTGAATGTGTTCCCCGATTGTAACAGCAATAAACAGTCCGACGTGCTGGATATCAGTGATGGCTATAGTCAGGATAAAAATGGCGATCATATACCAGATGAATGCGTGATTAGCGCTATCCTCGGCGATCTGAATGGCGATGCCGTTGTCGATGAGTCCGATTTAAACATAGTTCTGGCAGCAAAAAATACCCCGGCAGCGGGGCTTTCCGATCCTAGAGATTTAAACCATGACGGTGAAATTAACGCTCTTGATGCTCGTAAGTTAACGCTTTTATGCGCAAACCCAGGTTGCACGGGTTTGCCCAATAATCTGTAATGCAAATTTTGCGATTGTTTGAACATTTTTTTAATACGCGGATATTGAGATCTTATATGACGCAATTTTATAAACAAGTTATTCCAGCTATTGCTCTGTTGCTAATAATAAGTAAAGCACAGGCCAATATCAATCTAGCCATCACTCCACTCGGTCAAAACGGAAATACTATTGAATTAGGTATTAATATTTCCGGGCTTGGCGGAGGGGTTGCGCCAGCCATCAGTACATTTGACTTGAATTTGCAGTTTAATCCCGCCTATCTGACTTACGCCAATACCGCCTTCGGCGATCCATTACTTGGCGACCAACTTGATGTCGATGGATTGGGTACTTGGACATCTGCGACATTAACAGCGCCAGGAGTGGTTGAGATTTTCGAATTGTCGTTTGATACCCCATCTGATTTAAACGCTTTTCAGGCGGCCAATTACACGCTGGCTGTAGTTGATTTTACTATAAATCAGGCTGGTAGCAGCGAAGTTAGTCTTGGGCTTAATGCTATTGGTGATGCGGAAGGTAATCCCTTAGCCGCTAATCTATTTTCGGCAACGGTCGCCACAGTACCCTTGCCAACTACTTTTTGCTTATTTCTCGGCGGATTAGGGTTGGTTTTTAACCGGAATTTTTTAAGATGAGATATGCATTAGTTCTTTGTAGAGGCGCATTTCATGCGCTTCTTGGCTAAAAAATGGTTGATGTGCATTTTTAGCTTGCGAATCAGATCAATTGGGGCTACCAACTTAAGCCGGGACAGCTTAAGGTTAAGCCGTTCGTGGTGAGCTTGTCGAACCATGAACGGATTAACCGTCCACCCTTCGACAGGCTCAGTGTGAACGGTTAATCCTCGCAGTTGTCCCGCTTTAAGTTGGTGGCCTCAATTGGCAAACCCTGCCGCGAAAGTGAACAACTTGGCGGCTATCAATCAGGAAGATTTTTCCAGAAGTTTATGCAGGATAGTTTCTAGCCGGTAATTAGTGAATGGAAGTAGTTCATCAGTTCGGCTTTACCGGAAAATTTCAAAGTATCATTTAGGTACGCAACTAAATCTTAGGCGTTAAGTTTGGTAATGCGTAGCCCAGTTTATAGAACCTCAGAGTGTTGGTTAGCGCATTTGAGCTGGTAACTTAAAGAAGCTTCAGCATTCGTTGTAAAGACCTAAAATTAAAATATGTTATTTTACACAAAACAAATAATAAAAACTGGTGAAATAACATAAAAATACCACGGGCTATCGCGATAATGTCTAATAAATAGCACAGAATAAACTGCTTTACGTTTATCCTGTCCTATTCCTTTACAAAAATAGTCATCCCATTCGTATCAGATAAAATCATGTTAATTATAAAGTTGTTATAATAAATTACAATAACTTACGTAAATTATGTGCTCGTCTGTTGCAAAGTTAAGAGGGAGTGAGTATCCAAATAATACAAAAATAGCATCAGAAAACAGAATGCTTATTATGTATGGCCCGAAATGTGCTTTATATTTTATTATTTCGTTTCTGGCTCAAGATGCTGTATGACTGATTTAAACGTTAAAACACTTGCTGAAATGGCATTTTGGCAGGGGCAACAGCAAAGGGACTCAATTGCTTTTATTTACAACGATCGCCCGCAAACATTTTTTGCTATTGATTGCCATTCAAGTCAAGTTGCCAATGGGTTGCTTGAAGTTGGCATATTGCCGCAATCCCGGGTTGCAATATTGGGGATGGATAGTGAGTGGAGTTATGAAATTTTATTCGGTTGCGCCAAGGCCAAAGCGGTTCTGTTACCAATAAATTGGCGGCTGGCCGCACAGGAAATTCTCTACATCCTCAAGCATGGGGAAGCTGAGGTGCTGTTTGTCACCTCAGACATGTTATCCGTCATTGAACAGCTCCAGTCCCAGTTAGCGCCAGTCGGAAAAATTATTGTGTTAAATGCTAAGTCAGGCGAATGGACTGATTATTTGCAATGGCGGCGCACACAAAGCGAGGCTGCTCCGGCGTTAGCTTATGAGCCCGAAGATATTGTTGTGCAAATGTATACCAGCGGCACGACCGGGCATCCTAAGGGTGTGCAATTAGCCAATTACAGCTTCTTCAGATTGATGCAGGGGATGCGTGAGCAAGGCGACAACTGGATGATGTTGAATCCTGATGACATCCTGTTACTGTCATTGCCGCAATTTCACATGGGTGGAATCTGGTGGGCGCTGCAGGGTTTTATTGCCGGCGCAACCGGTATTGTTATCGATACCTTTATTGCCTGGAAGGTATTGGAGTTAATTCAACAATACAAGATTACCAAAGTGCCTATGGTTCCGTCCATGATTCAAACTACGCTGGCTGAACCAAGTTGTCAAACCACGGATTTTTCATCTGTTTGCGGTTTTCTTTATGGCGGATCGCCTATCGTTCCCGCGTTACTGTGCAAGGCAATGACGATCTTCAATTGTGATTTCTTTCAAATCTACGGCATGACTGAAACCGGAAATATGGCGGTTTGTTTGCGTCCTGAAGATCACAGTTTGGAGTTTACTAAAAAAATGGAATCTGCAGGGCGTCCGTTGCCAGGTGTGCAAATTCGCATTATTGATAATGAATTTAACAATTTGCCGGTCGGTCAGGTAGGCGAAATATGTATTAAATCACCGTCGAATATGTTGGCCTATTGGAAAGATGAGACAGCTACCCAAGAGATTTTCTTTGAAGGGTGGTTGCGCACGGGCGACATAGGCTATTTGGATGAACAGGGTTATGTTTATGTCTGTGATCGCCTAAAAGATATGATTATTTACGGTGGGGAAAATATTTACCCTGCTGAAATAGAAGCGGTGTTATGTGAACATGAATCGGTGGCGGAAGCCGCAGTGATTGGTGTTCCCGATGCCAGATGGGGTGAAACTGTTAAAGCGTTTGTTGTACTACGTTTCGGTCATAACGTTAAGCAACGGGAGTTAATTCAGTTTTCCCGCAGTCGCATTGCTGATTTTAAAGCGCCTAAGTCCATTGAGTTTGTCGATATTTTACCTAGAAATCCCAGTGGTAAAGTGCTTAAACGCGTTTTAAGAGCGCCGTATTGGACGGTCGGCGAGCGGCAGGTTAATTAATAGCCATGTTACTTTCTAGTATCTGTTAACTGCAAAGTATTTGCTTACTTCCGGCGACTGCTTTAATTGATACATTAGCACACATCAAGAATGTCTAATTATAAACAATACTTTTTATATTTACATAACAACGTAACAAGAGAGATAAGGAGCTAACGAAAATGAGTACAGCAACGATAAACTTAACCATCACCGAAGCTAAGCCAGGAAAAATCGGCGCTGAGATAAGTGGTTTGGATGTTAATGAATTGACAAGCGAATCTGTTGAGCTCCCGCTGATACGGGATTTAATTTACAGAAACAAATTAGTCGTATTACGCGATCAGGAATTGACTGCGGAAGGCTATGTCGCCTTTACCCGTAAATTAGGTAGGCCACAGGTTTATTTTCAACCGCAATACCATCATCCGGAGCATGCCGAAATTTTTGTTTCGTCGAATGTGATTGAGGCAGACGGCAAGAAGTTGGGGGTGTCCGGGACAGGACGCTATTGGCATACCGATTGCGCGTTTGAAAAAAATCCATTGTCGTTTACTTCGGTCTATCCGCTGGTATTTCCGAAATCCGCACGGGAAACCTCTTACATCGATATGGCAGAAGTTTACAAAAAATTACCGCCAAAGTTAAAAGGCTATGTTGACGGCGCAACCGCGATTCATGAAGGCCAAATGCGTTATAAAGTTCAAGCAACGGATATAGACCGTTCCTTGCGCGAGTTGCTGGATCGTATTAACGAAGAAGTCCCGCCGGTTGCGCATCCGGCAGTCATCGAGCATCCCGTTACCGGGGAAAAAGCCCTCTACATTAGCAGCGGCTTTACAACCAAACTGGTCGGTTTGTCATGCGAAGAAAATCAACAGGTGATGAAAGAGCTTTTCGAATTTATCGAGCAACCGGAGCATGTTCATACCCATTATTGGGAAGATGGTGATTTGATAATCTGGGACAACAGAGGCTTGGTGCATAAAGCCTCATCGGTTAAGCCGGGCGAGAAAAGTAAAATGTACCGAATCGGCATCTATGACGATTTACCATTCTATGTGGGAATTTAATTATGACTGTTATTGAACTGGATGAGCTCGAAAAAATTGCATTTACAAATATCGAACCAGCCTTTGTCGGCAAAGTACTAACCCCGTATCGGCCGCAATGTCAGTACTTAAAAAAAGCCTATTTTCAACAGCAGGAAGGACTGGGCGTGCAAGGACTACTGATGAACGGCGAATTTTCGATTCCAGAGTCCTGTTATATTGATGACACCGGACATTTTAATGCCGTTGAATATAATATTTGTTATAACCAAATTGCCTATTTGCACTTGGGTTATTGTATCGAGCACGGTTTAATACCCGAGCTGGAGGACTATGCGTCTGAGGAATTCTTTAAAAAGCAGCTGTCGCATTTCTTAATCGCCAATCTAAACTCCAGTTTTCAAAGCCTAATAAACGCCAAGCATTTTTACGGCACATTCGGTATTCACGCTATCAAAAAAACTGCGCGTTGTACGTTTATAAAAACCTATTGTAATTTTCATGATGATGAAACCGGCAAATCAAAAGGGGAGGTTACCCTCGCGGTTTTAAGGCCTTGATGGGTGAAAAAAGATTAGGGTTGGCATGATAATGCCCACGCGATCCTTAAGCCCGCGTGGGCACAACAACCATACCCACCCTATGTAGATCTGTGCCGAAATGCCGATTAAAAATTGGCGGAACTGTCTTGCTAATCAAGAGCAATTTTTATTATTACTACGTATGTAATTAGAACTAGTGATAATAAAAATTGTCGGCACACTATATTTTTTCTGGAATGCTCTTATAAGCAGACGTTTTGTATATATATTATATTTATTAAAATTTTTTAGTCTTTCGGCAATTTTAACCACCATTATAATTTAGAGGACATTTAATATGAAACACAACCTTAAAAGTCGGGAGTTTGCATGCTTAGCACTCCTATTTTCTGCCATTTGCTTATCCCAGTCAGCTCATGCCGACATAGCCGACGGTACTGTTACGATGACCTGGAATCAGACCGCATGGGCAACAATGGCCACCGGCGCTGATCCTAATAATCCACTTGTGGTGACTCAATACAATAACCCTACCCCTGCCCAACTTGCCGCTAATCCCAATATGGGGGGTGTAGCCGCCGGACCCGTTACAGAGGCGGATGCTCCCGGTCAACGTTATGAGTTTATTCAGGGCGTATTCGGCTCGTCGTATACACCTACAACCTATGTTGCATCACAATGGGACCTTACAGCCGCTCAAAATGTGCCGGTCACCCAAACCTCGTTCACCTTTGCGGTCAATACCTATAACACTAACAGCTTCGCTGATGGTTATGCTGTCACTACCTATAATGGTGACGACCCTATAACTGTCGCCGGCACCAGCAAAACCAACAAGACAACTGGTGTGGTGACGACTACTCCTTCGTACACGACAACTGGGATAATTGGTATAGGCGGCGGTTTTCAAATCGGCAGTGATGTCAATGAACCCGGCGGATCGCTCGTTATGGGCGCTTTGGAGCTGGAAAATATTAATGGAACGTGGTATTTGGCGACAGGCCCAAGCCAGGCCGCCCCAGGCATACTTTTTCAGTTAGTTAACGTTACCACCAGTGAGGTAAACGGTCAGCTTTCCTTAGATGCGGATTACGAGTGGGGAAACCAATCAGGCTTGCCGTCACAATTGGATAAAACCAGTAATAATTGGTATGCATTCTTTAACGGTTACAACGGTCAGTTAAATACCACGCAAATTCTTGGCCACATTGACTTGACGCCTTCAGCCGTTCCGGTTCCAGCCGCAGGTTGGTTGTTCGGCAGTGCGCTGCTGGGGTTGATCGGCTACAAACGCCGTACTCATAGTACTTTGTCGGTCTAGAAAGTTTGGCGCGGTAGGGGCGCTCCCTATCGCGCACCCTCCAGCCTAATTGTATTTATGTAATTTAACGTGACCACAGGTATCCGTTCAGTTCTCTCTTTGAAAATAGGGTTAGGGGTGATTATTTAGGGCAATTTCCTCTCAATTTCCCTGTTGCAAAGGTGGAAACGAGCGCTTGTGTAGCTAATAAACTAAGGAGCTAAACAAATGACTACAGCAACGATAGACATCACCATCATCGAAGCTAAGCCGGGAAAAATCGGCGCTGAAATAAGAGGCTTGGATGTTAATGCTTTGACAAACGAATCTGTTGAGCTCCCGCTGATTCGGGATTTAATTTACAGAAACAAATTAGTCGTGTTACGCGATCAGGAGTTGACTGCGGAAGGCTATGTCGCCTTTACCCGTAAATTAGGTAGGCCACAGGTTTATTTTCAACCGCAATACCATCATCCGGATCATGCCGAAATTTTTGTTTCGTCGAATGTGATTGAGGCAGACGGCAATAAGTTGGGGGTGTCCGGTACAGGACGCTATTGGCATACCGATTGCGCGTTTGAAAAAAATCCGTTGTCGTTTACTTCGGTCTATCCGCTGGTGTTTCCGAAATCCGCACGGGAAACGTCTTACATTGATTTGGCGGAAGTTTACAAAAAATTACCGCCAAAGTTAAAAGGCTATGTTGACGGCGCAACCGCGATTCATGAAGGCCAAATGCGTTATAAAGTGCAAGCAACGGATATAGATCGTTCCTTACGCGAGTTGCTGGATCGTATTAATGAAGAAGTGCCGCCGGTTGCGCATCCGGCAGTCATCGAGCATCCGGTTACCGGCGAAAAAATTCTCTATATCAGCAGCGGCTTCACGACCAAACTGGCCGGCTTGAGATACGAAGAAAATCAGCAGGTGATGAAAGAGCTTTTCGAGTTTATCGAGCAGCCGGAGCATATTCACACCCATCATTGGGAAGAAGGCGATTTGATAATTTGGGACAACAGGCCCTTAGTGCATAAAGCCTCTACCGTAAAGCCGGGCGAGAAAAGTAAAAGCTATCGGATCGGTATCTATGATGATTTGCCGTTTTACTCAGGAATTTGATTATGTCTGTTATTTTACTGGAAGTACACCAATTCAACAAGTTAATAATTTGAGACGAGACAAGCATTTATTATTTGTAGGGGCGTATGGCATGCGCCCCTAGGCTGAGAAATTATTATTATCACTTTTATATAGTGATAATAATAATTGTCGGCGCACTATTCTTTTTATGGAGTATTTTTATAGGTAAGAGTGCTCTTTCCTTTTGAAAAATAGGGGGCAAGGAGATTTATTTAAATAATTTCTCATGCCCTTTTTTAAAGAGGAAGGCTGAACAATTAAATCTATAATATTTATTAAATAAGGTGTTGCTTCCGGCAATTTTCACATCATCGTTAAATTGGAGACATGGAAAATGAAACAAAAGGTTGTATATTCTTTATTGGCTGTCGCTGTTGCGGGTCAGCTGGGTTCGAATGTGGCGTTCGCTGCAGATATAATTACCGGCGGTAGTTATACTCTGACGCTTAGCAATCAAGCGCTGCAAGTAGGTCAAGGTTCAGATGATTGGTATATCTCTAACAGTTATGACAATACCTTCAACAACGTGTCGCTCAAAAGTGATCCGCCTGTCGCCGGCGGCAGCACCTGGGGCTATAACGATACTGTATCGCTGACATCGGCCGTTAATTCCTATGGCGCCACCACCTCCAATACTGCTACTGACCGGACTGTGCAGGCGTCCACTCTTGATCCTTCGACTTTGGTCAACGGTGTCGCCGGCGTAGGGCAAATCGGTTTGAGCGGCGCCTTTTATTTGAATTCGGAAACCGTCAATAAAGCAACCGGCTATGCATACAACTACTATCTGCTGCAGGAAGATTTTAGTTTGGTGAATAACGGCTCATACTGGTCACTGCAAACAAATGACCTTGCTTCAAGAAGCTATCCGTTTTCGTTTCTGGAGTTGACCAATGTCACCCAAACATTGACCGGCAACGAATTCACGCTGTCGGCCAACGTAACCTGGGACCCGAATCCGGCAGCCCCAGGCGATGCTTGGTGGGGTGACCAGCTGGGCAACGCCACGGATGCCAATCTTACTGCGTTGGTCAACCTCGGCACCTTTAACCTAACCGCCAACCTGGCGCCGGCGCCGGTTCCGGTTCCAGGCGCAGTTTGGCTATTCAGCTCCGCGCTGGCTGGTCTGGGTATGCTGGGTGGTCAACGCCGTAAACAAGCTTAAGCCGGATAACTTCAGGCTAGGCTAAAGGCCGCGCTCTGCGCGGCCTTTTCCTTCGTTTTTGTACCTTGCATTATTAGGTCTTGAAACTATGCGGCTTTAGATGCCGCAAAATAATTAGCCGAAATGGTTTTATACACAGTCGCGAACTTTTACTTAGTGTTCATTACTTGATAGGTGCGGAGTGCCGAATCAGCTTTAATGGCTGACTGCGTAAAGTGGCAAGGTCGCCATGATTTGTTGGAATAAAGTTGGGTTTGATCGGAAAAAAACCCGGAATCCGGGTCGTCTGATTGCGAGAAGCTGAGTATTGCCTGGCAGTTTGGACCTTTCGGCGTTAATTCAACAGCCAGCAAAAAGGATGTGCCATAATTTACTAGGTAACCCTCATTCGTCAGTCCGGTAGAAGGGTTTATCACCTTTCCGCTGCTAACCGAGGGCAACAAGGTGCCGTTTGATCCGCTATAGGCGGCCATATTCATTATGCCTTCGGCTCCTTGACCGCCATGAATAGGAATGCGTTTGTCATTTTTTTTGCTGAACTGTAGCTCTCTGAGTGGGGTGTCCAAGGCAAAGCCTGCCAAAGTGAGCTCTTGGACAGCCTTGCCAAGGGCTAAAAGAATGACGTCAGCACCCGTCGATGTGGCGGGCGCCAAGCCAGTTGGTGTTAAAATCGGCTCATTTGGATCAAAAGGCTGGGCGAATATCCGGTCTTCCGCCGAAGTGACTGAATGCCCATGCCCCGAAGCTTCAGCCTCAAAGCATCCGAGAAACTCCCGGAAAAGTACCGCGCCTTTACTATCCAAATCAAATTTTTCATCCCATTCCGCCAGGATATTGCAGGCTTGGCTAAGATCTATCTGCTCATTTTCAATGCTAACAATAGGATTGCTTTTGCAGCGTTTAACCAATTCTTTACGTAATAGCGCGCCGGTTAGCGATTTGTTCGACAATGCTGCCGTTTGCACCGTTGCCAATGAAAACTTATGTTCAGCATTGCCTTTTAAAAGCTCAAGCGCGTTCATGCGGGTGCGGAGTGAGCGGCTGGTGCGTTCCGCGCCGAATAAAGGATTAAAGCCTTCCAATGGTTTTTTGGGGTTGGTTAGCCAATAACTGTCGTTGGCATTAAACACAAAGTCTTTACGAACTTGCTGCGGCGCCAGGGCAAATGGAATGAGCCCTGGTTTTCGGGCGGCGGGATCGTTAACCCATTCATCCCGTGAAGTGCTGCCGTCCAAAACATAAATACCATGTAGCGACGATAAGGCTGCTTTCCCCGGATCCGATTTCAGGCTTTGTTTCCAGGCCTGAAAACTAGTTGGCGATATGTTTGGCGCCGGGGAGCTATCCGCAAACCATGCACTACCCTCCATGCTAGTCGCGATGGTATTGGAAAATGGGATACTACCGGCCCAGCGTCGATGGGCTTCGATGAAGCTATTAAGATCGTGCGCTTTGCTCATATCCAAAAACTGAGAGAGTAGCGTGCGGTTGTCTATATTGGCATCCCGATAACTAATGGCATGCCCGCCATTCCAGGTGTAATCCGCCAGGCCGCCGGTAAACATTGCGGGTATCGACAACATTGGGCCATAATGGCTACGCCATAAAGTACGCGTTTTTTTTTCGATTTGGCCGGCTTCTGTCAGAACTTCAATGCTGTATTCGTTGGCCTGCATTGATCGAACTTTACCGTCATATTTATACTGGGTTGGCTGGCCGGGAACCAGTGTTAGCTCATAAAGCGTTGCTTTAGGAGAGGTGGTTACCGTCAGAGTCCAGGCTATGGCGGGATTGAAGCCTACCAGCGTATTTGGAATACCCGGCACCGTAATGCCGTATACGTCAAGCTCGCCGGGGACCGTGACATGGGATTCCCATGCCTGCAGCGCCCCTTCCCAGGGAAAATGCGGTTGTGCTAAGAGCATGCCATTCCCTGACGCTGTCAAGTCCCCGCCGATGCCCCACCCATTACTGCCGAGCATTTTTTTTGAAAAAGCAGGGTCTAACGCATGGAGGCTTTGTTGGTTGTGGTTGGCGCTGTTGCCGGGTGGGGTGGCATTGCTCAACAATGGCGTCAGGAATCGGCCACTGAGGAAAATACTGAAATCGGTAGTGATCGCTAATAAATCGGCCGGCGTAACGTTTAGTAGCCATTTGGCATTTCGACAGGATAGTGGCAGTCCGGCTATCCCTTTATCGTTAAGGAATTGGTTAATACCTGCCGCATGAGCAGTCAGCATTTCTTGAATGTTTACAGGTAATACAGCCAAATCTTGTTCGGCAGCAGCCAAAAGGCCCAAATGTTTGTAAGCGAAATCAGTTTCTATATTGGCGTCGCCCTCGCCGGCGCCAAAGAGACGGGAGCGTTGGCTGCGTATTTTAATAACCTGATCGAGTAATACGCAGGCTCTATCTTCCGCCATCGCATACCCTTGTCCAAACCAGGCGCTGGGTAAGTTTTTTGCCGTAATATGCGGCACATTGAAGCTGGTGCGTTGAATTTGTGCTGAATATACAGCGGTATTTATTTCAGTTTGCATTTTTTGCTTATTCATTGCGCTACTTTCCTCAGCATGACATTCACTTGTCAATAAAAAAACTGTCGACAGCAGAAAAACGCTAATTGGAATGGGTCGGAGTTGCATAATACGTGCCGTAAGGGCTGGAATAATAATCATAAATGCATTGGCTAGGCCCACTTAAGTAATAAATAAACATTGCTTGGAAGCCGAGTTTCACCTTTTGGCAATCCTGTCATAACAACCTTATTTGTCATAATGTGAAAGCGTAGTGCTTCTAAAAAAGCACAATACATGCCAAAATATAACTTATTGTTATATGTATGCTATTTCATAAATTCATAAAATTAATATTTAAACTATGTTATTTAACATATCTATAATATGTGATATAACCTATTGAATATAATGCTTTTATTCATTGTGGTTAGTATGATAGGATATTAATAACAGCATCAAAATCACGTTACATCCTAACCAACAGCCACCGTAGAGAGCGTGGTTGAAATGCTGGTTATTAAATTACAATAGATTAGAAATATCATTGATTTTTACAGTCGCTCAGGCTGATGGGTTTTTAATCAATTTTAACTGCCTCCTCCTAAGGATAGAAAATTAATGCTTGTCTGTGATGTATTAACTAAACTCAACGATGCTTCAACAGCAGCGCAAAGGAAGATAATTTTAACTGGTTTTATCCGGGAGTTATTAGCCGATTTTCTGGAATTTGATAATGCCTATGAGATAGCCGACGAGCAGAATTTTAGCGAATTAGGCGCCGATTCGATGCAGGCGGTGGATTTTAAAGTTAAATTGGAAGAGCT